>PCWN01000004.1:0-23833 GCA_002787355.1 Candidatus Magasanikbacteria bacterium CG11_big_fil_rev_8_21_14_0_20_39_34
CATAAACAGAGTGATATAAAAAATGAGGTTAAATATAGGAGTGGCTTTGTGTTAAAACACGACAAGGGGTATGTATTGGTTTTAAGTTACTAAACTAGTATGAAAAAGAATTTTTTTTAGTTATATAAATCTACATCGCTAATTTGCTATTTATTGTAAATACTTTTTGAAAGGATACATCTAAGGAGGGAATATGAAAAGAAATTTGTTTAAGGAAGAACAAGAAGATCAAATATATATAATGGCAGGATATTCTTTCTACAAGAGTTATGGTCTTGATATAAATGCTAGAAAGCTAAAAGGCTATATATTTACACAATAATTATGAAAATAAAAAAGAAAAAATGGATAGTTGTCGTAGTATAGTTATTACGACGATCCACGTGATCAAGCAGCAATACAAGCCGGATACAATCTTTATCAAAAATATGGACTTGGGATTGATCCAAAAAAGTTATATTTGGAAACTTTTCACCTTAGTGATGTACCAAACTACAAAAATACAGATGGATATATGGATGCCTTTCGTCGTTTATGACTGAAAATAATATGCATAACATAAAATTATGAAATTTAACTTTGACAAACGAAGAGTAATAATAGCATTTACGGTACTCATTGTTTCTTATCTTTCTGTTATAGTAATAGCAAGTGTGTATATGTATATTTTATGGGAATCTGCTGGGCCATTTTGCGATGAACATAATGTAGTGAGCATACCAAATCCAGAAAAAAATATGGATGCCTCAGTGTATAAATATGGATGTGGGGTACCGACAGATCCTCTGATTATTGTTACTCTAGAATCAACAGATAAACAAAAACAAGATGAACATTCGGAAGAAGACACAATTTTTGGGTTTGAAAATGAAGATCCTAAGCTCAATGTAAAATGGATTGATTCCAATAAACTCTTAATTTCTTATTCCATTCCGGATAAACAGATTTATTTTAGTACAACCTCTCTTTATGGTGTTTCCATTGAGTACAAGAAAGTCCCTGGATATTTTTTAAGTGAAAGAGAATGGTAAAAAAAAGCGTATATACTTATATGGAGATGTATCTTGTCTCTAAATGGTAGTATGGTAAAAATAGGCCTTTTATGATATAAAAAAAGAGGAGTTTTACTTACAAAGGAGGAGAATATGTTTTTGAAAAAAAATCATAATGAGAGATTAAGGCGCTTAAGTTACGTTGTTTTTGGGTTGTCTGTCGCTACGGGCTTGGAATTTTTGGTATGGGGCTATCGCGGAGGACTTGGGTTTTTTCTTTTTACTTTGTTATTTTGTTTTGGGTTTATTTTTATAACCCATTATACACGTCGTATTTGCCATCCCTATGGACTTCTTTTGGGGCTACCGGCAGTCGTTATCAGTTTTGACGTCTTTTTCTACAATAATTATCTTGTGCAAATTTGGGCACCGTTTTTTGTATTTGTGCTACTTTTTGCAATGGTATTTATCACTACGGTAGAAAAGCAACCGGGTTTGTTTTTTGCACTGAAAAATATTCGATTTGTTCAATCCTTACAGGATTCATTTTCCAAGTGGAAAGTTGTATTCCAAGATGTCCTACATTGGAAAACCAAAAACAAATATAGTGAAGCTCTAAAAAAGATAGGAAAGGGGCTTTTATTTTCCCTCCCACTTGTTATTATTTTTGGGTCATTATTTTATGCCGCTGATGCAATATTTGCAGACATTACCAATAAAGTTTTCCACTTTGATATTGATCCTATAGTTTTTTTACATATCGTTCGTATAGTCTTCTTTGCGTCTTTACTGAGCGCAATTTTTTATGTATTAATTGGAGAAACACATTCTTTACATGATAGAAAATGGAAGATAAAAAAGTTAGACAATGTGGTAACGAGTGTTGTCCTTGGAGTTCTCAATATTCTTTTTGCAATATTTGTATTTATACAGTTCGCTTATTTATTTGGAAATTCTGAATATGTTTTAAAAACAGGAATTTCTTTTGCAGATTATGCACGCAATGGTTTTTTTCAACTTGTATGGATAATTATTCTATCGGCAATTCTTCTGATAACCGTGTATCGCTCTTCCGACGAACATAAGGCCAATAGGATAGTTGATCTTTTTCAGGTTGTTTTTATTGCACAGGTGTGTGTGGTTGCGGCTTCTGCACTCAGAAGAATGTATCTCTATCAAGAAGTGTATGGGTTTACTACCTTGCGACTATATGTGGAGTGGTTTATATATTATGCTATTATTGTACTTATTTTTGCGGCCTTAGGAATTCTTTTGCGTCAGAGTTTTCGAAAATTTTTTTATTCAAGTGTCATATTGGGGGTGATGGCACTTACGTGGGTGTGTTCTGTGAATGTGGATTATAGAATAGCAAAAGAAAATATTGGAAGGTATATACAAGGAAAAAATGGTTTAGATATGTTGCAACTTACTCAAGAATTATCATTAGATACGCTTCCTGCAATGCAATCTTTATCACAGGAAGAGATGGGCAGGAATCTCAATATTTTTGAGTTAAAAAATATGGGGGATTACTTGAAGAAAAGAGAAATGGATTTGAGAAACCGCGCTGGAGCGACGGAATTTCATATCGGGACGTATCGCGCATTGAAGTCATACCTGGAGTTGGAACATTTTTATGGAGAAAAGGTAAGAGACGCCAATAGAAAATTTGCGTTGTTTTATGACTTTGATAAGTATTTGAGTAGCGTATCAAGACCTCCACAGAATCAATTCTCGAAAGTAGGTGTCCCTTCTCTTTTGCACTACCAATATGCCTACTCTGAGGTTGAGGAGAATTCACATTTTATAACGGTTTTATATTTTCCTGAGAGAAATTATTTGAAGGAGGATGGAAATTTTGAACAAAATGCCATAGTGCGTTTGTATAATACTCACTATGATGAACACACTCTCAAAACAACCTATGATCTGATTGGGGAAGAAAAGTATCCGTTGGCAAGAGAGAAAATGCCTTATAGATTGCATTATCAAGATTATGATGTTTATGAGTCGTATATAAAAAGTAATTTTTATGTATTGACAAACGGATCGTTTGTAATGCTGAACGTTTGGGATGGTCAAAATGTATACTACAAACCCATGATACAAGGAGATCAGTATTTAGGATTGCAGAAAATATCGTTTCGGAATCTCTCTGAGTTGAAAAAGTTAGTGGGAGTATTACGGTAGTTGATTGAGATATTGTCCACAATAGGGAGTTGACAGGTTAAGCGTTTTCATGGTTTCCTACTAGTAGCACTTATTTTGTAAAGGAGGGGAAATAAGTGAAAAATTACAAGGGGGGATGTTTTTGAGGTCCTTCTTGGGCTTTTTATTTTTTAAGGCAGTTTTTATGCAAAGAAGTTCCAAAAAAACAGTAAAAAGTTTGTTTGTCTTATCCACAAGTCTACTCTTATTTGTAGTTTCTTTTTTTCACCCACAGAACGTATTTGGAAGAGAGAATAACTTTGTACCTGCTATAGGAGAAATTCTCTCGAGTATCCCTGGTCCTGAGAGGTCTGGTATTGGAATTGATGGAAAATTAACTTTGTACTCTTATCAGGGAGATATTGTTTCTGGTTTTCCGGTAGCTCTCCCAAACGGTATTTTTATCTCCTCACCACTACTTGTAAATGTCCTTGGTGACTCCAATAATGAAATAGTAGTTTTAGGCAGAAATTCACAGGGCACTACTTCTTTGTATATTTACAATTCCCTTGGAAATCAAGTAGGGAATATTTCACTTGGAAATATAGATGTTTACTTTGATCCTATTGCAGTATATCCTGAGAGTTCTTCCTTTGCGGATATATTTGTGGTGAGTCAGGAGGGACAACTAAAAAAGGTGTCTTTAGTTGGAGGAGTATTGCAAGAAGAGGATGTGTTTCAGTTTAATACTCCAGTTGGGATAAGTTTTGATACACAAAGTGATGAGTTTATAGTAAATTTTCCTTTAGAGAGTCATATCTCCATGTATACTTTACAATCAGGGAATTTTTCTTTGAATCGAGAACTTCAAATTGAGTCTCCAGCTTTGTATCCTGTGAGAGTGTATCAAGGGAATTATGTATTTGTTGCACGGGATAATAAACTTTATTCTGTAAATCGATTGAATGCTTCTAACTTGAGTGGTTTTCCCGTGCACGTAGGTTCTCCTTCGGGGAGTGTCATTTTTCAAACTCATTCCGAAGAAAAAATTGGAGTGCCGCTTATAAATGGTGGGATGATTTTTGTCTCACAAATGGGAGAGATTTTAGAAAATACAGTAAAAAAGAATCTTTTAAAGCATTCTGTGTTTTCTCCGGATATTCTTTCTAATGGAATTTTTTCTTCTCTGAGAGGTAAGAATCAACTTTACGTAAACAATACTTCTTTGCTTTCCTCAATTTTTTCAAATATACGATTTCCATTTGAAAACCTTGGTCAAATTATTGCGGTGCAAGTGGAGGGACAAGATATACAAAATGCAAGCCAATATCACGCAACCCCTATTGGAGTTGGAAGTTCACAAAATATACATATTACATTTAAAAATATAGGTTCAAATCAAATTATTTTTTCGAATACCCCTATTTTTTCAATAACACCTAATAATGGACAAGATTTTGAAATAATAAAGCAGCCAAAGGCATTTCTTGAGGTTGGAGAAACTACAGATGCTATTGTGCGATTTTCTTCACAAACGCTTGGTGAACAGAGTATAGTATGGCAGGTTTCAAGCAATGATTCTCAAGCTCCCACTTTTTCATCTACTCTTTTTGGACAAGCAATCAATAATCTGTTGGTGGATGGAAGTATGGAGGAAGAGAATGTAGATGCCTGGAGAGCATATGCAAAACCACCAGTACGGGAAAAATCTACACAGGAATTTTTTAGTGGAGCAAAAAGTATACACTTTACTTCCAATGCTCTTGTTGGACAAAGTGGTGGTATTCAGCAGCTTGCCATTCCTGTTTTGGCAGGACATTGGTATCGGGTTTCTTTTCAATACAAAGTAAATGAAGGAACACTATACCCACGTTTGGGAATCAAAAGTTCAAATGGAGATTTTGAGGTTATTAACTCTGAACTTGAGAGTACCGCAGGACAGTGGGTAAAATATACACGAAACTTTAAAGTCCCAGATGATTTTGTTTCTGATTTTCGTTTTGTTCTGCATAGTAGAGATGCGGATGTGTATATTGATGATGCCATAATGGAAGAAATAGAAGATCCGTTACTTATAAAAGATGGTGATATGTCTGCGTCCCATATAAATAATTGGGTAAATTGGGGGAATCCAACTTTACTTGAAAAACGTTTTGAAGGGATAAATAGTGTTTTGTATATGGCAAGTCCAGACGGTGGTGCCGGAGTTCAACAGATAAATGTTCCAACAGAAAATGGAAAATGGTATAAGCTTTCGTTTCGATATAAACACAATGGAGAACGTCTTCGTCCTGTTCTCAATGTACATGATATTAATAGACAAGGTGACTTTGAAGGAATTTATCGAGATCTTTCACCTACCGATGTTTGGAAAACCTATGAGAGACTATTCCAAATGCCAACAGATGCACAAAGTAGTCTGACGGTCAGATTTACCCTCCGTTATGGTGAGGTATACCTTGATGATGTTGTCTTAGTAGAAATACCAAAACCAGAAATTGTTCGAGATGGTGATATGGAAAGCTCAACACTTGATAATTGGAGGGATTATGGAAGTTCAGATATTCGGGAAAAGCGTTTAGACAGTGGGGATAAGTATCTATTTGTTGAAGATTTGGATGACGCCGGTGGAGTATCACAAGGGGATATCCATCTCAATGCTGCAACAACCTATAAACTCAGTTTTAGATATAAATTCCAAGGAGAAAGATTTAGACCTCTTATCAACATCCGAAGTATAAGTAAGCAGGGAGATTTCGAAGGTATATATCAAAACTTGCGAGAAACAGGACAAGAATGGGGGACTTATGAACGAATATTTAATACCCCAGAAGGTCTCAATGAGAATATTACTTTATTTGCGACAATAAGGAGTGGAAGTTTGTGGTTGGATGATGTGGTTCTTGAAGAAGTCTCAGGAGGATAGGAACATAGTTAAAATTGTTAAAAAGAAAAATATTTTTTGCCATGTTGAGGGAAAAATCAAAAATTATCCACAGGGGGAAAGTAAGCGGTTTTGAATAATATTTGTTTAAATTTAGCTATTTCTTTTGAAGAAGTACACCCAAAGAGTGTAACTGTAAGGATATTTTTGGATATATTTTGGAATAGAGAGATAAAAGAAATTTGACAAAGAAATTAAATAGGAATATGCTTTTAATAAAGGAGCTCTTTTGAAAAAAAGAGATGGCAAATTTGGTCGGGGTGCCTCGCCGAATCTTCTAAAAGGTATTGGTAAAACCAGTGCCTTTTTTTGTACCCAAAATACACAAGTTCATTCACAAGAAACTTTCCATATTTTTCCTAAATATGCTATACTAATCGTAATTCAAGAAAAGATTTTTCAGGACACAAAGGGCGAGAGTGTTAATCCTTTTCCATGCTTAAAGGTTTTGCCACAACAGCAATAGATTCTTTAGCGTATACTACTCGCTATATTTTTGACTATGCAAAAAAGCACAAGATACATGTTGTGCTCTTTTTGTTTCTTACACTAGGGATAAGTATTGGAATGGTAAACTATGCACATGCCGGTCCAGTGGATACGGGAGTAAGTGCTGGTGCGGATCTGATACGAGGATTAATTTATGTTATTTCCAATATTCTTTTGATTATTGCAAAGTTGGCAATATTGGCATGTATCTTTTTTTTACGTTTTTTTGTAAATTTGGCAGCATATAACGGATACATAGATGCAAGTACGGTAAAGCTTGGTTGGATCATGGTTCGAGACATTGCTAACATGTTTTTTGTGGTGGCACTTTTGATAATTGCCTTCATGACTATATTGGGGGCAGGGGGATATGAATGGAAAAAGGCCATGGGAAAGTTAGTTTTTGGTGCGATATTTATCAACTTTTCCAATCTTATCTGTGGACTTATCATTGACGCTGCACATGTTTTTACCATCACATTCTTGTCTGCCATAGTGAACGCTGCGGGTGGAAATTTGATCAACATGTTTAAGTTGGACAAGATCTATAACATGGTGCAAGATGATTCATTGTTGAGCAATAACCTTCGTATGGAGGTTTTGGCGGCGGCTATAGTGATGGCTTTTTTTGCGGTTGCAGCTGCATATACCATTGGTGCATATCTCTTGGTCATGGTGGCTCGAGTAGTAGTACTGTGGACACTTATTATTTTATCTCCTTTGGCATTTTTGTTACATGCATTTCCTAAGGGAGAAAAATACGCCAGTGAATGGTGGACAGAGTTTATTCATCATGTGGTTGCAGCTCCTGTAATGGTATTTTTTTTGTGGTTGGCGTTTGCAACGCTTGGGAATGGAAATGTTTTTAAACAAGATATAAAAGCGCATATTCCGGATAATATCCCACCGCTTGATGAGTCGGTGGATCAATCCGTTACCAATAAGCTTTCTATTTCGGAAGTTTCCACTTGGGAGAATATGGCGAACTTTTTGATTGCTATTGCTTTTTTGAAAGTGGGAATAAAGATCATTGGAAGACTTAATGTAGAGGGTGGTGGCTTTACTCAAGGAGCACTCAACTTTGCAAAGAACGTAGCAACGATAGCTACGGGGGTGAGCTTGGCCAGAAAATATGGACGTGTTGGTGTAGAAAAAGGACTCAAAGCCGGTGGAAGTTTTGCCCTCAAGCGGAGTGGTTTGTACAGTGCATATAATCTTACCAAGGGGGCCATTGGCATTGGAGTTGCCAAGCATGAAGAAAAACGAGATTTGCGTGCAAAGAGATATGAGAGAGAAGGAGTTTTTGGGTCTAAAATTGACGAAACAAGTGGAGGGTTTAAAAGAGCATTACATTTTGGTGATAGAGCCTTGGGACAGGTTTTGGCGCGTGCACCAGTACTTGGACAAACTACAAAACGTATAGAAAAGAAGGCGGAAGACTGGAAGGATGCAGTAAAGTTTGCACAGGAACGTCATGAGAAAAATTTGGGTACCAGTGCGACCGTGGGAGGAAAGATCAAGGTTACGCAGCGTGTGCGTCGTGATGTACAGGAAGAAGTAAGTAAAGCAAAAGGGATACAAAAATCTGAGGAAGAAAGAGCAAGACTTTTGTCTTTGGCAGTGGACGAGGACGTAAAGAAAGCTTTTGGAAAAATAGATAAAACGGCTCAAGAGTATGCTGGAGATTTAGATATTATCTCTGGTGCAGAACGAAAAACAGAAATAGCAAAGGGAACTCAACATGCTGCAACAGTGCGTTCATCAGCGCGTTTGGAAGAAACAAAAGAAGAGCTCGATAATAAAAGAATAATTGAATTGGCAGAGGCTCGTGCAAGTCAAGTTCGAGGGGTAGAACCGGTTCGTGCTGCAGCAATTTTGGCGGAAGCCTGGAAAACGGTTGCCAAAAAATCTTTGGATAGGTTTGCAAATCTATCCTGGGAACAAAAGGTAGCAGCCGCAGGTGAAGCAAATAAAGGAGTCCGAACGGCAACAAATCCTGCTGAGAAGAGTGCTGCACTTACAAGGAGTATTGGTGCTTTGACATCTGTGTTTAATGAGGGGTCTGAAACGGGAAAGGCTGGATATTTGAATGCTCTAAGTAGTGCCGGTTTCTTTGAACATGAAACAGAAATAAATGATGATAATAGATTACAGGCAACCGCAAGTGCCATTTTGGGAAGATATGTAGATAGTGCAGGACTGGAAGCAGCGCTTGCAGAAATTAATGGTGGCTTTGGAAATGATGAAGAAAGAGATGCACAACTTCGTCTCCTGAACGATGCTGCAAAAACTGCTGGGTTGGATGGAGAAGCTACACTTATGGGGCAAATTGGATCATTTTTTGATGAGGAAAGTAAACAGGTACGATTCGGGCTTGGTCAGCAAAGAACAGAAAAAGATAATGCCGGGCATATAATACTTGATGTACCCGGTGTTGGAAAAGTATCTTCTGGTACCTCAGACTTTGATGCATTAAGTGAAGATCAACAGAAACAAGTTGTATATGCAAAGGGGTATGAAGGAAGGATTAGTATCAGTGGGGGTGATTATGTCGCAGATCGTATTGATGTGAGCAAACTAACAGGGGCTGATGGGTATGCAAAGTATGATGCATCTGGCACCATAACTGGATTTGATAAAGGCCGTGCCGCACAGCTTGCTTCATTTTTTGATGGAAAAAATGACCTTGCTATTTCTCGTATTAATAAAGCATTTTTGAAGAGTTTGAATGATGCGAAAGTAGATGGAACCAATGTTCATGAGTTTGAAGAGCTCATTCAAAATTTGGCAAAAAGTGTAAAAGATCAGGATGCATTTAAAGCTTTGACAGATCGTTTGAAACCATTAATTTCATCTGTCAAAACCCACAATGCAGCTGCAGGATTAGATGATATTTCTCGATTTTTTAATACTCATCATACCTAAGCTCTATGATTGATTTAAGTTTGAAGACACTGACAAAGCCACAAATAGAGAGTATCAATGATGAGATTGAGCTGAGTCTTGTTGACCTTTCAAAACGGGATGAGTATTGGAAAGTTCTTCATGAATCATTTAAAGATTCTAGTACCAAAAATCAGTTTAAGTATTTTGATACCTTTTGGAGATGGTATACGATGCTTACTTGGAGGCGGATAAACGAACTTTCTCATGAGGATTTTATAAATATTGCCATTGGAAGGCAAGTACCGATGGCGCTTTTGTTGGGTTTTGATGTTTTTGATAAAACCATTCATTATCTCTGGACCAAGACAACAGAACCAAAGCAAATGGAAAGTGTATACTTGAAAGTACGGAATGCTTTTTTTGAGAGTCCTGCTATATTGGGCGAAGAGGCGGGGGTAGAACTTACACTTGCTTGGTTTATAAAGGAAATCAGGGTTTTGGATAATCGTGGAAGTGATTCCATTCAACTTGCACATCTTTTTTCACGAATGCAGAGTGTGTTTTTTGAAAAATTGAGTGAGGACATGAGGGGGAAGGTTTTAGTAGAAAAAGATGAGATTATTAATGCATTGGTGGAACTTACACATTTTTTCTCTGGTGTGGAAGGGGATGGCATATATGTGATTGTGGACGCAATGAAATTTCCAGAACATTATATGGATAGAAATGAGGATATTGCCGAAGCAGAACTTCCAAAGAAAATTTTGGAAGAGCAGACTATTTTCCCCGAAACGGTTGCAGAAAGTGAGGTTCCTCTCATTCAAACACAAGAGGAAAAACAGGAAGAACCACTTTCTCCGGCAGATAAGGTAGAAGTAGATTATGCCGGGATCCAACATATGATAGATGAGCGTTTTATTAAAGACGAAGCGGGAAACTATGTAAATATAGAAGGAGTCCTTACGCTTTTATCCACTCTTGCAGATCAATATAGAGATGAAAAAGTACGCAATCTTTATTATTTTGATGAAGCAAAGGGAGGATTTGTATGGGATCAAACAGTTTTAAACGGATAAATATATGGCAAGTGCACCAAAAATTCCAGTGAAAAAGTCGGATGGGACAACCGTTTATATGACTTTGGATGAATTTAAAGCGTATAGAGCTGCACAGGCAAACAGTGCAACTGTTTTGCCATCTCTTCCCAATACACGAGAAAAAAAATTAGATGAAAATGTACCGGAAAGTGTGATTCCAAGTATGGAAGATACATCTGCTTCCGCACTGAAGCCAATTCCAAAAATTTTTCATCCTTCTGTTCCGGAAGAAAAAGAAGAACCAGAACATGGAGAACTCTTTCCTATGGTCCAGGAAACGACAGCTCTTTCCAATACAACTCCTGTAAAAGATATCTTTCTTGATAAGGCAATGGCACAGGAGAAAAGCTCTCATAGTAAAATGGAACCAAAAACCATTCAGGGAAACGCCTCTCCCAAGGAAGGAACCTCTCCAAAGAGTAAAGAGGACATATTAAGTTGGAAGGCTCGTGAGCGAAAGGAAAAGCCAGAAGGACTTATTCGCATGCAGGAGGAAATAAAAAATTCCATAAAACAATCAAAGACAAGTATTGATCCTATAAAAATGGATCCACCACAAATGAAAAAAATGGAGGAACCTGTGGAAGTTTCTCCATCTACCACTCCTGTGGCACCACCTATGCCTCCAATGCCAGAACCACAGGAAAAAATGAAAACAAAGGAGACTAAACAAGTAGAACCATCACTTTTGGATGCTTCCGTACATAAGGACTTCTTTCGCGATGTTCCACAACACGTCATTACCATGGGGAGTCTTCCCGATGATAAGATGAAACAATGTGATCTTCTGGTTCAGAAGCTTTCATTTATCGTGGACAAGGAAGTGTATGGAAGATTTTGCTCTCTCTTGCAAACACGATTAAAGGGAATCCGAACCAATGATCAATTTTTGGAATATGCTATGCGCAAGCCAATTGATGGTGGTATTGGGTTGACTGCAGATCAAGTACGTGAAGTAATCACTCTTATAGATAAAAATGCTCCGGGAAAGGATGAGTCTTTGCATAATGATTTGTCCAGGGTTTTGGAACCTGCACATATACAGCCAAAGGTAGATATGAATAAAGTTATGGAGGAAAAACGAAGTATGGAACCTGCTACAGAAAAACCTGTGGGTATGGGGATGGGAAAACCAATGATACGAGATGTGCACCCGGTAGATTCTCCGGAATACATGAAAAAAAGTGTTGGACCACTTGATGAGTTAAAGACTTTTTCGCTTACTGATTTGAGGCGGTTGGCACAAAACCCGAGTGATTGCGTAAAAATTTTGCATCAAAAAATTCAACTTTTACAAAATGATTCATATCTTTTGTACTTGGATGGAATCAAAGCTTGGAAAGAGAGTCCTCTTTACAAGAGTTATCAGGATGCCGTGTTGGAAGGATTGCGAAGCGGACAAAATTTGGAAACCATACTTTCCAGTAAAGAAAGTACTCCAACTATGGAAGAAGTAGCAGAGATTATTGGTTTAAATAAAAAACTTTCTTATTAAAGAAAAAATTTTGGAAGTCCTATATGCAACAGTTCGTGGTTCCACAATTTATAGATGTAGAAGATAAAATTTTGGGTCCGTTGACCGTTCGACAGTTTATCATTCTTTTGGTTGGTGGTGGAATTATATTTTTGGCGTTTCGATTTGGAGACATGTCATTAAAAATTTTTTCTTTGGTTATTATTGGAGGATTATCTCTCGTCTTTGCGTTTGGAAAAGTTGGCGGACAGATGTTTCATTATTTTTTACTTAATTTGGCACAATCTGCTCGAAAACCAAGTTTACGAATTTGGAGAAAAGATTATCAAAAGGACGAACTTGAATATCTTCGCAAAAGAGATACTGACACGAATGTTATGAAAAGAGAAGAGAGGAAAGTGGTAAAACGTGAGCGGATTCGAGACCTTGCACTTGTGGTGAATACCGGAGGTTTTTATAATCCTGATGATGATTTATAATGAGTCTATGCAATCCAATAAAAAGAAATCACAAAAATCTAAAAAGGCATCTACACAAACGTATTTGCCAATTGCTGAGATAAAGGACTCTACCGTTGTTCTCAAAGATGGAACATTGCGGAGCGTCCTTTTGGTTTCCAGTATAAACTTTGCTCTAAAGTCCGAGGATGAGCAAAATGCGCTTATTTCTTCTTATGTCAGTTTTTTGAACTCAATAGATTTTCCTTTGCAAATTGTGGTGCAATCAAGAAAAATGCAGATTACCCCGTATCTTGATAAGCTTCGAGGTCTGGAAAAAGAACAAGCAAATGAGCTTTTAAGAATACAAATTGCCGATTATAGAAGTTTCGTAGAAGAGTTGGTAGATCTGGGACAAATTATGACCAAGAGATTCTATGTCGTGGTTCCCTATGATCCACTCTCCAATAAAAAGAAAAGTTTTTGGTCACGTTTTAAAGAAACGCTCAAACCATCTCATTCCATACGTATAAAGGAAGAACGATTTAAAAGTAGAAAACAGGATTTGGATCTGCGGGTACGTCAGGTTTCTGGTGGTTTGCAGAGTATTGGGCTCAACGTTGCACAACTCGATACACAGGCCCTGATTGAATTGTATTACACCAGTTACAATCCAGACATTGCTTTTGCAGAACCATTGGGAGAAACCAAGGATATGCAGTTGGAAAGTATTACTTAATGTAAATTCTATACACTAAAAGTTGCCACCATGCCATTTAAACCAATTAAAACCCAAAATTCAGCGGTCAAGGTTGATAAAAAGGAAAAGGGAAGAGAAAAGAAAAAGCAGATAGAAGAGGAGTTGATTTCCCTGGAGGAGGAGAGAACCTATAGAGAGGGGACGGTTGCTATTCGTGACCTGATAGCCCCATCTGCTTTGCGTATTGAATCAAATTTTATTCAACTTGGAGAAGTTTTTTTGCGTACTATTTTTGTTATTAACTATCCACGTTATATTTCCGTTGGGTGGAGTGCTCCCGTTCTCAACATGAATGTGACCATGGATATTGGAATGTTTTTTTATCCTATTAATTCTGCTGTTATCCTCAAGCAACTGAAGAAAAAAGTAGGTACCCTTGAGGCACAAATTAGTTCTGATGCAGAAAAAGGAGCACCACGTGATCCAATTCGTGAAACGGCACTTCGAGATATTGAACAACTTCGTGATGATTTGACACAGGGGATTGAACATTTTTTTCAGTTTGCTTTTTATGCCACCATTTATGCAAAAAATTTAGATGATTTGGAAAAGCTTTCTGAAGATATAGAAAATGTTTTTGGTTCAAAACTTATTTATAGCAAATCCGTATTTTTTCAAGCAGAACAGGGATTTACTTCAACACTCCCGTTGGGCATGGATGATCTTATGGTATCTTTTAATATGAATTCCAGTCCAATTGCGGCGTCTTTTCCGTTTATTTCTTCAGAGCTCTCCAGTGATGATGGGATTCTTTATGGAATTAATAGACACAATAACAGCCTTATCTTGTTTGATAGGTTTTCCTTGCAAAATGCAAACATGGTAGTATTTGCAACCTCTGGAGCCGGAAAATCTTACGCAGTGAAGCTGGAAGTGCTGCGATCACTCATGATGGGGACAGATGTGATTATTATTGACCCGGAAATGGAATATATTCATCTCTCAGAAGCGGTAGGGGGAACGTATGTAAATATTTCTCTTGCATCAGAAAGTAAAGTAAATCCATTTGATCTTCCACGGCCCGTTGGGACACAGATTTCTACAGAAGATGTTATCCGAAGTGCCGTTATTACCCTCAAGGGTTTGGTGCGTATTATGTTTGGGACGCTCACTCCTCAAGAAGATTCCATTGTAGATAGAGCGCTATTGGAAACTTATGCAAAAAAAGATATTACTCCGTCTACCGACTTAGCAACTGTTGAGGCGCCTATTATGCAGGACTTTTTGGATGTATTGGAAGGCATGGAGGGAGCAGAAACATTGGTAGTAAAACTTCAGAAATATACCTCAGGTACCTTTTCTGGTTTGTTCAATTCCCCGACCAATGTTAACATGAATAACCAGTTGGTCATTTTCTCTGTTCGTGATTTGGAAGATGAACTTCGTCCTATGGCTATTTATACTTTGATTAACTACGTATGGAATATTGTTCGTAGTGAGAGGAAGAAACGGCTTCTGGTGATAGATGAGGCCTGGTGGCTCATGACCCATGAGGATAGTGCAAAGTTTATCTATGCATTGGTAAAGCGGTGTAGAAAATATTATTTAGGGGTAACCACCATTACTCAGGATGTAAATGATTTTTTGCGATCACCGTATGGTCAGGCTATTGTGACTAACTCTTCTGTCCAGTTGCTTTTGCGTCAGTCTCCGGCTGCTGTAGATATTATTAAGAAAACCTTTATTTTGACAGAAGGAGAAAAATATTTGCTTTTGGAGAGTGCTATTGGAGAGGGGATATTCTTTGCAGGAAACAAACACGCCGCGATAAAGATTGTGGCATCATATACGGAAGATCAGATTATTACCTCTGATCCAAAGCAATTATTGGAAATAGAAAAAGCTAAAAAAGAGTTTGAAGATGAGATGTTACAAGAAGGGGAAAGCTAACAGTTGAATATTTTTGGAATCCTCGGTACAATACAGGGGACAAGCAATAACACAAATTTCTTATGCTTGATTTGAGGAAGAAAATTTATATAGGAGTGGGAGTCGTAGTTGGTATAATTTTGGCGATTCTTTTGTTTGTTTTGATAGGGGGAAAGGACAAAGGAGTTGCAGGAGATGCAGACAAAACGGGAAATGGTCCTACCGAATATCAACCGCAGGGTGATGTTGTAGATACCGTACCAAAATTTTTCTTACCTTTGGTAAAGGAAAATAAAGAACCCGTAGATGCAGATGAAGTCTACATAAAAAATATTGCAAAGACATTTGTAGAGCGTTTTGAGACCCGGTCTAGTTTAAATGACAACACACATATTCAAGATGCAGAAGAGTTAGCAACAGGAAAGCTTCTTTCTTGGTTAAAGACCCAGGCTACATCAGAAAATAGTGAATATAAAGGAGTGACCACAAAGGTAGTGACGTCTACGGTAACCAAGTTCTCTGGTGGAACGGCAGAAGTGGTTTTGGATGTCCAACAGCAGATAAGCACACAAACGGAGAAAAAAATAGAATACAAACGTGGAACGGCAACATTGGTAGAACAAAACGGTGATTGGAAGGTAAGTGGTTGGTTTTGGGATTAGATGATAATTTTTTTGGGGGGTATGAAAACACAACTTTTTGAACCTATAAAACACTATCTTCTTGATAGTGTTTTTCCTCTTTTTTGCCTTGTGTGCCAGAAGGAAGGAATTTGGATGTGTGAGCCTTGTTTGCAAAAAATTTCTTCCACTCCTGTAGTTGCTTGCCCTATTTGTCATAAAAATAACCAAGAGGGATTTTGTTGTTCTTCATGCAAAGGGGATTCATTTTTATTTCGGCATTTTGCTCTGTATCCATACAAAAATTCTCATGTTATAAAAAAGATTTTACATATTTTTAAATATGGATTTGTGGAAGAGTTGGGGCAAACTATAGCCAACCTTATTGAAAAGGATCTCTTGATACACAGGGATAAATTTATAAATATAGATATGATTACGTTTGTTCCACTGCATAGAAGAAGATTTTTAGAAAGGGGATTCAACCAGTCTGAGTTTATTGCAGAGATTGTGGGGCTTCTTTTGCGTAAAAGAGTACAAAATGTACTCAAGCGTGTTCGCTATACAAAACAGCAAGCCACGCTTTCGCGCAAAAAACGTGTTCAAAATGTTCGGGATGTATTTACTCTGGAGATTTCAAAAATGGTATCAGGAAAAAATATTTTACTGGTGGATGATGTATATACCTCGGGGGCTACTATGCAGGAGTGTGCCAAAGTGTTAAGAAAAGAGGGAGCAAAAAAAGTGATAGGATTTTCTCTTGCAAGAGGGTAAAAAAGAATTTTTTTTGTTGACAATGAATGGATTATTTTATACGCTTGAGGTACCCCATAGAGTTGGAGGAGTGGCGTGAGCAACAGATTTTCTCTGGTGGTAGGTACGGAAGTGGTGGTCATCGGTCGCCCCTTCCATGAGAAGGCGCGCAAGCAACCCAAGGACGGGACGGCGATGCCACTGGTGGTTCGTCTGGATGAACATCCAGATGGGATGTGTTCCATCTCGGACACTGGTGGTTTCGTGAACACCAGCAGCTTTTTCCGAGACGAAGTTCCGGCTGGTCCTCCACCAAGGAACCCGACCATCGTGATGTTTGTTCCGAGGCAACTCGAGCCGGGGGATCGCATTTCCATCTGTGCAATCTACATCAGTGGAAGACGAAGGCGTCAACAGAACAGCCAACCCTGCCGCTGCGTCGTGGCAAAGATCCTCAGCTGAAGCATTCTACACTCCTCCCTCAAAACTCAAGACTTGAAACATTTTCAATAGGATGAGTCATTTATATGATAAAAATAGTACGAGCAAAACCAAGTGAATGCCAAAAAGTAAGGCGTTTTGAACAAATGGTGTGGGACGAACCGTGCATTACCAGTCCTTGGGATATAATGTTTTTTGTTTCGTATGGATATGTTTTTTTAGCCAAAGAAAAAGAGAAAATTGTTGGTGCTATTGTTGCATTCAAAACAAAAAATGATGAAGTAAAAATAACTGATTGGTTGGTTGCAAAGAAGTATCGTCGTACGGGAGTGGGCACCAAACTCTATAAAAGATTGAAAAAAGATACAAAGGGAATGCCTATTATTGCATTTGTGGAATCAAAAAATACTGCATCTTTGGAGGGACATAAAAAGCTTGGTTTTCGATGCATAAAGGAAGTAAAAGATCCATTTTATTTGGGGGAGAAAAAAATTTGGTCCATAATGAAGAACTTAGGGTAGGACTTTTAGCGCACAATTTGAAATATAAAAAAACGAGATTATTTCTCGTTTTTTTGTAAACTGGCGGAGAGAGTGGGATTCGAACCCACGGAGGACTTGCATCCTCAACAGTTTTCAAGACTGCCGCCTTCAACCGCTCAGCCATCTCTCCATTTTTTGAAATATGAACCAGGGTATAGTAACCACTTTTTTGCTTTTTGTCAAAAAAAGGTTGCGGAGAGGGCGGGATTCGAACCCGCGGTACGGTATGACCCGCACAACACATTAGCAGTGTGCCGCTTTCGACCACTCAGCCACCTCTCCGTCTATACTTCAGTGCCCTCCATTATAATAGAAAAAGGATATTCAGTCAACCCATGGGGATGGGTTTATTTGGAGAAAATAAAAAATCTTGCTACACTATAGACATATATTTTAAAACTTATTTTATGCCAAAACCAAAAAAAGGGGATACGGTAAGCGTACACTACACCGGAAAATTAGAGGATGGAGAGATCTTTGATTCTTCAAAGGATAGAGGCCCCTTGGAAGCCATACTTGGGATGGGACAGCTTATTGAAGGATTTGAAAAAGCTCTGTATGATATGGAAGTAGGTGAGCAAAAAACTATTCATATTCCAAAAGAACAGGCATACGGTGAATATAATCCAGCCTTGGTTGTGGCAGTTTCTTCAGACAAACTCCCAGAAGGATTTGCTCCTCAAGTTGGGGAATGGCTCCAGATGACTACCGACACAGGGCATGATGTTATAGCAAAAATTTTGGAAGTAAATCCAGATGGAATAAAACTGGATGCAAATCATAGACTTGCCGGAAAGGATTTAGTTTTTGATCTTGAACTTTTAGAGATACTCTAGACTATGGCAAGACAAAGTCAAACAAAAATACAAGTGAACTCAGACTGGCATGAAGACCATGTAGAGGGGCAGCTTGCGGTAGATGTGTATGAGGATGATACCGATTTAATTGTGATTTCTACTATGGCAGGCGCTGACACCGAAAAGTTGGAAATCTATGTTCATAACGATTTACTGACTATTCGTGGTCAGCGAGTCCTCCCACAGGAAAGTTTGGGGAAGGTCCATCATACTGAATGTTTTTGGGGCAAATTTTCCCGAACCATTGTTTTACCGGTTGATGTAAAGGGGGAGCTTTCAAAAGCGGAATACAAAAACGGTGTTCTTACCGTCAGAATTCCGAAAAAAAGATACAATGCAAAGATTCCTATTAAGGTAGTGGAAAACTAAAAGAAAAATAGAAAAACTTGAAAGCTCACATATGAAAAACTTTTTTAAGAGATTTTATAGACAGCGAGAGGTGCCTTTTTCATGGCGCAGGATTTGGGTTGTGGTAATTGTAGTGGTTGCCTTATTTGCGGTACTCTTTACCGGACTTGTGGCATATGCGTATAGTTATGGAAGTCGTGTTCTTCCCAACACGTATCTGGGTACGGTGCCTATTGGTGGCCTTGAAGAGCTAGAGCTCAAGAGTACACTTGAGAATATGTACGACAAACTGGTTCAAGAAGGAATGCATTTTCGAGTGCAGACGGTTGATGAAACTATTGATTTTACCCTCTATCCTGTGACAGTTCTTGAAAGTGGAGATTCATTGGATTTGTTGAAAATAAATGTAGATAAAGAGGTACAAAGACTTCTCAATTATGGAAAACGGGATGATATTTTTACAAGAGCATTTTCTGTGATGCAAAGTCGAATCCGCCCCAATTATTTGGTAGTTTCCAATATTACGGTAAACAAAGAACGAATTTTGGAAGCATTGAAGGATAAGTTGGTAAACTATGAGCAACAACCTCAAGATGCCTACCCAGAGATAAAGAGCTTTGTTCCTTTTGCCTATGAGGTGAAAAAATCTCATCCTGGAGTCGTTTTTCACTATGATGATATCATAGGACAAATAACTACCGAGTGGTCACATCTTCGCGTCCCCAATATTACCCTCTCCACGGAGGCAACAGAACCAAAGGTAACGGAAAAAGATATTGAACAGATACAGGATAGATTGGCCTTTGTTTTTAATGCTGGACCACTTGAGATAATGTATGCAGATCCAGAAACCAAACTCCAAAGAAAATGGAAAATAGATCTTTCAAGAATGAAAGAGTGGTTGGAAGTGCAAAAATTAGACGAAGGAAGATTGGGTTTTGGCTTTAAAAAGGATTTAGTGGAGGCGTATTTTAAGGATGTAGTTTCACCCTTTGTAAATATTAGTCCAAAGGATGCAAAATTTGAAATGGGAGAAGACGGAAAAGTGATTGAATTTCAAACCTCACGTCCAGGGGTAAAACTTGATACGGAAAAAACTTATGAAAATTTAAATGATGCACTTCTTCAGAGAAGTTGGCATGATGAAGGACTTCCGGTACTTATCCAGGTATCTACAGAAATTGATGAACCAAATATAAAGACGGGTGAAGTAAATGACCTGGGAATTGTGGAGTTACTTGGGGTGGGTATTTCTGATTTTTCGGGAAGTGCTTATAACAGAATTCTCAATATAAAAAATGGTGCCAAAAAGTTGAATGGTTTGGTTATAAAACCGGGTGAAGAATTTTCTGCAATAAAGTATACTCAGCCCTATACTTTGGAAGGTGGATATCTTCCGGAAAAGGTGATAAAAGGAGATGAGATAAAGCCAGAAATTGGTGGAGGACTCTGTCAAATTGGGACAACACTTTTCCGTATGGCCATGAATTCTGGGATGAAAATCACGGAACGAAGGAATCATTCGCTGGTTGTACACTACTACAATGATCCTGTGAATAATCTTCCGGGAACTGATGCTACCATTTATGAGCCAGCACCAGATTTTAAATTTCTCAATGATACCGATAAGCATATTCTTATTGAAACTTCTGTAAATGAAGCAACACATCAATTGGTATTCAAGTTGTGGGGAACAAGCGATGGAAGAAAGGGAAGTTACACGCATCCGGTTGTTCATGCTTGGATTCCTGCAGGAGAACCAAAAACTATTGAGACCGAAAAGTTAGAGCCTGGAAAGCAGGAATGCCAATCTGCGTTTACGGGGGCAAGAACTTCATTTACGTATACCAGAATTCTTGGGAATGGTACTAAAGAGGAAGAGGTATTTGAAAGTTATTATAGGCCACTTCCAAAGATTTGTTTGGTAGGTGTAGAGCCAAAGAAAGAAGGAGAAAATCCAGTGATTGACGAAACGGAGTTGGGTATTCCTCCTCAGGATACAGCGGAAGATCCCGTGATAGAGGATGTTCCAGTGGTAAATGGTTAAAAGAAATATAAAAAAAGAGTCAGGGAAGCCTGGCTCTTTTTTTGTATAAAATGCGTTTTCTATAGTAGGAACGGAATTCTCTATTTTGCGTACGTGCATGTGGGGGGATTGCCAGGCTGTATACTCAGCTCGCAATGACAAGAGGTTTGTCACTTGACAAAAGTGCTTTTTTGTGCTATATTTGCACGTTTTGCGGAAAGCTTTTTTTCTTTTTGCAAATACAATTGCCCTTTACAATTGCTAAAGCTTTTTTTGCCCTAAAATAAGTGATTTTTTGTCATCCTGAGTGTCTTCTTTTTTGGAGAAGAGGCTTGGGGTGGCAAAAAGTCACCAATACTCGGGCGACGCGTGTGGCGTACGCTCTTTCACTGGACTCCCCGGAGTATGTTCGGGGAAAATGAAAGTGGGTGAATCATGGCCGACCAGGCCGAAAACGTGGGGGTGAAGTTGGGGGATTTTTCCCTCCTCGTGCAGGTCAACCTGCGCGGTGTGACGGGAGAGTACACCAACCAGAACCGGGCCGAGTTGGTCCAGGAGTTCGGGCGGATCCCGACGGTCGAGGAGCTGCTCGCCTCCGCCCACTGGGGGCAGATCGAGGTGCTCTACGGCCGGCGCTATGGCCGGACCCCCTCGGGGGAGGCCGTGGTGCGGGATGAGCCCAAGCTCTCCCCGTCGCGGCCCCCCGTCGCGACGGCGGGGCGGCCCAACCTGCGGGTGGTCCACCGGGACGACCAGCAGGGCAACGACAACGACGGGCAGGTCGACCCCGACCACGCCCACGTCCGCCTCGGCGGCGTGTGGCGGAAGATCGCCGAGCTGCGGCAGAGCTTCCCGCTCGTGCCGTGGGTCCTGATCATCTCCAAGAACCCCATTCGCATGCTGTACGCCCTGTGCAGCCTCTGCAGCCGGACGACGGGCGAGGTGCCCCGCTTCTCCCAGACCCGGGCGCTCATCGCGTGGGCGTACTTCGGTGGCGATCGCAACGCCGCCAAGAGCGCCCAGCACAACGCCACCACGGTCGAGTGCGAGCAGGCGGTGGACCTGCTGCTCGACTCGGACGAGTGGGAGCACTGGGAGGCGCTCTTCGGGCACCTCCCGGAGTTCCAGTTCGAGGACGAGGACAACGTCGACGACGGCATCTCGATCCAGCAGGACGCCGCTACACAGGCACCGGCAAGCTCCCCCGTGAATTCGGGGGACGTCGACATCAGCGACTGCTGGGAGCACTTCCTGGGTGGTCTCGGTGATGACGACACGCCCAAGCCCGAGCCCGAGCCGAAGCCCGAGCCGGAACCCGAGCCCAAGCCCGAGCCGAAGCCCGAGCCCAAGCCCAAGCCCGAGCCGGAACCCGAGCCCGAGCCGAAAGTGGAGGAGGCCCGACGCCTCGATGTCAACATCGACGCCTTCCTGCCCAACAAGAAGAAGGCGAAGCGGCTCGCGGAGGTACACAACCTCCCCGAGTGGGCCCTCCTGTCGCTCTACCACCTGGTGGGGTTGCGGATCAACATCGCAGTGCGGGTGCTCAAGCCCGTGAACCAGGCGATCCGTGAGCTCGAAGAGGGAGACCCCGGGCACGGGGAGGAGTGGATCACCTACAGTGAGGCCCTCCTGACGGTACAGCGGGCCGCGAGGAGCTTCATGAGCCTCCTCGAGCAGGTGGCCGAGGACGAGTTCGGCTGCAACTCGACGGTGATCCGGACGATCGATGTTCCGCGTGATGAGTACACCTTCGTCGGAGGGGTCTTCTCGGAGTTCCAGAAGGAGCAGGGCCTGTCCCTGCCGGTTCGTCCGGGAGAGACGAAGGTGGAAGAGGAAGTGAAGGGAGATCCCACCAAGATCTACCCCGAACTCTCCTTCGCGCTGGAGGGCAGCCTGCTGCTCGCGGCTCTCCGATTTTTCCTCGTGATGCTGGTCCAGAAGGATGGCCTGGAGGAGTCCATCCGTCAGGCCGCCAAGGACCGGTTGAACTGGATCATGCGGGCGGCGTGGAGCGTCCACAGCATCGCGGAGCATACCCTGCGGGGTCTGCGCGCGAGCGACGTGGAGTTCCACCGGGTCTACCAGGAACTCCACGTGCGGGAGGGATTCTACAAGACCCTCTTCGAGATGGGGCCCCCCAAGGGCTTCATCGAGAACCTCCTGCGGCGCGTGACCGAGGACTTCCTGCCGCGCAAGGCCAAGGGTCCTCGTCCCAAGCCCAAGCAGACGACCACCGTCGCCACGACTCTGCCCAAGGTGGATGAGAGTGTGCGTCGGGATCGTACGCTCGCCAAGGAGTGTCAGGGAAAGATCGTGGAGATCATCGTTGCGCGTATGCGTACGAAGATCCTCAAGACCAACCCCGAGTTCGAGGTCGAGCGCCTGCCCGCCTTCGCGGAGAACATGATCGCGAAGGCGGGCTGGAACGACACCGGTGTCATCGCCCGCTGCTGCCGACAGGATGGATGCGGGGTCATCGACGATGAGATGGCCCGCTCGGCGGCCTTCGTCCTGATGGAGGAACGAGCCGTGGGACTCTACCTGCACTTCCTGCGCACGCAGGACAAGCAGGCGGAGGCCCGTGCGCGACTCCTGTCGCGGGCCGTTCCGGCTTCCACCTACCAGAAGATCGAGGAGGTCGCGCGTGCGCGGCTCGACGAGATCATCCAGGAGGAGGAAGCCCGTGCCGAGGAGGCCCGGAAGGTGGCCGCCGCTCAGGCGGCTATCCCCAAGGGGAAGCTCGTGTCCGCCGCGCAGGCTGCCGGAGTGGGCGGCTGGGGCAGTGAGAAGCCCGTTCGTGGTGTCTCGGCTTCGAAGTCCAGGAAGAATGGCGGCAAGAAGGGCAAGAAGGGCAAGAAGGGCTGATATCCACCAAACCAAACCCACCTCTTGAGGGATGTTTCCACCAACATCCCTCAGAAAAAAACTTCATACGTTATCCCCAGTGGGATATTGACAAAAGCATACAAATGTGATATTATCCGCAGTCGTGATTGAGAAAGACATCCACGAGAAATGGAAATAGGCGAGAGCGTATTTGGCTCCATACCAAATAATCCCTCGCCTGTATCCACGACAAGCATGGGGATGTGTTATAGGGTACAACCGGCTCCGGCTCGTTTGCAGCTATGACACATCTTCTTGGATACA
>PCWN01000004.1:23852-31237 GCA_002787355.1 Candidatus Magasanikbacteria bacterium CG11_big_fil_rev_8_21_14_0_20_39_34
ATACAGTGAAGGGTTTACCCTTAACTATGCAATCCAAATTCCCCTCGTATGAAAAATACGAGGGTTTTGTTTTTTACAATATACTATGATATAGTTCTCTCAAAGAAAAAACAACATACCATCCTATGAAATTTGATAGAAGACTTTTTACCGGTGCGGCGCTTTTGGCGGCTCTCTCAGGTGAAGCACGGGCAGAATCTGCACATGCTCCTGAGAATACCGTTGAGCAGCGGGCTTATCGAGTCGTAGATATGTCACGTGCACATTTGAATGCTGGACTCCCAGAAGATTACTACACTGGAGAAGGTTTTTTTGCGCAGGAATTTTTGGCAGGGGATGATCAAAATACTGCTCGTGAGATGTTTCAATTGGTACTTCAAAAATCTGAAAACTTGAATGTACCTTTGGAAAAAATTGAGGAGGTACAGGGGAAGGATGGAAAAATATATCTATACTATGAAGTAAAACAGTCACCTTCAAGAGAGGAAGGTATTCCAACCAGTTAAAAAATTGCATCAAAAAAAGACCCAATGAACGGGTCTTTTTTGTTTTTTCAATTATTATTTTGGTTTTATCACTTTATCAACCAACCCATATTTTACCGCTTCTTCTGCAGTCATGAAGTAGTCTCGGTCTGTGTCTTTTTCTATGAGCTTGAGGGGTTGACCGGTATGTTTGGAAAGAAGTTTATTGAGGTGATCTTTCATACGGAGGATTCGCTCTGCATGGATTTTGATATCACTTGCTTGCCCCTGTGTGCCCCCAAGTACCTGGTGAATCATCACTTCACTATTTGGCAGACAAAAACGTTTTCCTTTTTCTCCTGCCGCAAGGAGAAATGATCCCATGCTGGCGGCAAGTCCTACACAGACAGTAGAGACATTTGGTTTGATAAATTGCATGGTATCATAGATAGCCATTCCTGCGGTGACAGATCCTCCTGGAGAATTAATATAGAGCTTGATATCCTTTTCTGGGTCTTGGTTTTCCAAAAAAAGAAGCTGCGCAATAATGGTATTGGCAACTGAATCATCAATGGCGGTGCCCAAAAAAATGATTCTGTCTTTGAGAAGACGTGAATAGATATCGTAGGCACGTTCGCCGTAATGAGTTTTCTCTATAACAGTTGGGATGAGATATTGATTTTGTGGTGTATCCATATTTTTCATTTCAATTGAAAGTTCTTGTTTTAGTATAGCAGAAAATTTTTTATTCTCCAACAGGAGATTTCCAAGGTATTTGTTGACGTTCCAGTTCTTGAAAGAAACGCTCAAATGCGGTTTCAATTGGACCTTCAATTTCAAATCCACAGGCTTTTTTGTGTCCCCCTCCACCAAAATGTTTGGCAATGGCAGAGACATCTATATGATCAAGGGTGGTACGCAGACTCGCACGAATGGAACCATCTTCCTTCTCTTTGAAAAAAACAGTAGCACATCCTTGCTGAATATTATTCATAAAGTTTGAAAATCCACTAATTTCTTCGTGGGTCACATCATAGCGGTTCATATCATCTTGAGAAATATAGGTATAGACAATATCAAATGTAGTATGATGTTGGAGGCGTCCCAAAATTTCTCCCCAGAGCTTGAGAATATCTACAGATTTATCACGATAGAGATGCTCTTTTACTAATTTGTACTTTCCGCCGTGCTTTATAAGGTCACCGGTCACAAAAAGAGAAAAGTAATTCGTCGCGGCATTGGTAAAGTTATCTGTATCCGCAATAACTCCCGCAATAAGATTTGTTGCCATATTTGCGTTTATCTCAAAACGGTTTACATGAAAGAAGTAGTAGACCACCTCAGCGGTAGAAGATGCAGAAATGTCAAGAAGGTTTACATCCCCAAATTTTTTGTTACTGGCATGATGGTCAATATTTATGATAGTTGGTCGAGAGGTAAGTTCTTCTATATACTCTGCCACTCCAGCATAAAAAAGGTCTCCGGAATCAAAAAGAATAATGGTATCAAATGGAGTTTCCTTCCATATACATGGGTCGCTCACCACTTCGGTATGATTGGGTAAAAAGTGAAGTCGGCTAGGAACTCCTGTTTTGCAAAATACTTTTACATTTTTTCCTGACTTTTTCAAAAATTCATACATTGCCAAGGCGGATCCAAGTGCATCTGGATCAGGATTTTGGTGTGGCAAAAGAAGGACGTTTTGGGCGTCATCCAGGATGTTTTTAATTTTTTTGTATAGGGCTTGATTTTCTACCATAGTTATTCACAGGAAATGACTCACAAAATATACCTAAAATAAGTTTCATTTTCAATTATTTTGGTGGATATTTTTTGTATATTCTGAATTGTGCATTATAGGTGATTTGAAGGGAGTTGTCAAGGATGGTATAATGTGGGAAACTCTATACTATAGGAAAATTTGAAGAAGAAGAACCAGAGAGAATCTTTTGAAAAAAAGTGTGGTTTTCGCTTCAGGTTTCCTTTTTTTTATGTATATCAAAAGCCTTGACATCAATGGATTTAAGTCATTTGCCAACAGAACGCAGATTGTTTTTTTGCCTCCCTCAAAAAACAAGCAGAGTGTGACGGCAATTGTGGGCCCAAATGGTTCTGGAAAGAGCAATGTATCCGATGCAATTCGTTGGGTTTTGGGAGAGCAGTCTATGAAGCAACTTCGTGGAAAGAAAAGCCACGATATTATTTTTTCCGGCTCAGAACATAAGGGAAAGATGGGGAGTGCTCAGGTAAGCTTTGTTTTGGATAATTCAGATAACCGCATTCCGGTGGATTATGAAGAAGTGGTTATTACCCGAAAAATATACCGGTCAGGAGAAAGTGAATACCTCCTGAATGGCAATACGATTCGTTTATTGGATTTGCAACTTTTGCTTGCAAAGGCGCAGTTTGGTCAAGGGTCTTATTCTGTAATAGGGCAGGGAACTATTGCTGAGTTATTATTGCAAAGTGCAGCCGATAGAAAAACATTTTTTGATGAAGCGGTTGGTATCAAGGAATTTCAGATGAAACGTCATCAGGCACTTTTGAAATTGAACAAAACAGATGAACACATGAAAGAAGCGGAGCTCGTGTTGACGGAAATTACTCCTCGATTAAAAACGCTCTCTCGACAAGTCAAAAAATTAGAAGAAAGGCATGAGTTGGAACTTCGTCTGAAAGAACTTCAAGAAGAATATTACGTGACCCTTTGGTCATACAATGAGAATGAATTGCAGGGAATAAAGAATGAATTACAAGTATTTGAAGATGATTTTGAAAGTAAGCAAAAAGAGCTTGCAGGTATTCAGGAAGAACTTGCTTCTTTGGCAAAAGAGTCCACAAGAGATGCTTTCCATGAACTACAAAATAAGTACCAAGGAGTTCTCAAAGAAAAAACACAGTTGGAAAGAGATAGAGCGGAGATGTCCGGACGACTTCAAACACAATATGCTGCCGCTGGAAAACAAAATATTGGTTGGTTGGAAAATAAAATAGAAGAATTGAGAAGTAAATTGGTAGAATTTGATACTGAGGCAACACGTCTGGAAGCAGACTTGGAAATGGTCCGAGAGACTATTGCACAAAAGGAGAAGGAATTAGAAGGTCTCATGATTTTGCGGACGGAATTACAGGGACAACTGAATACTTTGGAACAAAAAGTATTGAATCTTTCGTATCAAGCATCATTGCATCAGTTTACCGGCCTAAAAGCTGTAGAATCTATTTTGGAAAATAAAAATAGTTTTGGAACGGTGTATGGAGCGGTTGCAGAGTTGGCACGGACGGATAGACAGTTTCAGGTTGCTTTGGATATTGCGGCTAGTGGGCAACTTTCTTCCATTGTGGTAGATAATGAAAAAACAGCAGAAAACTGTATTCATTTTTTGCGGGAACATCAGTTGGGTTTTGCTACATTTTTGCCTTTGACAAAAATACGGCCTCGTCCTATTCCACAAGATATCGAAAATATTCTCAGTCAAGCTGGAGTCTACGGACTTGCCAAAGAATTGGCAGAATATGATGAACAATTTGAAAATATTTTTTCCTATATTTTAGGTTCTACGGTCGTTGTAAAAAATATTCATATTGCTCGTGAAATTGGTATTGGACGGGTGCGCATGGTGACTTTAGAGGGAGATATCTTAGAATTGTCCGGAGCTATGAAAGGTGGATTCCGTAGATCCCGTAGTCAGGATCTTTCTTTTGGAAGAAGAACAGGATTAAGTGTGGAAGATGGGGAAGAAATGAAAAAAGAAATAGAAAAAATAAAAGCAAAACTTCAACGGGTAAGTACCGATATTGAGGCAATACAGATTGAAATGAACACTCTCAATGCAAAACTCAGTACTCAGCAAAATAAACTTGAATTTTTAAACCAACAAAAACAAGGCGTCACCGGAGAATTGTCACACCTTGAACAAGAACTTTCATTGACCTCCATGAGTGAAGAGGAATACGGTGTTGCAATGTCTGCAGTTCACAAGCAAAAAGAAGAATTGGATAAACGTGTAGGAGAAAAGGAAGGGGAACTTGTAAAGGTTCAGCAAGAAATGGATGAATTTAATAGAAAAGAAGAAGAAAAAAAGGCACGTGTTTTTTCTCTACAAGATCAGATGCAAAGCATACAACTTTTACTCAATGATATTACCGGAAGAAAAAATGAAAAAAATATTGCGATTGCACGTTTGGAGACAAAACTTGAGGATATTGATGAGGAAGTATATCGAGAGATGCGTGAATCAATTCACAAGATAAAAGAACGTATTGGTACGGTTTTGGAATTAACCGTACTTGATGCAACTCAGACGGAAATTCAAAAGATCAAATATAAATTGCAACTTATTGGTGGAATAGATGAGGAAATTGTAGAAGAGTATGAGGAAATAAAGGCTCGCCATGAAGGACTTTCAGAACAACTCAATGATTTGAAAAAAGCTCATGGAGATTTGGAAACATTAATTGAAGAGCTTGATAAATTAATGAAAACGCGGCGTGCAAAAGCATTCAAAGAAATCAGAAAAGAATTCCATCGTTACTTTAGTCTGTTGTTTGAAGGAGGAAAGGCCGATTTGGTGGAAATATATAATTACGAAGATGAGCAAGCAGACGAAGAGTTAGGGGAGGGGGAAGTATTTGGAGAAGACGATGAAGAAAAGAAAAGTCAAAAGAAGAGAAGAAAAATTCTTACAGGAATTGATGTGATGGCATGTCCTCCTGGAAAAAAGATTGAAAATATTCAAGCACTTTCAGGCGGAGAACGGACGATGACAAGCATTGCTCTGGTATGTGCGATTTTGCATACCAATCCACCACCATTTGTAATTTTAGATGAGGTGGAAGCGGCACTGGATGAAGCCAATACTTTGCGATTTACCAAAATTTTGCAGGAGCTTTCTGAGAAATCACAGTTTGTTTTGATAACCCACAACAGAGCCACTATGCATGCTGCTGACGCACTCTATGGCGTCACCATGGGGAATGATGGTATTTCTAAACTCTTGTCCGTAAAATTGGAACAGGCACAAAAGAGTGTGGAATAAAAAATTTGACAATTTTTTTTAAAGGGGGTATTATATGAAAAATATGAATGCAATACAACTTTTTACACTTAAGAAGGTAAAGAAGATCTCGTTGGCGGGATAGTTTTTTGCATCATGTGTAAAATACTTATCCCGTGAAAGCGGGATTTTTTTTTGGGCTGATAAAAGGGAAAACTTTTTACCAGCTCAAAAGAATTCCTTTTGGGCGAACAAAACCGGGGGGAGTATCGTGGAAATCCTTTTTGATCGTCTGGAGTTGGGTCCTGGGACTCACGTTGCACTTGAGGGTGTGCCGATCTACCTGGCAGATGAGCCGGGTGAGGTTCATCAGCAAGGTGCTCGGGTCCTGAGCGCAGTCATCAAAGTACTCGCGGCACGTGGGTGTGTTGTGAAGCAACACATTCTCTTGGATGAAGTACATACTGGTGGGCGTGATATCCCCACTGGCAATACCCGGAGCTATCTGGCTCTTTCATCCGCGAGGGTCCCTACTCGTCTGGTCTATGAGGGCGAACTCGTAGAGGGGGCATTGGGGTGGTTGGATACCATTCCCCAAAAGCTCTTCTCGAACGGTTCCGGAAACAGTGGACTGAGGAAGCTTCATCGCGATCCACAGCCACTCCTGACACGTCATGGAGGGGACCCTGCGTGCGCGCTCTTGGATGCTACTTTCCAGCTTGGAAAGGTGGCGGATCTATCCATTATCGTCCATCCCAAACAAATGGATGTAAATGGTTCGGTCATCGACTTTCAAGAGCAGCAAGCAGGTATGCTCGCAGTACTCCAGTCCATCCGTCATGAAGGACAACGAGGCCCGTGGATGCCTTGGAAAAATGGTGTAGTCCACCTCTGGCTTGACGAATCAGGCCATGCTGTGGAACTTACTCGTACTTTCCAGGGACGAGGTGAGCGCATCCTCCAATTCTCCCGTAAAAATCCCATCTTGCCCGCCCTTGATTAATACAATCGTGTATCAGGGGCGGGATAAAAAAATTTTATGAATACTTTTTTTCGTCAAGATACAAAGGATGTTTATCCGGTCTATGAAGGTTGTGGTAATACTTTTATTATTTTTCATCTCAAAACAATAGATGATTTAACGAAGTTAAAAAATTCTCCTGCGTCATTAAAAAAACTTACTTCAGTTGGTTTAGAAAAGAAGGTGGACAGCATAATGGTAATCAGTGGAGACCCAAAGAAATTTAAAAAACAAAAATATCATGTAACCATGGAAGTTTTTGAACCACATGGATTTAAATCAAATGTAAAAGGAAGTGGTTGGTCAACAATGTGTGGGAATGGTATACGAGGAGTGGCTCAATATTTATATGAAAACTTTTTGGAAGAAAAAACTTATATTATTGAGACACGATCTGGACGTCAAAAAATAGAAAAATTGAATGAACTGTGGAGGGTAAATATGGGAGCATTTACTGCAGATTCAAAGTACATTTCAAAATATGTATTGAGTGAGTTGCCACTCAATTGCCCTCAATTTGGCATTCAGTCACAAAAATATTCTATAAAGGATCATTTGGATATTGGTTTTAACTATCTTTCAAAAAATTTAAGAGATGGTGAGCCTCATGCAATTATATGGCGAACCCAGAACATATCAATGAATAAACTTGTTGAACTTACACAAAAAATGGGGGAAAAAATTACCTCAGATAAAATTTTTCCAGAAGGGATAAATACGACGGTGGCTTTTGTAAAAGAAGTCGATTATGAACACCAACGCATTGAAGTTTGTGCTGCAACGTACGAACGAAATATATTTTATGTAACTCGTGCCTGTGGTACCGCTGCAACCGTTATAGGGTCTCTCCTTCTAAAGAAAATGGAATTTTTGCTACCTTGGAGAGTATATGTACATATGCCT
>PCWN01000004.1:31249-34684 GCA_002787355.1 Candidatus Magasanikbacteria bacterium CG11_big_fil_rev_8_21_14_0_20_39_34
AGAGTGTGATCAAAATAGAAACTTTTTTATGATAGGACCATCAAGTAGGGTGGCATCTTGACAAAATATGGATTCTCATATATAATGATCCCCATAGAATTCTGCTGCCCTTATACAAAAAAGGGACCGCTCTGTAGAGTTCCCGTCACGGTTCTAATGCTTGATAATTTATTTTAGAGCCCAAAATAGAATATGTTAAGAATTCGTCTTCAAAGACTCGGAAGAAAAAAACAACCAAGCTATCGTTTGGTAGTTTCAGAGCGTACCAAAGATACACAAGGAAACGCTCTTGAAATTGTAGGACACTACAATCCAATTGCCCAACCAAAGGTAATCGAATTTAATGCTGAAAGAATTAAACACTGGGTAGAAAAAGGTGCACAACCTTCAAATACCGTATTTAACCTTTTGGTTGCACAAGGAATATTGGAAGGAAAGAAGAAAATGAAATCAGTTACCCTTACCAATAAACGAAAGGCAAAGATTGAAGATAAAAAGAAACAAGAAATAGAAAAAAAGGAAGCTGAAGCAGCAAAGGCAGCGGAAGCCGCAGAAGCTGCAAAAGCTGCAAAGGCTGCTGAAGAAGAAGCAGCAAAGGCGAAGAAGGCAGAGGAAGAAGCTGCTGCACAAGCACCTGCTGAGGCAGAAAAGACAGAAGAATCTCCTGCTGAGGTGGCAACAGAAGAACCGGCTGCTGAGTAAAAAAATCCATAAAGAGAAAAGAGACCTGAAAAGGTCTCTTTTTTTTTGATTCTGTAAGTTTGGCTTACTTATCCCCAAATTCTTGACCTTTTATGTTTTTTCATGTACACTCTCTTTTAGAGAACTGGTGGAAATTTCCACAACCGGTCGACGGTTCAGTCAGTCGGATATTAATTAGAAATGCAGTATATGAATGAAGATCAACAGTTTCTTGAATTCGTCATCAAAGCAATTGTAGGAACTCCAGATGACGTAAAAGTTACCAGAACTGTGGATGAACGTGGTGTCCTCCTTACCTTGGATCTCAATCCAAGCGACATGGGATACGTAATCGGTCGCCGTGGTCAAACTGCTCGTGCTATCCGTACACTTCTCAAGATCGTTGGTGCAAAGAATAACGCTCGCGTTAATCTAAAAATCAACGAACCAGAAGGTGGACGAGGTCCTCGAATGAGTCACAGAGATGAATCACATGGTGATTCACACAGTGATTCACGCGATGAGGTAGATACAAGCGCAGTGGACAATCTGAACATCTAATGTTTCAAATAAAAAACTTCCCAAGATACTTGGGAAGTTTTTTTGTCCAAAGAAAAAGCCGGCTTAAGCCGGCTTTCGTGGGTGCGCCAAGAGTTGAACTTGGGACCTCAACATTATCAGTGTTGCGCTCTAACCAACTGAGCTACGCACCCCTAGATGTTTCCTCGAAAGGGATATAAGTATATATTCTTTCGTGGGTTTAAGAGGATTCGAACCTCTGACCTCTACAATGTCAATGTAGCGCTCTAACCAACTGAGCTATAAACCCATTGTTGTGCAGAGGTTACAACGGGAGAAGTATAGCAGGAATCCTTCAATTTTTCAAGGAGTTTATGCACATGATTCTATAAGAATTTTTTACCCTTGTCAAGCAGAAAAGACCTTGATTTTCTCCTTTGTTTGGTGTATAGTGGCTCTGTATTCGTAATATAGGTACATGGAAGAAGAAAAAAAACTGCAAGAACTTGAAGATTTCGATTCAAGTCAGGGGACACTTGCAAAGGTAGGGATGTTTTTTGTTGAGCTTATAAAGGTAGCTATTTTGGCAGGAATTACCATTGCTTTAGTAAGATATTTTTTATTTAAGCCTTTTTATGTAAAGGGAGCTTCAATGGAACCAAATTTTATTGAGAAAGATTACCTTATTATAGATGAATTGACTTATCGTTTTCGACAACCGGAACGTGGTGAAGTTGTGGTATTTGGTGCTCCAGTGGGAGATGGCAGTTATTATCTCAAAAGAGTCATAGGTCTTCCGGGTGAGCAAATTAAAATTGAAGACAATAAGGTAGTAGTCTTCAATGAAGAACATCCACAGGGTTTTGTTTTGGAAGAAGACTATATAAATGACTTTGGAAAGACTTCCGGATTTGTTAGCGTGACACTTGCTTCCAATCAATACTTTGTGATGGGGGATAACAGACTTGCAAGTTTTGATTCACGAAGATTTGGTCCCATTCCTGAAAGCGATATAGTAGGAAGAGCCTGGGTTCGTGGTTGGCCCTTTAGTCGGACGGCTACATTTGAAAAACCGGATTATAATCTCTAAAATTTTATACCAAAAATAATACTTTGTTTATGCCTCCAAGAAAAAAAACTGATTCAAAGAAAAAAACACCTTTAAAAGAAAAGCCAAAGAAAAAAATGATAGTGAAAACTGCTTCTAAAAAGGAAACGTCAAAAAAAGCAAAGACCGTTCAACCGAAAAAAGAATCAAAAAAGGATTCCAAAAAAGCAGTAAAGTTACCGCAGCTTCTTCGAGGTATGCGTGACCTTTTACCAAAGGATGAACCTATTTGGAAAAAAATGTACCATGTAGCAGAAGAAATATCAGATGCTTATAACTATGGAAGAATTCAAACGCCTGTTCTTGAGGAGGCGACGCTTTTTGTAAAGTCTATTGGAAAGGGAACAGATGTGGTTGAAAAAGAAATGTATGTTTTTGAAAATAAAGAAGGTTCTAAAATTGCTTTACGTCCTGAAATGACCGCATCATGTGTACGGGCATTCATGAGTCATGGAATGCATGTTCAACCACAGCCGGTAAAGTTGTGGTATTTGGGACCAATGTATAGACATGATAGACCCCAAGCTGGGAGATATAGACAATTTTTTCAGTATGGTGGAGAAGTTTTGGGAGAAAAAAATGCGGTAATTGATGCCGAGCTTGTATGCATGGCATACAATTTTGTTCGAGATATGGGTATAAATGCACAGGTAAAAATAAATAGCATTGGGTCTCTTGAAGATCGTGCGCAATATATTATCGAGCTCGTTGGATACCTCCGAAGTAAAAGAAGTTACCTTTCAGAAGAATCAAAAAAACGTATTACCAAAAATCCATTGCGAATTTTAGATTCAAAAGATGAAGGTGATCGTATGGTAATTGAGGATGCACCACAAATTATTGATTGGTTGTCGGAGGATTCAAAAAGTTATTTTATGAGTGTTTTGGAATATTTGGATGAAGCAGAAATTCCCTATGTGTTAGAACCTACATTGGTACGTGGTCTTGACTATTATACCGATACGGTTTTTGAAATTTTCATGGAAAATAGTGAAGTGTCAGGTGGAAACCTTGCTCTTGGTGGTGGAGGACGCTACGATGGTCTGGTAGAACTCTTAGGAGGACCAAAAACTCCTGGTTGTGGGTTTAGTATTGGTCTTGATCGTGTTGCAAATATTGTTTCTGCC
>PCWN01000004.1:34699-45457 GCA_002787355.1 Candidatus Magasanikbacteria bacterium CG11_big_fil_rev_8_21_14_0_20_39_34
GTATCATAATTTGGCAAAGCCTTCATTGAAATCTCAGATGGAGATTGCCGCAAAATATGCGGTAGGGTATACCTTTATACTGGGTCATAAGGAGGTTCAAGACGGTACCATTATCATACGAGATATGGACTCGGGAACACAGGAAATTATAGACCAAAAGAAGATTGGAAAGGCTATGCAAAGAATTTTGGAGAAAAAAGCCTAAAAATTTGACGAAATGAGTTTTTTTGTGTATACTCCAGGGACAAGTTAATTTTTAATATACCTGTGAGGAGGTGACATTTTGTGTCCGAGACAAAGCGAAAAAAAGGTGAATCTTTTGAAGGGTTCATGCGTCGAACAAAAAAAACATGGTTACGTTCCGGGAAGTTACTGCAGGCGCGTAAGATTATGTTTTTTCAGAAGAAAAAAAGTAAAAACATGCAAAAGGAAAGTACTGTAAGAGGTAACTGTAAAGCATCCAAGACGGAGTATCTCCAAAAAATTGGAAAACTTCCACCGGATGAGTATAAGAAACGATTCTAAAATTATGTCACTTAAAGTTATACTTCTCGAAGATCAGAAAGCCGCTATGAAGGCAAGGGACAGTGAAAAACTATCCGTACTGCGCATGTTGGCGTCTGAAATAAAAAACAAAGAAATTGATGCAAAACAAGAGTTGGATGATTCTGCAATAATAAAAGTTATTGGTTCACAGGTCAAAAAACTCAAAGATGCGCTTCAGGATTTTGTTTCAGCGGGAAGATCAGACTTACAAGAACAAACACAAAAAGAAATTGAAATTCTCAATGCATATTTGCCTGAACAAATGAGTGAGGAAAAACTTCGTGAACTCGTTATGAATATCATAGCGGAAGTTTCTGCGAACGGAAAGGAAGATTTTCCAAAGGTCATGGGACTGGCGATGCAAAGAACACAGGGGGTGGCAGATGGAAACCAAGTAAAGGAAATAGTTATGCAACTCCTTGAAACATAATAAACTTTTTATTCTTGGTTCCATGCTTCCAAGAACAATCTCAAAATGTAACAAAAAGACTGCTATGCTTCTTCTTATTGGAGTAATGGCAGTCTTTTTTGTATCTTTATTTTTTGGAGAAAGAGCCTTCGCGGCACAACCACAGGATACCTTTGGAATTGGATACGCAACGGCTACCGGCCTCGGTGGAAATCAAGATATTCGTCTGACTATTGCCAAAATCATTCGAGTTCTTTTGGGACTCTTGGGAACGGTCGCATTGGGATTGGTATTATATGCGGGTTATACCCTTATGACCGCGGGTGGAAATGATGAAAAAGTCAATCAGGGCAAAAAAATACTGACGAACGGTCTTATTGGCCTTGCTATTATCCTTTCCGCTTTGGCTATTGTTCAATTTATTATAGGACAACTCGCCTCGGCTACGGGGTTTCGTGGTCCATTAAATGGCGGAGGAAGTGGAGCAATTGTATTTGATTCTTTTTCAGGAAGTGGAGCGCTTGGGAGAATTGTAAAAGATCATTATCCATTTCGAGATGATATCAATATAAAACGAAATACTCGAATGGTAGTCACATTTCGTGAGCCAATTGATCCCGCTTCACTTATAAACGATACAAACAATAATGGAATTTTAGGAGATTGTCTCGAGGCAAATCCACTTGATTGGGCCGTTCATTGTGATCGTTTGAAAGGAGATGCCGTACAAATATGGAAAGTACTTTCAGAAGATCAATCTCTCCCTCAAGATCAGCGTGAAGAGGCTGTTGATGCCGCAGTTTTGGCGCTGTATGAAGAAGAAAATAAGGCGTATACGTTTGTATTTCGTCCACTTGCGTTTTTGGGAAGTGCTGAACGAAATATGTGGCATCGTGTACGACTTACAAATACTATTTTGAAAGCGGATGGTATTCCGGTGTTTGATGGCCAAAGAACGCTTTACTATGAGTGGAAATTTCAAACGGATACGCTTCTTGATGAGACTCCACCACATGTGCAAAGTGTTTTCCCTCCTCAAGGTGAAAAAGCATTCCGAAATACTGTTATACAAATAAATTTTAATGAGCCAATGGATCCAACGGTGGTTCAGGGTGTACTTGCCGACGGTGGGATCTTCACAAATCTTATCTTTGGAAAAGAACTGGGAGGAAGAGTTGACGGTGAGTGGAAAATTACCAATAGATATAAATCAGTAGAGTTTCTTTCTACTCTTGCTTGCGGACAAAATAGTTGTGGACAAACCATGTATTGTCTCCCAACCGGATGTGGAGAAAATGATCTGAACTGTGAGGAGGATTACCTATCACTCATTCGTACGGCAAGTCCTGTGGGAGATGATTTTGAAGCCTTCCCATTTTCCGGAGTTACCGATATGTCCGGAAATGCGCTTGATGGAGACGCAGACGGAGTTTTTGATGGAAAACCTAATATAGCAAATCCAATTGTTATTGGAGACAACGAAAAAGCTGCCGATAATTATTTTTGGAATTTTACTATCAAAAATAAAATTGATACCAGCGCCCCTTACATAGAAAAAGTTGTTCCCGGTATAGATGCGCAAGACGTAGGAAATTCTGATCCGGTAACTATTACGTACAATAAAATCATGTGGTTGAGCACTTTGAATAACATGGATATGGAAGAATATGGCTCTGCTCAACAACAGCAAGCACTTAACAATATGGATGAACTTTGGTTTGTTCCCGATTCAAGCGTGGTGAACACGTTGGGAGAACCGGGTTTAAAGACACAAATGAACATTCGTCATCGAGTATTTGGCCCCAATAATCTTGACCTTTTTTACTTTCCTTCACTTTCAAGTGAGATAAAGGGAATCAATCAAAATTGTCTCTATCCTGGTCAGGGTCCATATAGTAACTTTATCGGGGAGTCTCCGGATTGTGTGTATAAAGAAGATATTAATGGCATGGTGATAGAAAATAGAGGATGTACGCGTCCGACCTTTGACTCCGGAGCAGATACCAGTTGTGCGGAAAGTATCACACCAACCGGTTTTGCTGCTGTACCTCCGGAAACCAACGCCATACTTACGTCTTCTACCGCGAGCTGTTTAGAAAGGCTTCGAGAAATGAGCGATCAAATCTTGGGGTTGGCAGGATAAATTTCAAAATATTACATTATGCTGAAGAAACTTTCTTTATTGGTAAGACATACAAAATTTCGGGTTTGGAGCCTCGTTGTAGTGTTGTTTGTAGTGGCATTTCTTCAGTTTTCTGTACCGTTAACAGCTTTTGCCGCAGAACCCGCTCCAAATCCTGTGGAAGATACCTTTGGAATTGGATACGCCGGTACAACAAGTCTTGGAAGTCAAGATATTCGTGTAACTATTGCCAATATTATACAGGTGGCTTTGGGCATATTGGGTATTGTTGCACTGATCATTGTTATCTACGGCGGGGTGCGGTATATGACAGCCGGCGGGGATGATGCAAAAGTAACCGATGCAAAGAAAATCTTGATCAACGGAGCTATTGGTCTTGCTATTATCCTTTCTGCATTTGCGATTACGCGTTTTATCTTCAATCAACTTTCCAAAGCAACGGGGAGTGGAGTTGTTCCTGGTGCGCAAGGGCTATGTGCTGACCCCATTTTTGCAAATGCAAATCCTGATATATGTTTGCGGGATGATGGAGAATTTGACGATGGGGACGATTGCAATCTTGCAGATGCGCTTGTAGTTCGTAGCGTCACCCCAAATACCGCTGCCACCAATATCAATGATGTAAAAATTCGTGTTGTCTTGAGTCAAGATGCACAGGAAGATGATCCGGGTCAGATATTTAACATTGCAAAACGGAATGACCGGGGTGAATTTCAAAATATTAATGGACAATATCAATTTGCCTTTGTGGGAGCAAAAAAAGTTATAGAGGCAACATATATTGGTGATAATTTATGTGTCGGGGAGCCATGCTCGTCAAATGGAAAGTATGCCGTAAACGTCATAGCAGAAGGGGTGGAAGAGCAAGTCGCAGGTTGTCCGGAGCAAATTTTTCAAAAGGATGCTGAATTTATCATAAATACCGATAGTCAGTTGGACGATGCAGATCCGGTAATTACCCTACTTACCATAAATGGTTCAAATGAACGTGATATACGATTAGCGCGGGGAAGAACCTATGTTATTGCGGCAAATGTTGAAGATACCGCCGGTGCCGGGTATGTACGATTGGAAATTATAAAGGATCGTGATGGAAGTCGATTTGTGGCATACGATGGTCCACTTACTCGGGATACTTCAGATGCCGTTGCGGGGCTCCCATACCAATTTCGTTATCGATTTTCGCTTCCGGCTCAAGCGGTACCATTGGAAAGGTATCGTGTTCATGTGACCGCGTATGATATCGATAGCAAAATCGCAGAGGAAGTTTCAAGTTTTGTTGTTATTGGTGACCATTGCAGCAATGGCATTGTGGATGGTGATGAACCGGGTCCTGATCCGGATGTCGGTGGATCTTGTCCGGGAAATGGAGCGTGTATCAATAACCAACAGTGTGTCTCAAACCTCTGTATTGAGGGGCAATGTGCCGTGGGTGTTCCAAAGATAACCAATGTTTCTCCTTTTGAGGGGGCCTCTGGAAATCTTATAAGTATACAAGGAGAAAATTTTGGGGGAGTTCCGGGACAGATACAGTTTGTTGTAAATAATGACTCAACGAATCCAGATAATATTATTGAGGCACAAATTGCTCAGTGTGGGAATGGCCGTCAATCGTGGAGAAACAACGTTATTGTGGTACAGATTCCGGATGACCGGGAGGGTTTTGTGGAGGGAAGTCTCAGTAGTATTCGCATGACAAAGGCTCCGGTGGCTGGTCAAGTGGGTCTTCCAATGGGAGATTCTACAACTGACAATTTTGGACCAAGGCCAGGTCCTCGTGAGGGAATGTTTCTGAAAAATGATCGTGTGCTTCCAGGAATATGTGATGTTGTTCCGGCAAGTGGACGAGATGTTGCGGATCCAAATGAATTTGTCGCTATTTTAGGACAAAATTTCTTGGATGTACAAGGAGAAAATCGTGTAGAATTTGACGATAGACCGGGAGCTGTGGGTGCTGACGATTGGACCGATAATAGCATTCGTTCTCGCGTTCCTGAAAATGTATCCGGTACTTTAGGGGTTTCAGTTCTCATTGGAGAAAAGCGAAGTAATGTTTTTCCCCTTCCTATTGCAACTATCAACGATAACAGTTTACCAATAATAGGTTCTCTTGATCCTGCAACGACAACTCGAGGAAGTCTTGTGACCATTAAAGGAGAAAATTTTGGTTTTCGTACAGGAAGAGTACTGTTGGCTCCCAGTGCAGAGAGTGCCTGTGAAGATGGTGGAGACTGTATTTTGGGTGATGTTTTTATTTCCGAATTGTGCCAAGAATCCAATTGGAAAAACACAAGTATTGTCTTTCAAGTTCCGGAAGAGGGGATTCCTTTGGCTGGAAAGATGTACATAATAGTAGAAAAAACCGGAAATGGATTAGCACTTCGATCCAAGGAATCATTCCCCTTGGAGATAGTAGATGGTGAACCTGCTCCGGGTTTATGCAATGTTACTCCGGATAGAGGGCCTGCTCCTTTACCAAATGGCCATCCGGGGCTGAAAATTACCGGGTTAAATTTCGTACCAAATTCTCGTGTATATTTTTTTAGACGTGGAGGAGATCCAAATAATGTAAATACGTGGCTTTCTTTGGATATAGCAAACTTTGTTGTGGGACATGCAAATGAACAGTTTATGACCCCCATTCCATTCAATCAGGCAGATGGAGAGTCCATGACAACAGGACCAATCCGAGTTGTAAATAATGCCAGGCAAAGCAATCCTGTTCAGTATACGGCAGAAAATTGCACGGAGTTAGATCCAACGAAGATTCCGGATGGATTTCGTTGTTGTAAGAGTGGAAGAGACGAAGGAATCTTAAAAAAAATTCCTGCTTTATGTTCGGACGAAGTCCGTGAGGCAGGGTATGTGTGGCGTTTTACTACCGGAAAAATTCCTATTCCACCAAAAGTATTGGAACAATGTGATCTCCCCTCACCTTCCCCATCCGTTTTTTGGGGGGCTGACGGAAAAAATGCATGTCTTAACTCTGAAATAACACTTACTTTTTCCACCAGGATGGATTTTGATACCTTGCGGGATCCGGGGGATACTTCGCCAAGAAATATCCATGTGTATACGTGTGGAAGTGGGCAAAAACCAACATGTGACTATGCGCAGAATGACATTTCTGCAAACTTCCAAGTGGTAACAGCTCGTGGAGGGGGCAATTTGGGTGATTTTGTTATCCTTCGTGAAAATAATGGAAGACATATTGCCAATACATGGCATAGAGTCGTTTTGGACAAGACCATCATGTCTGAAAAGGAAGAGTTGGTACTTGGTGAGGTGCAGATAAAAAGGGAAAAGATTCTTGCCACCCGACCGCTCGATGGGCTTCAAAACAGTGCTTATGTTTTTGATTTCAAAACAAGCGATAATGATGCTGATATTGACGGGGACGGTCAGTCAGATAGCGGATTGTGCAGTCTTAAATCTGCAAATATAAGACCTGTACGATATATCACTCATCTTTTGGGAATTATCCCGGAAAATCCTGTTCGTCCGGATATAAATACACCACTGTACTATTACGTAAAAGGAAAAACAGAGCAAGTCTGTACACAGATAAATGTAGATGGGCTTGGTTGGAGCTGGAATGTCGCGGACGACCACCTCGATCCTGTTGATCAGGATTTTGCACATGTTGTGTTGGCACCGGATGGTCTTCCGGAAGGGGCAAGTCTTTATTCTGATAGTCGTGCAACCGTGGAGGCGGTTGCTCACACTCAAGGAGAAGATATTTTTATCAATGCGCGAGTAGTGAGAGATGGAAGTACAATAAACGCCACGAGTTCTTTGGCAATTGCCTTGGGAGATCCGGTTGTTACTCTTTGGGCCCCAAATTGTGTAGAGGCCTGTATCAATGCAAGTGTACGTGTTGAGTTTAATATTGCCATGGCAATGGATACATTTCCTGCAGGAACACGAGTATACAAATGTGAAAATGCAAATTGTATCAATAAACAACTCGTCAATCCTAATAACTATACGTTTACTCAATCTGACTCTCGTTCATTTACGTTATCTTTTACTCAAGGGGGGGCTCCACTCTATCTGGATAAAAATGCATATTATAAGGTAGTGCTCAATGGGGAAGAAACTCCAGAGGCTATCCAATCGGTAAACCGTTTAGATCCATTGGAATACGGAAAGCCATTACCCCTGTTTGACTGGATTTTCCGAACAAAAAATGACGATGCTCCGTGTATCGCTTCTGCTGTGAGTATCAGTCCACAAAGATATGAGGCTTCACGTATTGGTGAAAAGGCTTTTTATACGGTAACACCAAAAAGTAGTCCGGATCAGTGTAATAGTCGTGGCCAGCTTTTGAACCCATATGAATATGGATGGATTTGGAACAGCAGTGATTCGCAAGTAGCTTCTGTGAGTAACTTCAATACCCCTGTCCTTCGGAAGCCGTACTGTAGCTCAACATGTCTTCCTTCAGGAAGTGATATTTTACTCGCAGGAGGTAATCTGAATGCCAATATTCCGTCTTGTGGAGATGGTCGAGTCGATTTAGAACTTGGTGAATCTTGTGATATTGGTCCCGGTTCTGGAGAAATAGCAAATATTACGTGTTCATTGAATTGTCTGAGACCGGGAAATACGGATAAGGGAGTGGATCTAGGGCAATGTGGAAACGATATTGTAGATAGTCCTTCCACAAATGGAGAAAATAAAGGAGAAGAATGTGATCCGGGTAATTTTCAAGATGAATTAGGACAATTTCATGTTATTTCAAATGATCCATTTTGTAGTGATACGTGTCAATTAAGAGGATCCTCTCGTTATGTGGATTCCTCTCAAATTCCACAATTTGATGATGCTCAAGGGAATTTGATTGGAGCCTCAAACTGTGGCGACGGAGAAATAACTGAGGGTGAAAATTGTGAGTATGATTTTACGGAACTTCGTTCCAATGTGGGTTGTTCTGAAGAATGTATAAAGATTGGTACTCAAACGGCGGCCTTTTGGTGTCAGGAAGTACAAAACGATGCTTTTCTACAAAATGATGAATGTCGTGGGTCATTGAGCATCTGTGGAAATGGAAGAATAGAATTAGGAGAAGAATGTGAACCCGGCATAAACGGAGCTGTGGGTCCGGATATGAATGGAGATCCTTCCGCGGTAACGTGTAATGCACGATGTCTTTGGCAAAATCTTTGTGGAACAGCACAAGCCCAATGTAGTGCAGGAGAAATTGGGTGTTTGAATGATTGTACATTGGCAGGTTCTTCATTACTCTATAGTGAGGTAGATTTGAATTTGCTTCCAGACTCCGTTGAGGTTGGTGGGCCTTCTCTTTGTGGAGACGGAGTTGTCGGGATTGGGGAAGATTCACAATGTGAAGTTGAGGTCTTAGATGCCTCCGACCCAACACCAGGGGACAACCCATCACAAATAGTTACCGCAATTGGTGAAGGTGTTGACCAAAATGGGATACAGCAATCTATTATTTCAGCACAAGTAAAATCACAATCACTTCCAAGTGGCACATCTCGTGATCTTCAGGCACAAAATATTCGGGACGAATCCGAGTTTGCATTGCAATGTGGTTTTTCTGAGTTTGCAACAAAGAGACGAATTACAGCAGATGGAGGATTTCTTCCGATAGGAAGTGAAAATTTCATGCGCGACGGTGATATGGAAGGGGACGAAAACCCGGTACGAAATGGAAATGGTTGGAAGCCTTATTTTGCGGCTCAAGTGTTTGATGGAGATAATCTGTTAGAAAAATCCAGGAGGACTGCATTTAGTGGTGCGCAGAGTATGCACATGGTCTTTATTTCAGACGCGAATAGACGTGGAAATTCTGAGCGTGGAATGTACCAAGATCTTCTGTTAGGAACCGGTCAATATCGTTTGAACTTTAAATATAAAATTTTACGAGGTCGGATTGAGACGCACCTCGGAGGGAATAACATTGCAGCATCTTTTGATGGACGACCAAAAGATATTATCGATAGTGGAATTCCTCCCGAAGGTGAGGGACAAGTTGTGCATCGATGTGAAACAGTTGGAAATGCGTGTGTTGCCGACAATGACTGTGGTGGACTCTGGGAGTCCGGGGCAAATAATGAATGGGTGAGCATTCTTGTAGGTGGTAATCAACCTTGTCGAGTCGTCGGTGTGAATCCTGCGGCCTCAAATCAACAGTTTTTCCTTGTTAAAGAAGAAGCCGGCATTTCTCACGATGCAAATGGAAACCAAGTTCCGGCACTTATCCATTATGCAGGGAATCAAAATGGCGATTGCTCGGTCATAGAAAGATATCAAGATGCAGAGGGGAACATCAACGTTGCGTTTGTTCCAACTACGGTTGATAGTAGAAATGTGGCTTCCCAAGAAAAAACACTGGTTGCAGATGAAAATCAGGAACTTTCGTTTTTGGACGATGCGGTTCTTTCATGGTTCCTGCCTGTTCCTGTGCAAATATTTGGACAAGAGGTCTGTCAAGAACGAGTGCTTCCTCCGGATCAAGAAGTAAATCCAAACGACTTTCCTTGGCAAACTTTTTCTCGTGATTTTACCATTGACCCCAACAATAGTCGTCCACGACCGGTAGTAACGGTGTTTGGTGAAGCCTATATCGACGATTTTGAGGTTATTCGATTAGATGAAGTTGGGCAGTATAATAATTGTCCATATGCCGTGGGGGAAGCAGAAAACAATAGCAAGGGTGTCGGTGCAAACTCTTGTTGTTATCCTCGTGGTGCTCTTACCAATGCGTACCCACAAGATGGGGCAGGGATAATCGGTGTAGTTGGTGAAGATGATCTTGTCTGTAGAAATACCGTAATAAATCTTGAATTTGATAGACAAATTGATACGGAAACGATAGAGGGGAACGCTTTTGTGGTCAGAGGGTATACCACCGCAGAACTTCGAGCACGTGGGATTGATGAAATGAGATGTCCTGATGAAGAGCGGGATGTGAGTAGTCTCGTTGCTAAGTCGCAACAGCTCGCCTATATTCATTCAGATGCTCAGCAGGACCCACAGAATCTTTGGCAGAAGGTTTGGTTTGCGATAAGAAACTTTTGGAGAAAGGTACTTTCATCATTGGTATTTGCAAGTAATGTTCCGGAAAATAGTATAAATGTAGATATATGGTGTGCCGGAAAAGTGGATGTGGCAGGTAGGGTGCAAAATATTCCACAGGTTGGTATTGAAGAAAATGCAGAAAATGCCGTACATTCTAAGGTAACGTTACAACTTCAAAATGTTCTTGATCCAACGGCCGTGTATGCCTTGCTTATCAAAGGTGGTGTGGAAGGGATAAAGGATACAAGAGGTGTTGGTGTACGTGCTTCACAAATGATCAATGGAGAGTTTCCCATTTATGACAGTGTTATCTTTAAGACAGGGCAAAATATTTGTAGGATTGATCATGTTGCCGTAGTACCGGACAGTCAAATTTTTACAATTCCAAATCAAACAGAAACTTTTTCAGCTCGAGCTATCAGTGCAAATGGACAAGAGATTGGTCCAACCCCTGTATATGACTTTTCTTGGGACTGGGGTCCACAGAGGAATCCTCTCTTTTCTATCCCTGTGGAAAATACAATGAGTACACAACCACAAATACAGATAGCTTCAAAAAATGTAGAAGGAAGACTGTCTGCCATTGCAAATGCACGTGTTACAACGGATGTAA
>PCWN01000010.1 GCA_002787355.1 Candidatus Magasanikbacteria bacterium CG11_big_fil_rev_8_21_14_0_20_39_34
ATGGATGCATCAAGATTTAATGTCTCTGTGGAAGATTTTAGTCTTTTTATTGGTCCACCATGTGCGGGAATTCATTCATTGGTGGCTTTTGCTACACTTTTTTGGGCGCTACTCTTACTTGCACAGGAAAGGGGATATAGAATTCAATACAAAGTAGCCATCCCATCATTTTTTTTGGGGTTACTTTTGGTATTTGTTGTGAATAGTTTACGTGTCTTTTCTATCATCTTGGTAGGAATTTTTTATTCACGCGATTTTGCAGTAACCCTTTTTCATAGTTTTATTGGTGCTTTTCTTCTTATTCTCTTTTTTATTCTCTATATTCATCTGCTTTATCCAAAAATGATCAAAGTGGATGAAAAACAGGAGTTTAATATTCCGGCTCCAAAAAACAAAAAAACATCCTAAAGATTATCTTAGGATGTTTTTGAGAACCGGGAGCGGAGTGGGTTCTCCAAGGTGGGGCGGGCATAACCACATTAGGCTTCTGACTGCATGGTCAGCTTGCACACAGTGGACAGTGGCTGGCTCCGTTTGTTTTTAAAACTCCCGGTCGCGCGCATAGTACAGAAATATGGCAATGACGTCAACCGTAAACTTGATTATTTTGTTTTTTTTTGCTATAATAAGCGGTATATGGACATACATGCATTGGAAAAGTCTTTTGTAGAACTCAGAGAAAAACTTTCGGTCCTGAAAGACATTTTACATATAGAAGAAAAAAAAGGTACAATAACAGAAAAGGAACAAAAGGTACTGGATCCGCATTTTTGGGATAATCCAGAATTGGCTGCAAAAATAAGCAAAGAACTGGCGGATCTTCAGACGGAAGTTCAAGAGTTTACAAAACTCCAAAAAGACATAACAGATATCCAAGAAATTACCTCATTTGAAGAGGACAATACGACTAGTGGTTTGGGGGAGGAATTGGACGAACATTACAAAGCTTTAGTACAGCGTCTTGAGAAAATGGAATTTTTCGCACTGATGGATGGAAAGTATGATACGCATAATGCAATTGTTTCCTTCCATGCAGGAAGTGGGGGAACGGAGGCACAAGATTGGGCACAAATGCTTTTGCGAATGGTTATGCGTTTTTCCGAAATGAAAGGGTGGAAAGTTGTTCTTCTTGACGAATCAAAAGGATCTGAAGCAGGTATCAAATCGGCAACCATACGGGTGGAGGGACGTTATGCCTATGGTTATCTTCAATCAGAACATGGGACGCATAGATTAGTTCGGATTTCACCCTTTGACGCGGAATCCATGCGCCATACTTCCTTTGCCGGTATTGAAGTGATCCCTGAAATTGAAAGTGAAGAGGCAGTGGAAATAGATGACAAAGATCTGCGTATTGATACCTTTATGTCTTCAGGAAAGGGTGGACAAAGTGTGAATACTACCTATTCTGCCGTACGAATTGTTCATCTCCCCACGGGAATCACGGTTCAATGTCAAAATGAACGATCACAGTTACAAAATAAAGAAACAGCATTAAAGATTCTTCGTTCAAAATTATTACAAAAACAAGAGGAAGAGGAAGCCCAAAAGCGTGAAGAATTGCGTGGGGAGTACAAGAGTGCCGACTGGGGGAATCAGATTCGTTCCTATGTACTCCATCCCTACAAGCAAGTAAAAGATGTACGAACCAAATACGAATCTCAGGATCCGGATGCGGTGCTTGATGGGAATTTGGAAGAATTTATGGAGAGTTACCTTCGTTATCGCAAATCTTAAATATGCAAATTTTTTTTGAAAATGATTGTGATATTGTATCCATTGTTTCCCACCTAAAAGAAGGAAAAATTTTAGTGTATCCTACGGAGACATGCTATGGATTGGGATGTGATGCTACCAACGCAAGTGCCGTTTCAAAAATTTTTGATATAAAAAAAAGACAGAAAAAAAAGACAGTCCTCATTATTGTATCAAGTATTCAGATGGCAATGGAATATATTTTCTGGAATGAAAAATTACAAAGGGTTGCAGAGAGATATTGGCCGGGTCCCCTTACCATTGTGGCTCCCGCAAAGAATCAAGAACTTTTTCCGGAAGGAGTAGTCGCCGAAGATGGAACCCTCGCTTTTCGAATAAGTAGTCATCCGTTCGTAGAGGCAATTGTGGAAGAACTTCAAAGGCCTCTCGTCTCTACTTCCGCAAATATTTCTTCACAAAAAAGCCCTTATAATATAGAGGACGTAAAAAATATGTTTGCAAACTGTTATAGAAAACCGGATATCGTTATAGATGCAGGAGAGTTACCACACAAGGCGCCTTCCACCATAATAAGAATAAATCAATCTACCATTGAGATCCTTCGTCAAGGGGAATTAATCATAGATAGTAAGATATGAAACATTCAACTTTTTTTCTTTCTCTTTTCATTCTTTTGGGTGTGTTCGTTGTTCTTCCTGTATTTGCAGAAGTTATTGTTATTGATACCGGAGAAAATTTTGCTCCCATGCAACAAAAAGTAGATTGTCCACTCGAAGTGGAAAAATCCTATAAAGTTCCAACTTCCATTTCTGTGTATTACCTAAGTTCGGACTGCAAAAAACGTCCCATAAAAAATGTACAAGTATTTTTTTCTTATTTCAATAGCTGGAATGATGTACAAGAGACCGGTTTGCAAAATATTAATGCAATTGAAAATCATCCATTGGGTTTTGTTCCATTTGGTCCAAAATATAAACCTCAATCGGGTTCCCTCATAAAAACAGTGGACGATCCTAAAGTCTATTTCCTTACCGATGGCAGACGGTATGGAATTGCTTCTGCAGAAATTTTTACACAGATGGGTTTTTCTTGGAATTGGATAGAGGATGTCACTCCGGAGCTTCTTCAATTGTATGACTACGGTGGAGATATCAAGAGTGCGGCAACTCATGTAGATGGAATGGTGATTCAGTATACCGGGGATCCAAAATTATTTCTCATAGAAGGTGATAAAAAAAGGCATATTACTTCAATTGAAGCATTCCAAAAACTTAACTATCGATTGGATAGAGTTTTAAAAGCAAAACAATCCCAAATTTATGTGGATGGTTCTGTCTATGAAAAATAATAATATGAAAAAACATTTTTTTACATATTCAATGGCACTCATCTTCATTTTTGGAACTCTTTTTTTTGGGGGAGATGCAAAAGCAGTCTTGTCCAATAGCGTTTTGGTAGAAACAACATTACGGAATGAACTGGATATTGCTCGTGAGAATACTCCTTTATCTTGGTCACTCCCGCTTAGTCAAGAAGATAATATCCATGACGTACGAGATTTACAAGTATTCAAGGATGGAAAAGAAATGGAGGCGCAATTTACTCCGCTGGCCCGTTGGGGGGGAAGTGTACAAGATCCTTCAAAACCCATATCTATAGTATTGGTGGATGCAAATGTTAACATGGCACCAAAAGAAAAGGCTACCATCACTCTTAAAAAGGGATTTAAAAGTTACGTACCAAGTAAGTTGCAGGTGTTAACAGATAATGACGAAAGTATTGTTATAAATACCGGTGTCGCAGAATTTGAAATATCCAAAAAACAATTTCGATTTTTTGACCTTGTGAGCATCTATGACGGTACGCTTTCAAAGCGAGTATACTTTTCCGAAGTAAATGATAAACAGTATGGTATTCGGTTGAATGACTCATATCGTGCATATCCCGCGCAAATACATATAGAACATATTGGTCCGAACCGAATTTCACTTTTGGTACACGGAAAAATTTCGGAAGATCTTGGTTTTACGGCGCGACTTCATTTTCATAAAAATTTAGGAGATGTAAAAGTTGATTTTCAGTTGGTAAACCAATCAATGCAACAAGGAGGGGAAAGTGTCCAATTTGAAGATTTAACTCTTGGTTTTATTGCACAGGGATTAAACTACTATCGAATTCCCGGAAGGCCCGGACAAAAACCGGAAATATATGAAGGTGTTTATCAAAGCTCTGTATCTCTTTATCAAGATTCATCCGGGAATGCATACTGGAATGTACACAATATAAATAACAATGCTTTTGAAAGTGGGGTACAAAAGAAAAATGCCGTGATAAGCATTAATTCCAATCCGCTTGAAGGAGCGGATCAAATATTCGGTTGGTTTGATTCAAATAATATTACCGTTGCACTTGAAAACCCTTGGCAAAATTTTCCAAAAGCTTTGCGTGCAAAGGATAATCGTCTTGAGGTAGGCCTTTTTCCAAAAGAATACTCAAAAGAATTTTCTCTTCCTGCAAAGCAGTCCAAAACGCATAGCTTTTGGTTACGGTATCACACAGATGTTGCCAGTGATGTACAAGAACGCGCTGAATCTGCACTTGTTCCATTGCATTTTGATATTTCTGCAGACGTATTGGCTCAAAAAGATTTGGGATTACTCTCTCATCGTTTTTATCAAAGTTTTCCTTCCTATGAAAGTGGAGTAGATGCTCAGTTGGTAAAATCAAATGAACATCGTCCATGGGAAAATGAAGCGACGGACATCAAAAACAGTATAGCACGATCCGGACTGTATGGAATATTTTCTTATGGTGAGTTACCTTTTGATTCGGAGGGAAAGTTTCAAAGATATGGAATTCAAAAGAACGTTCTGAGGGGAATGTTGTATCAAAGTATGCGAGCGAGTGAGGAGACATTGTCAGACGAGTGGTTGAATCTTCTTCATGCAAGCGCACGGTATAGTGGAGACAAAAATAACCAAGAAATCTATGCGCAAGGCGGAGCAATCTCGGGCATGTTTCTGTATAGCGTCTTATCCGGTGACACGCTTCTTTTTGAGAGTGCGCGTGGGGCTGCTGAAACACTTGTGCGGTCATTGGAACAAAGCGACTATGGAGTTACCACCGGGAGTGCGAAGAGCTCAGGACTTCAAAAATGTGATCAGTTGGGCTGCAATGAAAATTCTCCCATGGATACGAAAGAATTTGGAGCCAATAATGTATCTTCTCTTCTGTATGCGTACGCTTTTACCGGAGAAGAAAGATATAAGACGGTGTTGGAAAACGCTCTCCATTATATTTGGAGTAGAGATATCTCATTTTCTACAGCTACTCTGGATTGTCGGGACTTTGATAAACAACTTCTGTTTGTGGATGAGTTGGGGCAGTCTATTCTTTTACGAGAAAAGTGGGGACTTTCCGAAGATCCCAAAGCAAAAGATATCTTTGCACAGAGGATCAGACTCATGAAGGGGAAACTTTGGAATCCTGAAAAAGGAAAGGTAAATGGTTGTAAACAAGATAATACGGTTGATGCAGAGTCGCTTGAAAATAATATTCAGCTTGCCGTTGCCGATATATTTGGAATGGGAAGTATTCTATTGGGAGACTCAACGTTACTCAATACGTATGCAAAACAGGCTTTTGACTATGGTACCAAAAATCAAAGTTATGAAGGGAGTGCAAATGCATACCACTTTGTTCAAGAATTTGTAAGGCAGGTAAGTTTTGGGCATGCATTTCAGTATGTATGGAGTCTCTATCATGGAGATGTGATAGATCCTGATACAACACCCACAAAAATACAAAACATTCGTATAAGCAACATTACCACCGGTCAGGCACGGGTTTTGTGGAGTACCAATGAGACCGCTTCGTCTGTTGTCTTGTATGGGACACAGCCGGATACTTTGGATAAAAATATCGGTTTGGGGAGTCGGACCACGCAACATGGTGTTATTCTTCCCAATTTGCAAAGAGCTACCACGTACTATTTTCAAATTGAGTCTGTGGATGAAGCCGGTAACGTCTCAAAAAGTGATATCCAAAATTTTCAAACTATACGGAGCAGTGAATTTGTCTTTCATACTTTTGATAATGATCAGGATGGATTTTCTGTGGAAGTGGACTGTGACGATAATAATAAAAATATTCACCCGGGGAGAGATGAAATTCTTGGTAATGGAATTGACGACGACTGTAATGCAGGGACAACCGATACGGGGAACAATAGAATCATTCAGTTTGAGGCAGAACAAATGTCCAATATCTCAGGAATTGTTTTTGAACGTTTAGAGGATTCTGTTGCTTTGTACAGTAATGGTTACGTAGAACAGGGGGTATACCTTCTTGCCGGAGATTACAATTTTGAAATTGCCGCACGAGGAGATATTTTTCCAAATCTCAATGCACAAATGAAGTTAAGTATAGATGGAAAACATATCAAAACATTTGATGTAAATAGCAAAATTTTTGGAAGATATTCAGTGAGCGCACATGTAGAGGACGGTGTTCATATCATCCGTATGGAATTTAGTAATGATGTCTATAATCCACCCATTGATAATAATCTTTATCTCGATAAACTTATTGTAGAGTTAAAAGATCTTACGTTGAAGGATGATAAGGATGCCGACGGATACACTCGTCAATTTGATTGTAATGATAACGATCCGCAAATTCATCCGGGTATGATAGAAATTCCTTACGACAATAAAGACAATGATTGTAGATCGGATACCAAAGATAATGATAAGGATGGTGATGGATATTTATTTCCTCAAGATTGTAATGACGAGATTTCTTCCATTCACCCGGGAGCCAATGAAATTCTTCTGGACGGTATTGATAACGATTGTGATCCGGATACCGGTGACTTCCAAAAGCGGTACACTTCAGATCAAATGAGTGTAACCACCGCAACTCGTGTACAAAAGGGTATACAGTTTAAGAATGGGAATGAATCAGAGATACATTTCACTCCGCCTCAACCCGGATGTTATGTATTTACCCTTCATATGAAACCAACCAATCTTGAAAGAGCCTATCCATTTTTGATTCAAGCTTCTCCGGACAATTTCCCCGTATCTTTTTATGTGAATAAAAAAGGTTGGAATGACTATCGTCTTGTACGTTGTTTTTCTTCAAAAGAAGATTCTCTCATTACGTTGAGAAGTGCAGCTCTTGCGGGGGAGCATCAACTTCAAAGTTTGATTATTGCATCCTATGAGAGAGAGCAGGATAGTACGGCTCCGCAATTTCTTGAGGCTACCCCTTCCATACAAACCGGAAAAGCAGAAATAAAAGTCCAAACGAGTGAAAATGTTGCGATGCGGTTGCTTTTCAATAATTCATTGGACGTATATTCCGGAATTCAAAAAGATAAGCGAACGTGGACGATACAAAATTTGCAGCCAAATACTATTTATACATATACACTTTTTATTTGGGATATTTTTGGTAATATGAATACACAAGAAGGATCATTTCTTACTCCATAGGTATGGTGGAAGTACAAAAAGAAAAAAATCAAAAGGAAGTACGGAATACACAGACAAATTGGTTTTATCTGTCTATTTTTGCCTGTGCTGCCATAGCCTTCGGAATTGGAATAGTTTGGAGTTGGAATGAAACTTTAGTGTACGAAAATACTACCGCCACAATAAGTTATACGTATCCTGCAAAGTTAACGTTTCCTGTCTTTCGCAGATCCAAAATAGAGAGAATCCCTTTTGGTGAAGCAAAAGGACTCTATCTCACAGCGTATTCTGCAGGCTCGACAAAAAAATTAGACTCTATCATTGATCTGATTGACCGGACAGAATTGAATGCGGTGGTCATAGATGTAAAAGATTATAGCGGTCTTGTGCTGTATGATAGTGATGTTGATTTGGTGAATGAACTTGATTTGGAAGATAATCGACTTCGTGATGTGAAAGCAATTGTTGACAGACTGCATAGTCACAATATTTATGTGATTGCGCGTCAAACTGTTTTTCAAGATCCTATCCTCGCAGAAAAAAAACCGGAATGGGCAATGAAAAGCAAATCGGGTGGTTTATGGAGAGATTACAAAGGACTTGCCTGGGTAGACCCTGCAAAAGAAGAGATTTGGAACTACAATATACAAATTGCTCATGAGGTCGCAAGTTTTGGTTTTGACGAAATTAATTTTGACTATGTTCGCTTTCCTACGGATGGAAACATGTCCCAAATTGCGTATACAAACGGAGATGAACCGTTCTATTCGGTCATGAGAAATTTTTATACCTATCTGGACGACAGGCTCAAAAATGATTCGGTTTTTACTTCATTGGATTTTTTTGGTTTTGTTATGGAGCGTCATGACGGTATGAGTATTGGTCAACGACTCGAAGATGCTGTCGATAAAGTCGACTATATTTCTCCCATGATGTACCCCTCACATTATCCAAGAGGTCATCTTCGTCTCGATAACCCCTCGGATTTTCCGGCGATAGTGATTGAAAATGGTATGCAAAAAGGGGCTCCTTATTTTGAAGGAAAACGTGCGCAAGTTCGCCCTTGGATTCAGGCATTTAATCTTGGAGCTGTCTATGATGCAGAAAAAATTCGTGCACAAATTGATATGGTGGAAAAATATACAGATGCCGGTTGGCTCCTGTGGAATGCAAGTAATCGGTATTCTGCAGATGGTCTCAAAGAGAAATAAGAAATTTTATAATTTATATCGTCGGTAGATTCATGTCACAAAACCTTCACAAACCAACATATCTCAAGGAGCTTTGTCTTGAGTATGGACTTTCCCCTTCAAAAAAGTATGGGCAAAACTATCTTATAACAGATGCTCCCATACAGAAAATGGTGGAAGCGGCAGGTGTTTCCTCAAAGGATACCATCATAGAAATCGGCCCCGGTTTTGGTGTACTGACATTTGCTCTTGTACAAAAAGCAAAAGAGGTTATCTCATTTGAAATTGAAAAAAAATTAGTATCATATTGGGATAGTCAAAAAGAAATACACAAAAACCTTCAACTCATTTGGGGAAACTTTTTGAAAGAATTTCCAAATTTTCAATCCCAACTCACAAACTACAAAGTTGTTGCCAATCTTCCGTACCAGGTTACCTCAAATGTTTTGCGAGTACTTTTGGAGTCAGAAAAAAAACCAAAATCTATTACCGTTATGGTTCAGAAAGAAGTTGCAGAACGTATTTGTGCAAAAGCTGGAGATATGAGTTTACTTTCTGTCTCGGTTCAATATTATGGAAAACCTAAAATAATTACAAAAGTTCCAAGTGGGTGTTTTTGGCCTGCGCCAAAAGTAGATTCAGCAGTAATCCATATTGACGTGGAACAAAGTTCCCATACGCATCACGCAGATGAACAATTTTTTTCTTATGTTCGTGCTGGATTTAGCAATAAGCGAAAACAACTCGCCAAGAATATTGCTTCACAATTTCCACTTAAAGAGTCATTTATTCGTGAAACATTGGAATCCATTTCCCTCAATCCAAAAGCTCGCGCACAAGATCTTTTAGTTTCCGATTGGCAGGCTTTTCTTACCAAACTTTTTCAAACGGAAAAGATATCTCTATGAAAAAATTATCTTGGAAGGACATAGGTTGGGCTTTCTGGCCGCCCACAGTTGTATTTTTGGTACATACTTATTTGGTATATGCCTTCCACATCACTACCTTTTTCCCAAATTTTGATATGTTCGCGCATCTTGCAGGTGGGATGGCAATTGGCTATACTGCCAGTAGGCTTGAAATCCTTTTTCAGGAAAAAGCATTATTGAACATAAAAAGTGCTCAAATAAGGTTTTTTCTTATCCTGTGTGTGGTGAGCCTCTTTGCAATATGCTGGGAATTTCATGAATTTCTCTTGGATACCTACTGGGGCAGCCATATGCAGGAAGGACTCTTGGATACCATGGAGGATATGTTTTTTGGACTTTTCGGAGGGGGGATTTTTGCTTTTTTCCTCTTTATGAAGCAAAAAAGAGAGGTGTATAAGTAGGTTGACAAAAAGGGAAAAGTATGCTACATTAAGGGGCCATTTGGCAACTCATTAATTTTGTAAGAAATTTAGCTTATCATACGTCTCTTTTTTTAGAGGGGTTTTATTTATAAAAAAAAGATATGCAAAAGATGTCATATAGAATCTTTGCAGGGGTACTGAGTACTCTTGTTGTGGTGACTATGCTCGTCCCACAAGCGCTTTTTGCGCAAGGCTTTGTTCAGGTTGATAAAAGGGGAAGTGAAAAAACCCTTCAACGAAGTCAAGTCGTAAACGAAAGGTCTAAGAAATCGACAATTGGAAAGGTACCATTTCAGCCTTTTCAATCCGTCCTTTCTTCAGGAGATCTCAAGAAAAAACAGCAACCGGTAGAAAAGAGTGACTATGTACAAGGAGAAGTTTTGGTAAAATTCAAAAAAGACCAACTCGATGTGGAATCATCTTCCATGAGAAATTTTGCACGAGGAAAGGGACTTCGTATCCAGACTAAATTTGAAGGCCTCAACAGTGTTGTACTTCAGTCTGATAGCAACATGTCAGTAGAGGACCTTGTTCAAGAACTGAAGAATGACCCAAACGTGGAATATGCAGAACCAAACTATGTATATCAACCACGTGAAGTAGTTTTGCAAAATATCCCAAATGATACCAACTTTGGTGATCTTTGGGCACTCAATAATCCAGAAGATCACGATATTGATGCTCCAGAAGCCTGGGGAATCAGTACCGGATCACAAGATGTTATTGTTGGGATTTTAGATACGGGTATTGCTTATAATCATCCAGACCTTGCAGATAATATGTGGGATGGTTCAGCTGGTTGTATTGATCAGTTTGGTGTTGAAATGGTATGTCCAAATCATGGTTGGAACTTTGTGGATAACAACAGTAACACATTCGATGGTTTGGGGCATGGGACACACATTGCAGGAACTATTGGTGCAAAAGGAAACAATGGTGAGGGAGTAACAGGAGTAAACTGGAACGTAAAACTTATGGCCCTTCGTGTGGGAAATAATGAGGGATACATTACTGGTGATATCCTTTCTGCCATTGATTTTGCTATTTATAATCATGTAAAAGTTCTCAACGCAAGTTGGGGAGGCGGATACCGTTCACAAGCACTTCATGACGCTATTGAAAGATTTGGTCTTGCAGGAGGCATCTTTGTAACAGCAGCTGGAAACTATGCGCAAAATAACGATGAAGTTCCAGACTACCCTTGTAACTACGACTTGGATAATATTATCTGTGTTGCCGCAACAGATCAAAATGATGAGTTAGCAGATTTCTCTCATTTTGGACCTATCAACGTAGATGTTGCAGCTCCTGGAGTGGGTATTTATTCTACCGTTCCTTCCTATAATCAAGAAACAGTGTTTTTTGGAGCTCCTACACCAAATAATTTCCCAAATATTCCACAGGGATGGAGCAATGACAGAACTTGGTACACAGGAAATTTTAATACTCGACTTCATGCTCAGCCACAGGCTTTGGGAGGTGGTGCACAGCAAGAGCTCAACCATGCTTTTATTGGTGATCTCGTAGAACCGTATGCAAACAATAATGCTTCTTCACTTACCCTTCCGGCAGTTGATTTAACCAATACGGAACTTGGTGCAAGCATTAATTTTCTCACAGCATGTGATACCGATTATTATGATGGTACATGGAATGAACCTTGGCATGACTATCTCCGTCTTGAGTTCAGTGAAGATGGCGGTCAAACATTTCAACGAATGGCACAATGGGATGAAGAGATCATAGATAATGATTCAAATCCTGATAATCTTGCCTTTGCAAATATTGGTGGTTCAATTCCCCCAAACTTTCTTACTTCAAACTTTACTGCTCGATTTACATGGGTAAGTGATAATGACGCTGACAATGGAACCTTTGGTGCCGGTTGTGCAGTAGATGCTATACATATCACAAAAATATCACACGGAGATCAGGTAGTGTATGATTACATGTCAGGTACTTCAATGGCAACGCCTCATGTTGCTGGTCTTGCAGCACTTGTCTGGAGTAACTTCCCAGATCTTACTACAGCACAGGTAAAGCAACGTATTCTTGAAAATGGTGACGCACTTCCATCCCTCCAAGGAAAAGTTAAAAGTGGAAATAGAATTAACGCCTATAAAGCACTTTCTATTACTCCGGTTGCTCCACCGGTAAGAGAGGTTATTGCAACCGTTTGTGGAGTAAACTATTACGAAGGAGACGAGTATCCAGCCCGACCAGTTGTCTGTGATGGAGACATGGAACTCAATGACTATGTTCCAGGAAGAGTGGGAACTACAAACTGGGTACAGTGGGGAAATCCAAATACGCTTTCAAAACAAACATATTTTGGTTTATCCGGAACACATAGTTTGTATGTAAACTCTTTAGAAAGAGGAGCCGGTGTACAACAAACCAACATTGGAGTTGAAGCAGGAAAGAGTTATAGATTTTCTTTTCACTATCGACTCGAAAGTGGAGAAATACGTCCACGTTTGGGAGTCAATGATTCAAACTCAGATTTCGAGGGACGTTATGACAAGATAACTTCAGATATTCACTCTGGGGATTGGTCAGAGTATTCAAGAGAATTTACCGTTCCAGAAAATTTTTCTGGTGACTTTCGTGTTGTTATCTCAGGAGTAGATGCAGAATTTTATATAGATGATGTACAAGTAACAGAACTTGATCCACAAATAGTTTCTCCAGCACTTCTTATTGATGGAAATATGGAAGCTGCAGGAACAGCCAATTGGTTACGATGGGGGAATCCTACAAATATGGAAAAAGTAGCTTATGAAGGATATGGTGGTGTGCAAAGTCTTTATTTGGAAGCTTCTGCACAGGGTTCAGGATTCCAACAATTGAATCTTCCGCTACAACCTGGAAAAACATACCGCTTAAGCTTTTTCTACAGAGTTCTTTCAGGACAAGTCAGACAACTTATTGGAATAAATAGTAGTAATGCAGACTTTGAAGGAAAAAGAAGAGACATCAATCCAGAGAATGCTCAATGGAATCAATATACACGTGAATTTACCATGCCAGAAGAGATTAACGGTCCGGTAAATCTAGTCTTTACCATTCGTGATGGTGAAGGATATTTTGACGATATTACCCTTGAAGAAATTAATCAATTGAATCGAGTCGCAGATGCAGACATGGAACAGCTTGGTGTTGGAAATTGGCAAAGGTATGGAGTTCCATTAAGTTTGGGAAAAGAAGAACATACGACCCAACAAGGGGATCAAGCTTTGCGAGTTGATAGTACAGGAGTGGGTGCCGGCGTGCAGCAACTCAATATTCCTGTGACTCCAGGGAAGACCTACACATTGTCTATGGCCTATACTTTTGTAGGGAATGGAAATGGCAGTAGAATTCGTCCAATGTTGAATCTGAGAGATATCAATAAAAATGGAGATTTTGAAGGAATATACAAAAATCTTCCTCAAACGGCATCAGATACTTTTGAACTATACAAACGTACTTTTATTGTTCCAGAAAATACGACATCAGATCTTCGTTTGATGATTACCCTTCGTGATGGTGTTGCACAAATTGACGATGTCCGTCTTTTTGAACATGTTGCTGCCGATCCTGCGCTTCAGGTTACGCCAAATAGTGGAAATAATGAAACACAAACGCTTGTTCTTGGAAGTGTCGGAACACAAATTGGAGCATACGGAGTGCAAGTTCTTGGAGATCAAGAATTTTGTACCAATGATATCCGTGTAAAAGTTGCAACAAAAAATGGTGAACCAATTACATTGGGAGATGACTTTATTTCTGCATCCACACTTGCAAACTTACCATCAATTACCAACATGAGCCTTTGGCTTCAAACTCCACAAAATTATAATGAGATAGGGCCAGTTCATGCTACCGTTTCTGCAGATGGGGAGGTATTTTCCGATCCTATTTGTTTTACTCCAGGAGAAACCTACAATTTGTTTGTGGAGTCAGACTTGGAATACAATTTTGGGTCACAAGTTCCAGCAGACAGGATTGCAACATCTCTAACCCTAGAAAATTATACTAATCAAACCAGTGGAGATATTCTCCATGGAGAAGAAGTTCTTGGATTTGAAAGTCAGATTGCTGAAGTCGGGAGCGTAGAAATCCAGTCCGCAGATACTCCTGATGCAGAAAATGTTCTTTTGCATGAGGAAAGTGATGCAACTGTATTTCATTTTAAACTTCATGAGAAAAGTGGTGCAGAAGATGAGCTCGTTCGAAGAGTTGACTTACTCACAAGTGCAGAGGTAGACCCAATTAGTACTTACAAACTTATCGATCTTGATGCACCCGACCAGATACTCTCTACATCATTGTCTTTGAATGGACGGATTATCTTTGAAAATCTAAACCTTTTGGTACCAAAGGGATCTTCAAAAAATCTTGCCGTTTCCGTAAGTACGGTGCCGGCTGCAGCTATGCAAAACGTTGGGACTCCATTTCGTCTTCGGGCAGACTTAGTACAATATACAGGAGTAAGTACAGCGACCCAGGGACTTTCAGATGGATATGCGGTCTATTCACCATATATTTCAGTGCATGAAATTGAACCAAGCATTAGTATGTTTTATCGCGGAGCACTTGGTTCACAGGTAACTGAAAATGAAATGGGAAGTCTTAAGGTGACCAATCTGGGAAACCGTCCTATGAAGGTAGAAAAACTTCAGATTCAAATTTCAGGTGTTTATGATGTTGAGGGAGGATATGGTCCAAAACTCTTTGCACTCGACAGAGCAGACAATGCAAATGGAGACAGAATCTACAATACACTTACCCCGGAGGGAACACTGCCTGCAGCAAATCTGGTAGGACAAGAAGTCCCCGCATTGGGAACTATCATTGAATTTGACCTCTCAGCACTCAATGAAGAAATAGCAGCAGGAAGCTCTAAGTCCTTTGTCGTTATTGCCGATACTACAAATATGAAGGACAATACACAACAAGGAACAACTGCAGTATCTAAGCTTGATATCTTGGGAACTTCTGGAGTAGAAGACCCAAATACAAACGGATTTTTCTGGAGCTATACAAGGACTACAGATGGAAGCTCAAGTGGATTACTGAGTATCTCAGAAAGTTATCCCGTGCACGCTTCTCCATTGCGTTATGAATAAAGCCTATTTATGAAAAAAATCCCGGTTTCTCCGGGATTTTTTGTTTTTGTGAGTAACTTGTATGTATGGGGGTATTGAGTAGAAAAAATTATCTTGCTGATTTTTTTGAATTTTGCTATACTAAGAGGCAAATAGGCAAGAGGAAAAAATATTCTTTTTTTTCAAAAAAGAGAGCAATTTTCTCAATGCAAAAATTCTTATGGAAGAGATCAAAAGACCGGTTTCACGTTATACTCCCGTACAAAAAATTGGTTTTACTTTTTTGGCTATTTTTGGTACCCTAACGTTAGGATTAGTTTTTTTACAGATGCAGGATACCATTTTTCGTCCGTTTGCGTTGGATCTTGACAATGAAGTCTTCAAGAAAACTCAAGAGCATTCTGTGGATGAACAAATCCGTTTACAAAGTATAGATACCGACAAAGATGGTTTGAATGATTATGAGGAGTTAAATTTTTATGGGACTTCACCCTACATTGAGGATTCAGATTCAGATGGGGTAAGTGATAAAGACGAAATAGACGCAGGAACAGATCCACTTTGTCCATCTGATACAGATTGTAATCAAGAAGATCGTATTCCGGTAGATGATCCTGCCAGCAATATACGGGTTGGAAACATTCCAGGGACGGGGCCACTCGATATTTTCGCAGTTGCCAGTGGAGATCAAGTAGGGAAGGTATCAAATGTAGATGTTCAGGCTTTTATTGATAACCCGGAGCAGTTGAGGGAAGCGCTTTTGTCTTCTGGGCAAATAACCAAAGAAGCACTGGATCAGATCAGTGATCAAGCATTGATACAGATGGCAAAGGAATTTTATCAGGAAAAATTTCCAGATGGCTCTCCTGATGCCACTGCAACAAGTACAGCAGAAAATACTGATCAAATAGAACAATAATTTATCTATAGCTCTGCATTGACTATGCAAAAGAGCAAAATAAAGAAAATAGCAATAGGCCTTTTGGTGGGCGTTTTTTTGCTTTTACAAATTTTTGCACACGTTCTTATTCCCAAACCAGCAAGTGCTATTACGGGTGCTCCAGACGTTGTTGCGTACATGACCCAAAAGGATGTAAAAGTCTCTTTTTGGAATGCTTTGTATTCAAGTGCTTTGCAAACCTTGGTGCGCGCGGCTACCAATTATGCACGAGATCTTGCCTACAATAGCGCGGTATATGTTGCCTCAGGTGGGAAAGGGAAGAGTCCGCTCGCTTTTCAAGACAGTTTTCAGGATTATCTTCGACAGTCTGCAGGTGATGAATTTGCGCGTTCCGTAGAAGCCTTTGGTAAACAATTTGGTCTGAATTTGTGTGGAATTCCAGATGCCAGTCTTCTTATTAACTTGAAGATCGGTCTTCGAAATGCCTATGGCGATGCGAAAAAAGGTGACGCCGCATCTTGTAATTGGCAAAAATTGAAAGATGGTTGGAGTGCTGAGGCTTTTGAGCAACGGTATGGTCCGGGAGGAAGCAGGTTTATGGATGAGGTATTTACTGCAAATATAAAAGTGGAGGAATCAGACTTTGGAGTTGCGCTTGATGGGTTGGCTGCAATTGATGAAAATAGACTAACAGTACGTGAAACAAAAACGCTCGATCGTTTGGAAGGTCAGGGTTTCAAAAGTGTTAAGAGTCTTATTTCAGGAAAAACTTTGACTCCTGCTCAAACTGTAAAGGAGGAATCAAAAACGTCTACATCCAAACATGAAGGTGATTGGACAACAAGCCAAATTACTGGACTCTACGCAGCAGATGCTTGGCAAATTTTTCCTATGGCCGCATCGGTATTTTTAAATACTTTGGCAGACCAAATGCTCCAAAAAATCTTTAAAAAAGGGTTGCTCCCGGATCCAGGTCTAAAGGGGTTAGGATATGAAAATGATTCAAGATCCATAGATAATCGGGAAATTGCACAAAGGGAACTCTCATTCCTAAAAGTTTCGAACCCTATTCCGGTTACGAATTTTGATATCCTCAACCAATTTAAAACCTGTCCAGATACACCAGGACTTAATAATTGTGTATTGGATGATAAATTATCTGAACTTCTTACAGAGTCTCGTACCAACGGAAAGCGGCTTACTATAGAACAGGCAATGAAAAGTGATGATGGCGGTCCCTATCTTGATCCCAATAAACCATTAATTTCTCCGGTGAATGAAGCAATACATAACTCAAGAGAATGTTACAAATCCGGATATTGTTATTCAAACATTCAAAAATTGAGAAGACAGCGTATTCTTCCAATTGGTTTTGAAGTCGCAGCACTTCGTGCAGATCCAGATAATCCACCGACACTCAGGGAAGTGGTAGATGGATTTGATGTTTGCCCATACATAAAAAATGATGATGGAAGCTTTGCTTTGGATGAATTTGGTGAAAAAATTATCAATGCAACAGATCTTTCAGATGTAGAGTATCGCTGGTGTCACCTTATAAATCCAAATTGGATTGTGCGTGCACCTCTTGATAAATGTGAATATGCAGGTTATGGTCCGTTTCTTATTTCCGACGATTTAAGTATTAGAAATGAGGAATGTCTGGATATTTCTACTTGTATTGTAGAAGATGATGATGGGAACTGTATTCAAGATTCTGCGTACGGGTACTGTCTTCAGGAAGAAAATGTGTGGAATATAGGAGGAGATTCTTGCCCTTGGTACTACAACACCTGTAAGACCTTTGTGAATAATGCAAACAATAGAGTGGTCTCCTATCTTTCTCGTACGGTTGACTATGGTACTTGTAATGAAGATTCCGTGGGTTGTCTTGCCTACTCAACCGAAAAAGATACAAATGGTACTTGGGTAAATAGTTTTGAGGCACAGGAAAATGATAGTTTAGAGTATAAACTTGCGGGAAGAAATCAGGTACTCTATCTCAATAACCAAGTAAATCAACATTTGTGTACTTCGGATGCAAATGGCTGTTCTGCTTTTTATACAAATCCTGAAGCCTCAAATCAGACGCGTATTTTCTATAAAAAAGCGCCAGCATACTTGAACTGTTATGATCGTGATCCAACGACACCAGAGGAAGAATGGCCAGAAACGCTTGCACAAGTTATCAACAATATTTCCCATGATGTACAATGTAATAATTTTGCACATGCGTGTGTACAAGAGGAAGTTGGATGTGATGGGTTTACACCACTCAATAGAAGTGGACGGGTAATTGGACCAGAAGTTCCTGGAATAATTGGATCAAACAGTTGTTCATCTGAATGTGTAGGGTACGATACATTCAGACAAAAAGAAACACAGTTTGAATCATCAAAGTTCCCACTTCATTTTATTCCAAGTGACGCACAAACATGTCGTGAAAGTCAGGTAGGGTGTGATGAGTTTACCAGTCTTTCAAATGCTGCAGGTGGAGGAGAAAATACAGTTTATCTCCAACAGATACAACTTTGTGTGCTTCCCAAAGATGATCTGTCCAATGAAAAAACATTTTACACTTGGGAAGGATCGGTAGATGAAGGTTTGCGTTTACAAACACACAGACTTCTTGTTGTAAATCAAGTTGGAAATGATTATTTACACAGGCTCGCACAAAATAATAGACTCAATGGCATAGACGAAGCTGGGGTTGAGCAACTTTTTCCGGTTGGGTCTCCAGCCTATAATGATGATAGTGCAGATGTGCTCAATGGATATCTTGAGAGATGTAACGAAGAAACCTACAATAACCGTATAAATGGAAGCCCAAATGGCGTACATGCAGAGGTTGACTGTAAGAAATTTTTTGACGATGATCAACATGAATTTTATCGTCTTTTACAAAATACGGTTCTTATCAATGCAAGTTGTCAATCATTTAGAAAAACGGGTGCTGAACTCTACATTGATCCAAATCTTGACGATGAGGACAGTTGTTCTATGAGAGGCGGATACTTTGCTCCTCCTACAGAAAGTCAGGTTGAGGAATTGGGACAAGAAGTGGATGGACCAGTATGTCAGAGATGTCGTGGTGGTGGAGAATATGTAAATGGTGTCTGTGTATATCAGGCTGTTCTTGATGGTATTCATGCAAAGAGTTGTTCTGAACAGGCGGCCGGATGTCGTGAGTATGTAGGAAATAGTGGAAACAATGCACCGCTTCCAGTTATAAAAAATGATTTTGAGCCGGAAAATGCTGCCGATGAAAATGCCTTGGCTTTGGCAAAGGCAGGATGGAGTCCGGAAGGTTCCACACGAATTAGTGCAGAGGCGGTAGATGTTGGTTTTCACTCACTGAGAGTGGACACCAATATGCTTGTACGTACTTTGCCAGCAGGAAGTTTTTCAGATCAGGTAGATATAAACTATGAACTCCAATTTTGGGCTCGAGGTTCTGTCCAAACCTTAAATATTTATCTCAAACAAGAGGATCAACAGGTTGGAAGATTCACCTATGACGTGGATCGAAATGCAGACGTTGGTGTGAGTATCTCAGATAGTTGGCAACTCCATAAACTTGGTCCGGTTCATTTTTCCGGAGATATAAATCGTGAAACATCCCTTATTTTTGAAAGAGCTGGGGGACAGGGGGGAACATACTTCATAGATAATGTTCAAATTGCATCCCTCACGGGAAGGTCCTTTTTGATAAAAGATTCATGGAGGAGGGCTGTTGTTTTAGATGATGGAAGAACGGTAGGGAGTGATGTACCACTTTCTTGTGATGAAAACCCAGAAGATGGCTTGCCGGGAGTTGCATTGGGATGTATTAACTACAAGAGTCAGGTTACGGGAAGTGAAGTTTCAGCCGTTGGTTTTGATAAACTTTGTAGAACAGAAGCTATTGGTTGTATTCCTGTGTATGATACACACAATACCATAAATGAAGGGGGCGATGATACCGAAATTGGTGCAGAGTTGGCACAGGTTTATCATGCATTGTGTGTACAAGGAAGAGGTCAGATAGCGACAGATAAATGTAGCGTCAATATTGAGGGGGCAACTTATGAATGTAACGGTATTACCAAAGATAGTGACCGTTGTTATATAAAAGAAGCGGTTCTCATACCGGAAGGCTATGACCTTACAAGCACAGACATCAATGGAACACCGGTCTTTAAGATTGCGCCGCATGCAGATGATGCAGGAGATGCCGGTGGTGGTGGCCCAGGTGGGTTTCCTCTCCCAGGTGTAGGTGGAGCTTTGAACAATCTTTTAAGTCATCTCTATATTGATAGTTCTTCGGTATATACTCAAGCGGATACTCCAGCGGATGCGCCTATATATTTGGCAGCACATCCGGATTATCAATGTAATTCCTCACAACTTGGTTGTACAGAAGTAGCACAGCAAGAACAGGTTTTACCAGAAGATGCAGATGATGCTTCCTACAATTTCAGACAAACATTTTTCTTGGCAAATCCAAGTAACTACTCCGAGATATTGTGTGCAAATAGTCAGCTTGGATGTGAAAAATTCTCCAATACACGCGGTGATCAATTCTTTAAAGATCCAGAAAAAGTTGGAAATCGTCTTTGTAAATATGTAGAAGCACCTTCAGATGGAAGTTTGCCAGGATGGTATTTAGATGGAATTGGAGGATGTAGTGGTACGGACGGACTTTGTTCAGAGGATGCTGATTGTAGAGATGCAGATGGTCAGCAAGTTGGTAGCTGTAATATAGAAGAACTCATACCATGTTATCAGAACCCGG
>PCWN01000011.1:0-58410 GCA_002787355.1 Candidatus Magasanikbacteria bacterium CG11_big_fil_rev_8_21_14_0_20_39_34
ACAATACAACACAAGGTACAACTGCTACTACCCAAGTTCGTATGCTTGGTTCAAAGGCAGCCGTTGCAACAAACAACGCGCTTACCTGGAGCTACATCAGAACACTCAATGGCAGTAGTAGTGGATCTCTCACATTTTCAGACTCCTACATTGTTTCCGGTAAATCACTTCTCTATCAATAAAGTGGGAAAAATAAAAACACCGACGTAAAGCCGGTGTTTTTGTATCTGCTGTTGTAAGCCGAATTTTGTCTTCCCAACAAAGTTGGGACGATGATCATTTCTCTAGGATACTTGTTACCAAATATCTCAAACGAGCTAACTTTTTACATATTTTCAAAGAAAATATGCTCTGCTCTTTCTCTCTGGTAGGGTTTACCACAACTATAGGTTACCCTATAGCGAGTTAGGTAGCGTTCGTACAGGGGATATCCAACATGTATGAACACATCCTCACACTTTTCACCTTTCTCCCAAGAAACTTGGGATAGTATTGTCTCTGCGGCACTTTCCCTCTCAAGTTCTCACAAACTTGAGGGTGGGCGTTACCCACTACCATTTTTGACTCCGAAGAGTTCAGAGAGTTCGGACTTTCCTTCCCGACTGAGTCGAGACGATCATCCACAGTAGATACAAGGCGTATTATAGCGTATTTTTTCCCATTTGTCAATGTTTGACGTAGGTGTCTTTTTTCGCTAAAATAAGATATATAGGGAAAAATTTTATAATTTTCCTTTGTTTTGATAAGAACGTATGAAGAAAACACAAGTATTTTTCATGGTAGTCCAGCTTCCTTTGGATTTTTTGATGCTTCTTCTGGCATCTATAAGTGCCTACTACCTTCGGTTTTCTCCATGGGCAATATCGTTAAAACCAGTTCTTTTTGAGATGTCCATTGCACGTTTTGTTCATGTGATCATTCCGGTTATTTTTTTATGGCTTTTTGTATTTGCTCTTTCGGGACTCTATAGTACTGATCCAAATCGAAAATTTGGAACAGATATGGTAAGGATTTTTGTAGCAAGTCTTGCGGGCCTTGCTGTGGTTGCTATTTATTTAATGTTTGCACAACAGTTATTTGATTCTCGATTTATTGCTGCGTCTGCATGGAGTTTTGCATTGGTGTATACTATTCTTGGTCGTATGACTATGCGGGGTTTGCGTTCGCTGGTATATAGAAGTGGTATAGGATTGCGAAAAGTTATTCTTGTAGGAGAAGGGGTTCACATTGAACAAATGCAAGCGGCACTCAAAAAGAGATTGGAACTTGGTTATCAGGTTATTTCAACATTGAAAAAACTTGATTTTAAAAAGTTAAAAATGAGTTTGAAGGAGGGTTTTGATGAAGTAATTATTTCTCCTCCACATGCCTCCAAGGAAGAAATGTTACAACTTGTTGAATTCTGTAACGAAAATCATATTACTTTTAAATACTTTGCAGATTTGTTTACCACGTATTCTTCAAATATTGGGGTAAGTGCATTGGCGGGGATTCCTATTGTTGAGATCAAAAAGACGCGTCTTGAAGGTTGGGGAAATGTTGTGAAACGTATCGTTGATATATTGGCTGCTTGTATTTTACTGATTCTTACAAGTCCTATTATGCTCTTGAGTGCCCTCATAATATTTTTTGAAACGGGCATGCCTATTATCTACAAAAATGAACGTGTGGGGAAAAATGGTAATCGATTTATGGCATATAAATTTCGATCCATGTATACAAAGGACTGTACAGGGAAGCAATTTGGAGAATCTGGTGAGCAGGCTTTGGTTCGTGAAAAAGATTTGATCAAAAAACAAAATACACGGATGGGTCCTATTTATAAAGTAAAAAATGATCCACGAGTAACCCCATTTGGGCGTTTCATGCGTCAGTGGAGCATAGATGAGCTTCCACAATTTTTTAATGTATTAAAAGGGGATATGAGCATTGTTGGACCAAGACCGCATCAGGAACGAGAGGTAAATGGATATACTTCTGGTCATAAAAAGATTTTTACCATTCGTCCAGGAGTTACAGGTTTGGCTCAAATTTCGGGCCGGAGTGATCTTGATTATGAAGAAGAAGAAAAGCTTGATGTATTTTATATTGAGAATTGGTCTTTTATTTTGGACCTCATTATTTTTTTAAAGACTCCATTTATTCTTTTTCGGAAGAGAAAGGCAGAATAACTCAGGTTCTATGAAGATAGCATTGGTTCACGATTATTTAGCACAAGATGGTGGTGCGGAACGTGTGGTAAAAACTTTTCATGAAATATGGCCTGAGGCACCTATTTTTGTATTATTTCATGATAAGAATAAAATTGATTCTTTTGAAAATTTACAAATTCGTGAATCATTCCTTTCAAAGTTTCCGTTTGTGTGTGATCATTATCAGTGGTATTTGCCACTTATGCCACTTGCTACAGAACATCATGATTTGCGAGGATATGATGTGGTATTGTCCTCTACGAGTGCCTTTGCTAAAGGAGTTATTACCGATCCAGGGACTATTCACATCTGTTATTGTCATACGCCTACAAGGTACCTATGGACCGATACTCATGAATATATACGTGATTTGAAATACAATAAATTAGTAAAAATTTTTCTTCCTAAACTGGTTCATAAGCTTCGTATCTGGGATAGAATGAGTGTGGATCGTGTTGACCATTTTGTGGCAAACTCACAAACGGTGCAGCAAAGAATTCAAAAGTATTACCGAAGAGATGCAACCGTCATTTATCCGCCAGTGAATGTAGAAGAATATTCCGTATCTTCAGAAATTGGTGATTATTTTATTACGGGTGGGCGTCTGGCAGCATACAAAAGATTTGACTTGGTTATACAGGTATTCAATAGATTGGGATGGCCGCTAAAAATTTTTGGGTCCGGTCCGGGATGGTGGAATGATGTGAAAAAACACGCAAAAAGTAATATTGAATTTTTGGGACGGGTAGACGAAAAAGAAAAAGCAAAACTTCTTTCTCGTGCTCGTGCATTCATTCATCCCCAAGTTGAAGATTTTGGGATTACGCCGGTAGAATCTATGGCAAGTGGTTGTCCCGTTATTGCATTTGGAGAGGGTGGGGCACGGGAAACCATTATTGCTGGGAAAACAGGTCTTTTCTTTTATGAGCAAACGTGGGAGGCCTTATTTGACCTTCTTCTTCGAAAATTTGATGCTGCTGCTTTTGATAGACATGCTATACGTGAGCATGCGCTTCATTTTAGTACAGAACGTTTTATTGAAGAGATGACCGGGCTGCTAAAAGAAAAATATGAACATCGGAATTGATATACGCTCTCTTTTTAGTGAACATAAAACCGGGGTCGGAGAATTTACCAGTGAATTTTTAGAGAATCTTTTTGCTGCTGATAAAGAAAATCAGTATTTTTTATTTTATGGGAGTTGGAAAAAAGATCCAAGCTGGCGTGAACCTTGGAAACAAAAAAATGTCCATTATATTTGCATTTCTTGGCCAAGCAAATTGGTGAATATTCTCTCTTTATTGAGAATAAAAAAGATAGATTCTTTTTTTAAAGAACAGTTGGATTGGTTTATATCACCAAATATTGGTTTTGCAACGGTGAGCCGTAGGTGTAAACATCTTTTGGTTGTTCATGATTTATCCTTTGCACTGCATCCTCAATGGTACTCATGGAAGAGACGATTTTGGCATTTTATTATATCACCAAAACGGCAATGTAGAAGAGCTGATATCATTATTGCACCTTCTGAAAATACAAAAAGAGATATTATACACAGATATCAAATACAGCCGGAAAAAGTGCAAAGAATATATCCGGGTTTAAGTAAAACTTTTTTGGATGATACTACGCAAATTACTCCAGAGAAAATACATGAAGTAAAGCAGAAGTATACATTACCCTCTCGATTTTTACTTTTTTTGGGAACGATAGAGCCACGAAAAAATATAGAAAGTGCTATTACTGCATTTACCAAATGGAATAAGAAACAGAAAGAAGCATATATATTAGTAATTGCAGGACCATTGGGTTGGAAGTATAAAAAAATTATAAAAAAAATAGATTCTCATTCGGATGTTGTATATATTGGATATGTTGATGCACAGGATAAGGCCGCATTATACAAACTTGCACGGGTATTTATCTATCCAAGCTTTTATGAGGGGTTGGGGTTTCCTATTTTGGAAGCGCAATCAGTAGGAACTCCTGTGGTTACGAGTAATAATAGCTCTCTAGTTGAGGTAGCTTTTCAAGATACATATCTTGCACATCCGCTTGACAGCAATGAGTTAGAAAAGGGGATTGCATTTCAATTTACAAAAGAAAAGGCAGATAATGAGAAAAAATTTGTGCATTTTTCTTGGACTTCATTTGTTAAAGAATTTTTGGATAGTGTTTCTGCGAATAAATATAGAAAATAAATATATTTTTTCTTTTTTTATTCACAGTTAAGTCACAAAACAAGAGATTCATTAAAGATTTTCTGAAAAAATATGGAGGGGTGAATCATAGGTGCAAATAATATAATAATAAAAAATACGCTCTATACAGCGTATTTTTTATGTTTTTTGTGAAAAAACGTTCGTCAAGTCTGTCAATTTTGTCAATAGTGTATACTTATCCACAGCTGTGTACAAACTGTTGACAAGTGGGCGTTTCGGAGAAAGTGTTTTCGCGTTATAATGAGATGCACAGATGAGCATTTTTTGTTGCCTGTACAAAAAAATTTATGCACCCCATACAAAGAAAACTTTTAGAACTCACAGTGAAAAAAAATCTTTCACATCTGACTTTGCGTCAGATTGGGGAGCTTATTGAAATTGAAAATGCACCACAGAAAATCAAACATCACCTTTATCAGCTGGCGAAAAAAGGATTTATACGCATGGATCGAAAAAAGGGAATTTTGCAGCTTGTGAATGCATCAAAAAATAGATCACTTCTCGCTGTTCCAGTATTGGGGAGTGCGAGTTGTGGTGCCGCAACTATTTTTGCTGATAATACGGTAGAGGGGTATCTGCAGGTTTCTCCTGGGATGCTTAAAAAAACGAAAAATATTTTTGCTATACAGGCAGTTGGAAATTCCATGAATAGGGCAAATATCAATGGGAAAAATATTGAAGAGGGGGATTATGTTATTGTGGATAGTCAAAACCAATCACCCAAAAATGGCCAATATGTCGTTTCTCTTATTGATGGTTTGGCAAACATAAAACGTTTTTATCACGATAAAGAAAACGAGCAAATTGCACTTGTTTCCGAATCTACTTCGCAATATATGCCGATTTACATCCACCATGATGATGCCGATGCATATCAGGTGAGTGGGGTTATATTGCAGGTGATAAAGCAACCAAAATTTTAGTATGCGAATTGGGATAGATGCACGCATGATGGGGAAAGGGGCTGGTATTGCACGATATGTAGAGCAGTTGGTTTTGGCCTTGGGGAAAATTGATTCAGAAACGGAGTATATTCTTTTTGTAAACTCTTCCTCACGTATTCCAGAGTTAGGAAATAACTTTCGTTTGGTTTTTTGTGATATACCATGGTATTCCCTAGAAGAGCAAACAAAACTTATTGGTATTCTCGATCGTGAAAATTTAGACCTCCTTCATTTTCCACATTGGAATGTTCCTCTTTTATATAAAAAGCCTTTTGTCATTACCGTTCATGATCTTATCATGTATCATTTCCCTCGTGCAGAGGCTACCACGCTTGGTCCATTAAAATATTTTTTTAAGGATAGAATTCATAGAGTGGTCTTAAATCATGCTTGCAGAAAGGCACAACGTATTTTTGTAACGAGTGAATTTACCAAAAATGATCTGCATCAAACCCTTAAGGTTCTTCTTGAAAAAATGGTAGTTACGTATCAGGCACCGTTTGAGACTCATGCATCGGTTGACATGCAAAGGCGTGCGTCTCTTCTTCAAAAGTACAAAGTACAGGAGCCCTATATACTCTATGTTGGGTCTGCGTATCCGCATAAAAATTTGGAAAATCTTCTTCGAGCCTGGAAAATCTTTAAACAAAGAGATACCGGAGGGTATACTTTGGTTCTTGTGGGAAAACGTTCAGCTTTCTATGAAAGACTCATACAGATGAAAGAAATGCAGGAAGGCCATGACGTGATCTATACTGATTTTTTGGAGGATGAAGATCTGGAACTTCTCTACCAGGGTGCATCGCTTTATGCGTTTCCAAGCTATTATGAGGGTTTTGGTCTTCCACCACTTGAGGCCATGGCCAAAGGGGTTCCAGTTGTCAGTTCTTCTGCGACCTGTCTTCCGGAAGTACTCGGCGATGCTGCTTTGTACTTTGATCCGAAAAGTCCTGAAAATATGGCTTCTATTATAGAAAAAGCACTTACCGATGAAGATATACGGCTTGATCTTCAAATAAGGGCAAAAGAGATACTCATGCAATATTCATGGGAAAAATTGGCCAAAACAACGGTAAAAGGATATCATGAAATTTTTTCCCAACTTTCTTCAAATTAAACTGTGCGTATCTTCTTTACTTTTCTTGTGACAAGTTGCAATTTTATGCTATAATACGAGCAGAATGTAAGCTTGTCGCATGCCAAAAAAACGAGGAAGAATTACCCGTCTTTGTTCTGTTTGCCGGTTGTCTGGTCATACAAAAAAGACCTGTAAACTGGAAATTCAGGATACAAAAAAGACCACTTCGTTGGAATCAGTTGGAGATTCTAATGTTTGGATCACTCCAAATACGATTCCGTCCTCTACCAAGAGGCATATTTTTGTATGTGTACATGATCGGGCAGAAACTTCTCCTCATGTAGTAAATCTCCGTCCTAAAGAAGAAGTTTGTCTAAAAGATGTTGGGGTATTTACCGAAAAGCCAGTAGCACAGCAAAAGAAACTTTTGGTTGATTTTCCTCGTTTAGTTCAAAACTCACAACAAAGATGGGCGGTTTCTCCAGGAATTCTTTCTGCATATCGAGAAGATATGGCAGAAAAGCGAGAGCAACGTGACGTACCCGTTATAAAAAAGTTTTTACAAAAGAAAGAACAGGAATCGGTTGCTTTATTTCCTTCCGATGCAGAAGTGGATGTTTTAGCTAAGTATCGTACCTTAGATCAAAGACCTTTAGTACAAAATTTTCAGAATAGGGGAGAAAGAGCAATTAGCATAGAAGAGGATGAATATTCTCTTCCGGTTGCTATTGTTCACGAAGATACTCCAAAAGAAAATGTCACAACATATTCTCAAAAAGAAGATGACTCTTCTTTTATAGATCGACCTCGATTTCAGATATCACGTTTCTTCCCTAAACCCGTTTTGCGGTATGCTTTTGCATTTATTGGTCTATTATGTGTTCTCCCATTCCCGGTATTTGGGTACTACAAAAAAGTAAAATCTGATGGAAAAGAGGTTATTGAACAGAGTACAAGTGCATTTTTGTCACTTCAGGCTTCTACGGTTGCGGCACTCCAGGCCAATATAGACAAGGCGCAAGGAGACTTGGTTTCTGCATTGGCCGCATTTTCTCAAGCAGAATCTCTTTTAGAAAAAGATCACAAAGTTCTCCTGTTTGTTTCAAAGTTACTTCCCATTATTGGTCCGCAAGTTGAAAGCAGACAACATATCCTTATTGCCGGAGAGCATCTCGCTTTGGGAAATAAGTACTTGGTAGATGGATTGGATCAGATAAATACAAATTCTGAACTTGCTTTGACTTCTAAATTGGTGATTTTACGTGAACATATGGAAGCGTCTGCTGTGCAATATAAAACAGCATTGGAAAGTTTGGAACATGTAGGCTCTGAAGCCCTCCCGGTCGAGTACCAACAAAGCTTTGAAGAATTCAAACTTCTTTTCGCTACTTTTGTGGATGATATGAATGATTTTTCAGATCTGATTGATGCAACGACAACCATTTTTGGTCATGATGATTTTCGACGTTACTTGATTGTATTTCAAAATGATCACGAGATCCGTCCTACAGGTGGATTTATGGGAAGTTTTGCGACTGTAGATGTGCAGAAAGGGAAACTTTTACACGTAGATGTGCCTGGGGGTGGCACCTATGATGTGCAGGGGCAATTGAATGAAAATTATAAACCACCAGTCCCATTACAACTTATCAACACGAAGTGGGAATTTCAAGATGCAAATTGGTTCCCAGATTTTCCAGCAAGTGCACAAAAGATGCAATGGTTTTATAGAAAAACGCGAGGTGCTTCAACAGATGGTGTTATTGTTTTGAATTCAAATCTTCTTTCACATATCTTGAATGTAGTTGGACCCATTACGCTAGATGAGTACGGCGTGACCTTTGATGGTGACAATGTTTTAGAGAAACTTCAGCAGTATGTAGAAAAAGATTATGATAAGGAAGAAAACAAGCCAAAGGCAATTGTTGGTGATTTACTTGAAAAAATTATGGATAAGGTGGTACATGCCGGGGTTGTCGATATGCTTCAACTTTTAACACAACTTCATAATGGTCTTGAGAATAAAGATATTCAGGTATACTTTAATGATCCAAATATTGAAAATAAAATGGGAAGTTTTGGTTGGACCGGGCAGATACGGCAAGTTCCTGAAGATCAAGATTATCTCTTTGTGGTAAATACCAATGTTGGAGGATCAAAGTCAGACGCCAAGATAGAACAAACCATAAAACATTTGGTTGAGGTAAATGAAAATGGTGAGGTAACTGATACGGTTATTATTCACCGTGAGCACAAAGGACAAATTGGTGAAGAGTTTTATGGGTATGATAATATTGATTACCTACGGGTTTATGTCCCAGAGGGAAGTCAGCTTATAGATGCTGGAGGATTCCAGTTTCCAGAAGAGAGTGCATTTTTAGCTCCTGAACAGGGTGCACAGGATGACCCAGATATTCTCTCATATGAAAAGGATGAGTCTATTCATGTAAAGACGGGAACGCGTGTTACACACGAGTTTGGTAAGACCGTATTTGCCAATTGGATGATTACGCCGGTTGGCCAAGTGCAAGAAGCATATTTTACATATAAGCTTCCATTTAGCATACGAAAACGACCCATTCCAATGACAAATTTTGAAAAATGGCGTAATAGTTTGTCGGGGATAGAAAAAACCGAAGCACTTCGGTATAGTTTATATGCGCAAAAGCAGTCCGGTGTGCAAAGTGACTATGTTTTTGAACTTCTTCATCCTGAAAATGTGAATTTGGTGTGGGGGAGTGATGACGACTTAGTTGATTCTGGTAAAAGTTATCACTATGAGAAAAAAATGCAAAATGATATGATGTTTGGTTTAGTGATGCAACAGGATAGTTAATGATGCATAATCAATAAGAAAAAACATTTTTTTCCTGCTTATTATTCATTATCACGTTGTATGCCTGTCAAAAAAAATAAACAAAAAGAAGAGGGGCAGGCGGCTGCTGAGAAAAAAGCACGCAAGCCGGCTAAGAGGATAACAAAATCATCTCGTAGAAAAAAAACGGGAATTTCTTTGGTATCCAAAAAGAAAAAAAAGAAGGATCTTGAGGATGGTGTTGAGGTTGTGCATCTGCCTGAAAAAGAAAAAGGTGTTCAACCAGAAGTCCAATTGGAGGATCCGGGCATTCCACATTTCTTAACTAAAGATCTTGATTCTGGCCATCACTCAGATATGGAAATTGATGATTTACTGGTAGATTCTTCGGAAAATCCTGTAAACCTTAAAGCGGTTGTGAAAGATGCTCTTAAAGAATTAGAGGAAGAAGAACATGTAAGCAGTGTTCATGATTTGAAAAATATGCCATTCCCACCTACTGTGGTGAAACATTCGGAAGAATCAGAAGAAGATGAAAATCAAGAAGATAGTGCTCACGCTGAGATACCCAAAGTTGTCCCAAATAAAGAAAAAATAAATACACAGCTGGCCAAGATATACGAAAATAAAGATGGAAGCATGCCAGACATGAAATATTTTGAAAAACGAAAGAGGAACAAGCTTATCACGGCCTTTTTTACACTTATATTTTCATGTATATTTGTTGGGGTTGTGGCATATGTTGGATTTTTTATTTTGCAAAGAGGTTCTTCTTTTTCAGAAGAATCAGTAACACTTTCCATTGAAGGAGCGGATAAAGTGAGCTTTAACCAAGATGTTCGTTATAGAATTCGGTACAGAAATGATCAACGTATTGCACTCAATAATGCAATTTTGCAAGTCCGGTATCCAGAGGGATTTGAGTATCAAGATAGTACTCTGTATCCAGATAATGATACCCATGATAAGTGGAACCTTGGTACACTTCAACCATTTGCCAGTGGATATATTGATGTATTTGGAAAGATGCATGCAGATGCAGATAATAAAGAATCTTTCCGCGTCTTTTTGAATTACTTTCCACAGAATTTTAGCTCAGAGTTTCAAAAAGTATCCCATTTGAATATAACTATGGGTACAGCTCCCATGAAGCTTGAGGTATCTGCTCCAAAAGATGTGGTGGTGGGAGATACGGTAGATATTACGCTTACGTTTGATACGGATCAGATTGATATGTTTGATACGGCGGCATTAGAACTTATTCCCAATGATGCTTTTGCGGTACAATCAAGTAGTATTCCATCAACTGCACTGGATCCCAATCGGTGGCTTCTTTCAAGCGTTTCATCGACCAAAGAAATGACGATCTCAGGAATTTTTACTGCAGCAGAAGATTTTTCTGGGATTACTTTTTCATTGCGTGGGTGGAGTGATAAGAAAGAGATGGATACGCAAGAAGGGTATATATTCTGGGAGGAAAATTATGCTCCAAATTTAGCCCAAACAGATTTTGTCAGTAAACTGGTGATAAATGGAGGGACCGATCAGTTGACCGTTGAACCTGGTGAAGTATTGAATATGAGCATATTTTTGAAAAACGAAGGGAAAAATGCGGTGGATAATGCAGACGTAGAACTTACGTTGGATGGTCCTTCATTCAATAAACAAAGTTTGTTGAAGTGGGCTGCCTTGGAAGATGAAAATGGTGGTGATATCATTGGAGACCAGCTCTCTGTGGATCTTCGTCGTGGAGTCCTTTCATGGGACAAGCGTCAGATTCCTAAGTTAGGTATGATTGAACCAGGGGAAGAGGTGATTATTGATATTAACCTTCCGGTGAAATCAGCAGAGGATATTGCATTATCAGAGTTTGTGTTACATGAAATTTCTGCGACATTGAAAGTAGAATATGAAGTAGATGGTGAGGTTGAAATCATAACACAAAAACCACTTGCGCTCACAGTGAATTCTGACCTTGACTTGGAAGTTCGACACGAAGTTGAAAAAGATACTTCTGAACATACGCTTACCTGGCTTCTTACAAACTCTTTTCATGAAATAAAAAATATTGAAATTGAAATGGATCTCTACGGTAAGATAGACTGGAATGAGGATCTTCTGGTGGTACCAGCTGGCAAGGTGGATTATGATCAAAATGCACAACGGATTATATGGCGGGTTGACTCGATGCCAACCTCAGTTGATGTATTGGCACTTCAATTTGGTTTTCAGCTTTCGGGAGCGAATCCAACACAAACCAATCTTACCTCAAAGATTAAACTTCAGGCCGTGGATGCTATAACCGAAAAAGATATTTTAAAGGTTATCGATGGAGTAAAATTAAATGGAGAAGACGGAACCTCACCGTAAATCTTTTGAAATGGTATGGATGAGCGTTTGCGACACACAAAAGAAATTATTGCAAAAAGGAGATGGTCTGCAATAATTTCTGCAGTAACCTTTTTTTTAGGGCTTATCTGGATAGCATACAATCAGTATCAACGTATTGAAATGTATAATCAAAAGTTAGAAAAACAAATGGAAGAATCCCAACAACAAGCGGATAAAGAATCAAAAAAAATTCAAGATGCTATTCAAAAAAAAATAGAACAAGATCTAGAAAAACAGGGGATACCTATAAGTGAATAATAAAAAACCAATGCATAAATGCATTGGTTTTTTTGTGCCCCCGCCAGGACTTGAACCCAGAATTCGTGGTCCGAAGCCACGCGTGATATCCGTTTCACTACAAGGGCAGAAAGAAGATATACATCTTCTTTGTGGGTCGCCTGGGGATTGAACCCAGAACCTTGGGCTTAAGAGGCCCCTGCTCTACCAATTGAGCTAGCGACCCATGCTTTCTTTCATTGGGCGCATGGTTAGCCGAATGGATCTCCATCAGTTCTCTCTAAAATTTCCGTTTTTGGTCCTTTCCAGGCCTTTGCCTTCAATGCATTTTCTGCAGCTTCTACCTGTGCTTCTTGTTTGCTGCCACCGGACCCGTCAGCAATCTTTTCATCACCAAGGTATACTCCTACCATAAACTCTTTTGCATGGTCAGGGCCATGTTCTTTCAGTACACGATAGGTTGGAGTGATTCCCACAATTTCTTGTGCTGATTCTTGGAATCGGGATTTTGGATCCATCCAGAGACCAAGTTCGAGTACTTCCGGAAGTTTTGTAATAATCCAACGTGTAATAAATTGTGCAGCCATTTCATATCCTTGGTCAAGGTAGATAGCTCCAACAATGGCTTCAATAGCATTGGCAAGAATATAATCCCTTGCTTTTACGTTGGTATCTTTTGACTCCCCATGAGAGAGAAAAAGATAGTCTTCGATTTCAATTTCCCTTGCCACCTGTGCACACATCTTTCCATTTACAAGGGCTGCGCGCCAGTTGGTAAGTTCCCCTTCCGGGTTGAGATAATTCTCAAAAAGGAATTCGGTAACTACCAGTTCCAAAACGGCATCACCTAAGAATTCTAATCTTTCATTGTGTGCAAGAGGGAAGTTTCTGTTTTCATTCAGGTAAGATCGGTGTACGAGCGCCTGAACGATCAGATCCTTATTTTTGAAATCAACACCTATTTTTTCCTCGAGGTTTTTAAATTTTTTGTCTTTGTATGCAGATACGGCCATAAGTTTATATATGGATCAATAGATTCTCCATACGGATTTACGGATATAGATGATATACCCGTAGATCTGTAGTAATATCTATGATCATTCTCCTTTGTGAGTAATGTCTTTGTATAGGCTTCCCAAAATACCATTTACAAATTTTCCCGCAGGTGTTCCACTGTAGGTCTTTGCAATTTCAATCGCTTCATTTATAGCTACTTTTGCGGGTATTTCTTTTTCAAAGAGCATTTCGTAAACTCCAATGCGGAGGATATTTCTATCAACCAGAGTGATGTGTTCCAAGGGCCAATTCTTGGCGTATTGTTCTATCTTGGTATCAATCTCTTTTTGATTATCAATAATAGCATTGACGGTTTTTTCTATATAAGAAAGGTTGGCAGCATCGAGCCCTTTTCCAAATTCTTGGATGTTTTGTTCGATAATTGCAGGCAGGGCACCGGTCGGTTTGTCTTTAAAATCCCATTGAAAGAGAATTTGCATGACCATTGAACGAGCCAGGTGCCTGTTGGACATAGATCTTATTTAGAAAGTTTTTTTGCCTTTTGAAGCAATTTTTGAGTGCGTTTTTGGGTATCAACCACTTGTCTATCTTTATATTTTCCCGTTTTTGGATTTACGGTATGAGGAAGATATGCATTACCTGCCTCATCATAGCGTACTTGTACGCCTTTGAGAGCAAAATGAGATGCTCTGTCTTTTTTTGAAGTTCGTGTTCGTCTTTTTGCTGGTAGACCCATACTGATTCTAAATAATAAGTGAATGTCGTATCCGAAAATGAAAACGGAAAGACTGCTTAACGTGGAGATTGTACCTTAGATTGGCCAAAAAATCAAGTACCCACCTGGGGACATTGCCAAATTAGCTTTGTTTAGCTAAAATAGAGACATGGAAAGCATTTTGTGCACAAATCGGAATTTGTGGGAGAATAAACAAAATTCTCATTTTTTGCAGTCTTTTGATTGGGGGGAGTTCCAGAGACATTTTGGCAAGGAAATCCTTCGGATACAGATAAAAGAAGGGAATCAGGTTGTCGGTCAGGTGCAAGGAGTGGTTCATGCTTTTCCTTTGGGGATAAAGTATCTCTATATTCCAAGGTCTGAAATATCTACATCGGAGGAGTATTCATGCCTACTGGATTTTCTTAAAAAGCAATTTTCATTTGTTTTTGTACGTTTTGAACCCGTTTCATTACAATCAAGCATTATAAAGGATTTGCAGATCGTTCCAACACACCCACGTCTCTGGCAACATACACTTGTATTGAATTTAGAAGATTCCTTAGAAACGCTTCTTGCTCAGATGCACAGTAAAACTCGATATAATATTCGTCTGGCAGAACGAAAGGGGGTTGTTATTGAAGAAATTGAGGATATAGATATTTTTTGGAAGCTGAATGAAGAAACCTCACTGCGGGATAAAATAAAAACCCATGACAAAGCCTATTATAAAGAAATGATTAAGGGAAAGCAGATGCGTCTCCTGTGTGGTTTTGTAGAGGGGAATCCTGTCTGTGCTGGAATTTTTTCTTTTTACAATAAGAGATGTACCTATTTGCATGGAGCTTCGGGAAATGCATATAGAAATGTTATGGCACCGTATCTTTTGCAATGGCATGCCATAAAAATGGCACAGGACCTTGGGTGTGAGGAATATGATTTTGGTGGTATTGCAGCTCCTGCTCAAAAAGATAAGCCAAGTACAGAGTTTCATAATCTTTGCTGGAGTGTTGAGGATAAACTTACGGGTGTTACACGATTTAAAGCAGGATTTGGAGGAGGACGTGAAAGCTATGGGGATTCGTTTGATATCATTTTAAACTTAACTTTATACAAATTGTATACTTTTTTGAGGAGACTAATAGTATGAATCTATGATAAAAAAGTGGAAACTCATTAGTGAGAAAAAGAACATTGGACGTTCTTCTCGTATGATCATTGATACCCGTTATTACGAGCTGCCTACAAAGAAAAAAATTGCTTGGGACGTACGGATGGGGTTGGGAAAAGTTATTATTTTTGCACTCGATAAAAATGGTAAGGCCATCATTATTCGACAATTTCGTCCGGGTATTTCTGCCATAGATACCGCATTGGTTGCGGGGGGAATCGATGAGGGGCTTACACCTTTACAAAATGCCAAAAAAGAACTTGAAGAAGAAGCGGGGTATATATCTTCTCAGTGGATAAGACTTGGCAAATATGCTACCAGTGCCGGAAACGCGTCTGGGTGGGTACATAGTTACTTGGCAATGGATTGTCAGTATGTTGGACAAAACCTAGAGGAGAATGAATTTATAGAAGTAAGTACGCATTCAGTTGAAGATGTGCGTACGTTCATTGGACGTGGAAAGATGCTGGATTCCGCGTGTGTACTCACAGCACTGCTTGCTCTTGAGCATTTAACCCAAAAAAAATCAGAGAAGTATTAAACTCTATGTGGTCAAAAAATCTTTTTCTTAAAGTAAATGCAAAGGTAGGAATGAATCCAAAATTTGATGCCATTATGATTTTTATTACACATTTTGGTATTGTTTTTCTTACCTTTTTGAGCTTGATTCTATCGTGGTTTACTCTAAAAAATTTGTTTTTTAGTTATATTTTTTTTGTGTTGATTCCTTTGTGCCTGTTTGCATTGGTATTGAGTTATTCTATCGCTTTTATTTTTCGACACCCACGACCGGAAAAAGAGATTCCCAATGTCCGTGTCCTTATATCTACACTTGGAACCTGGAAATCATTTCCATCTGACCATACCTTATTTTCCTTTATTCTTGCAGCGCATCTCTTGTTGTTTGTACAAGCTCTTTCTCCTGTGGTAGTATTGATATCATTCCTTATGCTTGGTTTTGCCAGTCTCATTGGGATTTCCAGGGTATATGTAGGAGTTCACTATCCAAGAGATATTTTGGGTGGCTTTCTCCTTGCTTTGTTCTGTTGTTTATTGTTTCTCTTTTTATTATGAAATGTATTATCTTTGCAGGGGGTGCCGGTACACGGCTATGGCCAATAAGTAGAAAAAATTCTCCAAAACAGTTTGAAAAACTTAAAGATGGTCGTTCAACGCTTCAGATGGCAGTAGAGCGGATTTCTGATTTGGGGATGGAGAATATCTATATTTCTACCAACGAGGCTTATATATCTATTTTAAAAGAACAAGTTCCAAATTTGCCGGAAGAAAATATTTTTTTGGAACCTGCCAAAAGAGATCTTACGGCTGCTGTTGGTCTTTCTTTGTGTCGACTAAAAAATTCGGGCTATTCGGGGCCCATTGCTATTTTGTGGGCGGATCATTTTGTAGAAAATGTGAATACTTTTGTACAAGCACTTCTCAAAGCAAAAGATTTAGTTTTGAAAAATCCAAATCGGTTTATCTTTTTGGCAGAGAAGCCAAGATTTGCAAATCAAAATTTAGGATGGATCCATGTAGGTGATTGCATTGAAGAAAATCAGTTTCAGTTTGAGGGATGGAGGTATCGTCCAGAGCTTACTGAGTGTGAGCATATGTTTGAAAGTAAAAGTTGGTTATGGAACCCAGGATATTTTATTACGGATTTAGATTTTGTGCTTGACCTGTATAGGGTGCATGTCCCAGAAATGTACGAGCGTTTGCAGAATATGTCTACAAGTGAAGAAAAAATTCAGACAGAATACGCAAGTTTGGATGCTGTCCATTTTGATAGTGCTATCGTGGAAAAAGTTCAAAAAGATCAAGCGGTGGTATTGAAGGTGGATTTAGGATGGAGTGATCCAGGGACATTGTATGCACTCAAGGAAGCCCTTGTACCAAAAACTGAAGATAATTTGGTAAGGGGAGATGTAGTAGACCTTGGTTCGCACGACAGTTTTATCTTTAATGCGGAAAAAGGAAAATTAGTTACCACCATTGGCCTTGAGGGGGTGATGGTTATTAATACTGGGGATGCGCTGTTGGTGTGTCACAAGAATGATGTTCCAAAGATTAAGGAACTTTTGAAAAAAATTGAAGAAGAGGGGAAAGAACAATATTTATAAAAAATATTCATTTCCGTAGTAAAAATTTTATGAAAATTGGATTCCACAAATGGACTCTGAGTATAGTTGGTATTTGTATAATTTTTTGTTTCTTTTTTTTATATTCAGAAATATATTCAAAAGATGTGTCGAATGGAAAGTCTGTAAGTTTTGAGTTACAACAAAATCAGACCGTATCAGAACTTGCAGCAAAATTGGAAGAAAAAGGTATTATACGATTTTCGGGTCTTTTTAAAAAATATATTGTTTTTCGCGGTGTAGATAAAACAATGCAGCCCGGTGTGTATAGGGTTGAACCACCGGTGACATTGGCACGGATTGTGGATGCACTCAAGAATACAAGACAAAATCGTGAGGAAATTTCACTTACGATACTTCCGGGATGGAATCTCAAAGATATTGCGGCTTATTTTGAAAAACAAAATATTGCCAAGGAAGAAGAAGTGTATACACTTTTGGGACACCCAGCACAAAAGACAAAATTTCAATTTCCAATTGGGGATATAAAATTATTTAAAGATGTTCCTCGTTCAGGAAGTCTCGAGGGGTATCTTGCGCCAGAAACAGTACGTTTTTATAGTGATGTAACTTTAGAGGAAGTTATAGAAAAGTTTCTTCATATTCGTGAAGCCCAGTTCAGTGACCAAATGCTTTCCGACATAAAAAAACAGGAGAAGAGTATCCATGATATACTAACTATGGCAAGTATTCTCGAACGTGAGGTAAAACATCCAGAGGATAGAGCGATGGTGGCAAATCTCTTTTGGAGACGGCTCACCGCGAATTGGGCACTTCAAGCTGACTCTACCGTTCATTACGCCGTTGAACGTGAGGACAAACAAGTTTTTACTACGGATGAGCAAAGAAAATTTGATTCTCCATGGAATACCTATAAGTATCCCGGACTCCCTCCTACGCCTATTTCTATACCAAGTATTGATTCTATTATGGCGGCAATATATCCAACACAAAATAGTTATTGGTTCTTTCTTACTACTCTGGACACCGGCGAAGTGAAATTTTCAAAAACTCTTGAAGAACATAATGCAAAAGTTCAAAAATATTTACGATAGATATTTAAAAAAATAAAATGTATCTATGCCCAAACAACCGTCTCATTCCCATTGAGTTTCACTTACTGAAAATGGGGCAACGTATACTGATGCAATAACGGCGGCGGATAATTGGGAGGAGAAGGAACGTTCAAGATCTTTACTTTCAAAAAAGTTACAAAATGCAAAAAGGAAAAGTAACCGTGCTTTGTTGGATAGGGTCCGTATAAAAAAGTTGGTATCATACAGTCGCAAGGGAGTTGATGTTTAGATAGTTGGTGGTGAAGCAATACAGGACATGTTTTTTATAGATTTTACTTGTGGTGGGCATGATTTTGTATACCACTTTGTCCCATCCGGTGAGGTCTGGATTGATAATGATATAATGCCCAAGGGACAAAAATTTGTTCTTTTACATGAACTTCACGAGAGGAGACGCATGGCAGAAGGTTGGGGTTACCCAAAAGCACATTACGAGTCGAGTAAGATAGAGTATCATTGTAGGCATTTTCCATCGGAGTTAGATCTTCATCTTCGACAAGAACATAAAATCAATGGTAATATTACTGCATAATTTTTATTTACTATTTTAGATTCAGCTACTATGAAAATTACTCCACTCCTATTTCACAAAAAATTACAGGGAAAGATTGAGGTCGTATCCAGAAAAAAAATTCGTACACGAGAAGATTTGAGTTTAGCCTATACTCCAGGGGTAGCGGATCCTTGTCGGGAGATAGCAAAAGATGTGTCAAAAGTTTATGCGTATACACGTAAGTCCAATATGGTAGCTGTGGTAACTGATGGAAGTGCTGTTTTGGGTCTTGGAAATATTGGTCCGGAGGCTAGTCTCCCGGTTATGGAGGGGAAGGCCGTTTTATTTAAAGAATTTGGTAATGTAGATGCTTTTCCTATTGCACTTACCACTCAAGATCCCGATGAAATTATTGAGACAGTTGTACGTATTTCTCCAATGTTTGGTGGAATTAACTTGGAAGACATTGCCGCACCAGCGTGTTTTTATATTGAAGAAGAACTCAATAAAAGATTGAGTATCCCCGTATTTCATGACGACCAGCATGGTACTGCGATTGTGGTTTTGGGTGGGCTCTACAACGCTTTGAAAGTTACAAAAAAGAAGATAGATAATGTACGAGTAGTGATAAATGGAGCGGGGGCCGCGGGAATTGCTATTGCCAAATTACTTTTGAGTGCCGGAGTAAAGCATATATTTTTGGTAGATTCTACGGGTATTATCTTTGAAGGAAGAGAGAATCTTACCGATGTAAAAAAAGAAATGGCAAAATGTACAAATGCAGAAAAACGCAAAGGTAGTTTGGAAGAAGCTATAGCCGGAAGTGATGTATTTATTGGGGTGAGTCGAGCAAATGTTCTTTCAAAAAAAATGGTAAAAAGTATGAATGATGATGCTATCATTTTTGCGATGGCAAATCCCATCCCAGAGATTATGCCAAATGATGCATTATCGGCAGGTGCGACCGTTGTTGCAACCGGAAGAAGTGATTTTCCCAATCAAATCAATAATGTTTTAGTTTTCCCAGGCATTTTCCGAGGACTTCTTGATGCACGTATGGATTGTGTCACCAATGCTATGAAAATTGATGCAGCAAAGGCCTTAGCTCGTTATGTGAAAAAGCCTACAGCCAAAAAAATCATACCTTCGGTTTTTGACAAGGGCGTAGCACAGGCCGTTGCACGCGCAGTAAAAAAACACAAATAAGGAAAGTATGTTGAATACAATGTTCATTGTTGTAGCTAACCTGGTTCCTGTATTGGGAGTATATCTTTTGAGTTGGAGCACCTTTGAATTTTTTATTGCGTACTGGTTTGAAGCAATTATTATAGGACTTTTTACTTTTGTTCGAATTCTCTGTGCCAAAAAAGTACCTGCTGCTGACACTGTACCTTATTCACATCTTTCTACGAAGCAAAAAATTGGATATGCTCTTTTTTTCTTGATTTGGTATTCTATATTTTTGGGAGTGTTTCTTTTTTTCATTACTTTTGAGACTTCTGAAATGCATAACAAACTTTTTTCAATGGGAAATTTAGCATTTTGGATTCCTGTTGGAATATTTTTTGCCAAGCATATAGTCAAGTTTCTTACTGAATGGAGTCAAAAAATGTTTGAACTCCTTGGACCAGATAGAGCATTTATGCCAGCGATTAAATGGGTGGTGGTAGTATTATCAATTCTCATTGTTGGGGGGTTCTTTTCTCTTAAAGACTCTGATGGAAAAGTTTTTGTTATTGTATTTTTTGTTTTGAAAAGTGTTTTTGAGATATATCAACTTCGAAAGAAGAGAAGTCTAAACTAATTCTTATGTATACTTCAGATTTTGACTACAATTTGCCCACAGAGCTTATAGCACAAAAATCCGTTGATCCTCGGGATCATTCCAAGATGATGGTGGTAAATCATGGTACAGAGAGTATTGAACACAAACATTTTTTTGATATTGTAGATTATCTCCAAAAAGGAGACCTGATTGTTTGGAATACTTCAAAAGTATTTAAGGCAAGACTCTTTGGAAAGCTTATGGCGCAAAATGGAGAAAATCTTTGGGAGCATAAACGGAAGATCGAACTTTTCTTGGTCCGACCCATGGAGAATGATGGGGTATGGAAGGTTCTTGCAAAACCAGGAAAACATGTAAAAAACGGTATGAGAATTGTTCTCTCATGTTCGTGTGAAGACGTCTCAGACTGTAGTTGTAATAATGAAGATTTTTTTTGTGATGTCCTTGTAAAGGAAAAAGAAGGGACCATTCTTGTGCAGTTTCCGGATACAGAAGAGGCGGTCAGAAAAAAAGCAAATCGGTATGGGCATATCCCTATCCCACCGTATGTAAAAGATGAACCGCATCAGTTGGAGTTGTATCAAACAGCATATGCACAACAAGAAGGATCGGTTGCCGCACCAACCGCTGGGTTTCATTTTACAGATGCGCTCATAGAGAAGCTTACCAAAAAAGGAGTTGAATTTGCAGAGGTAAGTTTACATGTTGGTTTGGGTACATTTTTGCCGGTAAAGACAGAAAGGGTGAAAGATCATACTATGCATGCAGAGATTGTAGAGCTAACAAAAGAAAATGCAGAAAAAATAAACCGTGCCAAGAGAGAGGGAAGAAGAGTTATTGCCGTGGGGACTACCACAGTGCGTACTTTGGAAGGTATTGCTATGCTGCGGGATCTTTGTCCGACGCAAACTCCCATGCAGGTGCATGCCTATCATGGGGATATTAATATTTTTATAACGCCGGGGTTTGAATTTCAAATTGTGGATGCTATGATCACCAACTTTCATCTTCCAAAATCTACGCTTCTTATGTTGGTATGCGCGTTTTCAAAAAGCCAGGCACTCATGATGGAGTGTTATAGAGAAGCGGTAGCCCAAAAGTATAGGTTTTATAGTTTTGGAGATGCGATGTTTATTGTCTAGATTATCCCAAATAAAAAAATTGGTTATGTGCCAATTTTTTTATTTGGGATAATTATGAAATTATTTATGATTTATAACCCCATTCGTGTTTGAATTTTATAAATCGGTCTTCCCGTATAGACGCACGCATACGTGTCATAAGATCGAGAAGATAAAAAAGATTATGTTTAGTTGAAAGTTTGTAGGCAAGTAGCTCATTGGATTTAAAAAGATGGTGTAGATATGCACGTGAAAAATTTTGGAGTGGACTCTCTTCTAAGAGGGGATCAATTGGAAGGTGATCATTGGCATATTTACTATTGGTGATGTCAATCCAGAGGCGTCTTGGATTTTTTTCATTTCCAGAAGCTTCTGTTTGAAAAGTTTGTGGTGTTACATAGAGGGCACCATTACGGGCCATGCGTGTAGGCGCGACACAGTCAAACATATCTATGCCACGCTCGACCACATCAAAAAGATCCAAGGGGGAGAAGCCTACGCCCATGGTATAGTGAGGTTTTTCTTTGGGAAGTAGTGGAGAAATCCAATCAAGAATATTTTTTGTGGCGTCCATGTTATATCCAATAGATTCTCCTCCAATGGCAATACCATCAAAATCCATTCCGCAAATTTCCTTTGTAGACGTTTCACGAAGGGAACGATGATTTCCTCCTTGAATAATACCGAACAAAAATTTTTTATAGAGGTCACTTTTCTCAGAAAGATTTTTTTTGTGTGCATCTATACATCGCTTTGCCCAACGATGTGTTCGCTCCATTGCTTGCGTTGCATAATCCATTTCTGCGTTGTCAGGGGTACATTCGTCAAACGCCATAATAATATCTGCACCAATTTTGTGTTGGATATCAATGGCAGACTCTGGAGTAAATCGATGTTTTGACCCATCAATAAAACTTCGAAAATCAACACCATCTTCATCAATTTTTACCAATTTTTCTCCATTGCTTTGTGCATCTTTTTGCGCTCCAAGGGAAAATACCTGAAAGCCTCCACTATCGGTTAATACGGGTTTGTCCCATTGCATGAAGTTATGAATGCCACCAAAGGTATCAAGAAGATCTGCCCCAGGCTGGAGATGAAGATGATACGTATTGGCCAATATAATTTGTGCATCAATTTGATGAAGATCTTGAGTATCCAAGCTTTTTACCGTAGCTTTCGTTCCCACGGGCATAAAAATTGGTGTTTCAATATCCCCGTGATCAGTATGGATAATTCCGGTTCTTGCAAGGCATTCACTGGATTGTGATGTTTGTTCAAAAAAATTCATATGCTCATAGCATAGGCGATTTTGTATTTTTTTTCAATAGGGGTACAATGAGCAATATGAGCATACGAAATTTCAATATTTTTTGTGTTGTCAGTATAGGATTCTTTTCTTTTGGAACGGCGTATCTTTGGTATGAAAAAATGTCTCCTGAGAGAGCAGATTTTGATCCGGGTATTGAACTGACAGAATTTTATGACTTTCAAGAAGAAAAAAACGTACCCAAAAAAAATGAAGAAGTTATTCGTTCCACTGTTTTAGAAGATACGGTAAAGGATGAAGAAAAAGATGCCGCAGTGGACGATACGACTCCAAATATACCAGAAAAAAATGATATTCAATTGCTTCCCAAGGAAATAAATTTAGATGTTCCTTTTACATCTCAGGCACCGGAAAAAAATTGGGAACAGCCATGGCAAGATGCGTGTGAAGAGGCTGCTGTATTGATGATGGATGCCTATTATAAAAATTACGATGTAAGTCCATTATTTGCAAAGGATGAAATTCTGAAGATGGTAGCGTGGGAAGAACAAAAGGGTTGGGGGGAAAGCATTGGAATAGAACGGGTGAGTCAATTGGTAGAATACTACATGGGAGAAAAAAGTCTAAAAAGTAGAGAGCATTTACAAATTATTGAAAATCCTAAGGTAGAGGAAATGAAAGCATCCCTTGCTCTCGGGCATCCAATCCTTGTAGTTGCCAACGGAAAGATTCTTCCCAATCCAAATTTTCGGGGAGATGGTCCGGTGTATCACGCACTTATAATACGTGGATATACGGAGGAAAAATTTATTACCAATGATCCTGGAACGCAGTTTGGAAAGAATTTTTTATACTCATATGAGGATCTTATGAATGCCATTGCAGATTGGAATGGCGGGGAAGTTGTGCAAGGAAGAAAGGTAATACTTATGTTTAAATAAAAGTTATTCACTTGACAGAAAATTTTAGGTTGGTATAGTAGGAGTACTATGAAATATATTCAGAATACATTCCGTCGTTGGCACACCGAATCCGTCTCGGCGATTTTGTAGTGCAAGGTTTTTATAGCAAACAAAATTAAGAATCGCCGAAGGGCGATTTTTTCTTTTTACTTTTTTATCTATGATAACATATTCAGCTTACAACAATTGTTCACGCCGTTGGTCTCGCATTTTATCTGCTCATTGAGATCGCTTTTTGGTGTGAAAATATTTTTCTTCAAAATGCGGTCTCAATAGACCGCATTTTTGTGGATTTTCCCACATTTTTGAGGAGGTGAGCATGAACGGGAAGTACGGAAGCTGGCGCATTCAGGACGGAACCGTTTCGCGGATGATTGATGGGCAGCTTGTGGAGCTCTCGATTAATCCCGTGGGAGATGGTACGGCCATTGCCATGTATGGGGACATGCCCGAGCAGATCAAGACGGTGCTCATGGGCATGTGCCTGTTTGATGCGCGTTGGCAGGTGCAGTTCGAGAAGCCCAGCGGAAAGAATGGACAAAACGCACCACCGGCTCGTAGGAGTCTGGCTCTCCCACATGACCGGCAGCAGGCCTACGATCGGATCCTGCAGGGGAAGAAGGTCGAGTACATCTTTGTTCCTTCTACGCCAGGTGTCTATCACCAAAAGCTCCTTGTCTACCAAAGCAGGAGTCTACGTGACCTGCAGCCCGAGCGCGTTCTCTACCATCTTCCGGTATTGGAGTACCTGTCCTACATCTGTGAACTCGAGCAGGTGTTGGGGATGCCACTGCCGGAGCTGCGTGCTGCCCTTTCACGTTTTGCTGACATCATGCTTGGTCGAATCATGGAGGAACTCTGTTTTCTCGGTGATCGGCTGGAGTTCATCTCTCCCATGAGTGATGCTGGCATCCTGGATCCGGGCGAGTCCTATCTCCATCCCTACACGTACTTCGACCAATACAAAATCGACCCCAACAGTGTCGTCGGGGTCGAGGATTTGGTTGAGCTGCGTCTGAGTCATACGGCACAAAGCCGTACGGGGGTGCAGATTCCCATGCAGTGCCTCATCATGGATGCGACCAACCCCTACACGGACAAGACGCTCCGTCAGGGTGAGTTTGAAAGCATCAACTTGTAGACCCGCCCGTCAAAGCCTTCCGGCAAGACGGGCAAGGCCCACCTTTGGCGGGGAGCGTTACAGCGCTTCCCCGTCACACCAACTATACCGTGTGAGAAAGGAATTCGTCAATGCGTTTTTTTTGCACTGTCTTTCCACATTCTGATCCCAAACACCTCCCACCACCCAATGATCCAATTTGGAAGTGGATTATGGCCGTTGTTGCCATGAACATTCTCCTTCTGTTTCTTATCTAATCCGCCGTAGGCGTCTTACGGCGGCTCAATCACTTTTCTATGAAATCAATTCATAAAAACAATTTGGATACATATTTACTTGGAAGTCAATTTTTTGGTACGGGCGGAGGGCTTCCATTAGAAAAACATAAAAAAATTTTCCTACAGGCTTTGGAAAAAAAATATGATCTGTCTTTTACCAATATTCATTCCTTTGAAAGTCATGACAGGTTGGCTTCCATATACGGAGTAGGAGATCCATCAAAAGCGCAAGAAAATTTTGAAGAACTTACTTTGCAATCACTTGCGCAATTTGAAAGATTAAGTGGAATAAAAGTGAAAGGAATTATTCCGGGAGAAATTGGAGCAGAAGGTCTAGCTTTTTTATCCGGATCTATTTTAGATTTGCCTGTGGTGGATTCTGATTTGGTGGGGGGGAGAGCAGCCCCCGAGATTCAATTGGATACTTTTACGGTGCATGCAAAGCCGCTTACTCCGCTCTTGGGTTTTGCAGAAAATAAAAAAAGTATTTTTTTAGAAGGAAATTTTTCAGCAGAAGAAATAGAAAACATACTCAGAACATTTTTTGAAAAAAATGGAAGTTCTGGAATGCTCGTTGGGTATCCCATTTTTGCAGGTGAGTATGCAAAGATTGGTATGCTACAAACGTTAAGTGAAACCTTACAAATGGGTGAGATTCTTGCAGACAAAAAATTATCTTCATTTGTCAGTGATCAGAATGGAAAACTGTTTGAAAATGAAATAATAGAAGAAGTTCATCTTGAAAGTGGGGGAGGATTTTTACAGGGGAGTATACAGACAAAGAATTATGAGATAGAGGTGAAAAATGAAAATATGGCTTTAATCCAAAAAAGGAACAGAAAGGATTTAGCTCAAGTACCGGAAATAATTATGGTTTTAAGTGCAGAAGGTACTCCTTTGCATAATGCTGACATTGCAAAATATAGGGGAAAGGAAGTACAAATAGTCGTCTTACCGGCAAAAGGGTATTGGAATGTTCATGAGAATCAACTTGCATGGGAGACTTTGCGCAGGCAGGAGTAAAATTGTATCCACTTTTATGGAGGAGGTGTACTTATGAGTTATACACATTGTGGATTGACTGGGGAAGGCAAGTATGCTACCATCCGATTTGTAACACAAGATATATGAAAAATACGTATTCAAACCACAGACTAGGGATTCTCTTTATGGTGTTTGTCCTCCTCACAAGCGGTGGTTTGAGTTGTACTGAATAAAAAATAAGCTACAAAGTTCTCAAAACCACCGCTCTGCAAGCGGTGGTTTTTCTTCCTATAGGTTGTTGGGCAGAAACGACTTCGAAACCGGTTTCCGGTTTTCTGAGTCGACGTGTTCGACAACCAAGGGACAACCCAGGGGAGAAAGATGCGAATCGAAAACGGCCTCCCCGTGTTGGAGCTGGAGAGCTTCATCACGGGGATGAAGAAGGCTCTGCCGAGCCTGATCAGGTTTCTGAACAGCGATCGGGTGCGGCAGCATCCGATCTGGGGGCAGCTGCTCCCGTTCCACGTCCGGCCCTACGGGACCGGGCGTTCGCCGGGGCACATCGTGCGCCCCGACATCGTCATCACGGAGCATGGCCCACGGATCACGGAGATCGACTTCGTCCCCTCGGGACGAGGGTTCTTGCTCTCGGTTCTCCGGGAGCAGGAGCAGCGCGACTTCTTGAGGTCCTTCTCCCAGTGGTACCGGGACATGGGGGCCGACAAGGTCTCCTACGGCACCACGACGAAGGACGGATGTCGCCCGGAGGTTCGCCTCTTCGCCGAGCGGCTGCGGGACATGATGGGGGTGGACATCCAAGCCCACGACATGGACACCGAAGCCAACCTGGTCAACGGGCACCTCGTGGACCGACTCTTCTACTGGTCAGAGCTGCCGGACAGGACGGTGGTGGATGGCAAGAACATCATGACGCGCGAGCCTTGGCTCGACAGCAAGATGATCTTCGCCATGATCCACCACTCCAACCCCGAGATGACGCAGATCCTGGAGGAGGAGATCGGCGCGGAGAACCTCCGGTTCCTGCGGAAGGTCATCCCCCACACGGAGGCACTCGATCTGCTGGATGAGACGGTACTGCGTGCGCGCTTCTCCACGAAGGAAGCGCGTGCGGGCGTCGTCATCAAGTCCACGGACGTCGAGACGGACGAGTCTTGGGGGGCCAGGGGCACCTCGATGCCGCGACGCGGCATGAGTGCCACCCAGTTCTTCAAGGCGGTCATCGATAGGGTTCCTCCGAAGGGAAAGTCCCTGGGAGACCACCCGGTCCTCCAGGACTTCGAGCCCTCCCTCGACTTCACGCAGGTATGGAACGGTGCCGTCGATGGCCGGATCCGGCTGGCGGATCCGGATCAGCTGGATCGGCCGCTCGGTGAGGTCACCTCCCAGTACGCCAGCTGGTTGGTGTTCGCCCGCGTCGGTGTCTACTTCCTCCTCAACAACGAGACGGACTCGGTCATCGTCCCGCCCTACGGGATCGTGACGTTGCGTCAGAACGAGGTCGCACATGGTGCCGCTGATTCCATGATCACGGCCTTCGAGATCAACTGATCGATACCCACCACCCGTAAAACCCACCACAAAACCCACCGTTGGGGGAGGCATTCAGTGTCCTCCCCCCTCCAAATAAAAAGTCCATATATAAATAAAATTGTGCTATAATAAATTTTACTTATATATCTATTTTTTATGGAAGTAGCAGCTCTCGCAAAAAAACTAATTCAATTTGAAACAACACATGAAAAACCTGATCAAATTCAGGAATGTTTAAATTTTTGTAAATCTTATTTAGATGGATTTCCGGTTATTATAAAGGAATTTGTATCTGAAGGAATTCCAAGCATTGTAATTCAAACAAAAGATACAACTGACGTAGATGTTCTTCTATTGGGACATATAGATACCATTCCTGGTCCAGATGAACTCTTTGAAGGAAAAGAAAAGGATGGCAAGTTGTATGGGCGGGGAAGTTTAGATATGAAGGCTTTTGTGGCTACTTCTTTGCAGGTATTGCGGGAACTTCTTGAGGAAGGCTACTTAGGGAATATTGCACTTGCCATAGTTTCAGATGAAGAGCTTGGTGGAAAGAATGGTGCAAATTATCTTGTGAATACAATAGGTTATAATGCAAAAGTAGTTTTGGTACCAGATGATGGAGAACGTATTGAGAACATTGTAACCGAGACAAAGCATATTTTACATCTTGAATTTTTTGCAAAAGGAAAAGAGGCTCATGGGTGTCAGCCGTGGTTTGGAAAGAATGCTATTCTTGATCTTATAAAGACATATAAAAATTTGGAAACACATTTTGAAGAATGCTTGAGTGCAAAAGATGAACAGTGGGTAAACACCATCAATTTAGGAATGATTGAAGGTGGTGTTGCTACCAATGAGGTACCTTCATCTGCCAAGATGAGTGTAGATATACGTTTTACCAAAAATACCTCAAAAGAGCAGATGATCCACTTTATTGAACAGTCGTGTGAAAAAGATGTTCATTATAAAATCCGAATGGAGGGCTTCCCAACTATTTTGGAAGAAGAAGATCCATTTTTGAAATCCTACGCTCAATTGGTAATAGAAGAGATAGGCAGACCAGTAACATTTTTAAAAAGTGGTGGTGGAACAGATGGAAGATATTTTGCGGAAAAAGGTATGAAGGTGTTAGTACATCAGAGTAATGGTGGAAATTGCCAGGCAGAAGATGAATATGTAGAAGTTGATGGTCTGTCTCGTCTTGTAAATATTCAAAAAAAATTCATTGTCAAAAATTTTTAGGAAAAAACAAAAAAACTTCTTTAACAGAAGTTTTTTTGTTTTTTTGAGCTACTATTACTTATGTGCTACAACTGGATGCATGGTAAGCCGAAGATCTTTTCTGAAAACATAGTCAAAAAGTTCTGAAAAGAATTCTCTTCTCTTACTTGGGTCATGCATAAGTTTTTGAAGTTCTCTGTGTTCATCAAAGACGTCGGAGCATATCAGTTTAAGCGTTGCATAGTGACGCATAAGCATTACAAATTCATGCCAGCGTTCCATACGGGGCCATCTCTCTGCAAATACTTCTTGAGCTTCTTTATTGTCTGCTATATTGAGAAGTAAATCAACTTCGGCATCAGAAAATTTAGGGGATCCTTCGAGAAGAGAAGTAACTGATGCTTCTTTTTTGGAAACCTTTTGTGCTCGTAAGAACATCTCAGCCGTAGCCGTACTTCCAAATGCTTCAGGAAGTTGGTAGGGGACATAATCCTCGGTGAGGTCATCAAATGCCCGCATAAGATCAGGGTCACCAAGATGTTGTCTCCATGCTGCCTCATGCACTGTGCCTATGACAGTAGGAACTTTTTTAAGTTCATCAAAAAATTTCTTTGTTCTTTTTGCAAATTGTTCTGCTCCCATTTTTCGAAGTTTACGTTTTCCTGCATAGAAGTAGTCCATACTATCTACCAAAACGATTCCTCCTTCTGTTTGTGGGTTTTGTTGTTCGGCTACTGCTTTTAAAAGCAGCTCTTGGTCCATTGCATGAAAATGACCATCAATAAAAGTAAAACCAACCTCATTAAGGCGTAGAAGGTGTCTGAGTCCTGTAATAACGGCACCTTTTCCGGATCCAGCCCGGCCTTCAATGATAACGGATTTTCCGGCGAGCATCTGGTGGAGGGTTTCAAGGGTCTCTTCTGGTCGCCAGAGATGCATTTTTCGAAGTTCCTCTGCTGAATATGAACCAAGACGTGCTCGAACCTCGGCATCTAAAATATTCCTGGATGCATGTTCTACTTTTAGGCCATTTATCTTTTCTCCTTTTGGCCCTTGTTCTGTATCAATATCATCTTCTTCTCTGAATTCTTGTATAGGATGTCCTAATTCCAGAATGGGAGGTTTTATTTTCCTTTCGTCCATAAAATTGAGTCTAAAAATATGGATTATCAACAATTTTATGATAATATATATCTATAAAAATGTCTATATTTTATGAAAAAAATACTTATCGTACAATTTCGTACTGACGCCACATGGGAGCATGAACAGTCTTGTTTTCATCAAGATTTTGAGGATCTCTGGGAACAATTTGAATTTGTAGATGCAGTACGAGACACAGAAAAATTGGAAAAAATAGGAAATTCACTCAAGTTGGGTACTTCGTATGCAGGGATAATTTTTGGGGGGTCAAGTGAATTTAACTATACCAAGGGGGATGCAGAAAAAGATTGGTGTAAAAAAACTTTTGACTTTATCCAAAAAATTCTAGAATCAAAGACACCTCTATTGGGAATTTGTTTTGGTTTCCAAACTATTGCTTTACAGCAAGGTGCAAAAATTGTGGATGACCTTACCATGCGAGAAGCGGGAACATACGTTTCCTATGTCACGGATATTGGACAAAATGATCCAATTTTTAAAAACATTCCACAAAAATTTTTGGCACAGTTTGGACACAAAGATACCATTATTAACTTCCCAGAACAGTTTGAGAAATTAGGATATTCAGAGCGTGTGATGTGTAATGCATTTAGAATAAAGGGGGAAAATGTTTGGGGTGTTCTTTTTCATCCGGAATTAAATCCTGATAGAATGCGTTTTCGTCTTCAATTTTCGCCTTCGTATGTTGATGGTATGGAGGTAGACAATGTATTTGAAAATTTAGAAGAGTCACCCTACGCGTTGGACGTGTTAAAGAATTTTATAGAGTATTGTCTCTAAATTATTTTTCCAGAGAAAAGAATGAAAAAGGTCCCCTAAAAGGGGACTTTTGTATTGTTCTTCTTGAGGACAGAGGAGATTTCTTTTGTTTTTTGTTTTCTGATACAATACACAGACTATGATTGACTACACAAAAGAACTCAATGAAGAACAACTTGCTGTTGTGGAGCGGGGGGATGGCCCCTGCCTCGTTTTGGCCGGTGCCGGGTCTGGAAAAACACGTACCATTTGTTATCGGGTGGCGTATCTTTTGGAACAGGGAGTTGACCCGGCACATATTCTTTTGGTTACTTTTACGAATAAAGCAGCAAAGGAGATGCAAGAGAGGGTGGCAAATATTATTGGAGCGGAAAAGAGAATACTTTGGTCTGGTACCTACCATCATATAGCTTTCCGTATGCTCAAACAGTACGGATCGCTTCTTGGATACCAAAATAATTTTACTATTTTGGACAGCGAAGATTCTCGCGATCTTTTAAAAATTTGTATGAAGGTAGAAGGTGTTGATAAGAAATCACGACGGTTTCCTTCTGCCAAAGTGTTGCAGGGAATTATAAGTTATGCAAAAAACGCAGAGCTTACCGTAGCAGAAGTTTTGGCCATGAAGCATCCCAACTGGGAACCACTGGAAGGTGAAATTACCACTATTGCCAGTGAATATCAAAAGAGAAAATTTGCTGCCAATGCCATGGATTTTGATGATCTACTTTCTAACCTTTATCTTTTACTTTTGAAGTCCGCTCCTGTTCGTGAAAAACTTTCCAAGCAATTTCAGTATATTCTTGTGGATGAGTATCAGGATACCAATAGAGTTCAGGCAAGTATTGTAGATACGCTGGCTTCACTGCACAGAAATATTTTGGTAGTGGGGGATGATGCCCAAAGTATTTATTCCTTTCGTGCGGCAGACATTGAAAATATTTTAGGTTTTGAAAAAAAATATCATGATGCAAAAATATTTAAGCTTGAAACCAACTACAGATCTACTCCAAATATTTTACAAGTTGCCAATGTTGTTATTGCCAATAACATTTCACAATACGAAAAAAATTTGAAAAGTGTTTTGGACATATTTGCAAAACCAGAGGTACGTGCATTTGCAGATAGGAATGAAGAAGCAGAATTTATAGCTGAAAGGATTTTGGAGCTTCGTGAAGAGGGAGTTCCACTTTCACATATTGCAGTTTTATTTCGGGCCACACATCATTCCCAAGCTTTGGAAGTGGAACTTACCAAGCGTGATATTCCCTATGACTATCGTGGTGGGGTGAGATTTTTTGAGCGGTCACATATAAAAGATGTTCTTGCGTACTTACGAATTTTTCATAATAAAGACGATGCTATTGCCTGGAGTCGTGTACTCAATATGCAGGTAGGAATTGGACCATCATCTGCACAAAAAATTATTGATCGAGTGCAAAAACAAGAAAGAGTGTACCACGCGGAAAATGATTCTCAGTATGAAGAAGCAGAAATTGCAAAAGTACATACTTGGTTTAAAAACATAGAAATTTCTCAGTTTGGTGCTGGACTTTCTGCACGTGCGCAAGTTGGATGGAATGATTTCCTTCAGATTTTTGAATCCATGCAAAAAGTAAAACCAAACTCAGAAATGGGATATCATCCTGCGGATCTTATTGAAGCCGTTTTGGATTCTAAATACAATGAGTACTTGGAATCAGAATATGAAAACTATAGAGAAAGAATACGTGATATAGAGCAGTTGGCACTTTTTGCAGAACGTCAGTCCGATTTAGGAAAATTTTTGGGAGAGGCATCAATGCAAGAAAGTTTTCAGAACGCTTCCAACAAAGAAATTCACGATGATGAAAAAATAGTTTTATCTACTATTCATCAGGCGAAAGGTCTTGAATGGGAAGCCGTATTTATTATGAATGTTTCTCAAGGTGAATTTCCCAATGAGCGTTCTCTTCAGGAAAGAAAAGGAATAGAAGAAGAAAGGCGACTTTTTTATGTGGCCATAACAAGGGCAAAAAAATATTTGCACATGACATTTCCATTGGTTTCCGGTTTTCGTAGTGTCTTGGGGGGACCATCTATGTTTTTAGATGAGATTAACCGGGATCTCATAGATGAGTCTGGTGCATTTGGGGAAACTACGGTATTTTTTGATCCAAGTGACGATGTGGATGATGTGCAGTATGTTCCGGAAGATGAACTTTTTGATTATGAAAGAAGGAAAAGGAGTTTTTTAAAAGATATCAATGAATTATAAAAAGAAAAAAAGAACCGCAAGGGAAATGCGGTTCTTTTTTTCTGCAAAAAACTGAATATTTCAGTGCTTTGTGGAGATTCGGTTCAGGAATCATTTTCGGGTCAGCACGAGAATGGTGATCTCGTTGTGACTCATGAACCGAAGAGGTGGGCCCCAGAGCCATGTTCCGGGGTTGACGTAGATGGGAATTCCGTTGGAGGTGTGCATGCCACCTGCGGAGAAGGGTTCACCTTCGGCGAGCATGAGCACGTCCCCAATGGGTCGGATCTGGCCACCGTGGGTGTGACCACACAGTGCAAGGTCCGCCATGTAGCGGGAGGCCAGGATGGCTTCGCCAGGCCGATGTGCCAGGAGGATCCGAGTGCTCGCTTGTTTTTCGGGAACTTCCAGATCTTCGGATGAACCGATACGATCTTCGAGTCCTACTACTTCAAGCGGTGCGCCTTGGTGGTGGAGTGTGAGCATTTCGTTGCTCAGCACACGTACACCATATTTGCGCATCCAGATTTCCCAGAGCAAAACCCGTTGAGGATCCAGCTCCTCGTGATTCCCGCTGACGAACATCACCCCGTGCGTGGACGGGATCTTCGTCATGATGGGGAGGGCCTGTGATCCCAGATCATCCGGGTCACCATCTGCAAGGTCCCCGGTGATTACGAGGAGATCGCAGGACTCGTGCGCAAGCGAGCGCACAATCCGCTCGCCGATTTGCTGGTTGGTCCCCAGTGCCCCTCCGAGGTGAATGTCGGAGAGCTGACAGATTCGGAACCCCTCGAGCCTTGGATCGAGCTCCTGGATTCCCACTGCCTCCGTCACCAGGTATGGCCCTGCCATACCGGATACGAAGAATGTGGTGGTTGTCAGGAGCGTCAGGAGGATAGGAAACCAGATGCCGTATTGTTTCTGTAGGAGCCATGCTCCTACGGAATAGGTGATCATGTATATGGCGAGGAGTCCCGAGATCGTGATCTCGAGGTATGAGAGTTGCTGAATGGTACCACCGTCGTCGCAGAAGGCGCCGTAACCAACGGCGACTGCGAACATGGTGGCGGGGAGAAACCACACCCGCTTGTTGATCCCCGTGAGGATCAGGATGGCGAGGTGGTTGAAGAGGCTCCCAAGGATGAAAATCACGGTCTTTCCCTTGTGTCCAAGAAAGTTGTGGACAGGGGAATGTATCATATATTCTCTGCAAAGTCAATCCCCAGTGCTTAAATAACGTAAAATATTTTTCAAAAAAAAGAAATCCAATGGTATTGAATTTCTTTTTTTGGTGGTTCCCCCCCCTGCTCACCCAAAAAAAGAATATTTCTTATCTTGAGTGATTTTTGCAGGGGGGATGTCAGTAGTAGTGGGAATGTTGTGGGGTGGGGGGACGGTCGTTGATGCTGGGACGTGAGCATCTACATCTGGGACAGCGTTGATCTTCAGAGTAGAATCGTCCAGCCGAACAGTCCGGGTTGGTACAGATCCAGCTGTGGTGGTTCTCCCAACGTCCGACGTAGGTGGTTTGGATGCGCTGTCTTGCTGCCGCTGCTTGTTGGGTGGCTTCTGCTTGGCGGCGTTCTTCCGCCACATTCGGGCAGCGCCACCTCACGCTCTGGCGACCCGTTCGCGGGCTCGTCTTCACCGAGAAGTGTTGGGTGATGGAACCCTCCTCCACCGTACATTCGCAGTGCGGGCAGGTTTCTCCTGCCCGTGGGACCTTCCGTCCCGAGGCATCGGTGATGCGCTTCGGTTGGGTCGGGAGCGTAGCGACGGGTTCTGAGACGGTGTGCACGGGTCGACTGAGCAAGCCGCAGCTTCCGTGCATCTCCCGTACGTGCCCCACCAGGATCAGCTGTTCGCAGTGCGGGCAGTTCTCCGGTGCGCATCGAGTGGAGATGTAGCACCAGAACCCGGTGTCCGCGTCCTTCACGCGGTGGTTGGCGTGGGTGTCGTTGCCGCCGCAACGCTCGCAGCGGCGGGTCGCCGCACCGCGCTGGTGCCCCGCTGCGCGTTGTGGTCCGCCCTTCTTCTTGCGTGAGGGAGGCGGAGCTTCTTTCTTCTTCTTCTTTCCACTTCCGCCTTGCTTCTGCTTGGCCATGTCTGCTCCATGGTGCCGTGGAGTGGCACACTGTTGCCTATTTAACCGTTATTGTGGTGTTATGTCAAGAAAAAATGGTATAAACAGGGGGAAGAGAGGATTGTATTATTGGATTCTTGACTCTTTCTCTTTTTTCCTCTATACTTCCGAAAAAGTTTCTCTTTTTTAAAACATCTTTTTCTAATTTTTAAGAAAAAAAAATATGCGTTTTGATGGCGTTTTTGAAAAAACACTTATTATCGTAAAACCGGACGGTGTACAGAGAAGTCTTATTGGTGAAGTTATCAAGAGGCTTGAGACCAAAGGACTCAAGATTGCCGGGCTTAAGCTCATGTATCTCTCTGAGGACAAACTTCGTGAACACTATGCACACCATGTAGAAAAACCTTTTTATCCGGGGCTTGAAGGCTTTATGAAGTCAAGTCCTGTAGCGGTTATCTGTGCAGAAGGGCGTGGAGCCGTTGACGCTGTACGACTTATTGCAGGTATTACACATGCGGGAAAGGCAGATGCAGGGACTATTCGAGGAGACCTTGCCATGGGGATGTGTAATGTCGTTCACTGTTCTGACTCTATAGAAAATGCTCAAGCAGAAATTGCACGATTTTTTGAAGATGGAGAGGTATTTGAATACGACAAGACTGAGTATCTTCATGTATATATGGATGATGAAAGAGCCTAAAATTTTAGAGAAAATGAAAAAAATCACGGTCGAATCCGTGATTTTTTTATTGAGAGATCCCCTGTGGATAGATCATTTGACGATATTTTTTGTATAGGGTAATCTGAATATAGATAATAAAGTATGAAACAATTTTTCAGCACAATTATGCAGAATATTGTGGATCGCCTTTGGGTGGTTGTCTTTATGTATGTGAAGATGGCACTCCCAGTGCAAGGGGTGGTTTACATGGAAGAGGATGATGAGCATATATGTTGTGGAGGAGGATGTGATGGATGCGACTGCTCAAAATAGTATAAATCCAATAACCGGTAAACCGCCCCGATCATATGATCGAGGCGGTTTTTGTTTATTGATCTTTGCTCTTTGAAAATACCTGATGCATTGAATATATCCTAGAATAGGAAATTGTAAGATATATTCAGGGCATGAGTTCCTGAGAGTTTTCCACCGGCCAACGAAGGGGAGAATCGTGGCCAAAGTACAAGTTGAGTGCGGGGCCTGTGGTCCCGTGAAGGTCTCGGAAGGCACACACGTCTGCCCTCGCTGCAGCGTCATCTTTGCCGCCGTTCCTACCACGTTTCGGGTGCGTATGGCACCCATCAACCCCCCGCCTCGCGAGCATGGTCGAGGTGCCCGCAAGCCGAAACGTGCGAGCAACCCTCCCGCTCCCATCCACTCCTGACCCACCTTTACAACCTACCCACCTCAAAACCCATCCATCCACAACTGAGTGTGTGAAACCTATGGTACAATATTACCAACGTTCGCTCATTCAGACATCATGGATGGGTTTTGGTTTTTGGAGGGGATCCTTCATGGGTCCCGGTCCACATGGAACCACCTCTTTTGCTCCGAGTAAGAATTCCGCTCACATTCCACTTGATCTTATAAATATTTACAAGATCAGGTGGTGGGCGGTTTTTTTATTGAGAGGATTTGACACTCAAAAAAAGCTATTATATACTTTGTATGATCCCAGAAAGTGCCAGGCGATATCATATCCGATGCAAATCCATAGGGACGCCTACATAGCTAAAACCTGAGGGTTTTAGGTGCGGCGACCCACCTACTTGTGTAGGGATATGGATTATCACCTCGTGCTTGCGGGATCGATGAAGGCAACTTGGGATCAAGTTGTTTTTTCATTTAGAGTGTATTCTATGAAATTTTCACAAAGAGTTCATATTCCTCCTTCTGCAACACTTGCTATGAATAGTGCAGCCCAAGAGAAAAAAAAGAAAGGAGAAACTGTTTTTAACCTTACAACCGGAGAGCCAAGGGTTCCGCTTTCTTCGTTTATTCAGGAGGGAGCTTTGAAGGCTATGCAATCGGGTAAAACATTTTATACACCTACTTCTGGAATTGTGGAATTGCGTGAAAAAGCTTTTGAATGGATGAATATAAACTATGGAACTCATTATACTTTGGAAAATAGTTTTGCGACCAATGGTGGAAAATACGCACTCTATGCACTGTTTCAAGCGTTTCTTGAGACGGGCGATGAAATACTTATTCTTGATCCTTATTGGGTATCATACCCCAGCATGGCGCATCTTGCCGGCGCTACTTCAAAAATTCTTTCGACCACTTTTGAGAATGGGTGGAAAATTACGGTCTCAGAAATACAGAATGCTCTTTGCGAAAAGACAAAAATGCTTATTTTGAATAATGGTTCCAACCCAACCGGAGTTCTCTATACTCGTGAGGAATTAAAAAATATTGCAAAGGTTTGTTTTGAAAACAATATTCTTCTTGTTTCAGATGAAGTGTATAGTGGTCTTACCTATGATGATGCGGAATATGTTTCCTGTGGAGAATTTTCTGAATTTGTAGAAAATATCGTGGTGGTACAAAGCATGTCTAAAAACTTTGCAATGAGCGGTTGGAGAGTTGGTTTTATTTTTGCAACAAAAGAAATCATTTCTCAACTTTCTACATTTCAAGGACAAAGCACTTCGGGAACTTCCAGTATTTCTCAGTGGGCTGCTGTAGCCGCGTTTGAACACAGTAAAGAAATTATGCCAGAGATAAAACATGAACTGGAAATGAGAAGAAACATTTTTGCAGAAAAATTTGAAAAAATATTTCAAAAAAAAATTCCTGTTCCAAAATGTGGTTTATATTATTTTATTCCTATGCACTTTTTTGGGAGTGTAGGGGAGAACTCATTGGAGTTTTGTATGCAGATGCTTGATCGTGCAAATGTTGCTATGGTTCCAGGCATTGCCTTTGGAAAAGAAGGATATGTACGATGCTCTTTTGGTGGAGAAATGGAAGAAATTGAGCAGGCTCTTGAAAATTTAGGAAAAGTTATGCTCTAAATCTTTTTTAAAGAAGTACGTGTCTCTTTTATGATCACACGTATTTTTTTTGGTGTGATAGAAAGTAAAATAATGGAAACAATACAACCAATAACTCCAAGGAGAGAAAAAGCAGGGGCAATCCCAATGTGGTCAGATAAAAATCCAGCCATCATAGGACCAATTATGAATCCAATATTTGTATAAAAATCCTGTATTCCCTCAATTTCTTTTTCATACTGCAGAGTTTCTCGAATATAGTCCGCAAAGGCTCCATTGATTGCGGGGAAAGACATGGCGATAAAGAATGAAGATGCAAAAATTTGGAGTACGATAAGTACTGGATTTTGGGTAAGATGGAGCAGTGCAAGAATAAAACTTCCTAAAAAAAGTGCCCAAAATGCCGTATGCTTTTTCCCGTACTTTTGTGTAAGTTTTCCAACAAACCAACCAACAAGAAGTGATGGAAAGGTATGTGCCGCCATAAAAAATCCTCCCAAAGGATGTTGAGTCAAGAGTTGTTCAGCAAAAATTGGTCCTATCGTCCAAAAGAATGATTCAGAAACATAGAGAAAAAGTACCAAGAGAAGAACAGGTGAAAGTATTTTTATACATTTTTTCCAGAGGTAGAGTTCTAGAAAAATACTTCGTTTCGGTGGATCTTGCTGAATTTCATGAATATTTTTTTCACGACGTCGCAACATGATTATAAAAAAGAGAAGAGAAAAAAATAAAAAAATCCACCCAATAAAATAAGATTGCCATGCAACTGCACCAAGAGTAAGGAATCCAATAAGTATGGGGGCAATGAGGTAACCCAGGGTCTCAAAGATTTGTATAAGTCCAAAGTTCTCCGTAAACTCTTTTTGTGGAGTTGCACGTGCGACAAAGTCAAAAATACCAACATTCTTGAGGTCAAAGTAGATACCCCAGATAATCATTGCAATGATAAACATTCCTGCGGTTTGGGAGTGATACAAGAAAAGGGGATACCCAATACACAGGGCAAACATAATGGCAAAAACTCTTCGGTACGTAGTGTTCTTAAAGGTCTTGCAGAGAAAAAAATCAAAAAGAGCTCCACCAATAGATGAAGTTCCAAGAATAATTCCCATAGCGGTATTGGAGAACCCTTTTTCGGTAATGATAAGTGGCGTGATGTAGGATATGACAGCATCAAAAAGGTACCAAAAAAACATCATGCTGCATAAAAGATAAACGGGTTTTTTGATTGTGGTACTAGTGCGATGGGGAATCATAAAATATGTTCCCATTATACATTAAGAAGAGAATATGCACTAATTTTCTTAAAAAAAGTATGGTCTTGATTGAGAAAGAAATTTTTGATACGATGGCCATGTTTTTCAAAAGAAACGGGCTATAGCGCAGTTGGCTAGCGCGTACGCATGGGGTGCGTGAGGTCGGCGGTTCGAGTCCGCCTAGCCCGACAAGAAATATTACGTATGAAAATAGAGTTTGAAGGAAAATATAGGATGATCCCTGGACAACTCTTGAGAAGATGTAGTTATGCGGAATTTCGTGATCCGCACACGCAAAAGGTGAGTTATGTGAAACGTCTTCGCCCTGGAATGCTCTATCCACGGTTTCACGTTTACATAGACGCATTCAGCGAGGGATTTACCCTCAATCTTCATCTGGATCAAAAGAAAGAGAGCTATCGTGGTTGCTCCATGCACAGTGGAGAATACGATGGGGAGCAAGTGTCACTGGAGGCAAAAAGAATCCAGGGAGTTATTCTTGAAATGAAGATGCAGACCGATGCCTCTTGATTTCTTCTCTTTTTTATGGTATTTCTATTGAGATGATTAATATATATTTATGTACAAAGTTCTTCTTTATTACAAAATAGTAAAAATAAAACAGCCAAAATCCGAGTTGAAAAAACATACGGAGGTCTGTAAGGCATTGCAGTTAAAAGGTCGCATCCTTTTGAGTGACTACGGAATTAATGGAACTGTAGCGGGGAGTCCTGAGGCTATTTCTTTGTATCGTGCATACATGGACAACCATAAAATTTTTCAAAGTATTGATTTCAAAGAAAGCGATTCAGAGTTTATGCCTTTCCCCAAGATGCGTATAAAAGTACGTGAAGAGATCATCACCACAGATGCAAAAGAAAGTTTCAATATTTGGCAACGTGGAAAGCATATTGATCGAGATACCCTACATGAATGGTTTTCTCGTGGTGAAGAAATTGTTCTTTTGGATATGCGTAATGATTATGAATGGGACATTGGGCGTTTTGTGGGATCTGTAAAACCTCCTATGAAATATTTTCGTGAATTAAAAGATCATATGGATTTTTATGATCAGTTTAAGGGAAAAAAGATTGTGATGTTTTGTACCGGGGGTATCCGTTGTGAACCCGCTAGTGCAATGTTTTTGTCAGCAGGTTTTGATAAAGAGAATTTATATCAGTTGGAAGGCGGAATTGTAAAGTACGCAGAAAAGTATGGGAATGATGGTTTTTATGAAGGAAAATGTTTTGTCTTTGATGATAGATTAGCCCTTTTGGTAAATACGCAAGACGGGGGAACATCCGTTGGGGAGTGTCTCAACTGTGGTACTTCGACGGACCTACACAGAAACTGTATGAATAAGTTTTGTAATCGTCTTTTTTTGTCATGTGACGCTTGTTATGAAAAGTTTCAGAATACGTGCAGTCAACCCTGTAGTGAAATGGCACTAAATCCGGCAAATCTTCGCCCACCCAGGTTGAGTAAGGATATTTTGCATAGGAATAAGTAAATATTGAAAATAAAAAATCATCCCTCTCAAGAGGGATGATTTTTTATTTCTGTGTATGATTGCTACAGTAGTAGTCTATTGCATCTTTCATAAAAGTGGCAAGACCAGGTGCAAATTTTTCATAGTAATCACCAAATCTTTTATCGTTTACATAGAGACTCCCAAGATTTTTGTACATGTCATATCCACATTCATAAAAAAAGTTTATTCCCTCATGATGTTTTTTTATAAGGAACTGCACTTCTGGATCTGCGATACCTTTGTTCATAGATTCAGCAATTTTTTGAGTGAGTTCAATTCCCTTTGCTTTCAGTTTTTCCATTTCTTTTTTGGTCATTTTGGAAACTCGTTTCATACTTTGCGTGTATGCATCGGAATTTCCCCAACGTTCTTTTACTTCATCTTGGTACTGTTTCATATCTTTATCTTCAAAAGCATCATAGAGTTCTTGATCTTTCATTTTTTGATTTTTTTGCATACGTTTGAGTGTTTTATCAATAGTTTGTATAAGTTTCTGTGTTCTGTTTTGTTTCATTTTAAGAAGTTTTTTTTGTTGCCGGAGACCTTCTTGGATATTATAATCTTTTTGTCCGAGCATGTGTTTGATTACCTTGAGAGGAAACTCAAGCTCACGAAAAAAGAGGATTTGTTGAAGGAGAATAAGTTCATTTTCTTCATAATAGCGATATCCGTTTGGAGCAAGAAATGCAGGACGAAGAAGCCCAATTTCATCGTAATAATGAAGGGTGCGGACACTTATATTGGCAAGTTCTGCAAGTTGATGTACGGTGTAGGTCATAAAATTTTATTCCCCCTATAATCATAGTAAACCCCTACGTTACGTGAGAGTCAAACAACTTATACACAGACACAATCTTGTAAGAAAATGGATACCACAGTAGTATAAAATTAGGAATATTTTATGAGAAATAATTTTGCATACAACTCCATGATGGCCATGATGACCTTACAGCGAAGGCCATGGTTTTGTGTGTACTAGATTTTACTACATAGATAGCGGTGGCCTTCAGAGAAAGGCCATTTTTTATTTTTATGAAATAACAAAAAAATATGTTTATAACGATTATAAATGATTGTAGATGTGAAAACGCAAAAATACGACAGCTTACTCGTGCCGCCAGTCTGTTTGATGCATCTGTGCATTTTTCTGGAGTGCAAAGTGATAGAGAAGCTGCATATATATTGGGGGATGTTTTGGATGCCTCAGAAGGGAGAAAAGGAGTGGTTTTGGTAAATGTTGCTCCAAGGAATGGAAGTGGAAAAAAGTACCCAAATGGAACTCCTTTCGGATACTTTTTTTTCAAAGATACTTTGGTTATCAGTTCTATTGCAGGGCTTACACTTTCTGTAGTAAAAAAACTGGGGATTACGGAATCGGTACGAGTTATTGATATCCCTGAGGTACTATCTTTTATAAAGGAGAAAGAAAAACTATCGGAATCACTTTGTGATCAAATTATCAATACGCAGTTTCGAAGTTTTGATTATTTACCTCGTGTCGCACAGTGGATTCTCAATGGATATGAAATTCCATTTGAAGAATACTCTCTTGAAAATGTTGAAAGTGCTTTGGGGACTGTTTGTTGGATTGATAATTTTGGGAATTGCAAAACAAATATTTTGGAGAAAGAAAAGCAAGATGAAATTTCTTTGAATGGTATTTCTCTTCCTTTTTATAAAAGGCTCAAAGACGTACCAGATGGGGAAGCGGCTGTAGTTGTGGGAAGTTCTGGAGTGGGAGATAGTCGATTTTTAGAAATTGTAGTTCAAGGAAAAAGTGCTGCAAAAATTTTCAACCTTCAGGTAGGGAATAAAGTTTTGTAAAACTGTTATTCTCAAAATTGAGTACAAAAAAATCCGACGTGAGTCGGATTTTTTTAAGCGGTTTGTTTTTGCTGTCTTTTTGTTTCGGTCTTGATACACTTAGTACAGATTTTTTTTCCATCACGTTTTTGGAGGTTGATTCTGTTGATTTTAAGTGTTTTGATCATTGAGTGTGACCGTGAGGCTGACTTTCGTGGGCCTCTGTTACAGCTTTCGCAGACTCTAGACATATTATTACGTTTCTTTATGAGATTAGGGTTGTATTTTCTCTCTTATAGAGATATAATTCGAAGGTGGAAAAAGTATACCAGATTTACCCTATACTGTCAAGGAGTAGCTTTTTCCCTCTAAAATGACTTAAAATACAAGATTATGAATGATTTTCTTCTCCAAATTTTCTTCTTTGTGGTGATCATCCCATCTGCCATTATACACGAATATATGCATGGATGGGTAGCAGATCAGTTGGGAGACCCTACCGCAAGGTATTCTGGGCGACTTACACTGAATCCAAAGGCTCATATTGACCCTGTAGGGACACTTCTGATGCCAGCAGCTTTGTTTATCCTTACGGGGGGACGTTTTCTTTTTGCCTATGCAAAGCCGGTTCCGTATAACCCGTATAATTTACGGGATCAAAAATGGGGGAGTGCCAAAGTTGCTGCGGCCGGACCACTTTCAAACTTTTTTTTGGCGGTCGTTTTTGGCTTTGTTGTCCGTGCGATTGTGCTTTTGGACCTTGTTCAGTTTGCCAATATTATTCCCTTTTTGATTATTATTGTTCAGGCAAATGTATTGTTGGGAGTCTTCAATCTTGTTCCCATCCCCCCTTTGGATGGATCAAAGGTACTTTTTTCCATACTTCCAGATTCTGCATGGAAATTGCGGGTGTTTCTTGAAAAATATGGCTTTATTCTCCTCATTTTCTTCATTTTCTTCCTCTTTGATCTTCTACATCCCATAATTTTGACGTTGACCAATTGGTGCATAGGTGCGTAAGTAAAAAAAAGTCCCTTGCGGGGGCTTTTTTTGTGCCAAAAATATTTAAAACCCAATATGGAAGGTACGGCGCGGTGGAGGCGTCGCTGGGAAGGAATGGAGTACAGATGGAAGCGCTACTCGATGACTACGTTGGTTTTGGTTGGTTCTTGTTCACCCATGTACCGTAGTGGCCACTCTACAAATATTTTGAGGTGAACTGGGTGGTTGGAACGCTTCGTACGTACCCTTTTGCAGGCTCTCCAGCCGGGCTCGCAAAACTTTCGTGCGAGCATAATTCGGAAGTCGAAATCCTTCTCAATCCACTGTGCGCACCGCATTTGGTTGCCATCACCGTAGCAGGTGAACATTTCAACTGGACCTGGGACGAAGATATGTCCCTGTTGGCGTGTGCCACAGGCCGTGAGGAGGAATATCGCGGCGGCAATATGCAGGACCCAGTGCTGCATGGTGGCTCCCTTGTTGCTTCGGTCTTGGGTGCTTACATACTATTCAGCACCCTCCATATTAGGCTTTAAAGATCAAAATTATGCTTAATTGGGTGTTAAAATCATAGCATTTTTGTCAAGATTGAGAAGAATATATACAAAAGTTGAAGAACCTCTTGACATATTTGAACACATATTGTACACTACGGCTACATTTTAGAAGCGAGTATTCCCGGGAACCCCGGGGAGAAGGATACGCTTACCCCATTTCTTTTCCTTTCATCTATGTTAGGGGGTTCAGAAATATTGCAAGCGTATCCAAAAAAGATACGTTTTTTTATTCAAATCTTAATTTAAGAGTCATAACTTAAAATATAAGGTATGCCAACAATGAATCAGATCCTTCGAAAAGGAAGGACAAAGCAAAAGGAGAAATCGGATAAACCTGCGTTGCAGTTTACCCATGATTCTTTGCACAGAAAAAAAACAGCGCTTCGCAGAGGAGCCCCATTTAAACGTGGTGTATGTACAAAAGTATATACTGCTACCCCTCGTAAACCAAACTCTGCTATGAGAAAGGTCGCAAAAGTTCGTCTCTCAAATGGAGTGGAAATTATTGCTTATATTCCGGGTGAAGGACATAACTTACAAGAACACTCTATTGTGCTTGTACGTGGTGGTCGTGTGAAAGACCTTGCCGGTGTACGTTATACCGTAGTTCGTGGTGTATATGATACCCAAGGAGTTGCCAACAGAAGACGTAGCCGTTCACGTTACGGAGCAAAAAGGCCAAAAGCATAAAGAGAAATATTGAAGTATACTCATGCTCAGGTTTTTGAGCAACATTTATAAAGCATATAAAGTTTATTTATAAAACGTATGCCAAGAGGAAAAGCAATTCCGAAAAGGAAAATCAAACCAGATCCAAAGTACAAGAGTGAGCTTCTTGCGAAGTTTATTAACTATATCATGATGAGCGGAAAGAAGACCGTGGCACAAGCTATTGTGTATGGTGCACTTGATATTTTGGAACAAAAAACTGGAAAAAACCCATTAAAAGTTTTTGAAGAAGCTATTGATAAAATTCGACCACAAGTGGAAGTACGTTCACGACGTGTGGGTGGAGCAAACTATCAGGTTCCTATGCCGGTATCTGGTGAACGTCAGAATGCACTTGCATTCAGATGGATCATTGGTGCATCTCGTGCAAAGTCAGGAAAACCTATGATGGAATGTCTTGCAACAGAACTTCTTGATATCATGGAAGGAAATGGAACATCTATCAAGAAAAAGGAAGATGTACAAAGAATGGCCGAGGCAAACAGAGCTTTTGCACACTTTGCAAGAAGATAGGGTGCAATTTATTTTTACTCTCAGTACGTTTGTATTTTTACAACGTAAATAATAAACAATACATTTATGTCTCGTGAATATCCACTTGATAGTACGCGCAATATAGGTATCATGGCCCATATTGATGCGGGTAAGACCACAACCACAGAACGTGTTCTTTTTTACACCGGTAAAAAACACAAAATTGGAGAAGTTCATGAAGGTGCTGCCGAAATGGACTGGATGGCTCAAGAAAAAGAGCGTGGTATTACCATCACTTCCGCTGCTACCACATGTTTTTGGAAGGATCATCGTATTAACATCATTGATACTCCAGGTCACGTTGACTTTACCGTTGAGGTAGAACGTTCTCTGCGTGTGCTTGACGGTGCTTGTGCACTATTTGATGGTTCACAAGGAGTAGAGCCACAGTCTGAAACAGTATGGCGTCAAGCAGATAAGTATCATGTTCCTCGTGTTTGTTTTGTAAACAAAATGGACAAGATGGGGGCTGACTTTTATATGAGTTTGAAATCTATTCAAACTCGTTTGTCAGACCAGGCGTATGCTATTCAACTTCCTATTGGTGCAGATTCCAGTTTTTCTGGGATTATTGATTTGATTCGTCAAAAAGCATATCGTTTTGAAGGAAATATGGGAATTGATGTGGTAGAAATGGAAATTCCGGAAGACATGAAAGAATTAGCAACAGAGTATCGTGGAAAACTTCTTGAGAAAGTTGCAGAAGCAGATGACCAATTGATGAATGTATACTTGGAATCTGGGGAACTTTCACCAGAACAAATTGTGCAAGGTATCCGCAAAATGGTTATTGCCAGTGAGCTTTACCCAGTACTTTGTGGATCAGCTCTTGGAAACATTGGTGTCCAACAAATGTTGGATGCTGTGGTTGCATTCTTGCCAAGTCCACTTGATGTTGGTGAATATGCAGCATCTGATCCAGATGATGCAGAAAAGAAAATTTCTGTAAAACCAGCAGATACTGAACCTCTTGCAGCTCTTGCATTTAAGATTGCAACGGACCCATACGTTGGGAAACTTGTTTTCATTCGTGTGTACTCTGGAACACTCAAAGCAGGAAGTTATGTTTTGAATACTACCACTGGTGATAAAGAACGTATTGGTCGTTTGGTACGTCTTCATGCAAACTCACGTGAAGAAATTACGGAAGTTGGTGCTGGAGATATTGCCGCTGCTATTGGTTTGAAGGATGTAAAAACCGGAGATACCATTTGTGCAGAGAATAGGCCAGTAGTTCTTGAAAAGATTGAATTTCCAGAACCAGTTATTCATATTGCTATTGAACCAAATTCAAAAGCAGATCAGGAAAAGATGGGTATTGCTCTTCAGAAACTTTCTGAAGAAGATCCATCCTTCAAAGTCCGCACCGATGATGAGACTCTTCAGACCATTATCTCAGGTATGGGTGAGTTACATCTTGAAATCATTGTGGACCGTATGAAGAGAGAATTTGGTGTGGAAGCAAATGTTGGTGCTCCACAGGTTGCATACAAAGAAACCATCAAACAATCAGCAGAAGCAGAGGGAAAGCACGTCAAACAATCTGGTGGACGTGGTCAATACGGTCACTGTTGGCTTCGTGTTGAACCATTGGAACCAGGTGAAGGATTTATCTTTGTAGATGAAATTAAGGGTGGAACCATTCCAAAGGAATACATCCCAGCTATCCAAAAAGGTGTGAAAGAAGCGGTAGACAAAGGTGTGGTTGCAGGATATCCTCTTATGGATGTAAAAGTGACTTGTTATGACGGAAGTTACCATGAGGTAGACTCTTCTGAAATTGCTTTCAAATTAGCAGGAAGCATGGCTTTTGTAGCGGCTGCTAAAAAAGCAAATGCTGTACTTATGGAACCTATCATGATTGTAGAAGTTACTACCCCAGAGGATTACATGGGAGACGTTGTGGGAGATCTTTCATCACGTCGTGGTCAAATTGAAGAAATGTCAGATAGAGGAAATGCCAAGATTATTCGTGCGAAAGTGCCATTGGCAGAAATGTTTGGTTATGTAAATAACCTTCGTTCTGTGACACAAGGGCGTGCAGCATACTCTATGGAATTTTCTAACTATGCGGACTGTCCAAAGAATGTTGAGCAGGAAATTATTGCTGGACAACGTTCATAAAGGAAGTTTGTACGCATTCACAAAAAGAGAGAAACGACCCAGGATAACTGGGTCGTTTTTATCTCAAGAGAGATATTTATGAGTAGTTGACAAGCTGTTTTTTTGGGGCTATTATAAAAATATGTCTGGGAAATGAGGCATTTTTATCATATGAATACAAATACAGAGTTTACCCTTGAAGAGTCAACCTTTCACCGGTGTATAGAAGGTCTTCAAAAAGATGATCAAGCTTTTTTGGTATCTGCCTTAGAGTTTTCTTGTGCGAACCATAAAAATCAAAACAGAAAGAGTGGTGAACCCTACATTATACATCCAATTGGGGTGGCCGTACGGGTCTTGGAACGTTACCATGATATTGCACTCACAGCAGCGGCACTTTTGCATGATACCGTTGAAGATTGTGAAGGGGTAACCATAGAAGATATTTATTCTCAATTTGGAGACGAAGTGGGGTTTTTAGTTGATTCAGTAACCAAGCAACGTACAGATTTTTTTAAAATTCCGGGAGTTATCATTGAAGATCGTATTGAGAGACTGATTTGGGCAGGGATGAAAGATATACGTGTTCTGCTTTTAAAACTTGCAGATCGTGAACACAATTTAAATACCATAAACTACTTGAAAAACCATAAGCAGATTCGTATGGCTTTTGAAACTCAGGCAGTGTATCAACCGCTCAAGCGTATTTTGGGATACACTGAAGGATATCAGGTTCAGGAGGCAGCACGTGCTTTTGCAGCGTACGCTGAGAGTCAAGGATTACATTCTGCCGGAGATATAAAGATGAATCTTATGGCTGAATCTTTTGAAAATTTTGATAATGATTTATTTGGTTTGGTCTATAACGATACTAAAAGTATTATTTGGAAAATTACTGATTTTCAAACATATAAAAAAATTTGTGATACGGATAAACTTTCCGGTATCATTCAATTCCTCTCCGTGTGTGGAAATAAAAAGTGGTTTGAAGCCTCTTTTTGTTTTCTTGGTGGGGTAGTCATCGATGGGGATATCCAACTTGGTATTTCCTCGTTTCGTGGTTAATTATCTCTATGAATTATATAAAAAAATTACAGACAGGTGATGAGCTTTCACAAGAATTTCTCAAGCATTTTCAGCAGTATAAAGTGTTAAAACAAAAGGTCTTTTATTTTGGTTCTGGAGTGGAGATGTATTTTGATATTTCTTCTTCCCTCAAGGATGCATTTTTAGATCAAAAAGAAGAATACTTAAACTTCTTTGAAGAATATTTTCATCTTCAAGGTAAGCCTTTTGTGATCATTAGTCTTGGTTGTGCGGATTCGTCCAAGGAAGCTGCACTCATAAAAAGACTGAAAGAAAAAGGATACCATTTTTCTTTTGTGGGGGTGGACTCTTCGGAAGACATGATAGAGGCGAGTCGAAAAACTTTGGAAAATTTGGATGTAGAGTATCAGCTTATTTGTGCTGATTTTTCAACGGAAGAATTTACAGAAGAAATGAAGAAAATAGGATCAGACGTTATACGTGTGTTTACCTTTCTTGGGGCTACTTTTGGAAATGTAGAACAGGCATATATGGCAGATATTCTTTCTGATCTGTTAAAAAAAGATGATAAACTTTGGCTTGAGGTGGGTATTCGAAAAGAAATAAGTGATAAAAATGATCGGATGATTTTTGAGAGATATCTTGGTTGGTTGGAGAGTCCATTGCATAGAAAATTTTTATTGAAACCGCTTTTGGAATTTAATATTCCAGAAGAAAATGGAGATTTATTTTTACAAATGATTGTTGAGGCGGATTTGAATGCACTTATCTTTTCTTTCCGTTTCAAAATTTTGGAAAAAACAGTTTTAAATTTTCCGGATCATACCGTAACTTTGTTACCTGGGAATATTATTGATCTTCTTACTATTCGTTCCTATGATCCGGGAGGGCTCACCAATTTCTTCGAAGAAAGAAAGTTTAAATTACTTTCCAAAAGAGACAATGGGAGAACCGGAGAACTTATGTTTGAAAAATTATGAAATACAACATTGTAACTATTTTTCCACATCTTATCTCAGGGTATGGTGGAGAAAGTATTTTGAAGCGGGGGCAAAACTCTGGTGCCATAGAGATATGCCCTTTGGATTTACGCGTTTTTACACAAGATAAACACAACAAAGTAGATGATACCCCCTATGGGGGAGGTGCTGGAATGGTCATGCAAGTGGAGCCAATTTTTCGTGCCCTCAAATCCATAGATGCCATTCCTTTTTCCAAGGTGGATGGGCTTACCAAAGTAAAGAAAGTTTTTAATGGGAGTTTAGCTCGCAAAAAAAGGACCATTCTTATGTCTCCTCGAGGGAGGCAGTTTGATCAGAGTGTGGCAGAACAGTGGAGTCATCTGGATGAGTTAACTATTATTTGTGGACGCTATGAAGGTATTGATCAGCGTGTGGTTGATCATCTCATTGATGAAGAAATTTCCATTGGTCCCTATGTTTTGGCTGGCGGAGAGTTGGGGGCAATGGTAATTATAGAAGCGGTGTCGCGACTTATTCCAGGAGTTTTGGGGAATGCAGAGTCTCTTAAAGATGAAACACATAATGTCCTGGTAGAAGATGGTGGTGTTGAGTCAGAATATCCACACTATACCAAGCCAGCAGATTTTAAGGGGTGGAAGGTTCCTGATGTTCTTCTTTCGGGGGATCATAAAAAAATTGAAGAATGGAGAATGGAACAGTCAAAAAAAAAGTAATATGAAACCTAAAGTTCCTCCTCAAGATTTTTATGATATAAATCAACTTCCAAAAGAAAAAGGGATGATTCTTTTTGGAATTTCTATGAGTAATATTGCTCATACACAATCTCCTCAGAAATGTTTTGAATATATCCAATATTTGTGTACCAAGATTAAAAAAACAGAAGGCATAGGGCTTACCTTTATATATTCGGACTATCTTTATATGATAACGGATAGCTCACCTGCAAAGAAATTGCGAAAAAAATATATTCAACAAATGCGGAGCCACAAATATGGAATCTTGAAGTTGCTTGAGAGGGATCCGGCTTGGATTGTTCCTTCCTTTTCCTTTTTGAGCTGGGGCCAATTATTACTGGATTTCAAAGATATACAAATGTATCTGGACAGTATAAAGAAAGAATATGCGTCCAATAAAAAGTTTAAAGCTGCAGTAAAAGCCGATATGCTAAAAAAGCGACTTACGAAAGAGCAAGTAGATTTTTTTTTGGAGGAAATTACTATTTTTTATCTTTTGGTAAAAGGAAAAATTTCACTTTCAAATGATTATATTCATCACCATGAAAAGTGGGTTTTAAATTGTTATCCTGGAAATCCTTTGGAATGCGAAAAATTTTTGTATCGGTATAATCTCCTGGGATTAGAAAATAAACACAATAAATTTGAAAATCACCAATACAACTTAAAAAGAAAGCATCTAATCAATTTAAGCGTATAAATTATGTCCGTGTATGATTGGGATATGAATTTGGCTGCAAAGAATGTACCGTTTTCGCTTGACGAGATGTTAGAAAAAATTGAAGTTCGAGATGTTTCTGAAGATATAGGAAAAGGGATATTTGCAAAACGATTTCTTAAAAAAGAAGAAATTATATGGGTATTGGCAGGGCCGGTGGTCTACAAGCCATCCATAAATACTGTCCCAATATATTGGGATGGCGAGGATGATTGGTTATTCATTGATCCTCTCGAGCCAGTTTCCAATATGAACCACTCCTGTAGTCCCAACGCCGGTATCCATGGCCGAACTATGGTAGTTGCCATGCGTGATATTGAAAAAGGAGAGCATATTACCATTGATTATGCCATGATCGTACCAAGATACAATTTTGAACAACTTCCACAAACGGAAGAGGACCTTTTATGTACATGTGGCACAGAAGAATGTCGTGGGTCCTTTGGTGCCTATAAAAATTTATCAGAGGAATTAAAGAAAAAATATCGACCCTATGTGTCGGAGTATATTTTAGAATTGGAAGAAAAAGGTAAATTATAACGTTACCTCCTCACATGAACTTTGATTTTCCCTTTAAATATTATTTGAAGTTTAAAGATTCGTAATTCTAGTTCAGAGGAATCTGTCTCTTTATTATAATTTTTATAAATAGTGATATCCAGTTCATCGCAAGCAGCTCCTGCAAGTGTATCCATGACATCTTCATTAAATTGATCTTCGTTTAATTGAATTTCAAGAGTTTTTATAAGAGCTCTCTCCATTTGAAAGGTGAGCCCCCATACTGCACTTTGGATGGTACCAATATCTTCTCCGAGGTCTTGCTCTATAAAATGCACAAAATTGGCGCTCAATTTTTTAACCTTAATATATTGAGATCCTTCTGAAAAGCTTTTGATTGCATTTGGGGGGAAAATTTCAAGGGTTTCAATTTCGGTTGGACCCTCAAGATCAAGAACCCCTTCTTCAAATCGTTCGTTGAATTTATTTGAGTCTATGAAGATATTTAGGGAAACTTTTTTATTTGCTTTTTGGAGTACCGAATTGATAAATTCATTCATTCGTTTGATCTTTTCTTTGGAGAGTGTATTTTCAGAATCAGAATAAAAGGAAAGTTCAAGAGTTCCTTCAAAATTTTTGAATGTGTCTGGGATGGTTCCGGATACATCACCCATCACAAGAGTAAGGTGTGCATTTTTTTGTTTTTGAAAAAATTCGGTTAATACTTCAGGATCCAGTGGTGCTGGTGATTGTATATAAACGGATGGATTGGGAAGGCCTAACTCTACAATTTGTTGAAAAGATTTTTTTGAAAAGTCTGGGGAGAAAAGAATATTTTCTGGTTTATTTTTTTCTAAAATCTCTTTATTTTTTTCGTTGAGTAGAATTTCGGGATGTTTAATTTCAATGTCGTCAGCAGTAAATTCTAAAAGTTTTTCAAGCGCTTCCGGACTTATGAAGCGAAGACTTTCAAGTTGGGGTACAGGTAAACCTTCAGAGCTTGCCTCGTTCCATTTATCTAAAATAATTTGTACCTGGTTGGGATCTCTGAGTGAGAGAATTTTTGTAAGGTCACCATAGAGAAGCTCATGGTCGGAGGGTTCTTGTACCAGAACAATTGGAAGTATTTCATTTTGTCTTGGTTGGGGGAGTTTGTGAAGATCAAGTATGGCGTTTTGTGCTGTATTGTCGACAGGGCCTGGAGCGTAAGAATTCATATGAATTTCTACGGTTCCAGATGTTGGGAAGGTTAATCCAGAGTGAGTATCCGGGAGGTCGGAAGAAAAAGAAGGGAAAATTTGATGTACTGGATCTCCACTTTTTTTGGTAGCGAGCGCTTTTTGCGCAATGGATTGAAAGTCTGGATTTTTTTGCTCAGAATCAAAATATGTAGAGGGATCCTCTGTTGCTAAGAATGTTTTTTGAAGATCTTTTGGTGAGATTCGCACAGAGTTTTGAAGTGTTTGTTCATCAACATGCTTTACTTTTCCATTATCAAGAGCAAAGGTTTTCCCGTCAATTTGGATTGTTGCATAAACGTGATCTACAACTTGAGTATTTCCGGTTTCTGGATCTAAATACATTTGGTGTGTTGGGATAATTTCACTGTGTGCTTTTTCTCCGTAGATGCGTGTGAGCGCCATGTTGGCAAATTTTGCTCTTGCTTCGCAATTTCCGACTCCCTCTGTCAGGAGTTCAACAACCGTGGAATATCCCTCAAGTTTTCGTGCATCGGGGTGGTCACCAAAAAATTGTAGAAGAAAATTGGCGACTTCCTTTTCATTGGCACCACTGTGAATTTTTTGTTGTGCCTGAAAAATGATTTTTTCAAAAGTATCTTTGGCTAATTGAACTTTTTTATGTACTTCAGCTCTTTTTTCTACTCCCAAACTTTCCTCGGTTCTTTCTTCCAGTGTTAACTCTTCTTGCGCCCAGATAAATTCTTCGGGAGAAAGAGTTTCATGCCTTAGTTTTTCAATAAAGTCTTCTTTGGTAAGCTGTTCACCTCGCAGAGTTACTACGGATGGTTTTTCCAGTATTCTGGTTCCAAGTTCAATAGCCCCGGCATTAACAAGCATGGAGATAAAAAAAGGAAGGACCCATCGAGATCCGGGAATTTTTTCATGAAATCTTTCTCGAGGTGCATCAGGATGACGTGGCCTTCTTTCCATACAAAAGTTCACTATGAATAAACAAGAAAATATGTTCCATTATAGCATATTTTTATTCTAAAAATGGAGTCATATAGATACCGCTTGCACTTTACACAAAGTTATCCCCACATGTGGTGAGGAAAGCGCCTTGACACATAGGTAGACCTTTGTATATAATAGCCCCACGTCAATATTACAACAGAGCTTTTCCTAAGCCCAAATTGAGTTGGGGACTGGGAAGAAAAAAGAGTAACTTAGCTGGATTTCCAGCAGAGAAAGGTTCCTCTTTTTTCTTTCTAGGGGGATTTTCGGAGATCGAACCTTTGACCTTGAACCTGTAAAAAGGGGATCAAATCAAAAGTTTGATAGCTGAATAGCTATTGTGTTCATTACAATTCATAACCATAATATAGACAACCATATATATTAGGTAAGGAACAGTTGCAAAGAATTTGCAATACAAATGTGACAAGAACCATAATAGTCTATTTCCTAAATAAATGAATCATACCTCCGACGAGATGTCGGAGTTCAAATCTCTTATATTGAGAGTTTGATCCTAGCTCAGGATGAACGTTGGCGGCGTGTCTAAGGCATGCAAGTCGAGGGATCGGCCTTTTTTTCTTCGGAATTTGAGGTACGGACCGGCAAACGGGTGAGTAACACACTGGTAACCTACCTGCGAGTCGAGCATAGCCCAGAGAAATCTGGATTAATACTCGATGGTCATGGGGGGACATATGTCATTCCCATGTAAAGATTTTTCGCTCGCAGAGGGGCCTATGGCTGATTAGCTTGTTGGTAGGGTAATGGCCTACCAAGGCATTGATCAGTAGCAGGCGTGAGAGCGTGACCTGCCTCACTGGGACTGAGACACGGCCCAGACTCCTACGGGAGGCTGCAGTCAAGAATATTCCACAATGCACGAAAGTGTGATGGAGCGACGCCGCGTGCAGGAAGACGCCCTTCGGGGTGTAAACTGCTTTTCTTAGGGAAGAATTCGTGACGGTACCTAAGGAATAAGTGGGTGCTAACTCTGTGCCAGCAGCAGCGGTAATACAGAGCCCACAAACGTTATCCGGATTCATTGGGCGTAAAGCGTCCGCAGGTGGTTTTGTAAGTCAGTTGTCAAATCCTGGGGCTTAACCTCAGGACTGCGATTGATACTGCGAAGCTAGAGGCCGGGAGAGGCAAGCGGAACTATCGGTGTAGTCGTAATAAGCGCTGATATCGATAGGAACACCAAAGGCGAAGGCAGCTTGCTAGAACGTGCCTGACACTCATGGACGAAAGCGTGGGGAGCGAATGGGATTAGATACCCCAGTAGTCCACGCCCTAAACGATGCATACTAGGTATTGGGAGTATCGACCCTCTCAGTGCCGTTGAAAAAAGCTAACGCGTTAAGTATGCCGCCTGGGAAGTACGGCCGCAAGGCTAAAACTCAAAGGAATAGACGGGGACCCGCACAAGCGGTGGATCATGCGGTTTAATTCGATGATACGCGGCAAACCTTACCTGGGCTTGACATGTAGCTGCAAGCTCTCTGAAAAGAGAGCCGCCTTCGAGGGTGCTACACAGGTGTTGCATGGTTGCCGTCAGCTCGTGCCGTGAGGTGTACCGTTAAGTCGGGTAACGAGCGCAACCCTCGTGCTGTGTTAAATGTACATAGCAGACTGCCGGTGCAAACCGGAGGAAGGTGGGGACGACGTCAAATCAGCATGGCTCTTACGCCCAGGGCTACACGCATGATACAATGGCCGGAAACAATGGGTAGCCAAACCGCGAGGTGGAGCTAATCCTCAAAACCGGTCCCAGTTCGGATTGAAGGCTGCAATTCGCCTTCATGAAGTTGGAATCGCTAGTAAACGCGCATCAGCCACGGCGCGTTGAATACGTTCTCGGGTCTTGTACTCACCGCCCGTCACACCACGAAAGCTGGGGGCACCCGAAGGCTCACTTATGTGGGACGAAGGTGAATTCAGTGATTGGGGTGAAGTCGTAACAAGGCATCCGTAGCGGAAGCTGTGGATGGATCACCTCCTTTCTGGAGTTAACTTTTGGGAAACCAAAAAACTTCGTCGATCTCGGATTTATTCGAGAGAGGAGATAGACTTTGTTCTTGTCACGTTTGTAAGGCAAATCAAAAAAACAGGTAAAAAGCCTGTTTTTTTATTTTGTAAGATTTTAGGTTATATTAACGTCAGTTAGAGTAGAATAAAAAATGTATGCATTACAAGAAACATTATATTTTCATAGCGCTCTTTATACCTACTCTTTTTATTTTTCTTTCTCTTTTGGGGTTAAAGATTTTATCATACTCGCAAAAATATTCTGATGAGAATACTGTACAAAAGGAGAATACACATAAAGAAAAGGCGGTCCTTCAAACAAATGAGCAGTTGGGCCAAAAAATACAAGAAGTATTGGATACAAAGAAAAGTTCTGCATCTTCTTTGTGCAAAGAGAGGGCTGAAGGATATTATCTGAGTAATGTCGTATTCACTCTTCCGGGTATGGATAGGTTTACTGAAGGTTCTGTAACTGTGTTATGTCACGGAAATAAATATATTCCGGGTTCATATATTCAAAGATTTTTTCTTGAGGATGGAATAGATCGTCCACTGGCATATGCGTATGAAAATTTTGCAACTTTTGAAACTCCAAATGAAATACACATCTTCTTGAAAAGAAGGAATAGATCGCAAATGAGTGAAACGCTTCCATTGCAAACCTATATCTCTCTTGATAAAAAAACGGATACATTTACTCTCAGAAAGCTTGCCCCAATTGAAGATTCCCATGGTGTCGTCCCTCTTTTTCTCCCTCGCGGTGAACAAAAAAGTGATCTACTCTCAAAGGGAATTCTTGGTTTTGCCTATACTATTTTTGAAGATCAAAAAAGTATTGTTTATGTATATCAACAAGATCAAGGAGAAGAAGTGTGGAGTTACAACTTTGAAAAAAATGAAACTTCACTGCAAACACGTCTTGATACTTGGGATTTACTTTCTTGTGATCAAAATGGAAAATGTAATCTCAAAGAGAAAAGAATGAAGTGGCAAGACCACATACTTATTGTCTCCAAAGAACCGTTTATTTGTGATAAACAAGGGTATTATCTGGATGATTTTGTAGATATAGATATGACACATTTTATCTGTCATGATCATACGGTTATCTATGATTTGGATACAAAAGCATTTGTAGAAAATTCAGATAATTTAGATCCCGATTATATCTATCCTAGTATTCAAGAATATTTTCAGGTTCAGGATGGAAGGAATCGGAGGATGTACTTTATCTGGGCATATGGATGTGATGGTGCTTGTGCAGGGATAGAAAAACATTATGTGAGTATTGATAAAGATGATACGGTTACAATGAAAAAAATGGATTCCGACTCAGGACTTTTTGATAAGGGTACATTGCTTCTCCAACCACGGCTTTCTCCAGACAAAACAAAAATGCTTTTTATGGATATAGAACTTTCTGACGAAGGAACAGGTGTGAAGAAACGCGTTATTAAGGTATTTAACTTCCTCAAAGAACAAGAAACAACTATTCAAGTCCTTGCACCAGATCAGTTTCTGTTTCAGTGTGAAATGGGGTGTTATTTTCTTGATGGTGCAAAGCTTGATTGGAGTGGGGATAAACCCTTGGTTTTGACAAAGTCATATGATGAGCTTACAGAGAATCAAAAAATGCTTCTTTTCGTTTCTCCAAATGGAGAGTGAAGACTTCTTGACGGAATGGTCTATACTGATATAATCTGGGGTATAAGATATAGATCAATATTACGCATATGAAGAATCTTAAGCGATATATAGGCCTTGCAAAAAAGACGGGGAGTCCGGTGATTCTTTGTGATCCGCACGGTGAGGATCTCGTTTTGATGGGAATTGAACACTATGAGGCGCTTCTTTCTTTGGAAAAAGAGCAAGAAGAAGTAGAATTACAAGAATTTTCTTCCCAGGAAGAAGAGATGTTTGATGATACCTTTGATGGTGGGGAGGCTCTCCCTGGCGAAGAAATCCCTTTTCCAGAGGCAGATCTCCAAGAAAATGCTTTTCCAGAAGCTCAAGAGGATACATTTCTCTTTGAGCAAGACTCCTTTGAAGAACAAAAATCAGAGGTCACAAAAGAGAATGAGGAGGAACTTTTTGACCTGCAAAGTTATGATTTTCCCCTGCAGGAGGAGACTGCGAATCCTATACCTCAGAAGAAAGAAGAAATATCCGTACAGAAGACAAATGGTGATTGGGCGCGTGCTGGAGATATTCTTGCACAAAAATTTCAAAACCTTTCAGGAAATAGAGAGGAGGCAGGAGGAAGTGATGGAATTCACTATGTTTCCCAGGGGCAAGAACCAGCGCAGGGGATTCCTTTTAGGCAGGTTGATGAAAACTTAGAGTGGGAAAATCAAGATACTGAGCTTCCGCATTCAGATGAACCGGTTTTTTATGAGGAACCGCTGTAAACATTTTTTGAAAATAATAATGACAAAACAGCTTAATATTTCGCAAGATTAAGCTGTTTTTTTACAATCTTTTTTACAATCTTTTTTTTATTGGAGTTTGAACACAAAATATCCCCAAATTCCACAGGGGAATTACTTGACAGCTCACGATGTCTTTAGTATAATTGGCACGTCTTGTTTGGACACCTTTTTTATATACATTTTATTCATATTTTAGATAAAAATCCGCTGGATTACAAAAC
>PCWN01000011.1:58428-121070 GCA_002787355.1 Candidatus Magasanikbacteria bacterium CG11_big_fil_rev_8_21_14_0_20_39_34
ACGTAACAAGCCACACGTAAACGTTGGTACTATTGGTCACGTAGACCACGGTAAAACAACTACTACAGCTGCAATTCTTGCAGTTGCAGGTGCACATGGTTTAATCTCACAGGATAAAAAGTTTGAGGACATCGACTCAGCTCCAGAAGAGCGTGAGCGTGGTATTACCATCGCAACCGCCCATGTTGAGTATGAGACTGAGAAGAGACACTATGCACACGTAGATTGTCCAGGTCATGCTGATTATGTAAAAAACATGATCACAGGTGCTGCACAAATGGATGGTGCTATTCTTGTAGTTTCAGCTGCGGATGGTCCAATGCCTCAGACTCGTGAGCACATCTTGCTTGCTCGTCAGGTAGGTGTACCTTACATCGTAGTTTTCCTCAACAAAGTTGACATGGTATCTGATCCAGAACTTGTTGAATTGGTAGAAGAAGAAATTCGTGATCTTTTGAACAAATACGAATTCCCAGGAGACACTACTCCAATTATTCGTGGTTCAGCTCTTAAGGCCCTTGAAAACCCTTCAGATGCAGATGCTTCAAAGCCTATCTTGGATCTTTTGAACACTCTTGATGAATACATCCCAGAGCCAGTTCGTGATTTGGATAAAGAATTCCTCATGCCTATTGAAGACGTTTTCTCAATTGAAGGACGTGGTACAGTAGTAACAGGAAGAATTGACCGTGGTATTGTGAAAGTTGGTGACGAAATCTCTATCGTTGGTATGGGAGCAGAAGTTATGAAAACAACTGTTACCGGAGTAGAGATGTTTAACAAATCACTTCCACAAGGTCAGGCTGGAGATAACGCAGGTATCCTTTTGCGTGGTACAAAGAAAGACGAAGTACAACGTGGTCAGGTTCTTGCAAAGACAGGATCTATTACTCCACATACTGAATTTGAAGCAGAAGTATACGCTCTTACCAAAGAAGAAGGTGGACGTCATAAACCATTCTTTAAGGGATATAAACCTCAATTCTACATCAGAACTACTGATGTAACCGGTGAGGTAGAACTTCCTGAAGGAACAGAAATGATGATGCCAGGAGATACAAATAACTTGAAGATCAAGCTTATTGTTCCTGTAGCTCTCGAAGAAAAAATGCGTTTTGCTATCCGTGAAGGTGGTAGAACCGTTGGAGCTGGAGTTGTAACAAAAATTATTAACTAGACGCATTGGAGCGGGAGCCATTTGGCTCCTGCTCTTTGTTCTTTAATTGTTCTTTTAATACTATGGCTAAGACACAAACCATGTTGGCAGATGACCAACAACAAACAGCAGGACCAAAGGTACGTATCAAAATTCGTGCATTTGATCACAAGATTATCGATGACGCAACCAAGACGATAATGGATACCGCAGAACGTAATAATGCCCAGGTGATTGGTCCAGTACCACTTCCAACGAGCAAACAAAAGTTCAGCGTAAATCGTTCAACCTTTATCCACAAAACAGCAGCTGAACAATTTGAAATGCGTACTCATAAGAGACTCATTGATATTATCAGCCCAAATTCAAAAACGATTGATGCTCTGATGAACCTGAACCTTCCAAGTGGAGTAGACGTGGAAATAAAGATGAACTAGTTGGTTGTATACCATTTTTGTTCAGAAGAATATACGAAAAAATTAGCCAAAGTATTTATAGAAGAATATTCGGGAGGAGTTTATCCCCTTTATGTGGATAAGATCTGAATAATGCCGCTTGACAGGATTCAGATTTTTTTATAAAATATCCGCACTAAAGAAAAAGGGGATAAATTTCATTCTCTTTCTTCTGAAGTTTCTTATCTTAGCACTTTATCAAATAAGATCCGTAGGGAGGCCAATAAAATAGGCTCGCAGTGAGTTGAAAAGACATATCTTTTTTACACGCTGTGAGCCGGTTTATTTGGAAGCTCTAAGTTCGGAAAACATTTGAGGCAAGCAGGATAGGTTGAGAAAAGCTTTCTAGTAGCACGATGTGCAAGAGCTAGAAGTGGGCTTGAAACTCTACCAGTCTTCCAGTTCGCTTCTAGCTTTTAATTTACAAAAAAATACACACGACGATTGATCACTATGAAGTTTATTCTTGGAACAAAATTAGGAATGACACAGGTGTTTAGACAGGACGGTACCGTAGTTCCCGTTACACGTGTTCAGGCTGGTCCGTGTGTTGTTACACAGGTAAAAACAGCCAAAAAGGATGGTGTTGGTTCAGTACAGGTAGGTTTCGGAAGCCAGAAGAAGTTTCGTCTCAACAAAGCAATGAGAGGTCATCTTAAAGACCTTTCAAGTGTTCGTTTTATTCGTGAATTTAGAACAGATCTTACAGATACTGGGCTTGAACGTGGGGATACCTTTACCGTAAAAGTATTTGCACCTGGAGATAAGGTTCAAGTTGTTGGAAAGTCAAAGGGAAAAGGTTTTCAGGGAGTTGTAAAACGTCATGGTTTTGCTGGAAGTCCTGCAACTCATGGTCACAAAGATCAGTTGAGAATGCCTGGTAGTATTGGTGCCGGTGGAGTGCAAAGAGTTTTCAAAGGAAAACGCATGGCAGGACACATGGGAGATGCACGTATCACTGTAAAGAATTTAGAAATTGTGGAAGTACATGAAGATGCAGGAGAACTCTTGATTAAAGGTGCCGTTCCAGGTGCTCGTGGTAGCTTGTTGATCATCAGTAGTGATGAAGGTACTATGGAAGTGCAAAAAGAAACAGAAGCACCAGCACAAGAGGAAGTACAGGCTGAGCCAGAAATGCCTGCAAACGAAGATCAAAAGGAAGAATCAACCGTTTCCACTGAAGAAACTTCTGAAGCACCTGCTGCAGAAGAAAAAACAGAGGAAGAAAATAAGGATGTTCAATAAAGTATGGCAAGCGTAGACCTATACAACTTAGAAGGAAAAAAGAATGGAAAGCTAGAAGTAGCAGATAAGGTTTTTGCTGCAAAGCTTAATCCAGATTTGGTTCACCAAGTGTATGTTGCCCTTGAGGCAAATGCTCGTCAACCATGGGCAGATACAAAGGATAAATCTGAAGTTCGTGGTGGTGGAAAGAAGCCTTGGAAGCAAAAAGGAACTGGACGTGCCCGTCACGGATCAAGTCGTTCACCAATCTGGAAAGGTGGTGGAGTTACTTTTGGACCACTTTCAATTCGAAACTACAAGAAAAAAGTAAACAAAAAAATGAATCGCCAAGCTGTTTCTATGTGTCTTTCTGATAAATTGATGCAAGAGAAAATGTTTGTACTTGAACAGTTGGTATCAAATGGAAAAACAAAAGAAATGGTAAAAATGCGATCATCTTTCCCAGGAGCTGGTAAATCAACATTGGTTATCACTTCTCAGGCAGATGATAATGTGTTTCTATCAACAAGAAACATTCAGAACCTTCACTTACAAAGTGCACAGGATCTCAATGTGGTTGACCTTTTGCATCATCAGTATGTGATTGCTACACAAGATGCACTCAAGGTTTTGGAAAAAAGACTGAGCTAATATAACATATGGGTATTTTGAAGAAATTGACAAAAAATGAAACTGAAGAAAAGGTACAGGCTGAACCTCAGATTAAGGCTGCTTCACCAAGCAAAAAGAGCCCTTCAGATAAGCAAACAAAGACCCGTAAGACCGCAATTGGGATAAATGAGGCATATAGAATTTTAGTTCGACCATTGGTAAGTGAAAAAACAAATACACAGGAATCACAAGGAAAATACACATTCATTATCAGTCCAACAGCAAGTAAGGTAGAGGTAAAGAAAGCAGTACAGGCAGTATACGGAGTACTTCCTTCACGTGTGAATATTTCAAATGTTGAAGGAAAAAAAGTTCGATCAGGGAGATTTACTGGAAGACGTAATGATTATAAAAAGGCAATTGTTTCCGTTAAAAAAGGTGAACGTCTAGATATTCACGCTGGACTCTAAACCAAGATAAAGGTATGGCAGTAAAAGTTTACAAACCAACAACACCGGGAAGACGTAAAGCAAGCGTTCAGGATTTTTCTGATATCACAAAACAGAAACCGGAAAAATCTTTAACGAAAAGATTGAACAACCATTCTGGAAGAAATAATACTGGAAAGATTACTGTTCGTCATCGTGGTGGTGGGGTAAAGCGTCTTTATCGAGTAGTGGACTTTAAGCGTCAGAAGTTTGATGTTCAAGCGGAAGTTATTGCTGTTGAGTACGATCCAAATAGAGGACCACGTATTGCTCTTATTCAGTACGAAGATGGTGAAAAAGCATACATTCTTGGATATGCAGGAGTGCAGGTTGGAGATAAAGTAATGTCATCACAACAAAAGATTGAGCCAACCCCTGGTTCCCGTATGCCATTAAATGAAATTCCACTTGGTTTGTTTGTCTACAATGTAGAACTCCAACCAGGTAATGGTGGTCAGATGGTACGCGGAGCGGGTGCAGGAGCCCAATTGATGGTAATTGAAGGAAAGTTTGCGCAATTGAAGCTTCCATCTGGAGAGGTACGCCTTGTTTCAAAGGATTGTCTTGCAACGGTTGGAAAAGTTGGAAATGCAGATTTTGCACTGGTACGTTTAGGAAAAGCTGGAAGAAGAAGAAAGCTAGGATGGAGACCAACTGTTCGTGGTAAAGTAATGAACCCAGTTGATCACCCTCACGGAGGTGGAGAAGGAGCTTCAACCATTGGTTTGAAAGGTGGTCCAAAAACTCCATGGGGAAAGAAAGCATTGGGAGTAAAGACTAGAAAGAAAGGGAAAGCAAGTGATAAGTTCATTGTACAAAGAAGAAAGAAAAAACGTAAGTAATTCATATACCAAGTTACCAAATAAAAAAGTATGTCTAGAAGTTTAAAAAAAGGACCTTACGTTGATCCAAAGCTGAGTAAAAAGGTACAAAAGGCAAAGGATGAGGGATCAACCAGTAAACCTATTAAAACATGGGCCAGAGCCTCTACAATTGTTCCTGAAATGGTAGGTATGAAGTTTTTGGTGCATAATGGAAAGACATTTATTGAGGTAATCGTAGATGAAAATAAAGTTGGTCATAAGCTTGGTGAATTTTCTCCAACAAAGAAATTTATAAATCATGGAGGAAAGATGGCCAAAGGACAAAAATAATTATACGTCTGAAAAGAAATTTCACATATGAACAATAGTGCTACTGCAAAATTAAGGAATTTGCGAATGAGTCCAAGAAAGGTACGCCTGATTGCTGGTCTTATTCGTGGACGCAAGGTAACCGATGCATTGGTGCAACTTCAGTTTAGCCCAAAGGCAGCGGCTCGCCCTGTAAAAAAATTGCTTGATTCTGCGATAGCAAACGCTATGCACAATCATAGCCTTAATATGGACAGCCTTGTGGTGAAGGAAATACGAGTAGACGAAGGAAAGACCCTCTACCGATGGATGCCACGAGCACTTGGACGTGCGACACCTTTGCGAAAGCGAATGTCTCATATAAGTTTGACCATTGAGGGTGAAATAGATGAAAGCAAAAAGAAGGAAAAAGTAAAAAAAGAAACAAAGAAAAAGTCAGTTGATACTTCTGTTGAAGAGGTAAAGGGAGAAAAGATGCCTGAGGAATCTCCAAAGAAGGCAAAAAAAACACCAGCAAAGAAAAAAGTTGAAAAATCAGAAAAATAATTAGAAATTAGAAACTAAGAAATCTATGGGTCACAAAGTCAACCCAAAAATTCACAGAATGCAGGTTATCTACAGTTGGGATTCGAAATGGTTTTCCAAGAAGGACTACGCAAAGTTTGCGCAGCAAGATGTTCAGATACGTAGATATATAAAACAAAAGTTTAAAGATGCTCACATTGATGCTATCTGTGTTGAACGTGGACCAAAGAACATGACCGTGACTATTCTTGCGGCAAAACCAGGATTTATTATTGGACGTGGTGGACAAGGATTAGAAACTTTGAGAAAAGATCTGGAAAGAAAGTTTTTGCAAATGTCTTTGAAAGTGAAATTGAATATCAAAGAAGTAAAGAATCCATCTCTTTCTGCAGCTGTTATTGCGCAGACTGTGAGTTCAGATATTGAAAAACGTATTCCATTCCGTCGTGTGATGAAGCAGGCCATTGATAGAGTAATGAAGGCTGGAGCACAAGGAGTGAAGGTTTGTATGTCTGGATGTTTGAATGGAGTAGAAATTTCACGTTCTGAGACCCTTTCTGCAGGAAAAATTCCTTTGATTACATTACGAAGTGATGTAGATTATGGATACGTTTGGGCACACACCATATATGGTAAGATTGGTATCAAGGTTTGGATTTATAAGGGAATTGTATTTGGCAGAAAAGATCCTTTCACAGAAGATGTTGTAGATACAAGTAAAAAGAAGAGTTTTGAGCACTCAAACAGAGGGCCAAAGAGAAAACCAGAAACCAAAGAATCATAAAATATGCTTTTACCAAAAAAAGTAAAACACAGAAAGTGGCATAAGCCCCGAAGAGGGAACAAGGGTATTGCAACACGTATCAATACGGTAGCTTTTGGAAGTCATGGAGTCGTTGCACTTGGGCATACTTGGATTACCTCACGTCAGATTGAAGCTGCTCGTCGTGTGCTTACACGTTACGTTCGTCGTGGTGGAAAAGTATGGATTCGAATTTTTCCAGATAGACCAGTAACCAAAAAAGGTTCTGAAGTTCCTATGGGAAAAGGAAAAGGTGCACCGGATCATTATGTTTGTACTATAAAACCAGGTACCGTAATGTTTGAAATCGGAGGTATTCCTGAGGATAAGGCAGTAGAAGCATTGAATCTTGCCGGATATAAGTTGCCTACAAAGGTAAAAGTTGTAAAGAAACATCTCTAAATTATTGTATGGATTATACTGAAATCAGTCAAAAATCAACAGAACAACTTCATGATCTCCTCGCAGAACAACGAGAAGAGCTTCGTGAATTGAAGTTTAAGGTTGCAGAGAATCAACTTGCAGATGTTTCAAAGATTAAAAAAGTTAAAAAAACTATAGCACGAATTTTAACGGTGCTTAATAGTAAGGTTAGTCAGGGTACCTCTTCTGAGGAAGCTACTAACTAAGTGGAATACGAGATATGACCTCAAAAATGGAAACAACAAAACAACACAGACAGTTTGAAGGCGTGGTAGTCAGTGATTCTGCGGAAAAAACTGTTAGTGTTCGTGTTGGTACAACAAAAATTCATCCAAAATACCGAAAGCAGTATCAGACCTACAGAAAATATGCTGTTCATGATGAAAAGGGAGCTGCAAAGGTAGGAGATAAGGTGATTTTTGAGGAATGTCGACCAATAAGTAAAACAAAGCGTTGGAGACTTGTTAAAGTTGTTCAATAGAAAATAAGACCATATGATTCAGCATTTGACCATCCTAAATGTAGCAGACAATAGTGGAGCGAAAAGCCTCAAGGTTATTCGTGTACTTGGTGGTTACAAAAAACGTTTTGCACGAATTGGTGATGTAATTACTTGTAGTGTGAAGGAAGCAGCCCCACGTGCAGGAGTGAAAAAAGGAGAGGTTGTTCATGCTGTTATTGTACGTCAGAGAAAGGAGCTTCGTCGTCAGGATGGAACTTATATCCGTTTTGATGAGAATGCTGCCGTAGTAATAGATAAAAAATCAAAAGAACCGAAAGGAACACGTATCTTTGGACCAATCGCTCGAGAACTTCGTGCAAAAGGATTCCAAAAAATTGTGAGCCTTGCACCGGAAGTATTGTAAATAACTTGAAGGAAGTAGGTAGCGGGTGATAAAATAGACATAAATCTGTATTTTATCACCTGGGACCTATGACCTTAACACTAAGAACCTAAAAGAAGGTATGAAAATTAAAACAGGTGACAAAGTAAAAGTTATCTCTGGAAAAGAGAAGGGAAAAACTGGAAAGGTGATTCAGGTTATTGTTCATGCTGAAAAAGGGAGAACATTTGTGATTGTTGAGGGTTTAAACATTATCAAGAGACATTTGAAAACAAGACGTGCAGGAGAGAAAGGGCAGATCTTGGAACTTGCAGGTCCTATGGATATTTCAAATGTTATGCTTGTAGATCCTAAATCAAATAAATCAACTCGTGTTGGATATAAACATGAGGGGAAGACCAAAAAGCGTCTTGCCAAGGTAAACGGTGAACTGCTTGACTAAGCTCAAAATCGAAATATGAGTCAATTACAAACACAATTCAAACAACAGGTAGTACCAGCTCTTAAAGAGAAGTTTGGGTATAAATCAGTTGCACAGGTACCGGCTCTCAAGAGTGTTACCGTTAATGTTGGTTATGGAAGACATAACAAGGATAAGGCCTACATTGATAACGTAGAGAATACTCTTCGTCGGATTACTGGACAAAAGCCAGTTCACAACCTTGCAAGAAAATCTATTTCTAACTTCAAGATTCGTGAAAAGGCAGACATTGGAATGTCAGTGACACTTCGTGGAGAAATGATGTATGAGTTTTTGTATCGATTTGTTCACCTTGTTCTTCCACGTGTTCGTGACTTTCGTGGAATTTCAAAGAAAGCATTTGATAGACAAGGAAATTATAGTCTTGGTATCAAAGAAAGTATTGCTTTCCCGGAAGTAAATGTAGATACGAGTGAAAAAATTCATGGATTACAGGTAGTTATTACTACAAGCGCAAAGAATAAAGAAGAAGGATTGGCGCTCTTGGAACTCCTGGGATTCCCATTTAAACAAGAATCATAATCCGACAGACTTACAGATATTATACATATGGCAACACAAGCACAAATTGCAAAATCAAATAGAAAGCCAAAGTTTACCACGAGACTCGTACGTCGTTGTTGGAAGTGTGGAAGAAAAAGAGGATACATGCGAAAGTTTAACCTTTGCAGAATCTGTTTCCGTGAACTTGCAAACGCTGGAAAGCTTCCCGGTGTAAGAAAGTCAAGTTGGTAACATAGCTTAATCACCTTAGTACTCATCGCAAAATTTTGTGATGCAGTTCTCAGGTGATTAAGGAAAATGTAATTTATATATTCAATAATTTTGAAATAATTCTATAAAAAGGTATGTTCTCAGACCCAATTGCAGACATGTTAACGAGAATAAGGAATGCCCAAATGGCCAGAAAGCCTTTTGTTGATGTACCATATTCTAAGTTCAAAAAGACCATTGTTGATATTCTTGAACGTGAGGGATATGTTGGGCAAGTTCGTTTTGAAGAAAAAAAGGATGGTGTTTGTGATATGTTGAATATTACCCTGAAATATCAGAGTGGAAAGCCGGCAATTCAGTTTATTAAGCGTGAAAGTAAGCCAGGACACCGAAAATATACCAAATCAGAGGAAATTCCAAAGGTTTTGAACGGTTTTGGTTTGGCAATTTTGTCAACATCAAAAGGAATCATGACCAATAAAGATGCAAGAGAGCAGGGAATTGGTGGAGAAATTATTTGTTCAGTATACTAATAGGGTGTAGGTTTGAGTGTAGTGCAAACTACCCTGAAACCTATACCCTAAACCCTATAAATCAAAAGTAAGATATGTCAAGAATAGGAAAACAGACAATTCAAATTCCAACAGGCGTTTCTGCACAGGTGGATAACGGTGTTTTGACAGTAAAAGGGCCAAAGGGAGAACTTACACGATCTATTCATCCGCTGGTTACTATAAATATCCAAGATGGAGTTTTGACGGTAGATGTTGCAAAAAAGGAAGATAAGAAAGAAAGATCACTTTGGGGTGCTTTTGCATCACATGCAAAGAACATGGTTATTGGTGTAACGGAAGGGTACAAGAAGCAGTTGGAGATAAATGGTGTAGGTTATAAAGTAGCCCTACAGGGAAAAGATCTTAAATTGGATCTTGGTTTCTCTCATCCAGTTGTATTTCCAGCGCCTGCAGGTATTGTATTTACAGCGGAAAAGAATATTATTACTATCGAAGGATTTGATAAGGAACTTGTTGGAAAGATTGCATCAGAAGTTCGTGCTTTGAGAAAGCCAGAGCCATATAAAGGAAAAGGAATCAAATATATTGATGAGATTATTAGACGTAAAGCTGGTAAGACAGCCAAAAGTGGTTAATTAGTGCATATATGAATAGAAGTAAACTAACAAGAATTGAGTTACGTGCAAGAAGGCATGCGCGTGTTCGTGCGAAAGTGAATGGAACTTCAGAACGTCCTCGTCTTGCTGTACACAAAAGTCTTACCTCAATGTATGCACAGATTATTGATGATTCTCAAAAGAAAACGCTCGTAGGACTTCATAGTAAAAATCATGGAAAAGATGGAGATGCAGGAGAGAGAAAAGGTAAAGTAGCTACCAGTTTCCTTCTTGGACTTGCAATTGCAAAAAAAGCAAAGGAAGCCGGAGTGAGCACTGTCGTTTTTGACAGAGGAGGATATCCATATCATGGACGTGTGAAGGCTTTTGCAGAAGGCGCTCGTGAAGGTGGACTTATATTTTAGTAAACAGTAACTCGAAAAAGAGTAATTTGTAAAAAAGTATGGCTAAGGCTAGACCAAAATTCAAACAAAAGAAAGAGAAGCCAGAGTTTGATCAGATCATTGTGGATCTTGCTCGTGTAACTCGTGTAACCAAAGGTGGTAAGCAGCTGAGTTTTCGTGCCTGTCTTATTATTGGAGATAGAAATGGACGAGTTGGATTTGGTGTTGAAAAAGGAAAGGATGTTCAAATTGCTGTGCAGAAAGCCTTTAACCAAGCAAAGAAGAATGTAATTTTAGTTCCGATTGTTCATCATACTATTCCACATAGCGTAGAGGCTAAGTTTAAAGCAGGAAAAGTTATGTTGAAACCTGCTCCACAGGGTTCTGGTATTATTGCTGGATCTGTTATTCGTACGGTTTTGGAAATGGCAGGTGTGCCAAACGTTTCTGCAAAGATGTTGAGCAAAACAAATAATAAAATTACAAATGTAAAAGCAACCTTCAAGGCTCTTGAAAACTTTAAAATTAAGGCAAGAGTGAAAAAAGCAGTGATGCCAGAAGGTGAGAAGAAGGCCGAAGTTGAAAAAAAGAAACCAGCGGTAAAAAAAACATCAGCACCTAAGAAACAAAAAGGTGAAAAATAGCCAGTAATTGAACGTTTATCTAAACTCTATGACTTTGTCAGCACATACAATTAAACCAAATAAAGGATCACAAAGACGTTCTAAGCGTGTTGGTCGTGGAAATGGTTCTGGAAAAGGAACAACTGCAGCACGTGGTATGAAGGGGCAAAGAGCTCGTTCTGGTGGAAAGAGTGGAAATGCTGCAAGAAGTTTCAAGCAATCACTTCAAAAAATTCCTAAACTTCATGGATTTAATAGTCTTGTACCTAAAAAGACTACTGTTTCTCTCTCTACACTTGAACGTGTATGTGAAAATGGAAGTAAAGTAACTCCATACTTCTTGGAAAAAGTGGGAGTAATTGCTCACGCAAGCACTGGTGTAAAAATTGTCGCCAATGGTGAATTGAAAAAGAAGCTGGATATTGTTGGATGTTTTGCCAGCAAAGCAGCTATTGAAGCGATTGAAAAAGCAGGCGGAAAAATGACTTTTTAGTAATAGTGGCATACGGATTGGTGTATTTCACGATTCGTAGACCATTCATAGATCCGTACGTATGGAAAAATTCAGAAAAATTTGGAAAACAAAGAGTCTTAGAAATAGCGTCCTTTATGTAATAGGGATGCTTGTTATTTTTCGTGCGGCAGCTCATATTCCAGTTCCGGGGATTGATACTGAAATACTTGGAAGACTTTTATCTGAAAATGAAGTTCTTGGTTTGTTGAATGTATTTTCGGGTGGAACCATAAAGAACTTTTCTCTTGTAATGCTTGGAGTTGCTCCATACATTACTGCATCTATCATTTTTCAGCTTTTGAATATGGTCGTTCCTTATTTTGAGGAACTTTCCAAAGAAGGTGAGATGGGACAGAGAAAATTGAACATGTATACTCGTATTACTTCTGTTCCTTTGGCTATGTTGCAGGCGTTTGGTTTGATCAAGCTTCTTTCACAGTCAAATGCAGGAATATTTGGAGATGGTTTGACAACATTTAGATTTGTTTCAACAGTGATTACAGCAACAGTAGGTACTATATTTTTGATGTGGATTGGTGAACTTATAAGTGAGAAAAAAATTGGGAATGGTATTTCCATTCTTATTTTTGCTGGAATTATCGCTGCTCTCCCAGGAACACTGCAAAATTTGTTGGTAAATTACAACCCTTCAGAGATATATACGTACGTTATGTTTCTTGTCGTTGCTATTGTTACTGTAGTTGCGGTTGTTTTCATTAGTGAGGGACAGCGTAACGTTCCCGTAAACTATGCTCGAAGCACTGGTGGAAGAGGTCAGGCCGCGCGTCAGTCTCACTTACCACTTCGTATCAATATGGCAGGAGTTATTCCTATTATCTTTGCTATTTCATTGGTACTCTTTCCACCAATGGTGGCGCAGTTTTTTATCAGACATACTGGGCTTTTGGGAAGGATGGCACGTTTAACAGTTGATTTGTTTAATAATCAACTTTTCTACGGAATATTGTATTTTGTCCTCGTATTCGGATTTACATATTTTTATACAGCGGTTATCTTCAAACCACAGGATATTGCAGAAAATCTTCAGAGACAGGGTGGTTTTATCCCTGGAATTCGTCCTGGTAAACAAACGGAGGACTACTTGAATCACATTATGAGTCGCCTTGTTTTTTCAGGAGCTCTCTTTCTTGCTGTGATTGCAATTCTTCCATTGGTTTTGCAGGCTGCAACTGGAACTCAATCACTTGCTCTTGGTGGGACAGGACTTCTTATCGTGGTAAGTGTAGCAATAGATATTACTCGACAGATTGATGCGCAAATTACAATGCATGAGTACGATAGAGTCTAGTTCGTTCTTTTTCTTTCATACGTTTTTTACTACAAACACCCTCAATCGGGTGTTTGTGCAATTCATGGTATAATAATACTTATTTCATGAGAAAAAAATATGTCATTGTTATCAAGTATTTTTGGTTCCAGCCATACCTATTCAAGAGAGTTACATTACATTTCTGAAGTAGAAATAAAAAAACTCATTTGTCATGAAAAAGAACGTACGTTGGATAGTATTGAAGAGACAAAAGTAGAGCAGGCACTTATTGCGGCAAGGGTAAATGGAAAACTATCTTTAGAGAAGATTTACCGAACACTTTTAAGCCTAAAAGAAAGACACAATATTAGTAAATACGATGTAGAAGGAGTTATGAAAATATGTCAGGAATATTTTCAAACGCATTTTAATAAGTAGTATGAAAAAGGTTATTATTTTATTGGGAGTACCAGGGAGTGGAAAAGGAACACAGGCAAGAATATTGGCAGAAGAGTTTGGATATGTACAGATTTCAACAGGAGACCTCTTGCGTGAGCTTGAAGCAGATCCTCATGCGCCACAGGAGGATAAAGAGAAACTTCAAGTTATGAAGGCAGGTGGTTTGGTAGCAGATGATCTTATTTACCGTCTTGCTTTTGCAGCCATAGAAAAAAATCTTGAACTTGGTAATGTGGTTATGCTCGATGGTGCTATTCGCAATGTCATTCAAGCAGAAGCATATGATACTTTTCTAAAGGATCATATAAATGAGGGAGAGGAAATTGCTATTGAATTTCGTTTGAGTGATGTAACGTCTTTCAGACGTCTTTCAAAAAGAAAAGTTTGTTCTGCTTGTGGGAATATTATCCCGTATTCAACCGATAATGCTGCCAAGACGGTATGTGAAAAGTGTGGTGGAGATTTAGTAGTAAGGGGAGACGACAATGAAGAAACCATTAAAAAACGTATTGCAGCACAGGGAAATGAAAAGTTAGCACCTATAACGGATTACTATCGTAAACGGGGTATTCTCTTTAGCGTAAATGGTGAGGGGGATATAAAAGATGTAGATACTGAAGTGAAAAACATTTTAGGAATCAAAAATACCTAAGGAATATATAAAATAAAAAAGACCATGTGAAATGGTCTTTTTTTAATGGTGTTTGTCTTGAAGAGATTCTTTGATAATTTTACACATTATGCGGAGAGTATTGGCAAGGGGAGCATTCGTAAGAACGGTTCCAAAAATAGGTTCTTCGAGTGATATAAGAGCAATGTTATCATTCCAAATAAATATATCAGTAGAGATATCTTTGTACTTTTCGGGCAAAATGTCAACATCATAATACCCTTTCAAAACTTCTTTCGTTTTTTTCCCAACTCCTTTTCCTGATTCAGGTGTAAGAATATCATAGAGAATAATACCTCGTTCTTTCAGCTGAAAGACAAATTTATGAAAAAAATCTTTATGAAGCTCATCGAGATGTTTGGTAGAACCTATGGCATAAATTTCCTTTGCATTGAGTGCTTGCCAGTATATATTTTTCACTTGTGAAAATCCTTCATAAAAAGTAATTTTTGGTTTGTTCTTTTGTGTTACATGAAGAGCACGTAGGTCTGGAAGAAGTTTTTCCAAACTTCTTTTTTTATTATCGAGATTTTGTAAGAGTACTTCTGGATCGGAGGCAATATAGGCCTTTTGTTTCCCTTGTTTTTGAACCTCAATAAGGCCTTTCAACCGGAGCCCTTCAAGAACATTATAGCAGTTGGTACGGGCAATTTTAGTTCCACGGGCAATTTGAGGGGGAGTTGAGAGGCCATTTTCCAAAAGGTAGAGATATATTATGATCTCTGATTTGTGAAGTCCATAGTGATTGAGCTGCTCTTGTAATGTCATAATAGAGGAGGATATAGTTTATTTGTCAATTACAATTATATCATTTTTTATGCATAATGTCAATAAAAAATATAAAAATAGCTTAAATTAGGTATATTTTGTATTGACATATATCTTTTTTTATCATATAATGCTACGTCTCATTGAGGCATATTATTCAATAACTTAAAAACATATGAATAGACGTAGGGTAATGCTTTTTGTTCTTCTCCTCTTGGCGGGAATGGGATGTTCTCGACTTAATACACAAGATATTAAAGAAGACAGTTCCCAAGAAAAGGAAACCATTACTGTTGGCTATATTGGTCCACAAAGTGGTGACTCAGCGATTATCGGTGAGGCAAATGTAGCTGGTGTCAAGATTGCTTTTCAGAAGTTACAAGAAGATCTTGGAAAGGATCTGAATTTGAAGCTTATCATAGAAGATGATCAATTTGATGAAAGACAAAGTATCTCTGCTTACCAAAAGCTTGTTAATATAGATCATGCAGATTATATCTTAGATGCAACTTATGGTGCTGTGCTATCTCTAGCAGGTCAGGCACAAAACGATGGTGTACTTCTTATCAATCCGCTTGATAGTAGTGAAGAATTGTCAAACTTATCGGAGAATACTTTTTCCATTGGCATCTATGATGAATCAATTGGTTTGAGTATTGCTGACTATCTTAATAATCAAGGTGCTAAAAATATTGGTGTTCTTGCTCTGTATGATCCATTTACAGACTTAGTAAAGGGGGCTTTTAAAGAAAGAGTGCATGCTTCTGTGGAGGAAGAAGGTTATACTATAAATGACTCAGATTTTCGTACTACACTTCTTAAGTTTAAACAAAAGGATGCAATTGTCCTTTTGGGGTGGGAAGAATCTGGGAGAATCGTAAAGCAGGCTCGTGAGTTAGGCTTCACACAAGAAATAATTGGAATTGATACCTTTGCAAGTGAGGACTTTCGAAAGAATACTCAAGGTTCATACAATGGTTTAAAATTTGCATTTTGGCAGGGCGCTTCAGAAAATGCGGAATATACGAAGCTTCTTGATGCCTATCAAAAAACCTATGGAAAGGATCCTGAAAATATCTTGTTCACGGCGACAGGCTATGATGCTATGCGCGTAATGGGCCAGGCCATAAAAGAATGTGGAAAGGATACTGCTTGTGCGAGAAAAAATATACAGGAAACAAAGAATTTTCCTGGTGCTACGGGATTGATTACTGTAGACCATGATAATGTAACCAGAAGCATACAGGAGACCATACATTACTATGATGGGGAACAGATACGCGAACTGAAATAAAAGGATTTTATATTGAAAAATAGGGAAAATGACCTCAAAAGAGGTCATTTTTTTATCCTTGATTTTTCAGCCTTTTGCTGGTATATTGTAAAAGATTATTCAATGTTAAGTTATTGTCATGTCTTATATTAAGTCACAATCAGAGATAGAGAAGATTCTTGAGGGGGGAAGGCTTATGGGGGAGATACTGGAGAAGTTGGAAAAGATGGTCGCTGTAGGGGGAAATGCCAAGGAAATTGATACTGCTGCGGAGAAAATGATTCGAGAAGTTGGGGGAATACCTGCATTTAAAGGTTATAAACCAAGTCGGCATGCAACCCCATTTCCGTCCACGATTTGTGCAAGTTTGAATACAGAAATTGTTCATGGTATTGCAACGGAGGACAAGGTCTTCAAGGAAGGAGATATTTTTAGCATTGATATTGGGATGCAGTGGCCGGCAAAATGTGGTGAAGGACAGGATGGTAACGGATTTTTTACTGATACTGCCATTACGGTACCAGTGGGCAAAATTGATGAAAAAACGCGACAATTGATGAATGTAACAAAGAAATCCATGTACTTAGGGATAGAGCAGGTACGTGTTGGAAATTCAATTGCAGATATTGGGAAGAAAATACAGCACTACATTGATCCACAAGGGTACGGCATCATTCGTGATTTAGTGGGTCATGGAGTGGGGCATAAGCTTCATGAAGATCCAAGAGTTCCCAACTACTATGATAAAGAGCTTGAAATGTGGGAAATACGTCCAGGGGTTGTCATTGCCATTGAGCCTATGATTACTCTGGGGGATTATGATATTACTACTGGAGAGGATGGTTGGGGAATTTTTACAGCAGATGGAAGTCTCAGTGCACACTTTGAGCATACAATAGTGGTAACAGAGAATGGACCCATTGTGGCTACCAAAAGACCAAGTGAAAAACTACCGGTAGAAATTGATAACTCTATAGGTATTTAGAAAAAATTTCTTATGAATATTTTAGCGATAGATTTTGGAACCAAAAATCTTGGTCTTGCCTGGTGCAGTGAGGGATTAGATCTTATTCTTCCGTATGGAAGGATTCAAACGCAGAATCCGGAGCAAAGGGATCAAGAGTTGATTGCTTTGGTGAAAAATGAACGCATTGAAAAAGTTGTTGTGGGACTTCCACTTGGAATGCAGGGAGAGGAAAATGTGAACACGGAGCGTATACGAAATTTTGTTGAGCATTTGAAGAAACAGTTAGACATAGAATTTGATTTTGTGGATGAAAGATTTACGACCCAGCAAGCAAGTAATACAGCGGGGGATATCAGCTCGGATGAAAAGTCCGCCATGATAATACTTGAAACATACCTTCAAAAAGCAAAAGATTCATAGAACAGATATTTGCGTATGTTTGCTATTGTTTTAAATCGTCGGGATTATCGAGAGTACGATCAGGTTATTACCCTCTATACACGGGAACATGGGAGAATGGATCTTCTCTCAAGAGGGGTAAAAAAAATTGTTAGCAAAAATACGGCTCACTTGGAGCCGTTTTCACTTATACAGGTAGAAAGTACACCTGGAAAGGAGTATGGATACATCACAAAAGTGTATAGTATTGAATATTTTTCGGGAATACGCTCTCACCTAGAAAAAAGTTTGGTGGCACAATATGTCGTGGGGGTACTTGTTCGACTTCTCCAACATAATGAGGCAGATGAACAAATTTTTGATTTAGTTCAAAATTTTCTTTTTTATCTAGAAAAAATGGATTCATCTGAACATGTAGCATTTTTTTTGGATATTTTCTTTTTGAAATTTTTTTCATTGCTTGGATTTGCACCAGTGACGGATAGATGCGTAGTATCAAATACGCTTTTTTCTGAATTTAAAAAAGATGAGGATTTTGGATTTTATTTTGCAGGAGGTGGAATTGTGACCAATTCCATTATGGAGGAAAAGAAAAAGGTTGGAGAACAGATTCTTCTCATGAATAGACCGCAACTCTTTTTATTGAAGCTTTTTTTAGAGAAGGGATTTTCTGCATTTGAGTTTGATTTTTTTGATTTAAAAGTTGCGACTACTTTGCATAAGACAGTTTACGAATATGTTCTCTACCACAATGAGTATGAACTGAGAGACTGGTCTCGATTGAATTTTTAGAGCCTACATGTTATGCTAATTCCATTCCAATATGGATATCTTTATTCCTCCCGTCCAGGGAACTAAGCGTTTTTTTATGAAAAAAATAGCATATACATTACTTATATCTGGATTTTTATTTTTCGCTGGGGCGGTACATGCTCAGGAAAACTGTCCCGATCTTCAATCCTATGATGTATTTAGCCCACATGGGAGCAATGCCGTGTACATGTTGAATAAAAATAGCGAAATGGTTCCATTTCCCAATGATGACGTATATAAAAGTTGGTTTGATGATTATAGTATAGTCCAAGATGTGGACCCTACTTGCATTACCTATAAGTCTCCTCAAAGGGCACCATTTTTTGTAGATTATAGGTCCGGTTCTCGTATTTTGAAGCGACCTCTTTCTCCAAAGTTATATGTGATCAAGCAGGGTAACGTACTTGCGCCAGTGAATGATGGGAAAATTTTGGAAAACTGGTATGGAAAGGACTGGTCAAAACTCATTCGAGATGTCTCTGACGAACTTCTTACCAGCTATGAAAGGTCTTCTGATGTAATAGAAGATGGGAAGCCTTTTGACGGGATGTATATTGAAAAGGATGGTGTAGAGTACATTCTTTCTCAAGAAAAACTTCAAAAGATAGATAGAAAACTTCCACTTGGAATGAAAAATGCTCTCGTGCATATGGAAGGAGATGTTGTTTCACTTCCACCTATTTCCATGGATGATCCAGCATCAATTTTGCCGCTTCGAGAGAAGATGATTGATCTTATTCCATACAGTAACGAAGAACTTGGTTTTCATTTGGAATATCCAAGCAACTTTGATTTAGTGGAGGGATCCATCTTGGGAGACAATATTATATCATTTGTATCTCCACAAGAAAGTCAGGGTGATTTATTTTATGAGAGTTTCAGTGTCTTGGTAGATGATGCTACAGGAACTCTGGAAGAGTATAGTGATGATGTGGTATCACGACTAACAGATTATTTTACGGATTTTCAACTTGTTGATTCAAAACTTTTAGAGCAAAAAGATGGTGTCCTTTATCCTACAAAAAAATTGGTATACAGTACAACACAATTTGGAAAGGAGATACGCACCATTCAGTTTATTACTTTAAAAGACAACAAGGGATATCTATTAACTTTTGTAATGCCTGCAGAAATTTTTCCAAAATTTTCTGAAACGGTAAATTATGTGAGAAATTCATTTAGAATTGTAGAGGGGAGTACTATAAAAGAGGATGAGGAAGTTCCATCACAAGTTTTTGAGGGTATACAGTACAGACCAATGAGTAATACTCAGGATAATATTATTGGAAATCCTGACGCAAAAATTACCATTCTTGAGTATACAGATTTGGAATGTCCTTTTTGTGCATCATTTTATGAGACTACCAATAAGCTTTTGGATACCTATAAAGGGAAAGTACGATTGGTAGTGAGGCACTTTCCACTTTTTGAGCTTCATGAACATGCATTACCACTTGCAAATGGGGCACAGTGTGCTGCACAACAAGGAAAGTTTAAAGAGTACCTTGACGCCGTATTTGCTGACCAGTTGGAAGCTGTAACTGCAGGAAATATTTTTCTTGCTCAAAAAATTGGATTGAATATGGTTCAATTTAACCTCTGTCTTCAAGATAAAAGAACGGAGGAAGATGTACTTTTAGATAGAGATGATGCTTTGAAAGCCGGTGCAGATGGAACGCCATATTCTCTTTTAATTGGTCCAAATGGAGAAGTGCAGATCATTTTGGGGGCACAGCGTTATGAATCGGTCAGTGCTCTTATAGATAAAATGCTTTAGAATCGTTCTGAGAAATAAAAAAATCCGGAATATACCGGATTTTTTTATTTCAAACTGATTTTAATATTCTTCAAATCAATTTTTGATTTTTGGGAGCCTCTGGGTAGAAGGCTCCCTCTTTGGTAGGAAACGTCAGGCAATGCCGCCGCAAGAGGAAGGAAAGAAGATGAAGAGAAGGATGAGGAGGCCTACGATGAGCCAGAAGAGACTCCAGATGAGGTTCCCACCATGCCAGAGCATGCGGGTCCACCTTCGCAGGTGGGCCACTCGCTTGCGTCTACTTGGAGGCGTCCAGTGGTCTCTTTCTTCTGCTTCTTCTTCGAGAGCATCTCCGAGCTGGTGGGCATGATACTCCACCTGAGCCCGCTTGGCTCCGAAGAATCGGAGGATGGAGATGCCCAGCATGACAAGTACGATGATCAGTACGATGGATCCCCAACCAAAGAACACGCACATGGTTCCCTCTCAAATTTGTCTGCGTTTATACAAAAAGCATGATATGTTTTCTGTATAAATGAAGTCATGAATGGTTCAATGTAGCCTAAATTGAGCCATTTGTCAAGGAAGTTCGGCTTTAATTACCCTTGACAAAATGCTCAATTTAGGCTAGGCTAAGCAAAATACTTCTTTTTAAAGGTATACAAAAAGGTTTATGAAATCAGTTTTTTCTTTTTTTCTTTTAATTACCAGCCTGTTACTTTTTCCTTCTTTGGTAAGAGCACAGACTGCAACCATCCCGGAGAGAGTATTGCTTTCTGTAGGGGCAAGCAGCAGCATCGCAGAACCTAGGCAACAGGTATATTTTGTGGCCAAAACCCAAAATTTTCAGAACTTAAAAAAGATAGATCTCTACGTTGGGGACCAATTGGCAAACAGCTGCACAGATACCAATGTATGCGGTTTCTTAGGTGGGCCCTATGATAATTATCCAGACAAAAATTTTACATATTATGCTGTTGGCTATGAGTATTCTGGTTTGATCAATGAAACGGGAAGAAAAACAATTAATATTCAAAAAGAAAAAATTCCAGAAGCTTCTTTGGATCTCTTTGCTATTGCTCAAAATGCTCCAAAGATTATTACACCTGGTAATAATGAAATTTTAGAGGTTTCTCCTCGGGCTGTACGACTTTCTTGGAGACGAATAGAAAATGCAAATGGATATGAAGTTGAGCACGCCTATGCAAGCGGTGAAGATGTTCATTTTGCAAATCCAGTGTACTTTTCTGTAAATCAAAATAGCATTTATCTTCAGGATTATCTTTACGGGTATGGTGCATTCCGTTATAGAGTTCGTGCAATATTTCAAAATGGAACATTTGGGAACTGGTCTGGATATCAATACTATACTTTGCATTCACCATATTATGGAAAATCTTCTGAATCAAACATTACTATTACACCAAGTACATTCACTCCTTTAGAAGGGGAGAGAATAAAGGTTGTGGCAAAGATAAAGAATAGAAAAATTGTTAACACGATTAAAATATATTTTAATGGAGAATTAAAAATGCATTGTGTAAATAGTGCAAATTGTGAGGCGGATATTGGACCCTTCTATGGAAATTCTGGAAGACAACTTAAAATATCTGCCGAATATTCTTCAGAAAAAGAATCAGGATCTGCTCAGAATGAAATATTGGTGGGTAAAACAATTGCAAAGTCTCCTGCTATCACATATCCAGAAAAGTATGGGCATGATTTTGCAAAAAATAGACCGAGTATTATGTGGGGATCGGTAAAACTTGCTTTGATGTATCAGTTGGATGTTGACTGTTTAAGTTGCAAGGGATTAGAAAAAAATGACTCCGATGCAGATTACTCCACAAAGGATACTACCATTACCCTTTCAAATGTATCTACTCAAAGAGAGTCATATCGCGTACGTATTCGTGCTGTATATCCTTCAGAAGATGGACGATCATATTACTCCCCTTGGTCAGATTTTGTATATTTTGTGTATGGGGATAATGGAGAGGTGAATCCACATAATGTTGATGCTCCATTTTTTCAACCATCTTTGAAACTTGTGGACGAAGAACGAAAGATTGCTATCACCTCAGACAAGCTGGTTGTAAAAGAAAATGGATATATTACATTGACTGCAGAAACGGTAGATAAAAAACCCGCACAAAAAATTGTAATATCCGTAAATAAGAAGGCAGAAAAAACATGCACAAATTCGTCTATTTGTGTGTTAACATTGAAAGATTTTGAAAGTTTTTCAGATGAATATGTTCTATATAGTGCGCATTTATATACAGAGACGGGTTTCAATAATTGGACGGGATACAAAAAATTTAAAGTAGCATTTTCTTCTACTCATGCAGAAAAGTCTTCCTTTGGGAGTGAACAAGAATCAAAGCCTTCAACACTTACTTTACCTAATATTTTGCGACCAACAAATTATGACACATTAAAAAATTATCCTCGTGTTGTATATTTGGCATGGTCAGAAGTAGATGCGGCAAGTTCATATGAAGTAGAGGTTTATTGCAAAACATGTAATCTTACTGAGTGGGATTGGAAAAAGAAATATTTTTCTCGAAGTGTAAATTTTTCTCTTCCAGCTTTAGAAAAAGATGATATGTATGCTGTGCGTGTTCGAGGAGTTTCAGCGGATCAAGTAGATCCTTGGTCTTCATTCTCATATTTTTACTACGAGACCAAAGTTGGGGGGAATGATGATAGGTTTGTCCTTCCGCGTGGTTCAGAAGTCAAAAAAGATATTACTCCCGTATTGGACGATACTCCATTGACTATTTCTCCCAAGTCTGATGAGGTACTCAAAGGAAAGAACTTGAAACCACAATTTGTGTGGGGACCCGTCTACAATGCGGTGAAGTATGAAATTTCCGTATTTTGTAAGAGTTGTACAAGCAATTTTGAGTTAGAATATAATACCTGGCATTTTTCATCGGAAGAGCCATATTTTTCTATGCCGGAACCATTACGAAAAAACGGAGTATATGTCATTCAAGTCAGGGCGGTTCTGAAAGATGGAGCATATTCTCCTTGGTCAAAACAAAGATTTTTTCAGTACGAAAATTAACTAAATTTAGGTTAAATAGTAATACTTGACGAAATTTTTTAAAATTGCTATAGTGAAAATACTATGAAAAGCAGACATGCAAACAATAATAATGGTAATAATACACTCCGGTAGGTCGGTGTAGGTTTTCATATATAAAACATACTCCGGCGAAAGTCGGAGTTTTTCATTCCCAGATAGTTCAGTGGTAGAACGCAGCGCTGTTAACGCTGATGTCCCTGGTTCGAATCCAGGTCTGGGAGCCCCAACAAAAGACACTTCAAATAAGGAGTGTCTTTTTCTTGACTTATATTTTTTAATCCCTAATACTATAGAATATATGGATGATGTATATATTGGAAAAGGAAAACTTGCAGGAAAAGGCGTGTTTGCAGCACGGGATTTTGAGGTTGGTGAAGTAGTTAAATATTATGATTTGATTCCCCTTAGTGAAGGAGATTTTGTTGCATTACCAAAAAGTGAACATATGTTCGTCCATTCTTTTTGGGGAAAGATGTATTTATTTCCTGAACCATCTCGCTATACCAACCATAGTCCAAATCCAAATACCAGATCAGATTTAGAGCGGATGTGTGATATCGCGGTAAAGCCTATAAAAAAGGGAGAAATGATTACAATCAACGCCACAAATGAGATAAAAAATGAATTGAAAACATTTATTGAAGTATACGAAGAGGGAAAGACTATTAACAATTTTGATTGGCTAAAAGGAGGGTACAGAAATGCGGTTGTAAGTTATAAGGCCGATGATATCAAGAAAAGGATTGATTTGAAGCGAGTGAATGGGAATTGGAAAATTTTGAATGAAGTATTGGGTCAATGAAGCTAACAGTTCTAATATGTTCAGTAGGGGGAGCTTTGCAGTTCGTGGCTTTTTCATATATACTCATCACATATAAAAAGCATACTGTATGATCATTTCATCTCATCAAAAAGAACAGCTTATAAAAGTTTTTGAGGCATGTCTATTTGGGGTTGTTTGCACCAATTCTCAAGATGGTTTATCGCCAGAATCAGCTGTTGTCGCCGTTTCATACACGGGCAATTTAGAAATAGTTTTTGGATCTTTTGATGTATCTCGAAAAAATAAAAATATACAAGCAAATCAGTACGTTTCATTGGTTATTGGATGGGACAACACAAATAAAACGACCGTACAGATTGAGGGCAAAGCGGTTCTTTTAGATGGAGAAGAACGAAAAAATTGTGAGAGGCGGCATTGTCAACGAAATCCTGAATCAGAAAAATTTTTATCTGATCCAAGACAACAGTATTTTAAAGTTATTCCACACTGGATTCGATATTCAAATTTTTCTGTGAATCCTCAGGAAGTATGGGAGATTATTGATGATTGATATCAGTATTCACGTAATAACTATGTTATATGATTGATCATATTACCATCAAGGTATCTCATTTACAAAAAAGTATAAACTTTTATGAAAAAGCTTTAGCTCCTTTGGGGTATAAAAGATTTGAAGGAAATTTTGACGGAGCTGCTGGATTTGGTAAAGAGGGTACTGAGGATAGCTCAGGACATATTTGGATGTTTGAAGAAGGGAATCTGAAAAACCTTTCTATGGTACATGTTGCTTTTACTGCAGAGGATGAAAATATGGTGAAGGCTTTTTATCTTGCGGCTTTATCCGCAGGTGGCAAAGATAATGGCTCTCCGGGATTGAGACCTGAATATGGAGAGAAATATTTTGGAGCATTTGTTTTGGACCCAGATGGAAATAATATTGAAGCAACATCGAATAATTTTTTCGGATAGAGAGCAAAATACTATGCAGCATCGGGTTTTGAAGTCGGTGATGCCTCGATATACGTCACAGCATCACCGAAGCACGGTGATGTGATCATACGAGCCATTCGTAGGACTCTGCTATATATTTTATTGACGGTGAATTTTCCTCCAACAGGAGAATGCTCCAAATTTAAAAATAAATACACAGTGTTTCCTATTTAACCTTGGCAATTCGTTCGACAAATTTTTCCTTCATCGAATTTTCAATTGCTCTTCTAAGTGGAGTCATAATGGTTCCTGGCCTTGGTGATCGAGTCGAACTTCCTGATTGAAAATTTGATAATTTTATTTGAAATTGTTGCAACTCATCAGCAAAATGTGGTTGTGAAGTAACTTCAACTGGTAAACTTTGGATATATGTAAGAACCTGCTCACCTGACCAGGTATCGTATTCACCTCTCTCAGGAAAATTATTGAGAAGTTGAGATTCTTCATACTGTTGTAGGTTTTTTAATTCCGGATATACCTCTTCTAAAAAGGTACGGAGTACTAGCTGTCTCTCGAGGTCCGCTTTGCGCCCAGATTCATTGAGATGTCTCTCTTCACGTAAATCTTGAATGATTTTCGTTGCCTTTGCTTCGGGATCAGCCTGAATACGTTCTGCGGCCAAAAGAAAACTTTCTGTAACTGTTCGTCTTCCAACTCCATGTACAATGCTCTTGAGAGCATTCGCAACAGAAGAATGCGTCAATAGTTTATCTGCTATACCTGACTTTTCGTTGGCAGTAATAGTAGGATCGGCTGCAAATTTTTTTGCAGCTTCAATGAATTGGAGATCTCCTTCCGCATCTCTTTCATTGCGATATAATTTTTGAGGAAAAATATTCGGCCAATTTCCCAAATAATCAGCACTGCTTACCACATCCGCGGTAGCATATCCATTGTTATCTTGTTTCGTTGCTCCTTTGTAAAAATAAAAAATTCCTCCGGCTTCTTCTACATCCGAAACAGTCCGATCTCCTTCAGGAATCAAGTCAGCATATGTTTTCCCCATTTCGATTAATTTTGCTTTGGGAATTGGCTCATTGTCAGCAAAAAATTCTTGATTAGTTCCATCTTCCTCTTCCATCAATCCTTCGGCCAAAACCGAAACCACTTTATTCATTGGGTGCTCACCTCCTTTAGTCCTATCATGAGGTTTTTTTTCGGCTGTTTCGACACCCCTCTGATGTAGATCTTCTCGTTTATTTGACATACGCATGGAATAAAAAATATTCTTTACTATAAAACATTATGACTAAATTTGCAAATGTTTGATGATATCTCTAATCAATGTTCCATCTGCGTAAGGCTTATACACTATGCCTTGAAATTGCTTAATTCCGGAATCTAAAACCACATGTAACAACTGTATATTGTATACACTAAGCGCACTCACAATGGTAGGTACGTCATCGGTATCCATCGCCTGTTTAAAGTTAAGAAAAATTTTTAGGAGTTGATCTCTCAGAAGGGGATTACAAAAAGCATACACCACATCGTCCTGAAATGTCCGCATGAGTGATTCCAAACTGGGCAAGTTACCTGCAGATACAATTATTCCATGCATAATGGCTTTACGTTGCTTGTGTACGGACGAAATTTTCAGTAATTCAATTTGTAACTGTAGGGTATACTCAAGTACGTAAAAAATAATCCTATCTTTTACCATGTTTATGTCGTGAAGTTGTTGTGCATCCTGTGAAAGATGGGAACATGTTTCAGTTATAATGCGGGAGTGTTCATGGTGATGAAAGGCTCGATAGAAAAATATGTCCAAATATTTTTTCCATTCATCAAATTTTTCGATTTTTATACCTTCATTATTTTCCAAAAAAAATACGTATATTTCTTTTAAACGTGTCGCGATTTCTAATTCATTCACGGGAACTTGTTGAAGCAATGTGTGAAGGGAAAGAATTGACTGCCCTGCACGTGTTTGGAGTAAATCGTTGCCGGAGAGTTTTTCTTTGAGCTGTCTGACTACTTTTTGAAGTTTAGTAATGTGGAGTGTTTGATCTTCAACTGGGAGAAAGCAAAAAGGCATGTTTGAACACACCTTACAAAAGTCAGTAAAGGCATCGAGGCGACGTGACATAGTCCAAGAGATCTATTATTTTAAATATAAAGTAGTGATTTAAACAGAGGATTTTTTGGTGAACAATATAGGAGCAACAATTTTTGCGAGTTAAAACTCCTGGAGATTGAGATACTTTTTTTGGGTCCTTGACCCATAAACTAGGTACTCTATAATACGCTTTATTATCAGTTTTATCCTATCATAGTTTAAGAAAGATATGCAACTTTTCTGGCATTTCCAAATTAGAGAGTCTTTAACGAAGAAACTATATTTTTTATCTTAAATAAGGGGTTTTTTCTTTTGAATCTATGCTAGAGCCTTTAAGCACGTACTTATTATTTTTCTAAAAAGATGATATGATAAGGGCACATTCAGCAATAATATATGAGATGTTCTGTATTTTTTTTGTATTTCAAAAGGTATCATATCATAAAAAAATAGCGTATAACTTCATTTTTGCGAAATATATATTTTGGTGAAGCAAAAACATTATGAAAATTATTTCTAAAAGAAGGGAAACAATTTTGAGATACTTCTTGATGGTTTGTGCATTAGGTTTTCTTGCCATTAGATATTTATCTGTTCATCACTATCCTTGGTTTTTTTTATTTCCTCCCATTGCACTTTCGCTATGGTGGTATTTTTCATGTATTTTTATAATAGGTATCGCATATACTCTTATTGTTCGGTCACAAAGGCAGGATTTGAAAAAAAATTTTAAATTTGCGTTAGGTTTATGTTTTCCTATAATTTTAAGTTTTTTAATATTTTCTCAATTAAAATTTGTCTTTTTAGATCATCAAACGGGAAGGGTATACTATGTTGTTGATAGAATTGATTCCAGAACAAAGTCCTATACGTTTATGCGGAGTACGTTATATGAAAGGAAAGGTGTCTTTCTTGAGGAAATAGATTCCAAGTTGGATGATGGAAGAGGTACATTGCTAGAGGTGATCTTTGAAGATCAAAAGAGTGGACAAAAATTTTTATTTAGTCGTGAATATTATCGATTTGGAGAAGTAGGTAGACCGGACATTGGACATTTGGGATTACTTGATGGAGTGTCTAATTATCGTGAATTGGATTCAGTTGGGTCTAAAAAATATATAGAGCTTAAAAAGAAAAAAAAAGCAGAAAATGAAGAAAAAAAAGCAAATATAAAATTCTCTCATGAAGAAAAAATTTCTCTTAAAAAAAGTGAATTAGAACAGGCTTACAAAAATATGATATTTGCGGAACATGAAAAAGCTACTTTGGGGAGGAGTCAAGTATTAGATGAATATACAAAGAAGTATGAACTGCTTTTGGAAGAATTAAGTATTCTGGAATCTTCGAGTACAGAAAAAGAGTTAAAATAAGTGGTTATTTTTTCATTACTTTTTTAAAAACATTCACAAAATGCTAGTATATGTTTTCTTCAATTGCAAAAAAAAATTTAGAGAAGGATAGTCGGGTGTTGGGGAAGGCTTGGGAAGGAACCTATGGTGGGTATTTTTCAGATAAAAAAAATATTCAAAATTTTTTGGAACGAATTATACCATTTCTTCCGGAATATCCTTTGGATATCCTCTATGTTGCGTCCGCATCGGGGATACTTGGTGAGGCCATTATAAGATATCTGGGAAAGGGGAATCTTACTTTGGTAGATATTTCTCAAAAGCATTTGAATGCAAATAATAACCCCAATACCAAGAAAATTTGTTGTGATCTTTTGAATTTGGACCTCAGAAAAAAATTTGACTTGGTTGTTATGAGAAGTTCTTTGGATTATTTTCCTACCCGAGAATCTCAAGTGAAAGTTTTAAAAATTATTAAAGATCATATAAAAAAGAATGGTCTTTTTATCAATCAACCTGCATATGTATCCAATATGAAGGATCGTGATATAATAAGTCATATCTATACTTCTGTAGAGAAAATTGGTGATAGACTCTTCCAATCAGAAGATCTGGAAGGGATATATATTGAAGCAGGATACAAACAATTCAAAAAGATAGGGGAGGGGGAAAAGTTGATCATTACTCAAGAGGATCATATAAAACGGTATAATCTTGGGGAGGACGATATAGCATATATTCAAAGCATTATTACACAGAATTCATCATACGCAGAAAAAACAGAAGATGGATATATATTAAGGTTTGATTTTCCAATTTTTTTGGCAAATATATAAAAAATATGAAAAAAATTCCTCGAACCACACTTTTTATGATCACTTCCTTGGACGGGAAGATCTCCAGTGGAGACACGGATGTATTGGACGTTGATAAAGATTGGAAGGGTATTACCGGTGTAAAAGAAGGCTTGCAGCAGTATTATGATTTGGAAAAAAGAACGGATGTGTGCTCTTTTAATACCGGTAGGGTAATGGCCAAGATAGGGATAAATAAAAAGAAGAATCCTTTGTCTCTCATACCAGTATCCTTTATCCTCGTTGATAATAAACCCCATTTACAAAAAAGTGGTGTAGAGTATCTTTCAAAGTGGTTGAAACATGTATATATTGTGACTACAAATAAAAATCATCCGGCAATATCACTCCAAAAAAATGTGAAAAATATAACTGTACTATTATATTCCAAAAAGATTAATTTTCAAGATCTTTTTGAACGATTGAAAATGGAATTTAAAATAAATCGGGTTACTATCCAATCCGGTGGAGAAATGAATGCTACACTCTTGAGAGCTGGACTTATTGATCGAGTATCACTTGTTCTTGCTCCGATTCTTGTAGGAGGTAGAACCACACCTACGTTAGTAGATGGAGAGTCCTTACACAAAGTAAGTGAACTGGCAAAACTTAGACCACTGAGGCTTGTCTCTATCAAAAAACTCAAAAACTCTTATATCCATCTCATATATAAAGTATTAGAAAGGGGAAAATAAAAAAGCTCTATGTCCTCAAACAGAGAAACAAAAGAAGAAAGATCAAGACGTATACTTGATGAACTCAAAAGGAGGTATCCAAATGCTAAATCTTATGATCTGGATGGGCGTGGAGAACATTTTTTGGCGGAGGTTGAACCCGTTGATGAACATCCGGAATATGATAAGGCGATTGAGGTTATATTTTTGAGTCTTCCTCACAAACATTTAAAGATGACCCAAAGATATACTATTCTTTCTGGTGAACTTGAACTCTTTGTTGGAGATAAATTCCTTATTTTACACAAAGGAGATACGTATACTATTACACCAAATATTGTCCACTCTGCGAAGAGTATAGAATGTTGGGTAGAAATTTATTCCACACCAGGTTGGACGAAAGAAGATCATATTTTAGTATAATAGATAGAAAGAATTTAAAAAATATGCAATCCATTACTACCAAATCTACCTTTGCTACCATATTCTTTTTTTGTGGAATGATCCTTGTGTTTTCTTCAAGAGATTGTGACATCTGCTATAGCAAGGATACTATGTTGCTGAAGCTTTTTATTTGTGGAATTATTACTATTTTTGTGGCGCTTTGGTTTACCTATCGCTACTTGCGTTATGAACGTGTTGCCTTTGATATTGCCAACCAGCCACTTTTGGATACCAATGAGGCAGTGAGTGGTGTTTCATTCGCGGGAGAAGGCACCATTGCATCAGAAAATTTACTTGAGTCAGTGGCTGCAAAAACACCATGTGTATACTACCACTCTATTTTAGAAAAATATATTCCTCAGGGGAAAAATTCGTATTGGAAAATTGTTGATGAAAATATAAACTATATTCCTTTTAAACTCCTCGATAGAAGGGGGACTCTTTTGGTGGATGTTGCGCATGTGGACTGTGATAATAGTGGACAAACCCTCAGTGTGGGAAAAAAAATTAAAGATAAACAAAAATTAAGTGAAATTGATTGTGAGATTGTTATGCAAAGGAAGAAAGTCCCTCCACCCGTGGGGATGAAAGGTAAATTTAGAAGAAGTGAATATGTTCTCAGGCCCGGTACGAAAGTATTTTTATATGGTTATGTTGATAAAAATGAAAAAGGGGAGTCGGTTGTCTGTGAGAGTGAAAACTACCCACTCATCGTTACGCGAAAAAGCCAAAAAGAATATATAGCACAATTTTTTAAAGGAAAGGGACTCGTCTACTTTGTGTATCTTTTTATTCTTGGGGGTACTTTCATGATGCTCTTTGCTTTATTTGAAGGAAAAATTCTTCCTTTGGAGGCTGTTTCTGGGATTTTTTTTATAATATTTGGAATTTCGGTTTTGCATGCATCAGTAACCTTGTACAATAGAATTGTGGTCTATAAAAATAGGGCTTTGAATGCATTGAGTAATATAGAGGGAGAACTCAAACGAAGATTTGACCTTATTCCTAATGTTGTCGCTGCTCTGGAAGGGTATGTGCAACACGAACGTTCTCTCCAGGAGGTGGTTGCACTATTGCGTAGTGTGGGGCCTCAGGAGTCTATAGGACTTGTAGATACCAATTTGCACAATAAAATATTGGCTTCTATTGAGGCCTATCCTAATCTGAAAGCTTCCGAAGGATTTCAAAAACTTATGATTTTACTGACCGATACAGAAGAACGTATTGCGTATTCGAGATCATTTTATAACAAAACTGTTGAACAATATAATACTGCTGTTCAGCAGTTTCCAACCAATATTCTTGCCAACTTAGCGCATTTATCTCCACTTCATTTTATAAACTATCAGGAAAATTTATAGAAATGAATAAAATGTATACGCAATATAATAGAAATAAATTTGTTTGATATGAATGAAAAGCTTGGAAATGTATCAAAAAAAATGGAGTATCCTGGTCGGTTTATCATGCTTGGAAAAATGGGGGGGAAGTATTGGACGGTATATGGTGTGACTGCGCGCAGTGAGTCAAGTAAGGCAAAACGATATATATGGGATGAAAAAAAGAATCAAGTATGTGTTGAGCCTACGGATAAAGCAATTATGTCAGAGGGGGACTTAAGTCTCCTAGATTATATAGCCGTGAAAGTTTTTGAAAATGGTTTAATTGTAGGAAATGGTCAACAGGTGAATAGACAAGAAAAAATAGAAGGGGAAAGTGCTTTGTCATATTTGGAGCAAGCACTTTCTTTGGAAACATATGAACCCGATAAATATTGTACACCAAGAATTACAGGGTGCTTTTTAAAGAGTGAAGGTATTTGGACTGCTGCCTTGCACTCCATTACTTCAGATCCAAATGGGGAAACTTTGCATAATGGTTACCCAATCCCACTTGAAGAAAATATTTTTTACTTTCTCTCTACATATGCAGGACCAAATGTTCGTCCTACACCATCTTTTTGTGAAAAACCATTGCATATAGATATAAAAGATGGAACTTTACAGGAAATAGTTTTTGATATTTTTAATACGTGGAGTCCAAAAGAAAATCAAGAGGATCTGAGAGTAAGTGTAGTTGGTTTTTCATTTTGTGAGAATACTGAAAATAGAGATTATTTTATTAAAAATATGTTTTGATAGTATGGAGAAAGAAATCAAAAATTATATTACAAAAATTATAGAGAAACATTTTTTTTGTAAGCCCCAAAAAATAACCAGAATGAAAAGTGGTATTTGTAACGAGGTCTATAGTATAAAAATTACAGATAGGGAAGTCATCATTCGTCTCAATAAAGAAAATGATGAGATGAAGGGATCAGAAAAATATATCCCCTTATTTCGTTCAAAGGGAATTAAGGTTCCGGAAATTTTGGCGAGTGATTATTCAAAAAAATTTGTACCATACTATTATCAAATTCAAAGCAAATTGGAAGGAGACGATATAAATAGGGTTATTGCAACACTTTCATCAACCCAACTACGTGTTTTAGCCAATGAAATTGCAAATATCTTTAAAAAGCTTCTTGTTATCCCAACAAATGGCAAATTTGGTTTTGTCTACGGAAGTCACAAAAATTTAAAAAAAACATTAACCCTAGATATACGAAAAAATCTTAAAACGGCGATACAATGGGGGAATTCCACAGGTATATTGGATAGTGATATGGTTACAAAAATTTTGGGAATTTTTGAAGGAAATAAAAAATATTTTGATACTTGTGCATCAAGATTTTATTATGATGATATGAGTTCTAAAAACATTTTGGTATATAAAGGAAAATTTAATGGATTGGTAGATTTGGATGGAGTGGCCTATGGTGACTATTTGGAAACTGTTGGAAGAATAATGGCAAGTTGGTATGGTACAAAATATGGAAAAATATATACGGATGCTGTAATGGAAAAACTTAAGCTTTCTCAAAAAAAACGGAAGATAGTTTTAGTGTATGCTATCTTGAATAGGTTTTTCTGGATGTGTGAAAATGGGATACAATTTAATCAAAATACCAAGGGAGTGATAAATAAGAAAAAAGCAAAACAAGATAGAAGGATAGTTCTGAACCTCATTGGTGAGCTTGCTCACAAGTAGGCCTTTTCAAAAATGTTTTTTTGTGGTATAAGAGGGGGACTTATATAGTATATATGTATAAAAGCAGAGCAGAACATATAGTGGAGGTAGTGGGAGATATCCCGAGATTTCGCTTTGACCAAATTCATAAGGCACTTTTTGATGTTAGCCTAAATTCTTGGAATCAGGTGAGCACTTTGCCTCTCAATATGCGTGAAAGTTTGGAGCAAGAGGTTCCTTGGATGAGCGTTGTTTTGGTACAAATGTTTGAAAGTGCACAGAAGGACACGTACAAGGCGGTTTTGAAGACACTTGATGGAAAGAACTTTGAATCAGTTCTCATGGCAAATAGGCGTGGTCAGTGGACCATATGTGTATCCAGCCAAATAGGATGTGCTATGAAATGTACTTTTTGCGCCACTGGGACTTTGGGGCTTAAGCGTAGTATGCACAGTGATGAAATTAGTGATCAATATAGATTTTGGAATACATTTTTGAAGAGTAAACCAGAACTTCCACAACGAATTTCCAATGTGGTATTCATGGGAATGGGAGAGCCTTTGGCAAATTATGAAAATGTAAAAAAGGCCATTCATACATGGCTGAAATATACGGACTTGGGACCAACAAAGATTATGGTTTCAACGGTAGGAATTCTTTCTCAAATGCAGAAGCTTTTGAGCGATCCCGATTGGCCACCAGTGAGAATTGCTATATCATTGCATAGTGCAAACCAAAAAAAACGTGAAGAAATTGTTCCTACTACTGTTCCAGACTTTCTCAAGAGATTGGCCGTATGGTCACATGATTACCAATCAACACTTGGAAATAGAACACACCATCTTACCTTTGAGTATACTCTTATATCTCATGTAAATGATACTCCAGAGCTTGCACGAGAGCTTGCCAGCTATATTATCAAGACAGCTGTTTCAAAAGTGAATGTTATCCCGTATAACCCCGTACATGGAAAAGATTTCACGCGTGCTGAAAGAAGTCGGATAGACACTTTCAAGGAAATTTTGTGTACTTACGGGGTAAATGTTACGGAACGAAAGACTATGGGAGATGATATTGATGCCGCGTGCGGACAACTCGCTCTGAGCAGTTCATAATATTTGAAAAAGGCCTTTTTGTAAGGCCTTTTTTGTATCAGAGGAACACACTTGACAAATGCAACAGTGTTGCGTTATAATGCGGGCATATGAAGACACAAGAAGAGATTATTTTACAACTTAAGGAGAAAGGGTACCGTTCAAGTAATGCACGGAATATTCTTTTAGAAGCTGTTTATGAGAGTCGTGAGCCTTTGTCAGTTGCAGATTTTCAAAAAATATTTGCAAAAAGAAAGGTCAAAGTAAATCGAACTACCATATATCGTGAATTAAACCTTTTAAAGAAAGAATCTGTTCTCATAGAGCTTCAATTAAAAGATGGAAAACGAAGATATGAGTTGGAAGATAGAGCGCATCATCATCACATAGTATGTATTCGATGCCAAAAGGTTGAAGATGTCATGGTGTGTCATACTCGTACATTAATTGGAAAGGTATTGAAACAGGCAAAAAATTTTTCTGAAATTGTAAATCATACATCAGATTTTTTTGGTCTTTGTAAAAAATGTGTGAAATCATAATATGGTTCAAAAAAAGAAAACAATATATAAAATATCCGTGGCAGTAATAGTAGCTATTTTTGTTTGGGGTATTTGGTTTTTTTCATCTATCTCTGATTTACAAAAAAGTTCTGAAAATACTTTCCGCGTAGTTGCAAGTTTTTATCCATATGCCTATTTTGCACAGCAAGTTGGGGGGGACTATGTGAAGGTAACCAATATAACTCCAGTAGGTTCGGAACCGCATGACTATGAGCTCACACCAAAAGATATCATAGAAATGGAAAACAGTAATCTCTTAATACTCAATGGGAGTTTAGAAGCTTGGGGAAAAAATATGAAGCAAAATCTTTCTTCAAAAAATACAGAAGTACTTGAAGTTGGGGAGAATATTATAGATCACTATATTGTAGAAGATGGAAAAAATGTTTTGGATCCACATATTTGGCTATCACCACAATATGCCAAAAAGATTGTAGACAAAATTTTTAATGCATATATTGAAATAGATCCATTGCATAAAGGTTATTACCAAGAGAATAGGGATCTTCTCCAACAGAAACTCAATAATTTGGATCAGAATTATATTCAAAGCTTGGCAAACTGTAGACAAAAGGATATTATTACCTCGCATGCCGCATTTGGGTATATGGTTGGAACCTACGGTCTCACACAGGTTTCTATAGCTGGATTATCCCCAGAAATTGAACCTTCTGCACAGGAACTTTCTTCAATTGTAGAATTTGCCAAAAGAAACAAGATAGAGTATATTTTTTTTGAAAGTTTAGCAAGTAATAAACTTTCAAACACACTTGCGCAGGAAGTTGGTGCACAAACTTTGGTGCTGAATCCACTGGAAGGGCTTACTAAGGATGAAATAAATTCAGGAGAAGATTACTTTACCATAATGAAAAAAAATCTTGACCAACTTAAAATAGCACTCCAATGTCAGTAGCTCATACCAACAATATAGTGGAAGTGAAGAATGTAAGTTTTCGGTATAGAAATGAAGATGTATTAAAAAACATATCTCTTGAAGTTCATGAAGGGGATTATCTTGGTGTTGTTGGGCCAAACGGTGCTGGAAAAACTACATTAGTAAAAATTATTTTGGGTCTTATCACGCCAACCTCTGGTTCAGTATATTTGTTTGGAGAGGATATAAAAAAATTTAAAGCCTGGTCAAAAATAGGATATGTCCCGCAAAAGGCGACGCATTTTGATACAAACTTTCCCGTTACAGTAAAAGAGGTGGTTGCAATGGTTCGATATACCAAAAATGGGCATCTTTTGTCAAAAATAAAAGATGAGGATGAACATATCATTGAAAATGCATTACGAGAAGTAGAAATGTGGGAGCACAGAAATACACTTATTGGAGATTTATCAGGGGGGCAGCAGCAAAGGGTATTTATAGCACGAGCACTCGCGGGTCAACCGGAAATTATCTTTTTTGATGAACCAACAGTTGGGGTAGATAAAAAAACGCAGGATGAATTTTATACTCTTATAAAGCAGTTAAATCAAAAATCTCATTTAACCGTGGTACTTATTTCTCATGATATAGAAAGAATTACAGAAGAAGCTATGCATATTGCGTGTGTAAATAAGACATTGGTATGCCATACCTCTGCAAAAGAGTTTTTTGAAGAAAGTGAATCATTAAATATACTTGGTCACAAAGTAAAAGTTATTCATCATCAGCATAATTAAATGTTTCTTAATATTTTTCAATACAGTTTTGTGGTAAGAGGGTTGGAAGCAGGCATTATTGTTGCAATTGTTGCTCCACTCATTGGTATTTTTTTAGTTTTGAGAAGATACTCCCTTATTGCCGATACGCTTGCGCATGTTTCTTTGGCAGGAATAGCTATTGGACTTCTTTTGGGGTTTAATCCAGTGTTTTCGGCTATTATTACTACATTGGCTGCTTCATTAGGGATAGAAAAGTTGCGCAATTCACGCAGGATATATGGTGAATCGGCTTTGGCACTTTTTTTGTCAGGAAGTTTAGCACTGTCTATTGTTTTATTGGGGATAGCCCATGGTTTTAATACCAATCTATTTAACTATTTATTTGGAAGTATTGTAACAGTTACACAAATGGACGTCTGGGTTATGTTGATTTTGGCCGTTGTTGTTATTTGCCTTTTGGCGCTTTTTTATAGACAACTCGTTTTTGTAAGCTTTGATGAAGATGCGGCAAAAGTAAATGGTATTTCTACAAAGTTCATGAATACATTACTTATTTTTTTGGCAGCCATCACAGTTTCTTTATCTATCCCCATTGTAGGGGTACTGCTGATTGCTGCACTTATTGTAGTACCTGTGGTAACTGCACTACAAATGCGAAAAAGTTTTTTGAAGACACTTTTATATGCAGAGATTATTTCTTTAGTATCAGTAATTTCTGGTATTGCTTTTTCTTTTTATTTCAATCTTTCCACCGGAGGAACAATTGTACTTATTATGCTTGCAATATTTATTGTAACTTTTTTTTCTAGAAGAAAATAATTTTAGTTTTGGTACGTTTCTTCCAAAAGCATTTCGAGCCATGTGCCAATGATCAGGTGTGGAACCCACGTGCCCACTTTTGGCGTCTTTTATCCATTTATTGTCGGACAAAGGTTTACATGAAAAAAAGGTTTTGTGTATGCTATTTTGATTTTTGCTTGTAGAAAGAGTAGATTTTTCCTTTTGGGGCTTTACATTTGGGAGAAAATATGGTACCCTCGCAGCACAATAAAGACAGGTTGTAGAACAGCACAGAAAAGAACCTGTTGAATTACAAATTCCAATCTTGGATCATATACATAAAATGCCCCGGTTTGGGGTTTTCTTTATTGATATAAAAGGATGTACACAAGACATCTTGGTCGATTTATTATTGGAAATGTGCTAGAATTAAGTAAATTCTATTTAAATAAAATATAAACAAGAAGTATGGGAAATTTTAAAAGAAATGGAAAGAGACCGGGAGGTGGTTTTGGTGGGGGTAATTCATATGGCGGAGGAAATTCCTATGGTGGAGGCCGATCTTTTGGTGGCGGAAGAGGTGCTGGGAAACCGACTATGCACAAAGCAACCTGTAGTGAATGTGGTGATTATTGTGAGGTACCTTTCAGACCAACTGGTGCCCGACCAATATTTTGTAGTGAATGTTTCAGCAATCAAGGTGATGGTGGTGGCCGATCAGATAAATTTGGAGGTGATAGAAGAGAAAAGAGGGGAAGAGACAGAGAAGATAGAGGAGATAGAGACCTTCGTTCCCACTTTGCAGATAAGCCAAAGTTTCGTGTAGTATGTGCTACTTGTGGAGACGATTCTGAGGTTCCATTTAAGCCAACTCCAGGAAAACCAGTATATTGTTCTGATTGCTTTAAGCAAGAAGGAAATGCAAATTCTGGGAAACAAAAAAATTCCGGAGAAATCATGGAGCAAATTCAAATGATAAATGGAAAGCTCGATAAACTTATGAAGATGCTTGCAGGGGAAGAGGTCGCAAAAAAGCCTGTGAAAGAAAAGGCAAAGAAGGAACCCATTGCAGAAGATGAAAAAAAGACAAAAAAGGTGGTTGCAAAAAAATCTGCTTCAACGACGAAAGCTAAAAAGGCTTCTGTCAAAAAAGAAGTTGTAAAAAAGGCACCAGCAAAAAAGGCCGTGGCAAAGAAGAAAAAATAAACACTGCACTTTTCATGAAAAAACCTCAGATTTGCCTCTGAGGTTTTTTATTTTCGAGAGCGACGCGTTCTTATTTAGAGAATAAATTTTATAAAAAAAAGCCTTTATTTTTTGAAAATTTGAGAGGAAAAGCCAGGGGACTTGACAAAAGGATATTTTTTTGCTAGAATACCGTATTCATTATAAGCTTTGGGTATTCCCAAAAGCGGCTCGACGTCTTTTTTTGTCATTGTGTGACATCCAAGAATATCGGGTCACACATTTTTTTTATGACAAAAAAAGAACCACTTCAGGGTCATTTCGATGACCTTGGGATAGGAGAAAAATTTCTCTCTGTCCTGAAAGACAAAGGATTTCATAATCCAACCCCCATCCAGCACCAGGTAATTCCAGCGGCGCTTGAAGGGAAAGATATTGTAGGTGTTGCACAGACAGGCACCGGAAAAACTCTTGCCTTTGGGATACCGATGATTCAGCGCATTGCCCTCTACAAAGGGCAGGGTTTAGTATTAGTTCCTACGAGAGAACTTGCTATTCAAGTACAAGAATCTTTGAAACAGATTGGATCTTCTTTGGGGCTCCGATGTGTTGTTGTGATTGGGGGAGTTTCTCAGCATTCTCAAGTAAGAGATTTGAAAAATAATCCTCATATTGTGATTGCTACCCCTGGACGACTTGCGGATCTTATGGAGCAAGGGGTATACAAATTGGATAGGTTGAGTGTTATTACTTTGGATGAGGCAGACCGCATGTTAGATATGGGCTTTCTTCCACAAATTAAAGGAATTTTGCAAAAAGCACCAAAAGAGAGACAAACTATGCTTTTTTCTGCAACGATGCCAAAAACTATTTCTTCGCTTGCAAGTACTTTCATGAAAATTCCTCTGAGAATAGAAATTGCACCGCAGGGAACTTCGTCAGAAAATATTGAACAAGAAATATTTGTAGTGAAAAAAAATGATAAGATGCGTCTTTTGGATTCTATACTTCAGCAATATGGAAAAGACAAAACACTTATTTTTTCTCGTACCAAACATGGTGCCAAGCGTATTGCACGAGATATTCGAAATATGGGACATACCTCTACTGAGATTCATGGGAATCGTTCCCAGGCTCAAAGAAAACTTGCATTAGAAGGTTTTACACGAGACCGTTTTCGAGTTATGGTAGCTACAGATATTGCTGCACGTGGAATTGACGTGAAAGACATTTCTTTGGTTATTAACTTTGACCTCCCAGATAATTCAGAAGATTACGTACATCGTATTGGAAGAACGGGACGTGCGGGTCGTTTTGGAAAAGCAATTTCATTTGTAACTCCTTCGGAAAAGGCAGATATACGAAGAATTGAAGCTTTAATTCGAAAATCTTTGCCTATTCTTTCTCTCCCCGAACTTCCTCCTGAAAGAGAAAAGCCTTTGCAGGAAGAGGGGACACGTTTTTCTGGTCATGAAGAGTTCGGAGGAAGAAGACGTGGAGGAAATTTTTCTCATCCAAAAAGAAGAAAAGGTGGATTTGGGAAAAGAAAGCCTTCCAGTGGTGGACGTAACAGTGGTCGCAGACGTGGATAATCATAATCTATCTATAAAAAAGGATTAGCTCATGAGCTAATCCTTTTTTTATACACAGACTACTTGAAATATTGTTGCCTTATGCTATTCTGAATATAAGGTACATAATGCAATTTTAATAGATTCTTACTCAAGGAGATCCAAATAGAGGAGTTATACTGCTTGATTGGTATCCACAAACGTAAACATATGAAAAATTTTTCAGACTATAATATCAAACCCAGCAATATCCTCAAAGTTATTGCCCTTGTTTTTGTGGGTGTTATTGTTTTAACATTTGCGGTGCGGATGTTTGGAACATCATTGAAATCATTGAATAGTGGAAGTGCTTTGTCTGCAAAGGTTTCTGGTGATGCATATTCTGTCCGTGATAGCGCGTATGGAATAGGGGGGAATGTTTCTGGACTTTCCCAAAGAAATGTTATGCCAGAGGCGGGAGAAGAAACTATGACTTCTGGAAATGATGCAGAAGCGTTTGAAGTTACCCAATATAATGCTTTTATTGAAACCAGAAAATTAAAAGATACCTGTACAAAAATTTCAGATCTTAAAGCACAAAACGAGATTATTTTTGAAAATGCAAATGAATACGAACATGGTTGTGCTTATACCTTTAAAGTTGAAAAAGAAAAAACAAATGAAATTTTAGAATTGGTTCAGGGACTTCATCCTCGTGATCTTTCGGAAAATACCTATACGATAAAACAGGTGGTGGAGGACTATACTGGTCAGTTGGAAATTTTGCAAAAAAAACAGGAGACGATTGAAAAAACATTGTCTGAGGCTATTACGGCATATGATGAAATTACACAAGTTGCAAGAAGATCACAAAATGCAGACGCATTGGCAAGCATTGTAGATAGTAAGGTTCGTACACTTGAGCGTCTCACACAGGAACGTATTAATATTAGTGCACAGATTGATAGGCTCTCACGTGCAAAAGCGGAACAGTTGGATAGATTAAAGTATACCTATTTTTATGTAAATGTAAGTGAAATTCAGTATGTAGATGGAAACCAGGTTAAGGACTCTTGGAGAATTGCGGTACAAAATTTTGTTCGAGATATCAATGAAGTAGCACAGGATATTACGGTTGGTCTTATTGCTCTTATATTTGTTATTCTTCAATACGTACTGTATCTTTTTCTCCTTCTATTTGTAGCAAAGTATTTTTGGAAGGTGGCAAAGGCTCTTTGGAAAAGATAACTTTTTCTAATAAATAAAAGTACCTGCTTGTAACAGGTACTTTTTTTATGCAGATTTTTTTGCCCGTGAAATATGGTGGAGTATTAACACGGGCCGGCGGGGGGTATATTTCAGCGATATTTTTTGGGGTATTTGACGTCGGCGTAGACTCCCAAGAGGAGTGCCGTTGCATAGAGAAGAAGCATGGGGAAAAGTCCAATGAGAAGCGTCCACTTCGTGATGCTTCCTTCACGGAGGCGAATGAAGTGGCGGCTTGCGACCAGTTCTCCAAATACCACGAGAAGGGTCAATGTGGCAGACCGGTGGGCCGTACGGATGCAGCCCCCCTGAAGAGCCCGAAGTTTTTCTCGGTTGAGCATGGAAACTCCTAAGGTACTGAAGGTGTACCCGTATCTATCATATTTTTATATTAAAATTGTGTCAACTCATAAACAAATTTGACCATCGAGAGGACAAAGTGATAGTATTAAAAATAAAGTATAATCAGGTAGAAAATATTTATATGCTTCACAAAGTTATAAAGCAGATGAAAAAAGCAGGAAAGAATGTGGGAGAACCAAGCGGATCTGAAAGAAAAAGTTCAAAAAAGAATCCTTTAGATGGCAGTGTTGGGTTTCATGCAAAAAAGAATAGTCTTGCAGGTGCTGCCAGACAACGAAGTATGGGAAATAGAAATACCAAGCCACCAAGATAGGAAGAAACTTATGCTCGAACACTACCTTTCAAAAAAGTTGGACTCATTTGCCTGCACGAGTGCTGTTATTGTAAAAGACAATGCGCTTCTACTTGGTTTGCGGCATTATACTCCAGATAAATGGAAGAATATTTCTGTTTGGACAACTCCAGGTGGAAGGTGTGATGAAGGGGAGACCTTAGAGGAAACTCTGCGCCGTGAGACACAGGAAGAAGTAGGTATAAATGATCTCACCATTGTACATTTTATTGGAGAGACTCCTGGGGCCAAAGAAGGGGACACGGTATACATGTTCTTTTGTTCCACACTGCAAGATCCAGTACTCATGGAGCCAGAGAAATTTTCCGAGTGGAGATGGGTTCCCATGGGGCAGTATTTTGAAGAAGCAATTTGGAAAGAAATGAACCCTCCAGCACATAATCTTATCGTAAATTATTTAAAAAATCTACAATAATGTCCATTGAAGATCTTTTGTCAGGTATCCTTGACTTTTTTTCCTTTTTTATATATAATAGGCGCACTTTTCCCCGAAGAGGGGATTTTTAATTGAAGACTATGGAAATCAGAAATATCGCTATTATTGCCCATGTAGACCATGGAAAGACCTCACTTACGGACGCATTAATGCAGCAGACCGGTATGATTACCGATGAAGCTGTAAGTATGGATTCCAATGATCTGGAACGTGAACGTGGAATTACGATTTATTCAAAGAATACTTCGGTTTTTTATAATGGTACAAAAATTAATATTGTAGATACCCCAGGACACGCTGACTTTGGAAGTGAAGTAGAACGTGTGTTGCGATCTATAGATAGCGTGCTTCTTGTGGTGGACGCCCAAGAGGGTCCTATGCCTCAGACAAAGTTTGTTTTGAAAAAATCTCTTGAACTGGGAATTAAGCCAATTGTTGTTATCAATAAGATTGATAAACCGGCTGCTCGTCCAGATTGGGTACACGAACAGGTATTGGAATTGTTTATGGATCTTGGTGCCAATGATGAACAGCTTGATTTTGAAACCGTTTATACTATCGCAAAGCAAGGAATTGCAAAAATAAATTTGGAAGATGAGTCACAAGATTTGAAACCTCTTTTGGATATGGTTCTCAAGCATGTAGCTCCCGCTCGGGCAGATGTTGATGCCCCACTTGCGTTTCAACCATTTAATCTTGCCTATGACAATTATTTGGGAAGAATGGGAATTGGACGAGTGTACCAGGGAAAGGTTTCAGTGGGACAAAAAGTTTTTGTAAAAAAAATCACAGGTGAAATTATTCCTGGAACCGTATCTAAAATTTTTACTTTCGAAGGTATCACCAGAAAAGAAACATCCGAGGCGGTAGCAGGAGATATCATAATGCTTGCTGGTCTTCCGGATATATATATTAGTGATACTATTTGTATCGATGAGTCACAGGAGCTTTTGCCTGCCATAAAAATTGATGAGCCAACTATTTCTCTTGGCTTTTTGGTAAATAATTCCCCTTTTGCCGGAAAAGAAGGAAAGTTTGTAACCAGCCAACAAATTAAAAAGCGTCTGGAAAAGGAGTTAGAAGTAAATGTAGGACTAAAAATTGATTTTTCTACTGAAGATTTTTTTACCGTGTATGGAAGAGGAGAACTTCACATTGCCGTTCTTTTGGAAAACATGCGTAGAGAAGGATTTGAGGTACAGGTATCTCAACCTCAAGTTATTATTAAAGAGGAAAATGGAGAAAAACTTGAGCCATTTGAGCAGGTGACTGTGGATGTTCCTGAGGAATCAGCAGGAACGGTTATTGAAAAGCTTTCCAAGAGAAAGGGACAAATGATTGGTATGAGTCCTGAACAAGATCATACTCGTCTTACCTTCAAAATTCCAACAAGAGGTCTTTTGGGTTATAGAAATGAGTTTGTGGTGGATACTCGTGGAGAAGGTATACTTTCAAGCGAGGTGATAGGTTTTGAACCCTACGTTGGAAAGATTGAGAAGCGAGATATTGGTTCTATGATTTCGGGAGAAACCGGAAAAGTATTGGGTTATTCTTTGGCAAACCTCCAGACACGCGGTGTCTTATATGTTGGCCCAAATGTGCAAGTATATGAGGGACAGGTTATTGGAAACACGGCGAAGGGACTTGATATGACCGTGAATCCTATTAAGGGAAAACAACTTACCAATATGCGATCTTCTGGGGCCGATGACGCCTTGAACTTAACTCCTCCAAGAGAAATAAATCTAGAGCTTGGTCTGGAAATAATGAATGAGGATGAATATTTGGAAGTAACGCCAGAAAGCGTTCGTTTACGAAAAAAGCAACTTAAAGAGGTTGACCGTATCCGAGTTTCAAGACAGAGTAAAAAATAGGAAAATTTTTTTGAAGATATCCACAAAGACACATGGAAACATGTTGTCTTCTTTTTTTGTGGTGGTATAATTTTTATACCCAACACTGGGATATCAAATTAAAATTTTTTTATATGGAATGCTCATATTGTAATGCAGAAATTGAAGAACTTTCATGCGATGAGTGTCAGACATGTATGGACTGTGGATGCATGTGTGACACCTACATGTAAAGATTTTTAGGGAGGAAAAAAAAACGGAGAATCTTCTCCGTTTTATTTTATTCTCCCTCCATTTATGATACCATAGAGAAAGTAACTCATGGCTATGGACTCAGGAAGAAAAGAAAAACATCTTATCAATTGCATGCTTCTTGTTTTGGCGTTTCTTTTGGGCGTTTATATTTTTGTAAAAGTTGAAAATACAAAGGATATTCAAGATGAGCAAAAGCTTCTTATGTATCGTCCAAGGGATAATTTTTTACAGGTCAACAACGGAATCTTTTTAAAAAATAAACGAGAACCTATTTATCTTACTGGGGTAAACTTGGGTCAGTGGTTGGAATTGGAGGGGTATCTCTGGGGTATGGGAGACCACAACAAGCAAACGTACCAAGTGAATTACTCACAGGATGATTTTGATAAAGCTTTTTCACAGATTCTTGATCCAAAGATCCTCTCTCAGGATCAATTTATACAGTCATATCGTGACAACTTTGTCACCGAAAAAGATTTTTTATACTTAAAAAATTTGGGGGTAAATATTGTCCGTATACCATTTTCTGCCGCAGATTTTAATTCTTTTTTTGAACGTCAGGAGCTTCGGGAAGAGGATTTTACTTATCTCGATAATGCACTCAGATGGTGTGCTCAATATCAAATATATTGTCTCTTTGATCTCCATGCGGCAATATTGCCTCAAAGTACCTTTTCACATGCAAATTCACAAGGGGAGGCCACATTTTGGAAGAACAAAGATGCAGTGGAAAAGACCATACTTTTTTGGACGGCACTGGCCCATCGATATAATGACAGCGCATATCTTGCAGGTTTTGATCTACTCAACGAACCTCAAGCTCCAGATATTTCGGATTTACAAAAATTTTATGCAGATGCTGTTTTTTCACTTCGAAAGGTTGGATTTGAACATCTAATTTTTGTTCAACCAAACAATGTTTCCCTGGATATAGAGTCCATTCTTCTGAACGATAAAGGTATAGTATACGAGCCACATTATTATGGATTTGGTACGAAAGCTCGTTCTGAAAGTGAAGCTCTTTTTGCACAAAAAGAAAAATACCATGTTCCGGTTATGATTGGTGAAGTTGGAAATTGGGCCAACGATGCCTGGGCAAAAAATAGTGATATTTTTGTTTTGTATCGATTCCTACGAGAGGGAATTCCCATTGTATACTGGAACTATAAAGATATGATTGATGATAATTCAAAAAGTTTTGGTCTGGTTCGGGGAAATACTGGTTCACTGTATCAACATTTCATTCAATCCCTTGAGTTGGGGGAAAAACTGGATGAACACTTTAATTGGGATATATTGTTTAAATCATTTCAAACGGAGTTCCCATCGGATAGACCATATGTAGAAGACATTATTCGGGGCATTACTCCAACTTCGACTATAGATGTATTTGGCTCATTTGAGGAGGCGAAAGAGGCACTGATGGCACAGAGTAGCACAACACCCTACAGGGAGAGATCTGCACAATACATATGGGATTTATCTCAAGAATTTTTAAATTGTAACGGAAAAACCATTCAAGATTGTTTTGGCTTGAAATAAATTTTCTAACCAAGAGCGATGAGAATTCCGCCAAAAGTAATAAGAAGAGCTGCAATATCTCTTCTTTTTTTTTGATGTTCATCAAAAAATTTTCCACCAAGGATACTTATGATAAGAGTGTTCATCATAAAGCCGGCACTCACAATGCCGGCATTTTCTTGTGAGAGTGCAGTGTAGAGGCAGAGATCTGTCAGTACCAAGAAAAGAGCTGGAAAAAAAGAAAAAAGAAAAGATTTTCTTCTTTCAACTTTATAGACAGCATTTTTTCTTATCCCAAAAATAAGGAATATGACGCTTATCATGCTCCAAACAAAAAAAAGGTACGTAAATACGGATACAAAATTGGAGAGAATATATCTATCAAGCGTTATGGTAACTCCAAAAAGGACAACCGTGCCAAACGCTTGAAGATTGTAGGGAGATGAAAGGAGCTTTTGCCAGGGACCAAGGATACCAATTCCTTTTTTAACTTCGAGAATATAGGATCCAAAACATATGATAATAATTCCAATCAGTTCAGTAATGGTGAGGCGTTCTTGGAGAAAAATAAATGAGAAAAGAGTTACAAAAAGAGGGCAGATACCAAACAGTGGTGTGACGTAGGATATCTCTAAATGTTTGAGGGCATTGTTGCGAAGATAATATCCCGCGGCGGCTAGTATTGCTACCAGGAACATGAGGGAGAATACCTGAAATGAAATACGAAAGTACACGAAAGGGATAAGGAGAACAAGAAAAAAGAGTATCCAAATACTCCTCATAAAAAGAAAATCACGTGCCGTAAGGCTTTTGAGAAGTTTCTTTTGAAGGATATCTTTGATCGTATTTGATGAAAGCGCCCCAATAATATAGAGAATTGTTGTCATAATGTGGATAGGTTTCTTTTTTAGGTATTATAGCTATTTAGCACATATTTGCAAATGGATTCGTTTTTTTGTACAATAGAAAAAACACTATGAAATGGAAAAAGCATAAAAGTGATAAACAGGGAGAAGCATAGAAATATCGCCAGGGGGTGATATTTTTTTATAGAAAGAATATTACTATGAAAAATTCGCTTGATTTTTACAGAAAAAATCCAACGCCCCAAAAAGTATCTTTTTTGGGAGCTCCAATTGATTTTGGAAAAAAGATTGTAGGAACAGCATCTGCCTTTCAGCATATGAAAGAACATGGGTTATTTGAGATATTTCAGGATTTGGGTATAGAAACGCAAGATATGGGATCCATAGAGGTTAATATTGGAGAGACGTTAGGCAATGTTGATAGAATGGCACTGATTGGTAATAGCCTAGCTTCCCAAGTGTATCAAAGGGTGAGGAAAGGAGAGTTTTGTGTAACTATTGGAGGGGATCATAGTGTGGCCTTTGGGAGCGTGTCAGGTGCGTCAGTTGCTCTTTCTGGGGATATGGGACTTGTATGGATAGATGCACATGCGGATGCCAATACTCATCACACCAGTCTTACGGGAAATTTGCATGGTATGCCTGCTGCGGCTCTTTTGGGATATGGTCATGAGAGGCTGATAAATATTTTTCGTGGTGGGGTAAAAATAAAACCAGAAAATATGCTCTACATAGGGCTTAAAGATCTGGATACATCGGAAATTGATTTTTTACAAAGCCTAGGGATAAAGACTATTACCATGTTTGATATATTAACCTATGGTATGGAGCCGGTTTTTTCTTCCCTTCAGTCGTTTCAAGAACGGGTTACATCTTTTTATGTGAGCCTAGATATTGATGCTATTGATAAAACATATGCACCAGCGAATTTTATGGCAACTCACGGTGGTCTTGATTACGTGCAAATGAGTAACTTAGCAAGTTTTATGGGCAAGATGGAAAAGCTTGTAGGGTTGGATATTGTAGAATTTGTTCCAAGTTTGGATATTGATAATAAAACTTTACATCTTTTATTTGAACTTTTGGCAAGATTTTTAGGGACAAACTATTCATGGTATGAACGGTACATGCAAAAAGAAAAAATAGAGAATTTGGTAATAAATTCAGACGGTCAAAAAGTTCACGATAGATAATTTTCTTCAAAAGAAGATAAGAACCACTTTGGTGGTTCTTTTTTTCTACAATTTTTATTTGAGTTATGATATAATGAAGCCATGAATTCACAAAAATGTCTGTCAAATAAAAATATAAAAAGTTTTTTTGCACCGGAATCGATTGCAATTATTGGTGCTTCAAGAAAAAAAGGGAAGCTAGGAAATATCGTACTTCGGAATCTTCTTTCTTTTGGTTATAAAGGAAAAATTTTTGTGGTAAACCCTCGTGCGAGAGAAATAGAAGGAGTGACTTCTTTCCAAAGTTGCTCTGATCTCCCTCAAATTCCGGATCTTGTGATTATTTCCCTTCCAGCCACAACTGTACCGACGGTGTTAAAACAAGTTGCAGAAAAGGGTACAAAAAATGTTGTGATCCTTTCTGCAGGTTTTTCTGAAATAGGAAAAAGTGGTGCTGCATTGGAGAAAAAGATTAGAGATATATCCGATAGGTATAAACTTCATATACTTGGACCCAATTGTCTTGGTTTTTTAGATACGGAAAATAATATAAACGCTACCTTTAGTTTAGTAGAAAAAGAAAAAGGGAATATGCGTTTTTTGAGCCAATCGGGAGCTATTGCCAGTAGCCTTTTTGACTACGCTGCAGATGCTGGGATTGGTTTTTCACAATTTGTGACTCTTGGAAATAAAACCATACTGAATGAAAACGACTTTCTTTCTTTTTGGGCGGATGAAAAAAAGACTCGCGACCAAAGGAAAAAAAATCATCAGAATGGCTTTTCAGATGTATTTCCCGTGGGGATGTATTTGGAGTCTATATCACATGGGGAGGCTTTTGTGGATATTGTTTCAAATATTTCACAGGAGGACCCTGTTTTTGTTTTAAAGCCCGGACAATCTCATGCTGCACAAAAAGCGATGCTTTCACATACTGGATCTCTGGCAGGGGAAGATAAAATATTTGGAGCTGCACTGAGTGCTTCTGGAGCTCTGCGTGCGTATACCACAGAGGACTTATTTGACTACATGCGTGCTTTTTCTTGGGAAAAGGTACCTCAAGGCCCTCGGGTTGCTATTCTTTCAAATGCTGGAGGCCCTGCCGTTATTTCAGCTGATGCTGTACAAGAAGCAGGTTTAGAACTTGCAAATTTTTCACAATCAGTAGAGAAAAAATTGTATAAGTATCTTCCTCGGGAAGCCAGTGTTCATAATCCTATAGACATTTTAGGGGATGCTTTGTCTGACCGATATGCAAAATCATTGGAACTTCTTTTGAAGCAAAAAAATGTTGATGCTGTTGTTGTCATCCTTACGCCTCAAGTGATGACGGAAATACAGAATACCGCACGGGCCATTGTAAAACTTTCAAAAATCTATAAAAAAACGATTCTATGTTCTTTTATGGGGGGAAGTCTTATTCATGCCGGGGAAGTGGTACTCCATAAGCATAGGATTCCATCATTTCGTTTTCCGGAAAGAGCAATTTCTGTTTTGGGGAAAATGTGGTCATGGCAAATGGAAAAAAAACGTATCCAGGGAGCACAACATACTCTTCCACCAAAAAATATAGACAAAACACATTTGAAATGGATTCATGATCATATAGAGAGTCATCGTGGAAATACTTTTTCCAGTATTGATGCCAATGATATGCTTTCATATTCCGGGATAGATGTTCCAAAGAGTGGTCGTGTAGATAACTTTGTAGAAGTAGAAAAATTTTTGACGCACGCAAAATTTCCCCTGGTTCTAAAAATTTCTTCAGAAGAACTGCTCCATAAAAAGGATATCGGTGGAGTTATTACCGGTATAGATAACGTAGGTCAGCTGAAGGAATCATTTGCTATTTTAAAAGAACGTTTAAAAAATCTTTCATTTTCAAATGCACATATCCAGGTTCAAGAGGAGATAAAGGGTGGAGTAGAAGTGATGGTTGGGGCAAAACGGGATCCAAACTTTGGGACGGTTTTATTATTGGGTGCAGGAGGTACGTATACAGAACTTATGGGAGAACATCTTGTTCTTTTCCCACAGTGTGGTTTGAAAGAAATAAAAAGGCAGTTTGAAAATTTAAAAATAGGCAAGCTTCTCCTGGGTATGCGGGGAGAAAAAAGTTATGCTATAGAAAGTTTATATGAAATTGTTTTGCGTTTAATTGAGCTGATGAACACATTTACAACTTTAGAAGAAATTGAGATAAACCCAGTTATTGTAACACATCAATCAGCTTGGGCAGTGGATGGGAAGCTTAAGATAATTGAACATACCTTTTGATTTTTGTTTGTATGAAACCCTTTGTATTGAAAATTGGTGGGGAAGCGGGCTATGGGATAATGTCTGCCGGTCTTGTAGTTGCAAAAATTGCAAGCAGAAGTGGTTATTATACCTTTGACTACTCAGAATATCCATCACTTGTGCGTGGGGGACATAACGTTATGCAGGTTGCTATTTCAGAGGGACCTGTCTTGGCTCCCTATATGCATACAGATTTTTTGGTTGCGCTCAATCAGGATACTTTGCACCAACATCAGCACGAAGTTATAGGTGGCGGTTCCATTCTTTTTGATAGTGCTATGAACATGTCCGTAAAAAATGTCGCAAAGGGGGTTCATATATTTGATGTACCCATTCATGAGATTGCAACACGAGTGGGTGGGTCTTTAATTATGAAAAATACAGCCGCATTGGGAGCTGTATTATCAATACTTGGTGGTAGTATCGATGATCTGTGTAAGATGATAAAGGAAGAATTTCGAGATAAACATGAGAGTGTGAGTAAGCGAAATATTGCGGTTGCTCGTGCGGCTTACCAGTACGTCCAAGAACGCCACTTTGACAAACTGGATCCATTTTTGAAACAGAAAAGGGTACGAAAAGAAAAAATTGTAGTGACTGCAAATGAGGCAATTGCCTTGGGAAGTATTGCTGCGGGAATGCAGTTTGCGGCTATTTATCCCATGACTCCAACTTCTGCGATTCTGCATACCCTCGCACCTCATCAAGAAAAGTTTGGTTACATCTATAAGCAACCTGAAGATGAAATTTCTGCGCTGAATATGGCAATTGGGGCTTCTTTTGCTGGGGTGAGAAGTCTTGTTGCCACATCTGGTGGAGGTTTCTGTCTTATGACTGAGGCCTATGGACTTGCGGGAATAACAGAAACCCCCGTGGTTATTATAGAGGGAATGCGTGGAGCACCAGCCACAGGACTCCCAACTTGGACTGAACAGGGGGATTTACTCTTTACACTCTATGCTCATCAGGGGGACTTCCCAAGAATTATTTTAGCCCCAGGAGATGTGGAAGAGTCCTTTCATATGACTATGCAGGCCTTTAATTTAGCGGAGAAGTATCAAACACCAGTACTTCTTTTGGTGGATAAGCATATTTGTGAGTCTCATATGTCGGTAGAACCTTTTGAATACAAAAAGTATTCAATTGAAAGGGGAAACTTTGTAAAGACAAAGAGGGTCAACTACAAACGTTACGCAGTAACGGCAAGTGGTATATCTCCAAGAAGTATTCCGGGAGTAGGGAATCATTTTGTTGTCAATTCAGATGAGCATGATGAAGTTGGATATTCAGAAGAATCCTCAGAAAATAGAATTGAACAAATGAATAAAAGAATGAGGAAACTACTTACCTGTGAAAAAGAAGATATGGAGAAACCAAGAGTCTATGGTTCTACAAAGGCAGATATTACGATTATTTCCTGGGGAAGTAACAAAGGGGCTATACTTGAAGCATTGCAACATTGCAAAAATGTAAATTTTGTTCACGTTACCTGGATGAATCCTTTTCCAACTCGTGCACTCAATAATATATTAAAAAAAGCAAAAAAGGTTCTTCTGGTTGAGTGTAATTATTCGGGACAGTTTGGAAAACTCTTGAAAGAAAAAACAGGTTTTACTCCTCATGATACGCTTTTGAAATATGATGGAAGACCTATTTTTCCAGAAGAAATTATTCAAAAAATTCAGAGTCTCCTTGATTCATAGATATGTCAAAGAAAAAATTACAACCCAAACAGTATCTTACAGGCGCTGCATTGAGTACTCCAAAGCCATGTACTTGGTGTCCGGGTTGTGGAGATTTTGGAATTTGGAGTGCTTTTCGTGCTGCCTGTATGCAAGAAAAGTGGGATAATAAGAATACCGCATTGGTTGCAGGTATTGGGTGTCATGGTCATATAATAAATTTTGTGAAGATAACGGCATTTGAAGGACTGCATGGACGTGCTCTCCCGGTTGCCTCCGGATTAAAAATGGCAAACCATGATTTAAATGTTTTTGTATTTACGGGGGATGGGGATTCTCTTTCTGAAGGTGGAAACCACTTCATTCACGCTGCACGGAGAAATCAAAACCTCACAGTTATTTTGCATGATAATGCTCTCTATGCTTTGACTACCGGGCAGGCTTCGCCTCGAACCCCAAAGGGACAGGTAACAAAATCCACTCCAGGAGGAAATATCGATGATCCTCTCCATCCACTACGTCTTGCATTATCTGCTGGGGCTACATTTTTGGCCAGAGAGTATTCAGGGAATGTTGAATCTTTGAAAGAGATTATTATTGAAGCCAATAAGCATGAAGGATTTTCTGTCATACAAGTTATGCAACCATGTGTAAGTTTTAATAAAGTGTATACCCATAGATTTTTTCAAGAAAATATTTATAAACTTCCAGAAGATTACGATCCAACGGACACCTTTTCAGCTTATCAAAAAACATTTGAATGGGATTACAAAAAGATTCCTGTGGGGATTTTATACCAAGAAAAAAGAAAGAGTTATGAAGCGCAGCTTCCCGTAATTTCAAAGAAAACTTTGGTAAAGCAACCAGTAAAGAAGAAAACCATTACATCTTTGTATAAGAAATTTATATGAATGTATTGATTCTATACGCCTCCAACTCGGGTTCAAATTACCATAGTGCTGTAACCATTGCAGATATTTTGGCACAAAAACATCGTGTGGTCATAAAAAATGCATCGGAAGTACAAATTTCCGATATTGAAAAAGCAAAATTGATTGTCATGGGAAGTCCAAGTTGGATGGTAAATGGGGAAGAGGGAATGCCCCATGAGGATGTTTTGCATATTATGGATGCCCTACAGAGTACACGTTATTCTCAAAAAAAGTTTGCATTGTTTGGTTGTGGAGATAAACGATATACATTTTTTTGTGGAGCTGTGGACCATATGGAAAATTTTGTAAAAAAAATTCAGGCAAAAGAGGTCATATCACCATTAAAAATCGATGGTTTTTATTTTCAACTAGATGAAAGTATCAAACAAATTGAATCTTGGTCAAAAAAACTTTTGAAAGCTTTATAAGGAAGCTTCCTGGAAAGAGAAAAAGAGAGGAGATAGCTGCGTTTGACGGCTATTTTTTATGGCGGTACAATGCCTTTATATGAAAAGTGCATTTATCATTCATGGAACGGGAGGGAGCCCAGAGGGGAATTGGTTTCCTTGGCTTGAGCAAAAACTTGAACAACAGGGGTACGAGGTTTTTGTACCTCGTTTTCCTACACCAGAAGGTCAGAGTCTCGATGCTTGGATGCAAGTTTTAGAAACCTATCGAGACCAGATTACGGAGGATACGATTTTTATTGCGCATTCTCTGGGGCCAGCGCTTGTTCTTGCTTTTTTGGAAACGGTTCAGGTACCGGTATATGCCTGTTTTTTTGTATCTTCTTTTTTGAATTTTCTGGAAGATGATTTTTTTGATTCATTGAACAAAACATTTGTTCAAAAGGAATATGATTTTCAAACCATACAAACTTCATGTAGACATTTTGTACTCATCAGTGCACAGGATGATCCATATGTCCCCATACAGTATGGAAGAAGCCTTGCAAAAAAGTTGAATACATCACTTATAGAACTGAAAACTGGGGGTCATTTAAATACTGAATTTGGTTATAGTGAATTTCCTTTTTTGTGGGAAAAAATTCAGGAAATACTTTAAAAAGAGAAGAAAACATAGATATTTTTATGCAACCACTTGCAGACATTTTACGGCCAAAAAGTTTCGATGAATTTGTAGGACAAAGTCATCTTGTTGGTATTGGAAAACCCTTGCGTATGGCAGTAGAAAATAAACATCTTTTTTCTTTTCTTCTTTGGGGACCTCCTGGGGTCGGCAAGACCACACTGGCAAAAATTTATGCACAAGCGTTTGACGTTGAATTTTTTGAACTTTCCGCTGTCTCTGCAAAAAAGGATGATATACGGAAAATTGTGGAAAAAACGTTTGATCGACCAAAGGTTCTTTTTTTAGATGAAATTCATCGTTTTTCAAAGTCACAACAGGATTACCTTCTTCCTTTTGTTGAATCTGGGAATATTGTGCTTATTGGGGCCACAACAGAAAATCCAAGTTTTGAAGTTATCCCGGCGTTGCTTTCTCGATGTCGTGTATTTGTCTTGGAATCTCACACTGCAGAAGGCATGGAAAAAATTCTTGAGCATGTTGGTTATGAAATGGATAAAGAAGCAAAGGATTGGTTGATTGCAATGGCAGACGGTGACGCCCGTCAGGCTATTGCCATGTTGGAAAATACAAAAAAGCTTTATGATGTTATTACCATCAAATCTCTTAAAGATACCCTACAGTCAAAGCACTTGCGTTATGATAAAAAAGGGGAAGAACATTATAATACCATTTCTGCTTTCATTAAATCTATGCGTGCCTCACAGGTAGATGCGGCTTTGTACTATCTTTCCCGTATGATTGATTCCGGAGAAGATCCAAAGTTTATTGCAAGACGTATGGTTGTGTTTGCCAGTGAAGATATTGGTGTTGCCTTGCCTACGGCACTTGTCGTTGCAAATGCTGTATTTCGTGCTGTTGAGACCATTGGATATCCAGAGTGTTCCATTAATTTGGCGCAAGGTGTCGTGTATCTCTGTCAGTGTCCGAAAGATAGAAGTGCCTATGATGGTTTACAAAATGCTCTCCTTGATGTAAAAAAATTTGGGAATTTACCCATACCACTTTCTGTTCGTAATGCTCCCACAAAACTTATGAAAGATTTGGGTTATGGAAAAGGATACACAAAATATACACAAGAAAGCTATTTGCCAGATAAACTTCAAAAGAAAAAGTATTATAAAAAAACTTAAAGTGCGCTATGGAACCACAAACATTTTATTCCAAATCAGGAAAAGAGATAACACTACGTGTGCAGACAAATAATGATGCTCCGGCTCTTTTGGAATATATAAATAATCTTATTGATGAAGATATAGATATTTTGATAAATCGAAAACTTACTCTCTCGGAGGAAGAAAACTATGTTCGAGAATGTAGTGAATCTATGGAGAAGGGAGAGTCTTTGCACGTTACTGCCTGGGATGGTGATATTCTTATTGGAAAATCACAAATAAAGTTTGGAGACTTCAAAGAACGACATATAGCGGGTTTTGGCATATCATTAAAAAATGGGTATCGTTCTGATGGAATAGGAAAAAAGTTAGCCGATGTTGTTTTGGATTGGGCAAAGAACCAAAAAGAAATAGAGAAAGTATATTTAACTGTGTTTGGAAGGAATGAACGAGCCATTAGCCTTTATCACAAGCTTGGTTTTGTGGAATTTGGACGTCTTCCCGATGGGGTAAAATCTGGTAACATTTATGTGGATACCATCTATATGTATTTAAATACACATTCCTAAATACAAAAACCCCACATATGTGGGGTTTTCATTTGCCATACTTCTTTGCATTGCTGTGATGTACAGTCACAGGGTGCATATAAAATTAAAGTTCAGTTTCTTCATCTTGAGTTTCCATTTCTTCTGTATTGTGCAAAGTCTTCCAGTTTTCATGAAGTTGCTTGAGGATTTGCTTTGCTTCGTCTGTTTTTCCTTCATCCTTTAGCTTTTTGACCTGAACAATTTGGTTAAAACGGCTCTCTGATATGTTTTGCCATGGATTGTGTTGGGTCTGCTTGAGGGCTGCTTTAAAGGCATTGTAATCTTGTGAGGCAATAGCCTGCTGTATTTGTTCATGCATTCCCAATTCTTGTGGATGCATAATTCTATGAAACCGGTGGTTGGTATTTTTATGGCTTTTTTTGTGAAAATTTTCTCCATAAGTCTTTGTCCATGGGATTTTTTCTCCAAAAGACTCCTGAATTTGGGCGGCTTCATTTGATGGAGCAATTTCCATTGTAAAAGCAGTGCCCGCACCAGTGGTCAGTATAGTTGCCACAATGGCAAGCATGAGAAGTGCACGATTGATTTGCATAGAAGATTAAAAATTGAATGAGTGCGTATTACGAATAAACGATGTTTCAAGTACATTTATCATAATACTCTTTTGCTTTCCCCCCCCTTCAAAAATACGATAGGTAGGATATCCTATTGAGTAATACGCATATCAATTTTTTTTCTTTCATTTCGTATCCATTGAAGAAATTGGTGGGTGATCTTTAAGAAAGGTTTGTTCAAATTTTACTATACGTATCTGCCATTTGTGACGTGATGGGAGAATAGTTTTTGCTTCAAATTCTCCAGAATTGATTTCATGACCGAGTGCCTTTATCTTTTTTCCCTCACTAAAGAAGAGGAGTGTGGTCTCTGGAGTCGTACTCACCAGGTGTATGGTCCATATACGTTCTTGGGGGTCTTCAATAACAAACCGGATGGGATTTTCTATATGAAGTATTCTTCCCGATAGATGTCCATGTTCTGGTTGTTCCCACATGTGGTGAGTAGGGTTTGCGTGTTTCCGGTAGAGCGCACTATTTTGTGCAAAGGTCTCATCTGTATATTCAGCAATTCCTAATGCATAGAGTCCGGTACCAACTAATATACTTACCAATACACTGCTTGTTACAATAACACCAAGTCTATAGCGATATCCATTTTTTGTATGAACAAAATTATAATATGCGGAAGTGATAAAAATGAAAAGAAAAAGAATCCAAAAGTAAGGAAGAGAAATGAGAATAAATTGGAATAAATTTTTATCAAACTCAGTATGGAGTTCCCAGTTTTGGTTGAGAAGTGTATGAAGCGTCACGGCAAAAGCCATTGCTCCTATAATGAGAGATAAAAGTGCAAAACCCCAAATAAAAGAATCCTTCAAAACAAAGTTCCACTTAGGTTTGGGTGTAATATGTTTTTCTTCGATACACTCAAGAATTTTTTGACCAAGATTATTTTTCATACTTATAGAAAATGTTTTTGCATATGTTTTTTTGCTCTGTTGAGAAGTGTTGCAACGGTTCCCATCGGTTTTTGAAGAATATCTGAGATCTCCTCGTAACTTTTTTCTTCCAAATACTTGAGAATTAAAATTTCTGCATACTTTGGCTCCATTTTTGCAAGAGCTTTTTCTACGGCTTCTTTGAGTATCTTTTGGTCTATTTGATGCTCAATATTCAGATCAGATGCAATGTTTTCATACATTTCTGGTTCAAAATCTTTTTTCTCCGGTTGGGCTTTCTTTTTTCGAAATTGACTTATAACTTCATTGTGAGTAATTCTATAAATCCATGAAGAAAATTTGAGGTTAGAGTCAAATCCATTAAGATTTTGATATACCTTTAAAAATACCTCCTGTAGAATATCTTCCGCCTCCTCATGGCCTACATTTGAGATACGTTTTATGTAACGGAGGAGCTTATCCTCATAACGTTGTATAATGAAGAGAAAATTTTCTTTATTATATAGCGTCAGCACCACGAGCTCCTGGTCGGTTTTCTTCGACTGTTGTTCATCCATACCTAAAGATATGGTATAGTATACCTATCATAGAGTAATACGCAAAGGGCGGTATTTTCTTTCACTCTTTAATTTTGAAAAATTGCTGTGTTGAGCAACATATGACAAGTAAAGAGCATGTAAATGAGGTATTTGAGCGCCTTCCGGGCGGTTTTTTGGTTACCAATACCACGGGAAGGGTTGTCTATGCCAATTATGCCCTCACGGAGTCTACGGGGTATGAGGTACCACAAATTGTGGGGAAAAAACCTGGGGAACTTTGGGGCGGACATATGGAAGGAGCCTTTTATAGAAAAATGTGGAAGAAATTAAGTACCTGTTCGGAGCCATTTATGGGGACTGTTTGCAATGTACATCGCAATAGGACACGTTTTTTTCAACGTTCATATTTGGCACCTTTGGAAAACAATGGACAAAAGTATTATCTTTCTCTTCAACCAAAATTTGGCTCCTTAGAGGATAGAAAACGTTTTGAAGAAGAATTTTTAAAGATTATGCATACACAAGATATGCCGGGGGATGATAAATTTCGTTGGATCCTTTCTTGGTTATCTTTGGATCAGAAAGCAGCAAGTTTGGATTTTGCAAAAGAAAAAAGTTTTGGTGTTTTGCTGGAAGATCTTCTTTTGGATTTTTTTCAAGAAAAATATGCATCCCGTACCGAGGATAGAGATCTCATTTTTTTGGCACAAGAAACACCGGAAAAATTTTACCTGTTGTATGAGAAGTATCACATGGAAATTGAGAGTTATTTTTACCACCGAGTTGGAAAAGACAGGTTTCTTACCGATGAACTTACACAAGAAACTTTTTTGCGAGCATTCAAGCATGTATCTGATTTTTCCCCGAGCAATGCAACGTATTTGACATACCTGATTCGTATTGCTCATAATATTTTGGTAAACCACTATCGGAAAAAGACTTCATTATATATCGAAGATATGGAGGTTCCCTTGGAATATGGGGATACATCTTTGTTGCAGGTAGAGTTAAAAGAAGTATTTCGTCGTGCAAAGGAAGTACTCAATCCTCTCGAGCATAAAATATTTGTCATGCGATATGAACAGGGTTATAGTATTCGGGAGATTGCTACAGTACTTGGAAAAACAGAAAATGCGGTCAAGTTACATGTGAGTCGGGGGCGCTCAAAGATAAAGGGCTCTTAATTTAGGTATATTATGGAATGGGGTGTCCAAAAATGACACCTTTTTTTGTTTTGAGTGTTTAATATGGCACAGTCTATCAAATACTTTTTAAAAGACTCTTTAATCATTTTCTATGCCAGTTTATAAAATACAAAAGAGAAATGGAGCCATTGTAGATTTTGATATGAATAAGATTGCACGGGCCGTGCATAAAGCATTCAAGGCAACCAATGGAGAGGATCATGCAACTGCCTATACGGTTACAGTAGAAGTGGTACGAGAATGTGAAGAATTATTTGTAGACAAAATTCCTGGAGTGGAAGACGTACAAGATATTGTGGAAAACGTTCTTATTCGTTTTGACTATGAGGATACGGCAAAGTCATATATTTTGTATCGTGAACAAAGAAGGCGTGCGCGTGAGGACAAAAATGTTGTTATCGAGGTAGAAAAAACAATAGGTGAGTATCTAGAAAAATTGGACTGGCGTGTAAGTGCCAACTCCAACCAGGGGTATTCTCTTGGAGGAATGATTTTAAATACTTCCGGAAAGGTGACGGCAAATTATTGGCTTTCACATATTTATCCAAGAGCGGTAGGTGATGCACACAGAAATGCAGATTTTCATATTCATGACTTGGATATGTTTTCAGGGTATTGTGCCGGATGGAGTTTGCGTGCGCTTTTAGAAGAAGGGTTCAATGGGGTGAATAATAAGATTGAATCTGATGCTCCAAAGCATCTCAGTTCTGCTGTTGCACAGATGGTAAACTTTTTGGGGACATTGCAAAACGAATGGGCTGGAGCGCAGGCATTTTCGAGCTTTGATACGTTCTTGGCACCTTTTGTAAAGAAGTATGAGATGGAGCTTCGTGAAGAGATGGTAGAACTGAAAGATACCATGGGAGCCGAAAAAAGAGAGGAAGAGTGGGAAAAGTATATTGAAAAAAAGGTATACGAGTATGTGTATCAGAATATGCAATCATTTGTTTTCAATTTGAATATTCCCTCTCGTTGGGGAACACAAACACCATTTACCAACATTACTATGGATTGGGACTGTCCAGAAGATCTCAAAGAAAAAAATCTGATCTTGGGTGGAAAGGATTTTCCATACAAGTATGGTGAATTGGAAAAGGAAATGAAAATTATCAACCGTGCCTTCATTGAAGTTATGACAAAGGGAGATAGAAGAGGACGTACGTTTACCTTTCCTATTCCAACGTATAACATTGTTAAGGATTTTGATTGGGAAAGTGAGGAAAATCTACCGTTATTTGAAATGACTGCAAAGTATGGAACACCATATTTCCAAAATTTTATTAATTCTGATATGAATCCAGGGGATGTGCGATCTATGTGTTGTCGGTTGCAACTTGATCTGCGTGAACTGAAAAAACGTGGTGGAGGGCTTTTTGGTTCAGCAGAGATGACCGGTTCTATTGGTGTAGTAACGATCAGTCTTCCAAGAATTGGTTACACACATCAGGGTGACAAAGATGCATTTTTTGCTCGCGTGAAACATCTTATGGATTTGGCAAAAACTTCTTTGGAAATAAAACGAAAAGAAATTGAAAAGTGGATGGATAGAGGACTATTTCCTTACACGAAAAGATATTTGGGGACACTACGAAGTCATTTTTCTACTATTGGGGTAAATGGTCTCAATGAAGCAATACGAAATTTTACTGGGGACAAAGAAAATATTACGACAGAGTTTGGTCAGGAATTCGCGCAAGAGTTATTGAGTTATATGCGAAGTATCATACAAGGATACCAGGAGGATACAGGGCACATGTATAATTTGGAAGCTACTCCCGCTGAGGGAACCACGTATCGCTTTGCAAAGGAAGATAAAAAGAGATTCCCAGATATTATTCAAGCAGGAACAGAGTCTGCACCATACTATACCAATTCTTCCCAACTTCCGGTTGGTTACACGGATGACCCCTTTGAGGCTTTGGATCTCCAGGACAAGTTGCAGACAAAATATACTGGTGGAACCGTTTTGCATCTTTACATGTCAGAGCGAATAAGTGATGCGAAGGCCTGTAGAAATTTTGTACGGAAGGTTTTGGAAAATTATAGACTTCCCTATATTACCATTACGCCAACATTCTCCATCTGTCCAAAGCATGGCTACCTCCCAGGAGAGTATGATTACTGTCCAAAGTGTGATGAAGACTTAGGATATATTGATGCCAATGTATTTGATAATGGATATCGGGCAAATTATAAGGCAATAGAGGCATACAAATAAGTAATATTTCTATGCTGATATTACTTGTGCACATACGAAATAAATTTTTTGAGCTTTGTTATAAGATTCTATTGCGACCTGTTTTATTTCGTATTGATCCCGAAAAAGTACATGATGCTTTTATAGGTATTGGGGAATACATTGGAAGATATTCATTTTTTCGAAAAATTTTGCGATTGTGCTTTGGGTATTTTCACAAAAGTCTTGAGCAAAATTACTTTGGAATCATATTCAAAAATCCTATTGGTTTGGCTGCGGGTTTTGACAAGAACGGCAATATTGTAAATATACTTGGAGAAATAGGGTTTGGATATGCAGAAGTAGGTTCTATTACTGCAATGCCGTGTGAAGGGAATCCACGTCCTCGGTTGTGGAGGATCCCCGAGAAAAAGTCGATACGTGTAAACTATGGTCTGAAAAATGATGGAGTAAAGGCGGTTGGTTATCGTCTTGTACATTCTCGGTTGGATATTCCTTTGGGCGTAAGCATTGCAAAAACAAATTCAGAAAGTACGGTATCCACTCAAGAGGGTATCGATGACTATGCGTATTCATTACAATTCCTTCAGAAAAATGATATTGGAGATTACTATACTATAAATGTGAGCTGTCCCAATACGTATGGTGGAAAACCATTTGAGGACCCGGAGCGTCTGCACAAACTTCTCACACAATTACAGTCTATAAAAGGGGATCGGCCCGTGTTTCTCAAATTTTCACCAAATATGGAACAAAGTACTTTGGATGAAATTCTAGATGTTTGTAAAAATTTTCATATTGCTGGGTACATCTGTACAAATCTTCATAAAGAAAAAGGAAAGGAAGAGAGTGAAAAAGGTGGACTTTCTGGAAAAGCGGTTGAACAACTTTCCAATGATCTCATCTCATATATTTATAAAAGAGAGCATGGGAGAGCTTTTATTATTGGTTTGGGTGGAATCTTTTCAGCAGAGGATGCTTACGAAAAAATTCGTTGTGGTGCCAGTCTCGTACAGCTTATTACAGGGATGATTTATGGTGGCCCGCAGACCGTATCGGAAATAAACAGAGGATTGGTAGGTCTTTTAAAAAAAGATGGATATAAAAATATATCGGAGGCAATTGGTTCACATCATAAAATTTAACTATTATTTATTTTTAATAAAATTATATGGACACTTTAACAATGCAACCTCAAGAACAAACGGAGAGAACTCGATGTGAAGTATGGACACGAGTTATGGGATACCACAGACCGGTCTCACATTTTAACACAGGGAAAAAAGCAGAACACTATTCTCGAAAGCATTTTATAGAATGTAAAGTTTCCAATCTTGATTTTTGCGAAAAATACGCTTAAGAAATATGCTTCTTTCTGCCATACAAAGTTTTACATTGCTTGACTAC
>PCWN01000011.1:121100-185009 GCA_002787355.1 Candidatus Magasanikbacteria bacterium CG11_big_fil_rev_8_21_14_0_20_39_34
TCAACAGATTCGGCATACATTTATCCCCGAGTCAATTTTCCTTCATTTTTTAGAGAAAAGACGGGGACTTTTAGATGGGATCGTTATAACGGGGGGAGAGCCAACTCTTATGGGGGATCTTTTACCATTTATGAAAAAAATAAAAGAAATGGGTTTTCTTGTGAAGCTTGATAGTAATGGGAATAGACCGGAAATTTTATCTGAGGCAATTGAAAAAAATCTTGTGGACTATATTGCCATGGATCTCAAGACAAATTTTGCAGGGTATAAAAATTTAGTTGGGAAGCTTGTAAGAACGGAAAAAATTGCAGAAAGTATAAATCTTATAATGCGAAGTGGAGTAGATTATGAATTTCGTACGACATTGGTAGATGAGATTCACTCAAAAGAGGTTATGGAAGATATGAGAAGTATGATACGGGGTGCAAAAAGATTATATCTTCAACAATTTAGAAAAGAAAAAACATTGGATCCTCGTTTTGAATCGTTTCAAGCATTTTCTTCGGAACGATTAAAGGAAACGATAGCATTTTTTTCTGAAGATATTGAAAGTGTAGACATTAGGTTATAGTCTTTCATGTTTTCATATGTTATACTGAGGGTAATAACTTTTTACGAACGCATTTATGAAAAAATTTGTTTTTTTAGGGATTATCTTTGGGATAAGTTTTTTTTGGTTTTCCGTTGGAAATGCAGCTTCTTGCCAATTGACGGTAGGAAATGTTTATAAAGTAAAGGGAAGTCCTTCGGTATACTATGTATCGGAAGGTTGTAAAAAACGTCCTATTCGAAGTGGTGATGTTTTCTTTAGCTATTTCACAGCTTGGTCTGAAGTTATCACAACTACTCAAGATAAACTTAAAGCGGTTCCAGATCATGAATTAGGTTTTTTGCCTTGGGGGCCAAAGCGAGAATTTCAAAACGGTTCTCTTGTAAAGACCACCGATGATGGAAAAGTCTATCTTTATGTAAATGGTGAGTTAAAACCTATTGCGGATGCTGCTGCTTTTTCTGCGCAGGGTTTAAAATGGGAGTGGATAGAAGATGTTGCACCAGAAGTTGTTGCGAAATTTAAAAAGGCACAAGAACTTACCAAAGATTCCGATCTCCCAAAATCTACAGTATTCAAGTACGATGATTCTGCGGATGTGTATGTTCTCGATGAAGAAAATGGTCAAAAAGTAAAACGCCATATACAAAGTATTGATGAACTCAAAAAACTGTATAGACTTGATAGAATTTTGGTAATCTCACGCGATAAAGCTTTTCAGAATGGTTTGGTTTTAAACCCACAGGATACAACAGACAACACTGAGGTAACTCCTCGCCCGGGGGTTGGCCCGATAGCTTTGCCAATTGATGTAAAAAGGGTTTCAGATATAAGGAGCATTCAGGAGGCATTGAAACTTTTTTATGCAGATCATGGTTATTATCCTGAAGGAAAAGGTACATTTGATGGAATGCTTATGACTTCACTTTGTGAGGATGGTTTCTCTGATTTGTGTCGATCAAAAACTGTTTACATGAAAAGTTTTCCAAGAGATCCGGGAAAATTTGCGTACGAATTTGAAAATTTTACCGGAAAAAGTTATACCATAACGTTTCAGATTGAGAGCCCCGTTGGAAATTTAAAGGCAGGAACTATTGTCGCTACTCCAGAGGGAATGAAGACCATCAAACAAATGGAAACCATGAAAGATACGTCTTCTTCTGATAAAAGTGGGGGCTATGTTTCTTGTGCACCTGATTTGAAAACTGGTGATGCAGATATTGAGCTTTGTAAAGGATATATTTTTCACCATATTCCATCAAATATTGATATAACGGTACGAGGATTTGATCAGAACAAATTGGATATACACATGGTAAAGCATAAGGATAATGGGAAGACGGTAGATTTTAATTGGACTTTATACAAAGGGGAAAAAAGATCTATAACTTTTTTTGATAATGCTGGAACACTTTTTGAGTTAACCTATAAGGGACAAGAACTCATGGTGAAGGGGCGAGGAATTATTCCTCTTCTCAATATCAAATCAGTGGTAACAGAAAAGCATGTTTCAACTGACGCGGATTTAGTTCCTGTAGATCCGCAAAGTGATGTAGCTATCCCACCATCGGCAGAGAAGCTTCCTTGTAAAAATGCAGATTCCTATGGGGCACTCTATGATGACATGAATATTCATTTGTGTCCGCTACAGTCTTGGCATCAACTTCAAGGAAAGTTTGCCATACAGTATGTAGACATGGATACGGTACTTGAGACCATAAAACTTAAGGTTTTCGGTATGGATGGCGATGATCCTGCTGCGGGAAGATTGGTAACCTTAAAGCTACATGAAGGAACTTCTTTCATGATTGGTTCGGTAGAAGGAAAGCCATATCATATTGCTCTGTATTTTGCAGGAGAAGGTTTTTACATGAATGAAGCATTCTTTCGTATGAGTGTTATTCCGGAAGATGGAACGAAACGCTGTTATACGGAACACAAATATGAGGCTTTGGGTGAAGAAGATACTTTTGTAGATATCTGTGTGGGACAAATTCTTGGAATGCTGCATGGGAACTTTCGTATGAAATTGATTTCTGTTCGTCCGGGTGGAGAAGTTACGCTCAATGTCTCTCGAGTAAAAGAGTATAATTGGAATGATGGGCAGGATCTTATTCTCCAGCCAGGAAATAGTTATGAACTTACTACTACTGATGCTGTGCGCAGTGAGTTTGCGTATAAAATATCCTTGGTGTATAAGTACCAGAATGCAGACGGAAATCCCGTATTTGCTCTTAAGGCAGAAAAATTATAAAAATTGCTTATTTAAGCCAAAAAATAAAAACTCCAAGCGTATCTTGGAGTTTTTTTTATAATTATATGTCCATTTCGTTGCTCTACTTGACAATATCTCATTTTGTGCTAGAATGCATTGTTAAATAAAAAATATGAATAGAAACTATCATCGCCACACAAAGGTACAGATTCTCTCTTGCATGGATATGCATTTTAGAGCTTATTTTTGCTTGCTTGGCTGCGGCGATGTTCATTTTCGTGATTAACTCTCTCGTAAAATAAAAAATCGTCTTGGCGAGGTAAGCCAAGACGATTTTTTGTTTTGGAAAAACCTCGAAGAGGCCCTTTTTCACGGGAGAGGAACATGCATAGGACGATTCGTGTTTTCTTGGGTTTGAGTTTCCTGTTTTACTTTGGGATATCTCTGACCACCACCACCTACAGTCTCTTTCTCCTTTCAAATGGTCTGGACATGTTGGAGGTGAATCTGGTCAACACCATCTTTCACCTCAGTTTCTTTTTCTTGGAGATCCCAACGGGAGTGGTTGCAGACATCTTTGGTCGAAAGGTGTCCTATCTCATTTCCATTTTCCTTTGGGGAGTCACTGCCTTCGTTTATGCGAGTAGCGATACGTTTTGGGGCTTTGCATTGGCAGAGTTTCTTGCGGCCATTGCGGGTACTTGCGCCTCGGGTGCCTTTGATGCGTGGGCTATTGATCGTCTCTCAAACGAGGGATACAAGGGAAGCCTGAGCCAGCTCCTTGGACAAAAGAACAAACTTAAATCGCTGGCAATGCTCCTTGGAGGTGTACTTGGGGGATACCTCGGGAGCGTGAATCTTGCGCTTCCATGGATGGTTCTTGGGGCGTTCATGTTCTTCAAGGTTCTTCTTACCTTCTTTTTCATGCAGGAAGAGTGGGAAAAGAAAGACAAAGAGTTCCATCTTTGGAGGAGTCTTAAAGAAACTCTGCGCGCCTCTGCGGTATACATTCGTAAATCGCAGAGTTTCCGGCAGGTCATTCTTTGGGATGCGGCATTTGTCTTTGCGCTCCAAGCGGCAAATATGCAGTGGCAGCCATTCTTTCTCCACATGCTTTCGAGTCTAGAGCTGTTAAGCTTTGTGAAAGCAGGAATTGCCATAAGCCTTTTTCTGGGGGCGGAGCTGCTGGTGCGTCTGAAGGGAAGGATCCCTGCGCGACGGTTAATTCCGGCACTCCTCTTTGGCATTGGCAGCTTGGTTGCACTGTGTACGTTGAGTCTTGGGTGGGTGTTTTCTCTGAGTACTTTCATGGTGCATGAATTGCTTCGAGGAATGTACTATCCTGCACTCATGGCATACTTGAACGAAGATATGCCGGCCAAACAGCGAGCAACCATAAACTCCGTAGCATCAATGATCCGAGGTCTCTTTGGAGCCTTGGGCTTGGTCTTTTCTGGAGTGTGCGCAAAGCACCTTGGAATTTCGTCCACATGGATGATCTCCGGGGGGATACTTGCATTGCTTGGCCTCTTCTTTTTGAAGCGTAAACCCACCATATAGGGGCAAGGAAAATTTTCTTGCCCCACAAATACTCCTTGATATGGGTATTTTTTTTTGCTATGATACGGGATATTAGTATCTTGAAGAAACAATTAATTTTCAAGAAAGATATCTATTTTATTCAAATGAGTCTATTTCATATGATAGCCTTGATAAAACAAGTTTCGAATTTTGTAGGAGAAGAAGTTACTGTGCGGGGGTGGCTGTATAATTTTCGTTGTTCTGGAAAGATTGCTTTTTTGGAACTTCGCGATGGAAGTGGTTTTTTGCAGGCAGTGGCTTCAAAGGAGGAAGTAGGGGAAGAGATGTTTGATACCATTGGAAAATTGACTCAGGAATCATCTATCATAGTTACGGGTACTATTGTTGCTCATCCAAAACAAGAAGGCGTTTTTGAAATGCAAGTTTCGAACATTAAAGTTGTTCAAATTGCTCAAGAGTATCCTATTACCAAAAAAGAACATGGACCAGATTTTTTGTTGAATAACAGACATCTCTGGCTCCGAAGTAAAAAGCAGTGGGCTATTCAGAGGGTTCGTGATGTTGTGATCATGGCAATGTATGAGTACTACCATAGTTTGGAGTATATCAAGATTGATACGCCAATTATCACCCCAAATGCATGTGAAGATGCAACAGAGCTTTTTGAAATAGAATACTTTGATGAAGGAAAAGCATTTTTATCACAATCTGGACAACTTTATTTGGAGGCGGCTGTGATGTCAGTTGGCCGTGCTTTTGACTTTGGACCTACATTTCGTGCAGAAAAAAGTAAAACTCGTCGTCACCTTACAGAATTTTGGATGCTTGATGCAGAAGCTGCATATGTTGAGCATGAAGAAAACATGAAAATTCAAGAAAACCTTATTTGTTTTGTGGTAAAGAGGTGCTTGGAGCACTGTGCAACTGAGCTTGCGATACTTGAACGAGATCTTGAACCATTGAAAAAAATTCAGGCTCCATTTATTCGACTTACCTACACAGAGGCAATTGATAAACTGCAGCAGCTTGGAAGTGATATTCGTTTTGGAGATGATTTGGGGAATGATGATGAAGGTCTCTTAACACAAAATGAAGAGGTACCAGTATTTATTCATAAGTGGCCCAAGAAAATTAAACCTTTTTATATGAAGACCGATCCGGAAAATCCAGATTTGGTTTTAAATAATGATTTGATTGGTATTGAAGGTGCTGGGGAAATTATTGGAGGCTCGCAGCGTGAGGATGATTATGATATACTCAAAGCGAGGATCCAGGAAATGGGATTTGTTGGTGAAGAATATGAGTGGTACTTGGATCTTCGAAAGTATGGAAGTGTCCCACACTCCGGTTATGGTGTAGGATTGGAGAGAGTGGTTCGTTGGATCTGCGGTGTGGAACATATTCGTGAAACAATTCCGTATCCTCGAATGATTAGTCGGTTAAAACCATAGATGTGAATTCATCATGTTACAAGTGGTATGAAAAGAAAAGAGGAAAAAAATTTATTTTCCTCTTTCTTTTTGTTGTTCTTTTTTTTCCAACGAATATATTTGCACAAATAGTTGATTCTTCAGTAGATATTCGAGGTAATGAATCCTCAACATTTCTTGATACACAGAGGATTATACCAACACTTTTTGGGAGAAGTTTAGCTGGAAGTGATAAATTGAACTTTTATTATTTTTCTGTATCAAGTGTTGGAAAAGATACCCTAAATATGCATTGGAAAACGGAACGTCCAGGGAAGGCGTATATTCTCATCCATGATTCACAGACACTTCAAGATGAAAGTTTTGTAACAAAGGATGCTGCATTGGAACATTCCATAGATTTACCCATAGCAAATTTAAAAACAGCTACCTACCAAATAGCTTTTTTAGAAGATGAAAGTAAACAGGTAGTTGAGACGCTTCCGTTTTCCCTCCAGAAAAATAAACAGGACCTTATTTTGAAGAGTTTATCGGAGGAAAATAGTGAATGGGAAGAGGGGGTAACGCTTCATCCGGAGGTTTCTGAAAAAACTGAGTTTGTTGATTCATGGAGCAAAATAGATTCCAATACACTTCCTCTTTTGAGTGCTTTTTCAAAATTTTCACATGCAGACAAACAAGGTAGAGAAAGAAAAGGGAAAGAATTGTATTCAAGTGGAGACGATTTTTATTTTGAATTCAGTTTTATGAAGTTGTGGGTGACCCTATTTTCTTATAACACTTATACTTTGGTTCCATTATTGGGGGTGAATTCTTTATTTCAAGCGTTGATTTCATTTATCCTCCCTATTTTTCTTTGGTAAGTTATTAATACGTGATATAATAGTGTAACAGGGGAAATGATATTAAAATATGCTTTCTCATTTGGAGGTAAAAAAACATTGGATTTTGGGTACAACACTGGTCCTGTTTTTTGTGTTTGGTTTTCACTTTGATGTATGGGGTGAAACAACGGATGCATCCGTTGATGTAATAACAACAACAAGCACTCCAGTCATTATTCAATGGGCTGTTCCTCAAAACCGAGTAGGAGATCCAGGGACCAATGATGATATGTTATTTTATCTTACCGTGCGTACTGCAAGTAATGCCGATGATGTCATTTTATATACTCAAACCGATTTGGCTACCACAACTGAGGCAGGTACCTATGAAACGCCTATTTTACTTCAAGGAATTTCACCGGGGACCTATGATATAGGGATAAAAGGTGGAGCTCAGTTGACGCAAATTTTAAATAATGTGGTACTTGGGGAGACCACAACCACACTTAATTTTACACAAGCAGATAATAGTTCATTGAAAGGAACCCGGGTTCTTCTTTCTGGGGATGTAAGTGGAGATGCAACCAGTCCGGCAACATTGGGGGATGATGTAGTAAATTCTGTGGATATATCGTTGCTGATCGATGCCCTTGATGATACTGATGCCACAGGGAATGGAATACGTTCCAATTTAAATCAGGACTCAGCGGTGAATTCGGTAGATCTCAGTATTATGTTGGACAACCTTGATGCTGAAGGAGATAACTAAAAGTATCATGTTTTTTCAAAAGAAGAAAAAAAACATTTATTTTTTAGGAGCTGTTTTATCGTTCTTTGCTTTTTTTAGTTACGCCTTCGCGGGAGCTCCTTCTGGGGCCGATACCTTTCAGTTATTAACAAGTGTTGCAACCGGTGGAGATAATACCGGGGACGGTGGAACTGGAAATGTTGCTGATTATAACTATTATTATGTTGGTCAAAGTTTTATTACTACTATACAAATAGTATCTGGAGGAACGACTGCCTCCAATATATGGATTGATTATGATTCCGTAAGTACTACCGCAAGCAATATTACCAATGGGACCTATTTTAATACCTGGTCAGGGCAAACAATAAACACAACGGCCAGGGGAACCGGATTAGGAAGAGCCTATATCACAGGATCAAACATCCCGGTAGTGCAATCAAGTGGGACGGGGAATTTCGGAACGGTTACTTGGACACTCAACAGACCAACGGCTGCAAATTATGGCACGGGTGGGAGTAAGGTTTTGGATATAAATGTAGGAAGTATTGGTAATACTACGGAGAGTAATATATCACTTTCGGGGGTAGATCTTTTGGATGATGCTGAAGATTTTCATTATCATGTTTGGGCGGATACGAAGAAACCGTTTGCTGGAAATCCCAGTCCAAGTGATGCTTCAAATTCGGTAAGCATTGATAGCAACTATGTATTTGATTTGCGGGACACTCTGAATGGTGAAGGAGATAATACAGGAGTGGGAACGGGAGTAGACACCAGTGAACCTCCAGGTGCGATTACCTTTAATGATGGTGGTGGAGCAGTAGACTACACTTCTGTGGATTCATTTTCTTGTTCTGGTTTGTGGGGGACAAATTTGTGTACTGTTACGGTAAATCCTGGAAGCCCCCTGAGTATTGCTGGGGATACACGTAACTGGAAGTACAATACTACCTACACCGTGCAAATTGGTGGTTTTCAAGATTTGGCATCAGAGAGTCAAGATCAGTTGGGGGATACCAATGGGCCAAATGTAATGAATCAAAAGACCTATACTTTTACGACAGAAGCAGATAGCGTTGCTCCTCGAGTGACTGCGGAAACTCCTGTACGATCAAGCACAGGAGTTGCGACTACTACAAACATTGTGCTAACTTTGCAGGATAGAAAGACCTATGCGAATGGTCCATCCGGTACGGGTATAGATGCTTCCACCTGTCGTATTAATATTAGCTCTTCTTCATTTAGTTTGACAACGTATCAACAAGGGGATGCAGGAGTAACGGTTGGTGCCGTGGATTATGGATATCAATTTACTATAAATCCAGCAACCAACTTTGGTCAGAATGAAACAGTTGCCGTAAGTGTATATGATTGTGAAGATTTGGCTGGAAATACACTTACAACAGATAATTATAATTTCTCTACAGCAGATACAGCACCTCCCGTGGTAGATACACTCAACCCGGCAGATGACGCAGAAATTGCAACGGATGGTACCATTGGTTTTCATATAAAAGATACGGGTGTTGGAGTTGATTTGGATGAAGTGGTGATTTATGTAGACGGAGTATATTACACAACGGCTGGGGGATCGGGAACGGTTACCTCGGATGGTACGGTTATTAGTTATAGCTCAAGTTTGGACTTTGATGGAGGAAATTATGTTGGAGATACTACTTCGCGTTCCGGAAGTTCAGATGACTATACTTTTGTCATTGATCCAGAAGATGACTTTAATGCCAATGCAACAATTCCAATTATTATCTATGCAAAAGACCTCTCTGGCAACATTATGTCTCATTATGTTTATGCAATTTCTGCAGAGGCAGTGGCCTGTGCCGCTGGGTCCACCTATTGTGGAGCAAATACAGAATTTTCTGGTGGTTTATGTGTAGGAACAGGTGGAGGATCATGTGTTTCTGGTGCAACCTATTGTGGGGATAATACTCAATTTAATGGAAGTAAATGTGTTTCAAACTTCTCTTGTGGGGATTCAGGTGGAAGTGCCGCTTATACGGTGGTCAGAGAAATTAGTAATGTTACGGTTTCACAAGTGGATGAAACATCTGTCTTGTTAACATGGAGTACGAATGGACCTGGTTCGTCACGTGTTGTGTATGACACGCAGTCACATGATGGGAGTTCCACACAAAATTATGACTACAAATTTTTCACAAAAGAAAAAGATGAAAGTAAGTATACACATTCCGTTGTTGTGGAAGGATTAGTGCCAGGACAATTATATTATTTTAGGCCTGAATCTCGTGTATGGGGTGCGGGTGTATTTGGAGATGAAGTGCAAATGACTCCATTTTTTGCGACAAAAATAGTTGAGAAAGAAGTGTATGTAGAGAAAGAAAAAACCTCGACAGATGAAAATATTCCTCCGGTTGCAGATACACAATGTGAACCACAAGTTGAGGAAAGAATTGTATACCGTCAAGTTCCTGTTTTTTCTTGCCCATCATCGGAGATATCGGATGTTCCTGTGGAGATTCCTACAAGTCCTTCTCAAAAAAAACCTACACAACCTGATTCTGCTATACAGGCAACACAAGAAACAAAACGTCTCAGCGTTCAGTTGGTAAAGGATAATGCATTCCAACCATTATCATATACAGAAGTCTCGAAAGATGAAGTAGCTGTAGAAATACGTGGAAAGGCTGCACCCAATACGGAGCTTACGATTATTGTTTACTAAACATGTATGGCTGATACTATCCCAATTTACAAAACACAGTCAGATGCGCAAGGAAACTGGACACTTCAGATCAAGACTCCAACAGAGGGGGGCATGCATGCTGCTGTGATTGTTACACAAGATGGCCAAAAGGATACCGTTTTGTTTCATGTACAAGATAAGCCGGGAACGTCACCAGAAACTCTTCCAGTAGAAATTTCTCCAAAGACAACTATTTTACAAACGTCACAATCTCCTCAGCAAGATAATACACCAAAAGTTTCCGTCTCAGTAGGTTTTTTGTGGATACCCATGGTACTTTTGGTTTTGTTTATTTTGGTACTGGTGGGAAATATGATTCGTCTGGCAAAAAAGGCCGACTTAACACAGAAAGAACAGAAAAGAGGAAAGTATACCAATCATGCCCTTTTACTGGGGATTGCTATTCTTTTATCTACTTTGGGAGCATTTTTATATTTTGATTATCATTCCTACAAAAATATAGCAAAGCAAATTCTTCCAAAGACACAATCAATTTCAGATAGAATTTCACCCTATCAAGTTCCAACCCCAATTTCTGGAGATATTACTGGTTTGATTCTTGATTCTGTGGAGATGACACCGGTTGAAGGAGTGGATGTATCCGTTGGAGAAATTGGTATTCGCACAGGTCAGAGTGGGCAATTTCGTTTTATGCAGTCAAAGAATGTAAATGGTATAAAGGTAACCCAGTCTGATTTACCTACGCCGGTCTACTATGCCATCAACTCGGTTAAAGATAATCGGTTGTATTATAATTCTGCAATGTTTTCAGAACTATTTCATATTTTAGATCTTGAATCGAGACAATTTATTGGTCAAATTTATGAAAATTTGGATGATCATGTCAAAGCTGAAAAAAAATTAGAAGATTTTATACAAGGGTATGAGCCGCTTTTTGGAAAAACAGATTTTCCGGTTGGAAAGATGACGATTCAAAGTATAGAAACACTGAATAGAAAACGTGTACTTGGTTACAATCATTTGTTTGATCATCTGGTGAAAATTAATATTATAAAAAATTCTTTTGTACGAACATATTATCTGAACTATGATAACGGACAATGGACGTATGTAGATTAATTCGGTTTAAATCCTTATGGCGAAGAAAAAACATTCAAAGAAGTTACCAAAAACACTTCCAGTCAACTTTGTAAATCGTCTGGAGTCAATATATGGGAGGACTCTCAAAGAAGAAATTTTAAAAACATTTGTTGACAAACCAACTACTTTTCGCGTAAATACTCTCCGTGCTGATAGATCAAAAATTTTGGAAGTTTTGCGAGAGCATCATTTTTCCGTTGAAAAAGTAGGTTGGTATGAGGATGCTTTTATTTTAAAAAATAAGAGTAAACGTGAATTGACGGATCTTGATATATATAAAGAAGGTTTTATATACATACAAAGTTTAGCAAGTATGGTTCCTCCATTGGTTCTCAATCCGGTTCCAGGGGATAAGGTACTTGATTTGACCGCTGCTCCTGGGAGCAAAACCTCTCAAATGGCGGCATTTATGAAGAAAAATGGGGAATTAGTTGCCAATGATCTCAATAAAGTGCGATTTTTTCGATTGAAAGCCAACATGGAAATACTGGGGGTGAGCGAACCTTTTGAGGGTTGGGACTTCCATTTGAGAATGGAGGATGCATCCGTGCTCACTACCGAATATGCTGAATACTTTGATAAGGTTTTGTTGGATGTTCCCTGTAGTGGCGAGGCTCGGTTTATTGAAGGATATCCAAAAAGTTATGGATATTGGAGTGAAAAGAAAATAAAAGCATTGGGATATCGTCAGCAGAAGATTTTATTTTCTGGCTGGAGTGCTTTGAAAAAGGGTGGGAGCATGGTTTATTCCACGTGCACACTTGCTCCAGAGGAAAATGAAGTACGCATAAGCAAATTTTTGGATAGAGTTGGAGAAGAGGCAATGATTGAAAGTATATCGGTGAAGGGGTTAAAAGTTGCCAAGCCAGTTATGGAGTGGAAAGAAAAAAAATTACACAAGGAAGTCGCAAAGACTTTGCGTATACTTCCTACAAACCAAATAGAAGGTTTTTTTGTCGCAAAAATAACCAAGCGATAAATTTTATGCTCAGAAGGAAAAAAATTCAGTTTGAACATTATATGATTTTTTTTAAAGAGATCTCGGTTGTGAGCGCTGTCATGATTTTGTTTTTATTGACCATCATATTTTTTGTACAACCAAATGGAACTTTCTTTTTAAAGTATTGTATACCTATTGTTGGTGTTCTTTGTGGTGTTATTACGATTGGTTTTTCAGGTTGGATGTTTGTATATTGTTTGGAAGGGTATATTGCAAAAAAATTATTATTGCATGGTGGAGATTTTTTTGGTATTACAAAATTTAAAGGAAAAACAGCACGTTTTTGGGCAGTTGTAGGAATGGTGTTGTCGATTTATTTTGCTATTTTGTGCCTTTTGGCGCTGTTTACCCTCTTTTTTATTTTTATTTTTTTAGCTACTTGACGTCTATTTCTGAATTATACTATTATTATCATATAATTTTTTAATCAAATACTATGGGTAAGGAGGCAAAATTTGATACCTTAGATGGCAGCAATGTGAAAGTTGGGATTGTTGCTGCTCGATGGAACGATAAATATACATATTCGTTGGTGGAGGGGTGCAGGGAATCTCTTGTGGAATGCAATGTAAAGGCAGAAAATATCACCGGCATATTTGTTCCCGGTGCCTATGAAGTGCCCTTGGGTGCAAAACATCTTTTAGATACCACGGATGTTGATGTTGTGGTGGCGGTAGGTTGTCTCATTAAGGGTGCTACCATGCATTTTGAATACATCTGTGAGGCTGTAAGCCAAGGAATAATGCGTTTGAACCTAGATTATGGGAAGCCGGTAATTTTTGGAATTTTGACATGCTTAAATGAAGAGCAAGCTCAAGAACGTTCTATAGGAGAGCATAATCATGGTATTGGCTGGGGGAAAACCGCCGTTGAAATGGTTCTTCTTCAACAAAAGAAGATTGGAATGTAATATTTTGCTTAATAAAGAGAAAAAAGCATGAAATTCATGCTTTTTTTATTCATTTTTTATAAGGGGGCTCCTCTTGCATTTTCGGTTTAATATGGTATCCTAATCCTGTTAATGTAAACATTTTATATGTATAGAACACATACCTGTGGGGAATTGAACAAGACTCATGTAGGAGAGGAAGTAACACTTTCCGGTTGGGTTCACAAGAGAAGAGATCTTGGGGGGCTTATTTTTGTAGATTTGCGTGATAGATATGGAATGACTCAAATTATCTTCCATCCAGAGACGGTACAAAATTTTGCATTGGTTGAGGGATTAAAGTATGAATACGTTATAAAGGTAGTTGGAAAGGTAATAGAACGTGAAACTTCCACCGTAAACCCAGATTTATCAACAGGAATGATTGAAATTGAAGCAAAGGAAGTTGAAATTTTATCTTTGGCAAAGGCAATGCCTTTTGAAATATTTGAAACTTCAAAGGGAGAAGAAGATGAAGAGTTACGTTTAAAATATAGATTTTTAGAGCTTCGTCGTGAACGTCTTCGGGACAATATCCTGTTTCGTGCAAAAATGATTGCACATATTCGTCAGTACATGGAAAAGAAAAACTTTGTGGATATTGCAACCCCTCTTCTCACGGTAAGTTCACCAGAGGGGGCTCGAGATTTTTTGGTTCCAAGTAGAATTCATCCTGGAAAATTTTATGCATTGCCACAGGCTCCACAGCAATATAAGCAGCTTCTGATGGTGGCAGGATTTGATAGGTATTATCAGATTGCACCATGTATGCGAGATGAGGATCCTCGTGCAGATAGATCTCCGGGTGAGTTTTATCAACTTGATTGTGAAACAAGCTTTTTAACAAAGGAAGAGTTTTTTACACTTATGGAACCACTTTTTTGGGAGCTTACGGAGGAGGTTGCCGGTAAACAAGTTCTTCAGAAACCATTTCCAAGAATTCCGTATAAAGAATGTTTAGAAAAATATGGTGTTGACCGTCCTGATTTACGTTTCGGACTCGAAATACAAAACATTTCTGAATGGGGACAGGGGACTGGATTTAAAGTATTTGATGAAGCCGAATTTGTTCGAGTGCTTATGGTTCCTGGAGGCGCTGCTTTTTCTCGCAAGGAAATTGAGGAAGAGTTTGAAGATCTTGCGAAACGAGCACATGCAAAAGGTCTTGCTTGGATGAAGTATGTGGGTGGAAAATTTGAAGGGAGTATTGCGAAGTTTATTTCAGAGGCTAAACTTGATGAACTTAAGGTACTTGTACAGCCAGAAGAGGGAAGTATCCTTTTCTTTTCTGCGGATAATTGGCATGTTTCATGTGGTGCATTGGGTGCGGTTCGAAGTCTTGTCGGTGATAAACACAATCTTAAGGATCCAAATATCGTTGCTTGGGCTTGGGTGGTAGACTTTCCTATGTATGAATGGAATGATCAAGAAAATAGAGTAGATTTTGGGCATAACCCATTTTCTATGCCACAGGGTGGTTTGGAGGCTTTAAATTCGGAGGATCCTTTAAATATTCTGGCAGATCAGTATGATATTATTGCCAATGGATTGGAGCTTTCATCAGGTGCTGTGAGAAATAAGGATCCACAGGTTATGTATCGTGCTTTTGAACTGGCGGGTTATAGCAAAGAGGACGTGGATAAGAAATTTGGTCATATGATTGATGCGTTTGAATACGGTGCTCCTCCTCACTGTGGTTTTGCTCCTGGCATTGATCGATTGGTGATGCTCTTGCGTGGTGAACCAAATATCCGTGCTGTTGTTCCATTTCCAAAGAATCAAAAGGCAGAAGAGCCAATGATGGGAAGTCCGTCTTTTGTAGATCAGAAACAGCTGGATGAATTGAGTATTGCTGTCAAAAAAGATAAATAAGTTTATGAATTTTAAAAAGACAGGTTCGCTTTAGTACGCCTGTCTTTTATTTTTTGTGAAAGATATTTTAGAGGGTATGCTATTTAGTTCATTTGTTTTCCTTTTTTTCTTCCTCCCACTTTTCTTATTGGGATATTATTTGGTACCGAAAAGATGGAAAAATGCATTTATCCTCTTGTGTAGTCTTGTTTTTTATGCTTGGGGAGCTCCTAAATTTGTCTTGCTGCTTGTGGGAAGTTCTTTCTTAGACTATATTTTTTCTCAACAGATTTCACATCACGGAAGACAAAAAACAAAAAAGATACTTCTTTTCTTTTCTATTTTTTTTAACGCAAGTCTTTTACTTTATTTTAAATATGCCAATTTTTTTGTATCAGAATTAAATCATTTTTTACAATTTTTTGATATTGAAAATATATCTCTTGCAAAAATAATACTTCCAATTGGTATTTCTTTTTTTACTTTTCAAAAAATAAGTTATTTAGTAGATGTATACAGAAAAATAGCTAAACCGGCACCAAATTTTTCAAGTTACTTATTGTATGTGGTCCTTTTTCCACAACTCATAGCCGGCCCAATTATTCGATATCATGATATCCATTTGCAAATACAAAAAAGGGAGCACACTCGTGAAAAATTTTTAGAGGGAGTCTATCGGTTTTGCATTGGTCTTGCAAAAAAAGTACTAATAGCAGATATTTTAGCGGGTTTAGTGAACCCCATTTTTGATCTTCCTTCATCTGATCTTACTATGGTTTTTGCGTGGCTTGGTGCAATAGCATATGCATTGCAAATTTATTTTGACTTTTCTGGTTATTCGGATATGGCTATCGGTTTATGTAAAATGATGGGATTTGATATTCCAGAAAATTTTCATATGCCCTACATATCTCGCAATTTTACTGAATTTTGGAGAAGATGGCATATTTCCCTTTCTCAATGGATGAAAGAATATCTCTATATTCCATTAGGAGGAAACCGTGTTTCATCTGCAAGAATGTATCTAAATTTGTGGATTGTCTTTTTACTCTCCGGACTGTGGCATGGTGCAAGTACCACATTTATTTTTTGGGGTGCATTTCATGGTTTTTTTCTCATGCTTGATAAGATGTTTTGGCTTCGAATTTCAGAATACTTCAAAACATTTTTTAATACATTATTAACCTTTTTGCTTCTGTGTCTTTCATGGATATTCTTTCGTGCAGATACGATAGCCGACGCTTTTTTATATTTACAGAAAATGTTTTTTGGTACAAATGTATCACAAACACTTCTTTATGATTTTGCAACGAATCGGTCACTTTTCATGCTTGCTATTGCCCTCTGTATAAGTTTTTTCCCGGCTTTTAGATTTTACAAAAAAATACAGGAGATGCTACAACAAATTTCCCTACATAAAATCCTTCATGGAAAATTTATTTTTTCTTTAGTCTTACTTTTCATGAGCATTTTATCAATGGCAAATGCAAGTTTCAATCCTTTTATTTATTTCAGATTTTGATATGAAACGTTGGGATAGAAAACTTTTTTCTTTTTATATCGCATTTTTTTTGCTTATTCTTTGTTTACCAATATTACAGAAAATTTTTGATATATTGCCAAAGCAAGAACTTAAAGGATATACCTATGAAAAAGAATTTATTTCATTAGGGATGCATTCATGGTGGTCTGGGAGTTTTCAAAAGAATTTCACAAACTGGTTTTCAGATTATATTGGGTTTCGTGGTTATATGGTGAAGCTTGATAATGAACTCAATTTACGCATTTTTCGTGAAATATCTGCAAGTACACAGACAAAGATTGTGCTTGGGAAAGATCATCAGCTCTATGAAAAGGGATATATAGATGGGATCAACAATAAAGATTGGGTAAGTAGCGGTTTTTTGCATGAGGAAGCAAAAAAAATTATTACGCTCCAGAATAAGTTGAAAGCACGTGGGATAACACTAGAAATTTTAATTGCCCCAAGCAAGGCTACAATATACCCAGAATTTATCCCAGAAAAATATACTCATATTTCTGAACATAAAAAAACAAATTATGATAGGATGATTACTTTTTTAGAGGATGAAGGTATACACGTTTTTGATGCAAATCGCTATTTTTTGGAAAGAAAAGAAAGTAATACGTATCCTTTTTTTACACGTTCAGGGACGCATTGGAATTATTACGCGGCGTGTTTAGTATCAGAGGAGTTGCTTCAGCAAATTTCTGAATATTCCAATAAAAAATTAGGAAAAATAGTATGCGAGCCCGTAAGTGTTGATAATATCGCGTATGGTACCGATAGGGACCTTTTGGATGTTATAAATATATGGAATCAGGGCCAATTTTTGAAGGATATACCTCATCCAACAATTAAATTTGTGAGTGGAGAAGATTCATTAGACAAAATTTTATGGGTGGGCGACAGTTTTAGTTGGACGGTATTGAGTATTTTTGAAAAAGCTGATGTTTATAAAAAACGAAATATGTATTACTATTATAGTAGAGAATTCATTTTCCCAAGTGGTGAAGAAAAACGACTGGATAGAGAGAATATAGATTGGGATGAGGTATTTTCTCATGAAGTCATTGTCATTGAGGCTACACAGACTGCAATGAATTCTATTGGGTTTGGTTTTGTAGATGCAGCTCTCAAACATTTAGAATAAATGTATGAATACTTTTAGTTGTCTGATTATACCAGTATATAATGCGGAATCTCTTTTAGAGAGAACTTTTATTGAACTGAATAGTTATTTGCAATTCCGTAGTGATATAAAAGTTGTTTTTGTAGATGATGGGAGTACCGATAGAACATCACTATTCCTGAAGATGTATGCTGCATCGGCACTTTTTCCATTAGAAATTGTAAAAAATAGTGAAAACTTTGGAAAAGGGTATTCAATAAAAAAAGGATTGGGACTTTGTGCCCAGGCAGACTGTGTTGGCTTTACCGATGTAGATTTACCCTATGGCTTAAAAAAAATTGACGAAGCAATAGATCAGATAAAAGAATACCATTGGGATGCTGTAGTTGGGGATAGGACACAGATTCAGGGAGTGCGGCAATACTCATGGTATAGAAAGCAATGTGCTCGATTTTTTAGATTTTTACTGCCATCAAAGATAAAAGAAATAGGTGACACTCAATGTGGTCTCAAATTCTTTCAAGTTTTTGTGGCCCAAGATGTTTTCTCACGGGTTCACACTAATCGTTGGGTATTTGATTTGGAGGTTTTATTATCATTGGTTGAAAAAAATTATCGTATCTACCAACTTCCTGTTTCAAGAATTTCATTGGAGTGGGGTGGAGGTGGGGTTTCCCTTTTTAAACACGGCATACAAATTTTGAAGGATTTATCTTCCATTTATTATCGAATGTGGCGTGGTGATTTTAAGTAATACAAAATGAAAAAGCTACTCTCTACAATTGAAAAGAAAGTTTTTTTCTTTTTTATCCTGCTTGGAATAAATCTTATTCTCTTTAGAGAAACGCTGCATATTGGTTTTTTGAGTGATGACTTTCATATGCTATCGGTAACGGCCCATCAGGAGGGAGTTTTGTCCTATTTTACACATAATATTATTGGAACACGTCAGGGGAGTTCGTATGGACCACTGTGGAATGTACTTTTTTCTCTTGAATACCTTTTGTTTGGTCTCAAAGCTTTTTTTTACCACTGTTTAAGTGTATTTTTTCATTCTACCATTGCATTTTTTGTTTTTTTGCTCGCCAAAAAATTTACACAAAAAGAGAAGATTGCTTTTGGGGCTGCAATACTTTTTTCGGTATTCCCAGGGCATGTAGAGGCCATTTCTTGGATTTCTGTACAAGTACATCTATTGGCAAGCTTGCTATTTTTGCTTGCCTTATACTTTTATGTTTGTTTTTTGGAAGAAAAAAAGGGTACCTACTATTTTATGTCGCTTCTTTTTTCTTTTGGTTCGCTCCTTACGAAGGAAATTGGGGTTACCTTTTTTTTAGCCATTTGCTTACTTGAATTATTTTATGTGGGATTTACACATTCAGGGAATCTTTTTGAAAGGATAGGTTCATTTTGTTTAAGGGCTTTGAAGAGAATAATTTTGCCATTTGTCATTTTGGTAGCATATTTTATGTTGCGAATATATGCCACAGGGGTTTTTGCAGGTTCATATTCAAAATCTTCATTTTCGTTTAATTTTTTTACATATTTTAAAACTTTTTTAGAAATTTCATTGAGCATATTTCTTCCTTTTCATTGGAGAAATGTTGCCGTTTCCTTTCTAACTTCGCATCTTTTTTTCTTTGGGGTAGGATTTGTTATTTTGGTTTTTGTCATACTTTTTTTAAAAAAATGGAGAAAGACACTTTTGCTTCTCCTTTCTTTATATGGAGTGACCGCTCTTCCATATTTAGAACTTTCTCTTAATCCAGTGAATTATGAAGGAGAAAGATATGGGTATTTGGTTTCCGTCTGGATGGCTATCATTCTTGCCACGTCTTTCTATGTTCTCTTGGAAAAATGGCAAAGAAGGCGTGTTGGTGTACAGATTTTTTGGTTGTGTATTTTTGCTATGAGCTTTTTTTTAGGAATTTTTTCTTATCAAAAAATTCCTTTGTGGAAGACTTCTGGAGAAATGGTCCAAAAGATTATCAAAAGCGGACAAACGCTTTCTATCCCAAAAGATACTTTTATCTATTTTATTGGAATGCCAGATAATATAGATGGGGCACAGGTTATGCGAAACGGAATATTTGAAGTATTAGAAATTTTTTCTGGTCAACATCTCCAGGGAAAAAGAGTAGGTATGTTTTCATATTTTTTAAAGGATACCATGAGTGATCCTTATATACGAGTACAAAATACCAAAATGGGGTATGTCCTTGAAAGTGATTCAAAATTATCATTTACGGGTTTTCCTGAACTTTCAGAAGAACATTTCCATTTTATTTTGAAGGACTTTACCATGCCGGGGTTTCTTGGATCTTCTATTGAAATAGAGAGGATACAAAGCCAAGAAAGTCCTGAAATGGCGCGTTTCGTATATTTTAACGGGGAGGCCTTACAGGAAATTGAGTAAAAACCATATATGGGGTACAATAGGGATGTTTTCTATGAAAAAAGATCTTCAACTCGAACAATTTAGTGGCCCTCTTGATTTGCTTTTGAGTCTTATATCTGAAAATCAGTTGGATATTTCTCAAATTGCCATTTCAAAGGTGACGGAACAGTATTTGGATTATTTGAGCCAGTTGGATGAATCAAAGGCTGAAGAATTAGCTGATTTTTTGGTTGTAGCCTCAAAACTTCTTCTCATGAAAGCAAGAAAGCTTATGCCTCAGTTTGCGCTTGCCGAGGAAGAAGGACCGAGTTTGGAAGACCAGCTTCGTTTGTATAAACTTTTTGTTGACGCCAGCCGAAAAATAAATAGTCTCTGGGACCAGCCTCAGAGAGGTTTCTTTCGAGTAGAACCTCCAAGAAAGGCCGAAGGGTTTGTATGGCCTGAAAATGTTGATCCCCAAGCGATGAAGGAAACTTTTTTGCATCTGTTGTCTCGTTTGAAACCACCAAAGGACCTTCCTCAGGCATATATTGATAAGGCCATTTCCATGAAGGAAAAAATTGATACGATCCGTAACTTACTCAAAAAAAGGAAGAAAGCATACTTTTTTGATGTACTTGATCAGGCACAGAATAAAACCGAAATTATCGTAAGCTTCCTTGCAATTTTGGAATTAGTTAAACAGCGAACTGTGTTTTTAAGTCAAGATAGCACCTTTGGTGATATTGCCATGGAAGCGGTCCGTGACGAAAAGGAACTCATTTGATATAATCATCTTACTTAATCTATTCTATGGAAATTATTCCACGTATTGAATCTATCTTATTTGTTGCTTCCAAACCTTTGCGTACCGACAAAATAGCAAAGGCATTGGAAGTTTCGGTAGGAAAAGTTGAGGAGGCAATCAAAATATTGGAAATGAAATTTAATCGTGATGATTCAGGCATTCATATTCTTTGTGTTGAAAATACGGTACAGATGTCCACTCATCCTGGTTGTGCAGATGTCATAGAAGGTTTTGTAAAAGATGAAATAGCCGGAGAACTTACTCGTGCACAGCTTGAGACACTCACGGTTGTAGCATATAGAGGGCCCATTACTCGGCCTGAGTTAGAACAGATACGTGGGGTAAATTGTTCAGTTATCTTACGTAATCTTATGATGCGGGGTCTTATAGATGAGCGTGAAGAAAAGGAGAGCTTGATGCCCGTCTATACCTTGACCGTAGAGGCATTAGCACACCTTGGGGTAGAAAAGGCTGACTTATTGCCGGATTACAATACCTTAAAAAATCATGAATATATTGAAAATGTACTTCAGGAAGAATCTTAGAATATTGTAATATTTTTTTCATGGAACATGATAATAAAACATTGGCAGAAAAGTATGCATTGCCAGAACAAAAAAAACAGACTTCTTTTTTTGTAAAAAATTGGGATGACATTGTTGCAGCAGCATTGGTTTGTTTTACATTCCTTTTTGTATTTATCTTTTCGGGAGTATTCCCAACAAAGTGGAGCGAAACAAGACTGGTGAATGCAACACAAAAAATGAAACTTCCTGTTTTGGCATCATTTTTCTCGGGAGATCTTTCCCAAAAGAGTGGTGGGGATGTAAATGTATCTCCACCTGCAAAAATTATTGCACCATCTCCTCAATTTATTGGGGATGAAATGCTTGATCCCGAACAGTTTACCGCAAAGAGTATTTTTGTGCGTGATATTCGATCGGGGTCTGTCTTGTTTCAGAAAAATCCGTTTGAACAGCGCCCTATGGCAAGTATTACAAAGCTTATGAGTTCCTTGGTGATTTTGGAAAGAAATCCGGATTGGACAGCAACAACTACGGTGGTCTCTGATGCTTTGATAGATAATCACATGTATGCTGGGGATACATATACAGAGGAGGAACTTTGGTATGCTTCTCTTGTGGGATCTTCTAATAAAGCCATTTTTTCTCTTGCAGAAGCCGTTGGGATTTCCAGAGAATCCTTTGCAGATCGTATGAATCAAAAAGCTATGGAACTTGGGATGAGTCATACCAGTTTTGTAGAACCCACAGGACTAGACGAAGGGAATATTTCTACTGCGGCAGATATTGAAAAGCTTCTCTCTGCTGCACTGGATAAAAAAGAAATTCAAGATGCCGTTTTAACGCAAGAATTTACTTTATATTCAAATGAAAGAGAGAAGACACACCATATGTGGAATACCGATTGGCTTCTTTTGGGATGGATTCCACATCACTTTGCTCACTTTTTAGGTGGAAAGACGGGATATATTGATGCCTCGCTTTATAATTTTACTATGCGGGCTGGAGACGAAAATGAAAATTATATAGATGTGGTAGTACTTGGTGCCGATACTCATGAGGGAAGATTTACGGAGGCGCGAGATGTCGCAGAGTGGGTTTTCCAAAATTATAAATGGCCAGTTACCAGCAAAAAAACAGAATAAGTTATGTTTCATATTAACCCTGTAGATTGGTTTTCTGGGCTTTCTCCAGAGTGGGCCGTTTTTTGGACTTCCATGATTCCTATTACGGAGATTCGTGCATCTATTCCATTGGGAATTGAGGTGTATGGTTTGCCCATTTGGAAAGTTTGGGTTATCTCCGTTTTGGGAGATATTTTGCCACCAATTTTTATTCTCATGTGTATACCATATTTTCATAAGTGGGCTGTGAATAAAAAATTTTTTGGTCCGGTACTTGCTAAACTCTTGGAAAGAGCAGAGAAAAAATTCTCTGGTAAGTTTGCAAAATATGGTGTGGTGGCTTTGGTTCTTTTTGTGGGAATACCGCTTCCTTTGACTGGTTCGTGGACTGGTTCACTTGCTGCTTTTGTATTCAATATTCCTTATAAAAAAGCTGTAAAACTTATTTTCTTTGGTGTTTGTCTTGCTGCTACCATTGTAACGCTTATTACCCTTTTTGCGAGTGAAGCTCTCCATTTTTTTCTTTAAGAAAATATATTAAAAAAAAAGAAAAACAACCCGAGAAAAGGTTGTTTTTTTGTACCGATGGTGGGACTTGAACCCACACACTCTTGCGAGCACATGCACCTGAAGCATGCGTGTCTACCAGTTCCACCACATCGGCAGAGGTGTATGGTTATCTGTGCCCAGAGAGGGAATCGAACCCTCACGATGTTACCATCACGGGATTTTGAGTCCCGCGCGTCTACCAATTCCGCCATCTGGGCATATTTGTGAAAACAGCAAAATTATATTCCTTTTTGATAAAATTGTCAATGTATTGTATAATAGTCCACGAGGGAATGCATTTTTATAGATAGCTTTTTTGCTAAATATGAAGCATTTCAGGCATTCTGTTATTTATTTTGATTTCTTTCCATGTCGAAAATTATTGCTGTTGTCAACCAAAAAGGGGGAGTAGGAAAAACAACCACAGCTATGAATTTAGCTGCTTTTTTAGCAGATATGGGGAAAATGGTCTTATTGGTGGATATGGATCCACAAGGAAACGCAACCAGTGGACTTGGGTTTGATCGTAGAGAATTAGAGGCTGGACTCTATGAAGCCCTTTCTTCAAAAAAGAGAATTCATGATGTTGTATTTAATACTGCCCATGATGGGTTACGTTTGGTTCCTGCCACCAAAAATTTAGCAGGGGCAAATGTTGAGTTAGTTTCTGAAGAGCAACGGGAATGGATACTGTTTAAATTGCTTCAAGAACTTCGTCATGCCTACGACTATATTATTATTGATTGTCCACCATCTTTGGGGCTTTTGACGGTCAATGCATTGGTTGCATCAGATGAAGTGTTAATTCCTGTACAGGCTGAATATTATGCTTTGGAAGGTTTGGGACAGCTTTTGGAGACCATTGCTTTGGTTCAACAACACATAAAACCAGAACTGGAAATTTTGGGCGCCGTGATTACTATGTTTGACAAAAGAACACGATTATCTTCTGAAGTATTAGATGAACTTTATAAATATTTTCCGGATCAAATTTTTCGTTCTGTGATTCCAAGATCCGTTCGTTTAGCAGAGGCGCCGAGTTTTGGAAAAACTATTTTGCACTATGAACCTCGAGGAAAAGCTTCCAAGGCGTATAGAAAACTTGCAGAGGAAATTTTAAGCAAACATAAATAGCATATTCATAAATCGTCAATTTTATTCTATGGCATTAGGCAAAGGGCTTGGGTCTCTTATCCCACAAGACAACAAGAAGGAAAAAAATACAAAATCAGTCGTAAAAAAACCTTCTGACGATGGTCAAAAAATTTGGCACATTCCATTATCTGAGATAGTGCCCAATACAGAACAACCAAGAAAAGATTTTTCCCATACCGCTATGGAAGACTTAGTGGCCTCTATAAAACAATATGGGATTCTTCAGCCGGTTACGGTAACAGAGCGAAACGATGGGGGATATGAGCTGATTGCTGGTGAGCGTCGGTTTCGAGCAAGCCAGATTGCAGGGCTTGCTACGGTTCCCGCATTGGTGCGTTCTGCCACAGAACAAGAAAAATTGGAGCTTGCTTTGATTGAAAATATTCAAAGACAGGATTTGAATCCCATTGAAGAGGCATTTTCTTTCAAACGGCTTATGGATGAGTTTGGAGTCAAGCAAGATGAAATTGCCAAACGTGTTGGAAAAAGCCGGCCTCAAATTTCCAATACGGTTCGACTTTTAGAACTTCCCGATGAAATACAGCAGGCACTCATGGATGGGAACCTTTCTGCATCAAAAGCACGTACACTCCTTACACTCAAAGATGCTCATGAACAGCTTGAGATGTTTCGGAGTATGATGGGACAGGGTATTACTGTTCGAGAGCTTGAGCAGCAAGTTGCTACAAAAGATTCTCGTTCAAAAAAAGGGTCAAAACGTCGTGATCCAAATATTTTGGCACAAGAACAGTTATTGGAAGAGCGATTTGGAACAAAAGTGCGAATTAGTAAAAAAGGAGAAAAGGGCAGCATTATCTTTGAATATCATTCTCTGGAGGAGCTGAAAAGGCTTCTTGGAGAGTTTTACTAATATGATGGAAGGAAAGGGTCATGAAATGCAATTATCTGCATTGAAGGACTTTAAAAAAAATGTGCCGCACCTTACCGAGGTGGGAGGAAAGACCTACAATGTTGATTTGCTTGAACAAAGTGCAACAGAATTAAAACCAGAATATTTTGATCTTCAAAATAGAGATGCTTTAGAAGATATTCTTGAGAGCAAATATTGGAAAGATGAAAATGGAAATTTTCTTGGTCCAAGCGATGTGATTCGTGTGTTTAATGATTGTGGTCATGATTGGGAGCAAGTCCTACAGAGGAAGCCAGAATGGCGTCTACACATAGAAAAAATACGGAATGTCCCATTGAATTTACCAGCTTTGGTATATCAAGGTGTGCTTATTGATGGTATTCACAGGTTTACACGTGCTTTGTGTGAGGGACATGCATCTCTTCTTGTGAAAGTTCTTCCGGAGCTTCCAAGTAATGCCGTGTATGTGAGTGAAGAATCATAAGACGGTTTTCTTCTTCAAAAATTTTATTTTTTGTCCAAATCTATCCGCCAAAAGGCGGTTTTTTGTCCATTTGATTCAATCTGTGAAATCCGCTATTATAGAGGCATTGTGCTTTAGCTATAATAGAAGGAAGGTCTTTCTTTATGAATTTTGTCCATCTTCATGTACATTCACACTATTCTCTTCTCAATGGGCTTACCAAAATTAAGCCTTTGGTTTTGGCTGCGAAACAACGGGGTTTTACCGCACTTGCATTGACAGACAATGGAGCAATGTATGGTGCCATTGAGTTTTACAAAACATGCATAGCAGAGGGGATTAAACCCATTATTGGTTTTGATGCATATGTGCAAAATAATGATATTCAAAATGGAGAGATGGGACAGGGGCAAAAAATATATCGCATGGTGCTTTTAGCAGAAAATTATGAAGGGTATGTGCGACTTATGAAACTTTGTTCAGAAGGACAGCTCTATGGTCTTGTGAATGGAAAACCCTGTATAAATCGTGAAATGATGCAAAAGTATACGGGGGGAATTATTGCATTATCTGGAAATATTGAAGGAGAAATTCCACAGCTTCTCAAAGACGGAAATATAAAATTAGCAGAAAAGTTGGCAAGAGAATATGAAACTCTTTTTGGAAAAGATAATTTTTATTTGGAACTTCAAGATCATCCAGCAATAGAGGGGCAGCTTGATGTGAACACAAAACTTGTTCAACTTTCCAAAGATACGGGAATACCACTGGTGGTAAGTAGAGATGTCCATTATCTTCAGTTTGAAGACGCAGAGGCACAGGACATTTTGCGTTGTATCTCTGAGGGGTGGAAAGTGGATTATACGGATCGTGAGGATTACCGACATGTTGATCGCTCTTTTAATACACAGGAAGATATCACTTCTCGATTTCGTCATATACCGGAGGCAATTGAAAATACTGGAAAGATCGCTGATCGAGTAAATTTAGAGATTGAGCTGGACAAATGGCATTTTGCTCCTGTGGAATTGCCCCCGGGGAAGAATGCTGATGATGTTCTCCGAGAAGAGGCGTTTCGGTGTGCACCTACTTTTTTTCCTGAAATGGGAAAAGAAATTGTGGATCGATTGGAGTATGAATTGGATATTATCAAAACAAAAGGATATTCCCCATATTTTATCTGTGTAGCGGATTTTGTGGATTATGCCAAACAACATGGAATTGTAGAGTCTACGCGTGGATCCGCAGCGGGGTCGTTGGTTTCATATGTTCTTGGGATTACTACAGTTGATCCTATACGATTTAAACTTCCTTTTGAACGGTTTTTGAATCCATTCCGTCCAAGTCCTCCTGATATTGATACGGATTTTGCCGATGATAGAAGAGAAGAAATGATAGAATATGTGACACGAAAATATGGTGAAGATAAGGTTGCACAGATTATTACATTTGGAAGTATGGCGGCTCGTGCCTCAGTTCGTGATGTTGGGCGGGCATTGGGGCTTTCTTATAACTTTTGTGATCAGGTAGCAAAACTTATTCCTCCAGGTGCACAGGGTTTTCCTATGACCATTGAGCGTGCATTAAAAGAGGAACCGGATCTTAAAAAACTTTATGAATCCAATGATGACGTACAACGTCTTCTTACGCTTGCACAAAAGGTAGAAGGTTGTGCACGTCATACATCCATCCATGCTGCAGGAGTAGTGATTTCTCCAACACCCCTAACGGACTTTTCTCCTGTCCAACGTGAAACTGGAGGAGAAAAATTGGTCACCCAGTTTGAGATGAAGTCAGTTGAAGCTGCAGGAGTTCTAAAGAATGACTTTTTGGGTATTCGCAATCTTGCTATTTTGGGAAATGCAATGGAAATCGTAGAGAAAACTACGGGAGAGAAAGTGAATATTTATAATCTCCCACTGGATGATGAAAAAACATTTGATATGCTTGCACGTGGAGAGACGATGGGGGTTTTTCAGCTCTCCGGAAGTGGTATGACCAGGTGGCTCAAAGAACTCAAACCAAATCGTATTGATGACATTATGGCCATGGTGGCGCTCTATCGCCCGGGGCCAATGGAATGTATTCCAGAATACATTCAACGAAAATATCATCCAGAGCTTATTAAATTTCCGGATCCACGACTTGAAGATATTCTCAAGATGTCTTATGGATTATTGGTCTACCAGGATGACGTTATGCTTACGGCTATTACTTTGGCCGGCTATGACTGGATGGATGCAGATAAATTTCGAAAGGCCATGGGAAAGAAAATTCCAGAGGAAATGGCAAAGCAAAAAATTCAATTTTATGACGGATGTCAAAAAATTGGTGGTTTAAAAAAAGAGGTAATTGATGATCTTTGGCATGCTATTGAACCATTTGCGGCATATGGTTTTAACAAAGCTCATGCGGCAAGTTATGGAATGGTGGCGTATCAGACGGCTTATATGAAAGCGCATTACCCGGTCCAGTATATGACATCTATTTTACAGGCGGAATTTGGAGATGTAGATAAGGTAGCCGCGATTGTGCAGGAATGTCATAGAATGAATATTGAAGTGCTTCCTCCGGATATCAACGAAAGCTTTAAAAACTTTGCTATGGTATCCAAACCCGGAGAAAAAGGAAGAATCAGGTTTGGACTTACTGCCATAAAAAATGTAGGTGAACATATTTGTGATGTTATCTACCGTGAACGAAAAGCAAATGGACAATACAAAAATCTCGAAGATTTTCTTACACGAATACAAGATAAAGACTTAAATAAACGTTCGCTTGAGAGTCTTATTCAGGCTGGTGCTCTCGATTATTTTAAGATAGATAGAGGGATACTTCTGGCAAGTATTGAAAATCTTCTTTTCTTTTCAAAGCAACTCAAAGAGAAAGAAAAATCTCATCAAGATTCACTCTTCTCAGGGACCAATATTGAACTTGATAGTAAAGTTATCTTATCAAATGTAAAAGGACAAGAAGCGACGATGGCACAAAAGTTGGTTTGGGAAAAACAATTGATGGGACTCTATATTTCTTCACACCCTTTTCTTGAGTATGAAAAACTTTTTGGGGATACGCTCACACCACTTAACGCGTGTGAATATTTTGATCGTGATGCATGGATTGTCATTGGAGGAGTTGTTGATAAAATTCAAAAGAAAATTACCAAGAAAGGAGATATCATGCTTTTTGTAACGATTCAAGATACAAGTAGTTCTTTGGAGCTCTTGGTGTTTCCAAAAACATATAAAACTACACAGACTCTTTGGGCGGAAGGTGCTTGTGTTTGTGTAGTGGGAAAAACACCACGTGAAGAGGGAGAAAATAAAGTGTATGTGGAGAATTTATATGTTCTCAATCATGAGAATAAAGAATCGGTTGCACGGCAGGTAAAGATGGGTTTCTCAGGACTTTCCAAAGAAAAAAGTAAAAAAGCGGGTTCTGAAACACCAAGAGAAAAGTCTATCACGCTCACCCTGTCTGCAGAAGATTTACAGAGCAAGGGAAATGAACTCAAAGAATTTTTTGCAAAAAATCCGGGTGAATATCAGGTATATATACGTGTGGGGGGGAACATGATCCGCGCCAATTCAAAAATTGGCTGGGATGATACTATACAGGAGGTATTGCGAGGAATCATTGGGGAGAGTGTAGGAGAAGTTTCTTCTTAAAAAAACTGCGTTACAGACGCAGTTTTTTGTTAAGTAATTTTCCAGTTTGGATTTGCTTGTATATCTCTCCAAGATGTGAAATTTTTATTTTTTGCTTTCCAGTAAGCTGCCACTCCAATCATGGCAGCATTATCCATGGCGTAGGGAAGTGGAGTCAGATAAAGCGGAAGAGCTTCATCGTATTGTTTGATTTTTTTCTCCAATGTTTCTCGAAGTCGCTTATTCGCAGATACTCCTCCAACGAGGAAAACGGTTTTTGGTTGATACCGTTCTATGGCTCGAAGCATTTTATGAGTAAGGACGTCCACAATTGCTCCCTCAAAGGAAGCACAAAAGTCTTCAAGTGTTGGAGGGTTCTGAGGTTCTGCAAAAATACCAACAGGGAGAGCACTCAGATTGATATGTGCAGCAGAGAGCTTATTGTCACGAAGCCAGTAAAGTGCAGAAGTTTTAAGACCAGAAAAACTAAAATCAAAATCAGGGGTATCTTTCATGGGACGAGGAAAAGGGATAGCATCAGGATTCCCATCTTTTCCAAGTTTGGAAATTTTTGGTCCACCGGGATAGCTTAAGTCAAGCATCTTGGCCACCTTGTCAAAACATTCTCCAGCGGCATCATCACGTGTACCTCCAATTTTTTCATAGACTCCATGATTTTTCATGAGAATAATTTCTGTGTGTCCCCCCGAGACGGTGAGGCAGAGTATGGGAAAAGCTATTTTTGAAAAAGACTGGTCGGGATGCAAAAAAACAGAATGGAGGTGTCCTTCGATATGATTTACGGGTATAAGAGGAATATCCCAAAGGTAGGAAAGTGTTTTGGCTGCTTCTACTCCGACAATAAGACCGGTAATAAGACCAGGGCCTGCAGTGACGGCAATGGCATCAGGCTTTTTTTGCCCTTCCATTATTTCTTCTATGAGGGGGATAATATTTTCTGCATGAGTTCGTCCCGCTACTTCCGGAACGACTCCACCATATTTTTTATGTATTTCAATTTGGCTTGCAGTTTTTTCTGCAAGTATTTTAACCTGTGTATCTGAAAAATTGAGCAATGCTACGGATGTATCATCACATGAACTTTCTATTGCAAGGATATTCATAACATTTCTATACAAAGACAGAGATATAGTATCAAAAAAGTGGCAACCATGCCACTTTTTTACTTGGTAGCCCGTAGGGGAATCGAACCCCTGTTTTCGGGATGAAAACCCGATGTCCTAACCACTAGACGAACGGGCCAGTTAGAAATCTCTAATTGGCAAAATTTTTGTTGTATTCCAAAAAGATATGCAGCGATTATACAGGTTTTTTGTTTTTGAGTCAAGGAGGAGAATAGGGGATTTCCCAAAATTAAAGAAAAAAACAATTTTTAATTGACAAAAAAGGTTTTTTCACATATAATAGTGCACATTCCGTTTCTGGGGTGGCTCCAAAGGGAGCCTGAAAAGGGGAGACGTGCTGTTCTCAGAAGATTCGGGGAGGGACCCTGTTGGGGTTTCGTTGGCTCGCAGGGGCTTGTCGCCCCTCTGGGCCGTTCGGGGGGCTGCTGCAGGTGAGAGGCGGCGACGGACAGCTGCAGCTACGGCTGTACCCAACGATCTCTCGGGGGCTGATCGCCGTAGGATCCTTCTGGAGGGAGACTATCTGTGAGCTCCGGACAGGAAAAACGTGGAGTTCTCAGCAGGGGTAGAAGGGGGCAGCTCGTCATTGCTACCGGGGAGAGGACGTTCTATCGCGTTGCAGATGCACGCGACTTCGCTCCCCCAGGCACCAATATCGAGCAGTTCATCGGCCTTTCGGTAGCATTCGTCCCGCACCCGCAGAAAAAGCGAGTTGCGCAGAGTGTTCGTCTTCTAAGCAAATAAATACCCACCAGAATGAATACCCATCTTCAGATCACCTAACCGCACCAAAACCTAACCACTTTATTCTAAATTTAGCAAAATTTTGAATAAAGTGGTTGGGTGATCAATCGGCTAGATGATAAAATTTTCTTCTTTGAAGATGGAGTTCTTGACAGAATTTTCTTTCTTTGATATTATATTTGCACCGCAGACCGTAGCTTCCTTACTTTGTAGGGATTAAATATGCTACCGAGGTACATAAAAAGGTGATTGGTTTACTCTGGAATTCAGAGGCCATATCCCACTTAGGTCGATATGTACATGTTTCTGTGGTAATGCCACAGTTTTTTGTTAGGGAATATTCCCTCATTACACAGTAAACTAATCGCCACATTTATGGCAAAAACAAAACAACAGAAGCAGGAAGCAATGGAAAAGTTGTCAGAAGGTATTAAAAGTGCCAAATCTGTCGTCTTTGCCAACTTTCAGGGACTCAAAGTTTCTGAAATGGAAGAGCTTCGTGCAACATGTCGTGAGCAAGATATTACTTGCGTTGCGGTAAAAAAGACTTTGGTAAAGCGTGCCCTTATGGACGCTGGAATGGATGTAGAAACCGAATCCTTTGGAGGAGGTATCGCTGCTTTCTTTGGAAATACCGATGAGGTAGCTCCTGCTCAGATTGTTGCAAAATATGCAAAAACGCATGAGATTGTAACCATCTTTGGTGGAGTCCTTGAAGGTCAATACATAGATGACCAAAAGGTAAAAGCACTTTCAGCACTTCCAAGTAAGCAAGAATTGCTTGGTAAGTTGGTAGGAACTCTAAACGCTCCGGTATCCGGATTTGTAAATGTTCTCGCTGGAAACCTCCGAGGATTGGCAACTGTTCTCAACGCTATCAAAGATCAAAAAGCATAAATTCTTATATATTCAACACATTTTTAATTGAAAATTATGTCTGAAGAACAAAAAAAGGACGTAGTAGTCCCAGAAAAGTTTAAAGCACTTGTTGAGCAAGTTGAACAAATGTCTGTTCTTGATCTTGCAGAACTTGTAAAAATTCTTGAAGATAAATTTGGTGTTTCAGCTTCCGCTCCAGCTATGATGATGGCAGGACCAATGATGGGAGCAGGAGACGCTGGTGCTGCTGCAGAAGAAAAAACATCATTTACTGTTGAACTTACTGCTGCAGGAGACAACAAAATCGGTGTTATCAAGGCAGTAAAAGCTGCTACCGGTCTTGGACTTGCTGAGGCAAAAGCACTTGTAGACGGAGCTCCTTCAGTTGTAAAGGACAATGTTGCAAAGGCAGAAGCTGAAGAATTGAAGAAATCTATCGAAGAAGCAGGTGGAAAAGTTGAATTGAAGTAAACACACCAATACAAAAGAAAAAGACCTCGTATAAATCGAGGTCTTTTTTTATTTTATAATTCAAAATTAATAGTTAAACTTATATACTTTGTTTTGATCAAGGATGAAAATTTGTTTTATTGCGGGTTTTACTACCATACCTGTGGGCTGTTGCCATTCATCACTTGTGAATTGAGCCATTAACTTTCCATTTTTTTCCAAGAGAATAACTCGTTTTGTTTCTGGTTCGAGTATGAAAAGATAGGGGACATCACTGTAGGTCCAGAGGATAGTTGCTCCATGAAGCTCGGGTTGTAATCCTTTTATCTCAAATTCTTCTTGTTTTCCTTTTGTGAATTTTAAAATACTCGTTCCATTTTTCAGTACAAAGAGATCTCCATCTATGGCCAAGGAATTTCCTCCAGACAAATCAACCTCTTCTTGAAGCCATGGAATACCTCGATCATATCCGGTTTGTGTTTTATTATGTTTATATATTTGATTGGTATTGGGATCCAAAGTATAGACTCTTGTATTGTAGACAAAAACGTCAGCGATTGTGGAATTTTCATCAGAAAAAGAGATGGCTTTTTGTGTGAGACCTTGTGTTTCTTTATCAAAAACAGCAATGGCTTTAGGACCGGTTGTAAATACAACAATATCCTGTTCTTTTGGCGTTGTAGATTGAATGAGTTCTGGAATAGCGGTATGTTCCCAAATACTTGCGTCATTGGTAAGAGAACTAATTTTTATTCCACGCTTATCATTTTTACCATAAGCAAGCAGGGTGTCATCAATGAGAGCTAAACTAACAAGTTGGGGTTGATCAATGACAGAACCGGCATCCACGACAAGTTCTGGGTGTATGAGGGTAAGCTTTTGGAGCTTTCGGAGACCATCACTGATTTCTTCACGAAGTGCATCAATATGTTCTTTGGATGTTTGGGTATTTGTCTCAAGCTGATCAATAAGTCCTTTTGCCTCCTGATAGAGGGTGAGTGCCTTTGTATCATCGGAATAAATCTGGCTCGCACTTGCGGCATTAATTTTATCTTCAATAGACAGAAGGAGTTCTTTTTGTTGTTTTTCTGCAACCTGTTGGTCTTCTTGATGGCGAAGATACAAGAGACTTCCAGTAAAGACAACAGCGAAAATAAGTGTCAGTACAAAGAGTAATTTGCTCAGCAAAGGAAGTTCATGTACTTGAGTCTTTTTTCTTTCAATGCCATCTTGGAGCTCATCGAGTACTTGACCACGTTGTCCACCTTTGTTGGTGATTAGAACAAACATCATGATACAGAAGTTCAGAAGATGGCGGAGAATATTTTTGAGGAAGTTGAAAAGAAAAACAGCCGTAGAAATAAGTGATCTACCAATTCCTATGAGAATCACATTGAGAAGGGATTCTTTTTGCAGTGACTTTCTTGGACGATAATTCGTTTCAGGAGTATTTTGAAGTATCTTTTTCTTTTTTTTGTCGGAGGTTTTTTCAAATTTATTTTTGAGCGTTTTAAGTGGAGAATTTGAGACTGTTTTTTGTGGAACAAAAATTTCTGGTTCTTCTTTTTGTGTTGAACTATTTACCACCATTTCTTTTTTTTGAGATTCCGTTTCTTCGGGAGGTGCATGTTTGTCCGCGATTTTACAGAATATTCCGCCATAAGAGAAGTTACTATTTATGCCTTCTAGGGTTTTTCTTAGATGGTTTATAACTTCTGTTTGAGTTTGATTGGCAATGAGGTGTTGGAAACTTTCAAGGTCAAAATATTTTTTTACTTGCCCACTAACCACGAGCATGGAGTCACCCCGGTTCAATTTTCCTTCTATAATATTTGAAAAAAGTTGATCAGGGGACTGTTTCCTTTTTTCTTCTTCAAGTATATCAATTACCTTGACGGTATTGTCTTTAGTCGTGTAAAAAACCCATGCATCCATGTTGCCGTGTTCTGTAAAGGCAATTTCATTTCCCAAAATTCTTCCAATAATGCAATGGACTTGAGAATCATTCTCTTGAAGAACATGGTGGCTTCGTTTATTTATAAATTCGAGTGTTTGTTCAAAAGCTTCTTTTGAAGGAAGATCAGATTCATAAAAAGAGGATTCAAGGTCTTCAACCAATTTTTGGAGATGTTGTATTTGGCTGAGATCTCCATAGTTGATTTCTGATAACGCAAAAAAATACCCTTTTTCCATTTCAGATGGAGTGGTGGGTTCTGTGATATGCAAAAGTACGTGAGAGACTTCTCGGTTATTACCCTCTACAAAGAATTCTTTGATTGTGATAATTTCTTTCATACCTTACACGCAAAAACCAGAAAGCACTTTGACTTTCCTACTAAAACTGATTATACTATATTTGCTTATAAATGGGAAGTTCCCCTTAGAAACCTTTTTATGGTTGAACAACTTTTTGGTTCAAATACTCGTTTTCGACTCCTACGCTTTTTCTTTTTGAAACCAGATAAGCCCTATTATGTGCGTCAGCTTGCTCGTCTTCTGGAAGTCCAGATAAATGCCATTCGTCGAGAGCTGGAAATTCTTATGGGCATTGGGCTTCTTCAAGAGGTGACCCCGAAGGAAGATGATGTGACGCGAAAAATTGGCTCCCCAAAGCGAAAATATTATCTTTTGAACCCAGACTGTATTATATATCCAGAAATGCAGGCTCTTTTTGTAAAGGAAAATGCTATTGGTCGTGAAGATTTTGTTCGGGACATGTGTGAAAAGGCTGGTGATATTAAGTTTTTTCTGCTTACGGGGCGTTTTACGGGGTATACCAAGGCATCGACAGACCTTTTATTAGTGGGAGAAATAAAGCCAAGGATTCTTATGAATCTCATTACCCAATATGAGAAGGATTTTGGTCACGAGCTTCGATATACCATTATGACGGAAAAGGAGTTTATAGAAAGAAGATACGTCATGGATAAATTTATTTATACACTTTTTGAGGGGCCTCACTTGAAATTGGTTGATAAAATTGGGAATGGAAAATAAATGCGTAAGAAGAGAATATTCTCTAAGTTTGGTTTTGACTTGAATATATGTACTTGATGATAGATCCCTCGCTTCAAGGAAGCATACGTCTTTTGCTTCTTGGAAAAGATACTCGAATGGAAAAAGATTTCCCTGCAGAAAATAGGGAACTCCTTTTGTGTGTAGATGAGTTTTTACATGAAAATAAGTGTCCGGTTGAAAATCTTTTAGGAGTATTTGTAGTTCTTGGGAGTGGAGGATTTACCAGTACAAGGATTGCCGTTGTAGTTGCAAATACCATGAGTTATGTTCAAAAAATTCCCGTTGGTCCTCTTGATTCCAAACAATGGGATTGTTCCTATGATCAGATAAGTGCTTGTTTACTCCCATTGGGACAGTATGTATCTGCAATATATAGTGGAGAGCCAAATATTACAAAAGGAAAAAGTTGATTTTACAAATTATGTTTTCAGATCATACACGTTATCGATTTTATGAAATGCTTCCAGGGTTATCCATCTGGGGGACTCTTTTTTTGGGGATTTACCTTTCGTTCATGCATCCCATTATAATGGTGTATTTTATTATCCTTTTTGATGTTTACTGGGTATTGAAGGTTTTAAATTTTTCTTTTTATCTTTTGGTTGCATGGTTTCGATTTCACAAAGTGAAAAAAATTGAGTGGACTACTCGACTAAAAAGTGAATGCACTGATTATACCTCAAAATATCATATTATTTTTTTGACCCTATATAATGAAAACTGGGATGTAGTTGAAAGTAGTCTTTCAAGTTTATCAAATGCCATTTATGCAAAAGAAAATTTTGTGGTGGTAATAGCAGGAGAACAAAGAGCGGAAGAAAATTTTCATCATATTTTTTCCAAAGCAAAGGAACAGTTTGGTTCACAGTTTGGTTATCTTTTGGGGTATCTTCATCCCTCTGATCTGGAAGGGGAAATTCCAGGAAAAGGATCGAATCTTCATTATGCAGAAACACAAACAAAATTTTTTGTAGACGAGCGGGGCTGGGATTATAAAGATGTCATTGCGACCGTCTTTGATATTGATACCGTTTGTAATAAAGAATATTTTGCATATCTTACGTACCTCTACTGCACACACCCAAATCCTACAAGAAGTTCTTTTCAACCAGTTGCTCTTTTTAACAATAATATCTGGAATTCACCGGCAATTCTTCGTATCATGGCATTTGGAACAACTTTTTGGATTATGACCGCACTTGCACGACAAGATGCATTGGTCACATTTTCCTCACATTCCATGAGTTTTCAAGCTTTGGTAGATGTTGGTTTTCATGAAAAAAGGATTGTAAGTGAAGATTCACGAATCTTTTATCAGTGTTTGCTTCATTATAACGGGAAATATGAAGTGACTCCGATGTATATGCCGGTATCTATGGACACTGTGCGTGATGATTCTTGGTGGATAAGTATAAAAAATCTGTACAAACAGCAAAGAAGATGGGCTTGGGGAGTGGAGCATGTTCCATTTTTATTGTTTGAGTTTAGAAAAAAGGGGAAGCTCATCCCACTATGGATGAAGATAAAATGGATTTTTGTAGAATGGGAAGGTAAGTGGTCATGGTGTCTGGCAGCACTTATTATTACTCTCTTGGGGCGACTTCCCATGTGGGTTGCCAGTGATACCGTAAAACAAAGTGCTTTATTTTTTAATACTCCACATATTTTAGAAAAGTTGATGACAGTTGCCATGATTGGATTACTTCTTTCTGCAATTTTTAGTATTCCACTTCTTCCAAAAAAACCAAAAGCGGATCCACATCACAAATATCTTATCATGTTGCTTCAGTGGATTCTTCTTCCTTTGACCATGATATTTGTGAGTGCCATTCCTGCCATAGATGCGGTAACGCATCTTATGCGTGGAAAGTATCTTGGGTTTAATGTTTCTCAAAAGAAGCGAACATAGATATGACACAAAAATTTTTTTGTAGAAATTTAAATATCGTTGTACAAAAAAATTGGCAAAAAAGAATTTTTTTTCTTTTTTTGGGAATTCTTATGATTTTCTTTTTGCAATTTATTGGTATACCTTACACACTTTGGCCCTTGCGGATTCTTTCAATTGCCTTTCTTTTTGCACTGATCTATCTTTTTATTTTTAATTTTTTTGCTCCTAAAATTCTCCTTTCTTTGGAAAATGGCATGTTGGTTTTCTCAAACAAATATGGTACTGTAGATAAAATTAAACTCGATGAACTCAACCTAATGTTGAGATTCCAGTTGGATGTAAGTATCTTTGGTACAAAGGAAATACGTGTTAGATTTAAAAATAAACAAGAAAAAGCACGGTTTGTAGAAGAACTTACCAAGCTTCATATTATTCCCAAACCATTTGATTTTTCCTATGTTTTTAAGAAAGCGTAAAAAAAATATTTTTTGGATTCTCATGCTCTGCATGGTGCTTGCGCTTATTGGTGGAATTTATTTTTTGTTTTATAGAATTTCACATTTTTTTGAGCCAAACAATCTTTTTCAAAATAGTTTTGTTCAACAAAAGATTGTCAGCTATGTAGGAGGAGATAAAAAGGACTTTGTTGGAATTTTACCAGAAATTTTAGGATTTTCTGAACCTAAATACTACCTTGTTCTTTTTGAAAATAATACCGAATTGCGTCCTGGTGGCGGATTTATTGGAAGTTATGCCGTCTTAAAAGTGGACGGAGGAAAATTGGATATTATAAAAGTGGAAGGTACCGAAGTTTTAGACAATGCAGCACCCTCCACATGGCGTCCGGAACCACCATCTTTTCTTCAAGCACCATTGGGAATAGATCGATGGTACTTTCGGGATTCCAATTGGTCGCCAGACTTTCCTACTGATGCAGAAAATGCAAAGATGCTTTTTCAAGGAGAGAATGGAGAAATGGGGGATAAGATAAATGGTGTTATCGCTTTTACTCCAACCGTTTTAGAAAGACTTTTGGGAATTCTAGGTCCCGTTACGATAGAGAATATCGAGTTTACAAAAGAAAATGTTGTGGAGCGTTTGGAACGTGAGGTTGAATATGACTATAAAGAGAAAGGTATTAAATTTCAAAATAGAAAGGATATTCTGAAGCCATTTATGGAAGCTTTAATTGCAAAGGGACAGGAAAGTTTTTGGGGACATGTTTCTGAATATATTTCTCTGATGGAAGAGCTTTTTGATCAAAAACATATCATGGCCTATTTTGAAGATGATGCTGTTCAAAAAGTTCTTTTGGCGCATAACTATGCAGGAGCTGTAAAAGTTCCGAAAGGGGATATGCTTTTGTATGTAGATGCAAATTTGTCTGCGTTGAAAACAGATTATGCATTGGAACGAAAAATTGAATACAGTATAGAACCAGATGAAAATGGCTATGTTGCAAAGGTAACCATGCATTATGACCATAATGGAAAATTTGATTGGCGAACCACCCGCTATAGAACATTTGCAAGAATTTTTGTACCAAAGAGGAGTACACTTCTCTCTGTTGAGGGGCAACTTCCTTGGGATAATGTTCGTAAGTTAGGTGAAACCTTTAGTGGAGAGGAGTTGGGTCTTACCTGGTTTGGGGCCTATACTTCGGTTGAACCGGGACAGGAAGGTATGCTTACATTCCACTATAGGGTGAGTGATGCGGTCGCAAAAATGATACAGGCCGGAGCCTATACATTGAGTGTCCCCAAACAGTTGGGTACTTTATCCCATGGATTGACTTTAGATCTGAATTTTGGTAAAAACATAGTATCTGCAAGCCCTGGAGAAGCACAGGAAAATTGGGGAGATGATACGTATACGATTCATTCAGATCTTCTTGTAGATAGAGAATTTAATGTTTTTTTTGAATAGATGTTTAAACCTGAAGTTTAATTTTTTTTATGCTTATAAAAAAGGTAGCTATTGATCTTGGAACAACAAATGTTTTGGTGCATGTTCCCAAACGAGGTATTGTTATAAATGAACCTTCTGTTGTTGCGGTTTCTCGGGATGATAATAAAGTATTGGCCGTTGGAATTGAGGCAAAAGATATGATTGGAAGGACTCCGGAAACGATTATTGCGGAACGACCACTCAAAGATGGAGTAATTGCCAATTACAAGACAACAGAGGCAATGTTGCGTTATTTTATCAATAAAGCTTTCGGTGGAGTGAGATTGTTTCGTCCGGAGGTAATGATTGCTGTGCCTGCAGGGATTACTTCTACGGAGCGTCGTGCTGTAATTGATGCAGCTATGGCCGCCGGGGCACGCGCTGCCTACATCATTAAAGAACCTGTGGTAGCCGCCATTGGTGCAGATATTCCTATTGGAAGTGCCTCAGGGCATATGATTATAGATATTGGTGGAGGAACTGCGGAAATTGCGGTGATTTCTTTGGGAGGAATTGTTTCTTGTGGTTCAGTGAGGATTGGTGGAACACGATTTGATGCATCCATTTCTGAATATATACGTAGAAAATATGGTTTGGCCATTGGAGATAGATCTTCCGAGGAGGTAAAGATTAGTGTGGGGTCTGCCATGTTCATGGAAAATCCACTCAAAATGGAAGTAAAGGGAAGAGATGTTATTTCCGGTCTCCCACGTACTATTACTATTACTTCAAACGATACTACCGAGGCATTACAAAGAGATCTTGAGGGTCTTATTGATGCGGTAAAAAGTGTATTGCACCAAACTCCTCCGGAACTTTCAGCTGATGTTATGGATAAAGGAATTATTATGTCTGGGGGTTCTTCACAGTTGCGTAATTTAGATGAGCTTTTTTCTGAAGCAACCGGTGTTGCGTGTTATTTGGCAGATGAGCCACTCTTATGTGTTGCCAAAGGAACGGGTATTGCATTGGAAAATTTGGAAAACTACAAGCGAAGTATCATGATGACAAAGTAAATACTTTGATACATCTCATAAAAATGATGAAAATAGATAAGCTTCTTTATGATACTTGGCATTGATGCAAGTAAAGCAAATAAAGAAAATAAGACGGGCGTAGAATGGTATGCTTACTTTTTGATAGAAGAGTACAAAAAAATTTTTCATCAAGGTGAAAAAGTTATTTTATACTCGCAAGAACCGCTTCGAGGAGAACTTGGGAAACTTCCGCCAGGTTGGCAGAGCAAGGTGCTCAAGTGGCCCTCATTTCGTTTTTGTTTGTGGACACAGATACGGCTATCCTTGGAGATGCTTTTTCATCCACCGGATGTACTTTTTATTCCAGCACATGTTTTTCCACTCATTCACCCCAAAAAAACCGTTATGATGGTGCACGATATTGCAGCATATCGTACACCAGAAAGTTTTAGTCAGTTTGAACGTTTATATTCGTTATGGTCTGCCAAGTATGCGGTGAAAAATCTTTGGCGAGTCATCGTTCCGACCGTATTTACTAAATCTGAAATCTTAGAGTTTTTGCAAAAAGGGAAAAAATTAGACCCAGAAAAAATAGGATCTTTTGCGGAAAAAATGCATGTTGTGTATCATGGGTATGCACCGGAGTTTCATCCATATGAGCAGACAGAGCAGACTCGCTCAATACTCAAGAAATATACAATAAGTAAGCCATACATTATAAGTATTGGTCGTCTGGAGGAAAAAAAGAACACAGCTTCCATTATAGACGCCTATGGACTTTTTCGTGAGAGAAATCCAGATATGTCACTACAACTTGTCCTTGTAGGGAATCCAGGGTATGGTTATAAAAAGGTAGAGGAGGCATTGCAACGGAGTAACTATAGGGAAGATATCATTCTTGCGGGTTGGGTTCCACAAGATGATTTGCCTTGCTTGCTTTCTTTTGCAGAGATCTTTCTATTCCCTTCAGTCTATGAAGGATTTGGGATTCCTGTGTTGGAGAGTTTTGCGGCTGGTACACCGGTTCTTGCTTCCAATATTCCAGCACTCTGTGAGGTTGGTGGGGAAGCAGCTACCTACATAGAATTTAAGGACCAGGAGGAAATTGCAAGAACGATAGAAGCGATTCTCAAAATTGATACTTTAAAAGAAGAAAAGAGAATGCGTGGATTGGAGCGAGTAAAAAATTTTAGTTGGAAAAATTGTGCAGAAAGGACGTTCCAAATTCTTGAAGAAAAAACAAATTAATGTGTGTAATCATACTACATGATATTGGGACATAAAGACATACTTCATTTCTTTGAAAAAGTTATGGGAGCAGGGAAACTTTCACATGCTTATCTTTTTGATGGTCCGGAAGCGATCGGAAAAAAAACAGTTGCCCTTCACTTGGCATCAACGTTGTTGCAAAAACAAACTGATGAACTTTCGATTTGTCCTGACTTTTTTCTTTTGGAAAGACAAAAAGATGCCAAAACGGGGAAGCAAAAAAAAGATATAGATATAGAACAAATTCGGAATTTAAGAACATTCCTCAGCAGGACCAGCTCTTCTAAAAAAGTAGTAATTATTGATGGAGCGGATTTTCTCAACATTCATTCAAGTAATGCATTATTGAAAACATTAGAGGAGCCTCCCGAGAATGCTTTTATGTTTCTCATTGCTCAAAATTCTTTTTTACTTCCGGGGACACTCCTATCAAGAATGCAAACTATCTCTTTTCGTCCTGTGAAGGATGAAGATATTCGTGAATATTTAGAAACCCAAAAACTTACAGACGTGGAAAAAAATGAAATGCTTCAATATGCCTGTGGTGCGGTTGGAAAAATTTTTTCATGGTTAGAAGATGATGCAAAATTTCAGGAGATTCGTCTTCATGCAGAACGGTTTTATACTCTCTTTCATATTCCATTTTATGAGAAGCTTCAAAAAACTGAAGACATGTTTTTAAGTAAAGAAGATCATATTGTTGGGCGTGAACATCTTCAATCACTTTTATCATTATGGCAAAGCTTGCTTGAGCGCTCTGTCTATAGTAATATATATGAGAATGGAGGAAAGCATTTATGTGACAATGATCAACTTGTAAAAATTTATAATGCTATAAATTTTGCAAAAGAAAAACTGTCATTGAATATTCATCCACGACTCTTGGTGGAGAATATTCTTCTGGAAATTCCATAAAATTTTATTTTATATACTTTACATTTATCTCACTAAATCAGGGATATGAAAAAAAGTCTTATTTCAATTACCGTATTATTGAGTACCCTTCTTTTTATGGGGTCGGGGTGTTTTAGCCTTGGACCGGAAGATCCAAACCAGCAGCCGCCAAGAACTGGTCCTGGAGGAATGTTTGTTTCAGAAGATAAGGGAGAAACCTGGACAGCCATTTCTCGAATTCCAAGGGCAGATGGAGTGAAGAGCCTTCGGGGTGTTTCTGTATACAAATTAGTCCAAGATCCAAGTGATACGGAGGCAATGTATTGGGCTGCTCCAGGGTTGGGTATGTACTATACCTATGATGGTGGGGTTACCTGGCAACAATCTCCTCAGGTGAAAAAAGGTCTCATTTATAATATTGCGATTCATCCAAAGGATAAATGTACCGTTTATATAACAGATGGAATTAAAATTTATGTATCCAATGATTGTTCACGTCATTGGAAAGGAATTCATGATAATATTGCCGCAGATAGCGATAAATATCGAACCGTTATTATCGATCCATTTCATACGGATAGGATGACTATCATTTCTCAAAAGGGAAGAGTATTGAGAAGTGATAATCGTGGATTTTCTTGGGATAGTATTGCCACCATAAAAAGTGGAATCAGTGTGGTAGATGCCTACTATGATCCTATGAATGAAGATGTTATGTATGCTACCACCAAGACAAAAGGGTTATTCCGAAGTGATGATGGGGGGTTGACGTGGAGTGCTCTTCTTGATAACCTACGCCAATATCGAGGTGCAAATGAATTCCGACGCTTCTATATGCACAAAAGCAAGCCAGATGTCCTATTCTGGATATCAAAATATGGAATTCTCCGTTCTGACGATAGAGGAGAGACATGGTCTGCCTATGACTTGGTAACGGCTCCTGGGGTTGCAAGTATTTATGCATTTGAAATCAACCCAAAAAATGATCAAGAAATATACTACACCGCAGCAGTAGGAAACAAATCAAGTCTTTATTACTCTGCAGATGGAGGAGTCCATTGGTTTACCAAGAAGCTTCCGTCAGATCAAATTCCAAGCATTCTCCTTCTTCATCCAGAAAAAGAAAATAAACTTTATTTAGGATTTACCATCCCAGCAACAAATTAATATATGCTTACGATTCACTCATACAAGGAAGAATTTGATAAATCCATTACCTTTTTACGACAAGATATCTCTACACTGCGTACTGGACGTGCAACTCCGGCACTTGTAGAAGATATTCCTGTGGTTGCCTATGGAACAAAACAGCCTCTGAAGGCAGTTGCATCCATCTCTGTGGCAGACGCCAAGACGATAAATGTGGAACCTTGGGATAAATCACTCATCAATGATATTGATAAATCTATTCGTGAAGGAAATTTGGGTTTTAATCCGGTTAATGATGGAAAGCTTATACGTATCCCTCTCCCAGAATTAAACTCAGAGCGTCGTGCAGAGCTTATTAAAGTTCTTCATAATAAACTTGAAAGTGCACGAATTTCCATTCGAAAAATTCGAGAAGAAGTAAAAAAACAAGTAGATGCCGCTTTTAAAAACAAAGAAGTGGCCGAAGATGAAAAATTTCAGATGGAAGATGATCTTGAAAAGCTTGTGAAAGAATATAACATGCAAATAAAAGAAATAGGTGAGAAGAAGGAAGTTGAAATTAACACCGTATAAAACGTGAGTAAGAAAGTTTATGAAAATTGTTTTACAAAAAGTAAAACGAAGTTCTGTCGAAGTAAAAGGAAAAATCGTCGGTGAAATATCCGACGGTTATCTTTTATTGCTCGCTATACATAAAGATGATAGTCAGAAAGACGCTGATATTTTGGTAGAAAAGATACTGAAACTTCGGTTATTCTCGAGCCCCATGAGTAAAAGTTTTATGGAGCAAAATATTGTGGAATATGGTGGAGGTATTCTCGTGGTTTCACAGTTTACTTTATATGGAGATTGTACAAAAGGAACACGACCAAGCTTTTCCGACTCTGCTCCTGCGCAACAGGCTGAGGAACTCTATGAATACTTTTTGAAAAAAATTCGTGAGGAATGTGATTTGCATCTTGAACATGGTGAGTTTGGCGCACATATGGAGGTAGAACTTATTAATAATGGTCCTATTACATTGGTTCTTGAGAGTGGGGCAGCGTAGTTTATGCGGACTTGACTTTTTTGTTCGGTTATTGCACAATGAGAGGGTAGGGCATTGATCAGGGGTGGCATCCTGTGAGCCAAAAGACAAAATGACAAGTGAAATTTCGGGTGGAACCGCCTCTTTGTAACTTAAATACAAAATGGCCCCGATAGTATTGTGGGAAATACATCTCGTAATACTATCGGGGCTTTTTCATTCTCTAAATATAATTGTATGGAAGATATCATGCAAAAGATTGTTTCTCTATGTAAAAGGAGGGGATTTGTTTTCCCAGGATCAGAAATTTATGGGGGACTTGCAAACAGTTGGGATTATGGTCCTCTTGGGGCACAACTAAGAAAAAATATTAAGGATTCATGGTGGCACACGGCAGTTGAGTCTCGTAGAGATGTGGTTGGTATTGATGGAGCACTCATGATGAATACAAAGGTATGGGAGGCTTCAGGTCATGTGGCCACATTTAATGACCCTTTGGTAGAAGATACCGTAACAAATAAGCGTTATCGCGCAGATCATCTTCTTGAAGATTGGCTCAAAAAAAATGGAAAAGAAGGAACCATCGTGGTAGATGGAATGCCTGTTGAGAAAATGGCTGCGTTTATTGCGGAAAATAATATTGTGAGTCCGGACGGAAACCCATTAACCGAGCCAAAGCAGTTTAATCTGATGTTTCAAACTTCCATTGGAACTACCAATGATGAAAAAAATAAGGTCTATCTGCGACCAGAAACGGCACAGGCAATGTTTGTGGATTTTAAAAACGTTTTGGGAACATCACGAAAGCGACTTCCTTTTGGAATAGCTCAAATTGGAAAGGCCTTCAGAAATGAAATTACTCCAGGAAATTTTATTTTTCGAACACTGGAATTTGAAGCCATGGAGATAGAATATTTTATTGAAGAATCTGGATGGGAAGAGCATTTTGAATATTGGGCAGAGTGGATGGAAAAATGGGCTAAAGACATTGGGATTGATACCAATAAGCTTCACAGATATGAAGTAGAGGGTGATGCGCTTGCACATTACTCCAAAAGAACTTTGGATTTCTTCTTTGACTTTCCATTTGGTTCAAAAGAATTATGGGGACTTGCATACCGTACCGACTTTGATCTTACAAACCATGCCAGTCATTCCGGTGAAAAATTAGAGTATGCGGATCCAGATGATAATAGCAAAAAAATTGTTCCACATGTGGTTGAACCTGCAATGGGGGTAGATAGAACGCTTCTTGCATTGATGATATCTGCCTATCATGAGGAGCAAGCAGATGGAGAAACACGAATTGTATTAAAGTTTACTCCAGAGATGGCGCCCGTGCAGGTTGCCGTCCTCCCACTTATGAAGAAGAATGGAATGTCTGAGACGGCAGAGGGAGTATTTGACTCCATTTCAAACGAATTTCGTTGTGATTTTGATGAGTCTGGAAGTATTGGAAAAAGATATAGAAGACAGGATGAGATAGGTACGCCTCTTTGTATTACTATTGATCATGATACTCTGCAGGATGGTAGCGTAACTGTACGTGATCGTGATACAATGGAACAAACAAGAGTAAAAAAAGAAGACCTTTTAGATCTTTTGAAAAAGAAACTTTGCTCATAGGCAAAGTTCTGGTAGAAATGGTGAAGCCCGATGTTTTTCACCGGGCGGAAGGCGGGATATTGATTTCAGCCGAAGGGATCAGCGTAGCGGCCCTCGACGACTCCCTCGCAGTGGGGGGCCGGGCAGCAGATGCCTCCACCTCGTGTGAGACGGGCATCGAGCCTCTGTTCCGGCCACTCGGTTTGGCATGAACCGCAGACGGGGGTCGCGCCAAAGAGGCCGGTCGGTCGCTGCCTTTTGGGCAGGAGGCCGGACACGCCCACGAGGAGCGTGATGGCCTTAGGGGGGTGTTGTAGAGGCTTCGGAACCTTATGCTTCTTCGACGGCAAGAGAACTTCTCCCCAGGATTGAAATCTCCCGAGATAACTCGGGCGCCAGCAGTCTACATGATTTTCTTCAAAAAGTCAACCTCATAAAATTTTAGGATAAAAAATTGTTATGTATAAAACCTATAAATTGAAAAACAATGCCAATGTTCTTTTGATTCCATTGCAAAATACTGATTCCATTACCACACTTATTATGTATCCGGTGGGGTCTCGATATGAACCGGATAAATTACAGGGTGTTTCTCACTACATTGAGCATCTCATGTTTAAAGGAACAAAAAAAAGAAAAAACACTCTTACGCTCACACGAGAGATTGATAGGTTGGGTGCTTACTATAATGCTTTTACCGGGAAAGAATATACCGGTTATTACATAAAAACAGATAAAAAATTTACAAAAATTTCTTTGGATATCCTCTCTGATATGCTTTTCGAATCAAAATTTGATCCCAAAGAAATGGAAAGAGAAAAAGGACCCATCGTAGAAGAGTTACGAATGTACAAGGATAATCCAATCATGAACATCGATAATATTTTTGAGGACCTTTTGTTTTCTGGATCCTATCTTGGACGAGATATTGGTGGAACGGAGAAACACGTCATGAGTTTTAAAAGAAAGGATACGCTTGATTACAAAGAAAAATATTATCAGCCAAGTAACATGTATATTGTTGTGGCCGGCAATATTGATGAAAAAACAGAAGAATTGATAGAAACATATTTTGGTACACAAAAAGATACCAAAAAACCTTCAGAAAGCTTTAAACCTTTTTCATTTGGTCCTTCTGTAAAGAAAGAAAGGCTTGTGGTAGAGCACAAAAAAACAGATCAAGTACAGATGATGCTTGGTTATCCGGGATATAAGTTTAATGACAATAAAAATGTCATTCTCGATGTGCTCAATACTATTTTGGGAGGATCTATGAGTTCACGACTTTTTATAAAAATTCGTGAACGAATGGGGCTTGCATATACCGTGCGTAGTGATTATGACGTTTTCCGAGACACCGGATATACCTATGTTCGGGCTGGATTGGAGCCAAAAAATATTAATAAAGCCATAAAGGCTATAAAAGCGGAAATAGAAAAACTTAAAGAAAAAGGCGTGACGGCATCTGAGTTAAAAGATGCCAAAACACACATTCGTGGAAGCATTACCCTTTCTCTTGAAGATTCCGCTTCACAGGCAAATTGGTATGCCAAACAGTTTATGTTTGGTTCTATAGATACTCCAGAGATGTATTTGAAAAAAATTGAAAAGGTGACCAATGAACAGATTATGAAGGTTGCTCAGCAGACATTTAAAGATACTCAGATGCGGGTTTCCATTATTGGAGATGTGAAAAAAGAAGATGTAATATTTTAGGTATGTTTGAAAGAAGACACAATTTTAATGTTCCATTGGGAGATAAAGAACTTGAAAAACGTCATGAACATGATCCAATCTACAGGCAAGCAAGAGACAAAGAAGAAGGCGAGTATGTCCGAAGATCACCAGAGGAAATAGCAGAGATTAATAGTTTGGCCAGGCAAAAATTCATGGAGCGTCATTTCTCCGGTATTGATGAAAGTGTAACTGATCAGATGAAACGATATACGCGACGTTTATCAGATTTGGAGTATGCATTTTCTGAGGGTGACGAATATACCAGAGATCAAGTTGCCGGAATTTCAAGAGAAGATTATATTGATGTTGGCGATGCTGTTGTTCAGTACCGCAATATTACAACACCCTTGGGGAGGAAGCGATTTGTGGAAACATTTCTTTCTAAACATTTTTTACAGAATCCTTCACTTTATTTTGACGTCTGTGCCTTTTGTGATTTGTCAGAGGAAGAAGATCTTCCAGAACGAAATGCTGCTTTAGAATTCAAGAAGGCGCTAGGAGAGAATGTTTCTGATTTTGTGGTGAAGCAGAAGATATCTGTTACCGATGTTCCAGAAGGGAGTGTAGATAGGTGGATTGATTTTGCGAGTGTTTTACCGGATGATAAGGAAGTGGAAACATATATTAATGCAATATTATCAAGTTTTTTAGAGAAAGAAAGAGATCCTGCATCGTTTATGAAGGCACTTGCTTTTCTTACCACCGAATATACAGCTTCCTATACTCACCCATATAGAATTAAATTTTTACACAGATTTTTTTCCAAAGAAATAAATAAACCATCGGGGGCATTTATTGACAAATATATTGGGGCTTTATTTTCAAAGGATGATGCTGTTGTTGCAGAAGCACTGCATGCCGAATTTGCAGTATCATTAATGGAATATTGTGCAAAACTTTATGAAGATGATCCAAGGACACAGGAGCTATTATCTTTACAGAAAACTGCGGCTCAGAAAGTGAGTGTGGAGATTGAAAAAATAATTGAAAAACAAGAGAGAGAAGTTGAAACGGCTGCAGTGAGTGGTCACAAGCCAAGAAAGTTCACAAAAATAAAAAAAAGAAAGGGGCTCTCGAGCACTGCACAAGGAATTGCTGTTGAGATAACAAAATCAGAGGCATCACCTCGTATTCGGGGTATGTGGGCAGTTTTAGAACATTCTATTCGACCTGAAGTTGATGCTCGTGGTTCTTACTCTTTTCCAGGAGCTTTGTCATGTGATGCTCGTTATGCCGGAGAACTTATTCGACTTGCTACTGAAGCAAAGATAAACATTCCCGTTTTTTTGGGAAGTGAACAAGAAGAAGTTTCTTTTTTTGATGGAAAAAAATTAGTAATCCTTCCTATTGATGAGCCACGTCTTTTAGCAACGTCTCGAAATGTCATTCATTCAGAAGGTGAACATGAGCAAGCAGATGAATTGATGTTTGAAACCTTTTCAAATACACTTGATATATGGGGGGATGAAAAACTGAAAAAGCTTGAGAAAAGAGTTTCAGAACTCAAACAGGAAATTCGCTCTGATTTAAAATACCTGGTGAATCCTCGAGGTGATAAAGTTATTATTGAAGATAACGTTCTTAATAAGGCAGGCTTAAAATCCGTAACTTTCAAAAGAACCAATGGTGGAGGTTACTTCGATTTAGATGTGGATGTAGAAGTGGGACGTTTTACTATTTCGTGCCAACTCAAAAATGATGATATGCATAGTTTTGCATTGTTTAGTAGAAGAAACGGAAAGGGGATGTCCATTTCCAGGAGAACAGAAGCAATTATTTCAGAAATTGTTTTAAGTCAACTTCGAGTACTGCTATGTGAAAATGTTCCTCTTCGTGGTACGGATACGGATTCAGAAGGTGGTGTAGAACATACAAGACCAAAGACACGGAGAGCTCACTTTCGTAAACTCCCTTCTGGGAGTGGTTTTACCGAGTCACAGCGACAAAAGGTTCTCTTTGAAACCGATAACGATATAGACTTGGCGCTTGTGAATGCGCAGCTTCAGTTGGGACCAGAGGATGGCCAAAAAACGTTTGTAACCGAAGGAGTCTGGGAAACTCTGGACGCTTCTGGAAATGATCTTCCACCATTGGAGAGAAGTGTTGCCAATGGTTCAAAAATTGCAGCAATTGCCGCTTAGTTTTAAACAAAAGTTATGAAATATATCTTTGCCAATTGGAAAATGTATTTAAGTTTTGATGAATCTTGCATTTTGATGAGTCAACTTTTGCAAGAAAAATCAGAAATGCAAAATGTGGAAGTTGCTATTTTCCCGTCTTCTATTTCTTTTTCTGAAATAGAAAAGCTGGCACGGGGTTCACAGTGGAGTTTGGGGGCACAAAATGTTGCTTGGGTAGAAAAAGGGGCCTACACTGGTGCTGTTTCTGCACAGCTTTTTTCTGAGTTGGGAGCAAAGTATGCTTTAGTTGGGCATTCAGAGAGAAGACATATATTTCATGAAAAAAATGAGGATACACAAAAAAAGATGTCTGCTTGTTTTGAGGCGGGGCTTATACCGGTTTTATGTATTGGAGAAACACAGGAAGATCTCGAAGCAGGGAAACGCCAATACCGTCTCCAAAGGCAAATAGATGAAGCACTCATGGGGAATAATATTTCCGAAAGATCTTTCTTCATTGCATACGAACCCGTTTGGGCTATAGGGTCTGGGAGTGCTTGTACGGCCTCTGATGCGGAAGATATCATTGGTTGGATAAAACTTCACCTCAAGGACGCTTTGGGAGTGGATAACGTACCTGTGCTTTATGGGGGTAGTGTAGACGCTACAAATGTGGTATCCTATACAGCACAGGCTTCTATAGATGGTGTTCTCGTGGGTGGCTGTTCTGCAAAGTTTGACGAGTTTTCCTCTATTTTAAAAGCCTTTGATGGTGCATAAGCATATGAACACCCTTGTCCCATTTATTATTATCATTGTCTCTTTGGCTGTTATTATTGCCATTATTGTACGTCGATTTCCTCAATTGGCCCTTTTGGATATTGAAAGTGCTCCAGAAACCCAGGAAGGAAAAAAGAAGGATGACTTTTTGAAAAGTCGTGTGCATAAACAGGCGGAAAAAAATAAAAAAGAACGTTTAGTACGTCTCCATCCCTATATTCAAAAACTCAAAGAAATTCAACTTAAATTTCGAAAATATGTAGGGAGAGTAGAAAAAAGAATTATCAAAGAAAGACAAAAGGACATTTCCGCACTAACAGAGGAAGTAAAATTTCAAAAACAAGGTGAGGTTCGTTCACTGGTTCAAGTGGGGCAAAAGGCGGTGCAAGAAGGAAGGTTTGATATTGCCGAAAAGAATTTTTTAGACGCGGTAAAAGTGGATGCAAAAAATATAGATGCATACCGCGGTTTGGCAGAAGTATATTGTTCTCAAGATCAGGTGGATGAAGCAAAACAAACATTAGAATTTATCCTTCATCTCGATCCAAGCGATGATCATAGCATGATGAAACTTGGTGATATCTATGCAGAAGAAGGAAAAACAGAAGAGGCTTTGTCATATTATCAACAAGCAGTTCTGGTGAATGAAATTTATGCCAGTCGTTTTGCCAAGATTTCTGAACTTCTTTTTAAATTGGAGCAATTTGAGGCAGCCTATGAGTCTATTGAACAAGCGGTTGAGCTCGAGCCAAACAATCCTAAATATCTTGACAAATTGTTGGAAATTAGTATAATGGTAGGCACAAAAGAATCTGCTCTTCATGCATTTGATAAGCTTCGTCTGGTAAATCCGGAAAATAAGAAGCTCAAGGTGTATCGTGAAAAGATACATAAGATGTCAGAAGGGAAAGAATAAAGAGATTATCATTAGTGAGCCATCTTAGCTCAGTTGGTAGAGCAACGGTTTTGTAAACCGTCGGTCCGGGGTTCGAGTCCCCGAGATGGCTCAGTGATGGTAATCAAGAGGGTCGGTACCGAAGCGGTCAACCGGGGCAGACTGTAAATCTGCTGGCATATGCCTTCGGGGGTTCGAATCCCTCCCGGCCCACAAATAAAAACACACATAGAACTATGTGTGTTTTTATTTTCTCTTCTTTTTTTCTTTTTGGAGATATTCCCACAAAAGGTTGTAGATAAGTTTTTGTAAATCTGCAAGTTCTTTTGACTCAATGATAACTGCCATTTTTTCCTTCCATGAGGCAATAAGCATTTTGTTATCATAAATATTTACTTCGGGCGAAAATGTCATAGAACATTCTGGGAGAGATAGAGAGGTTCTCATTTCTTCGCTATCTTTCTTTGCACGTTTAAGGGACGTCTTGTTTTGAGGGAAGATGCCACGAATGGAAATTTGTGCCTCAACACGTCTTTGGTAGTAGTCCGGAAAAAAATTTGGGAGCGCGTCATGCATAGTTTCTACATTTGCATATGACAAAATTTCTTCACTTGAGCTTAGTGTATCTTCATAGGCTTCACGCATGCCTTTTTCGCCTTCAAAAAATTGAACCTTTGGTTTGGTCGTACTCTTTGGATTCACAAGTGAACGAAGCTCGGGAAGAATTTGTACTACACTCTTTTTCTTTTTTTCGAGTTGTTTTTCAAGTGCTTTCTTTTCATTTTCAAAATAAGAAAGAAGATATTTTGGATCGCGTGCACTATAGTATTGTCGTTTTTGTTTTTCAAATTTTGTAATGAGTCCTTTGTAGAGGAGGGAATGTAGGATATCATAACAACTCGTTCGATTGATACCAGATTTCTTTGCAATATTGGTTACCGTCCCGGTATCAAGTTCAAGGAGCGTGAGATAAACAGCTATTTCTTTTTGAGAAAAGCCAAGTTTTTGAAGAATTTTCTGGGAAATCATAGGGTTCTCATAAAAATAAAAGAGAGAAAGTTGTGGTTGTGGATAAGCTGTGAATTGTGTGTATTGTTGTGGAACAACCATCGACTAAAAAATTGTATAAAATAAGCGAAATTTTGTCAAGTATGCAAAAGAAAACATATTAGCTCTTGAGAAAAAACATGAAGTCATGGATAATAGGCAAGGTATGTGAGTTTTTGAAAATCATGCCCATCCACAGAATTGCTTTACAGCCAAAAACCCTCAGTGTATAATCCTTTTGTTATCTTTATCCCCACCAAAATACCTTGTGGACGGTATAACTTTGAAAAGCCGGAAGCACGGAGACTCTCTAATTCAATTAAGATTTTACCTATGAAAAGAATTTTCATGGCATTTGGGACTTTTGCACTTGCACTCGTACTCGTGGGAGCAGGATGTGGAAAGACTCAACCAGATATGCAAATGCAAGACGAGAATATGATGACGGACAATGGTCCCATCCAAGTTGGTTTTATAGGACCTCTTACGGGAGAGGCGGCAACGTATGGTGAGCCTGGAAAAAATGTGATTGCTTTGGCAGTGGAGCAGGTGAATGCTAGTGGAGGAATCAATGGACGTGATTTGCAAGTTATCTATGAAGATGGAAAATGTAATGGAAAGGACGCTTCAAACGCCATGACCAAACTTGCGACCATAGACAATGTAAAAGCGGTCTTGGGAGGATTTTGTAGTGGAGAATCTCTTGCTGCGGCACCAATTGCCAATGAAAACAAGGTCCTTCTCTTTTCTTCAGGATCATCAAGTCCTGACCTTTCTGTACAGGGTGGAAAATACTTCTTTCGAGATTACCCAAGTGATGCTACACAAGGGAAAGTTTTGGCAGAAGCTGCCTACAAGCGTGGGTGGAGAAAAGTTGCGGTTCTCCAAGAACAGACAGATTATGCGGAGGCTCTCCAAGAAACTTTCTCAAAAAAGTTTAATGAGTTAGGTGGAAGTGTGATCGTTGAAAAATTTCCAAGTGGAAGCTCTGATTTTCGAACACAACTTACGAAGGTAAAAGACTTTGGTGCAGATGCATTATTTCTTACTATCCAAACTTTTAAACCAGCGGAGAATATTCTCCGTCAAAAAAATGAACTTGGTTGGAACATCCCGTTGATAGGCTCCGATATCCTTCCTGGTGGGGACATCGTTCAAAATTCTCCTGAACTTATTGAAGGAATGCTAGTTGCAGAGTATGGCGTTGATATGAATAATGAAACTCTTCAGAAGTTTATTGCAGCATATCAAGAAAAATATGGGGAAGAACCTCCATATCTCTCTTACGCACAAACAGAGTATGATTCTGTCTTTATTTTGGCAGATGCTTTGAGAGCTGTGGGAAATGATGGGGAAAAACTTCAGGAATGGTTTTCTCACCTTACGGATTGGCAAGGAGCCTCTGGCAGCGTGACTTTCGACGAGAATGGAGATAGAGTTGGAGGACACAGACTTGAAGTAATGAAGGATGGAAAAGCTGTACCAGTAGAAGAATAAAAATTTTCTCTTGCATAAAAGCCCGGCTCCCTCCGGGCTTTTTGCTTGAAGAAGACACATTTTTTGTGGTACACTAGGAAAGCGGCTTTGAGAGGAAGAAACAAGAGATTCAGTAATTTTTTTGAAAATGATTTTCAACCAACTTCTCATAAACGGAATTATCGCAGGATCCATTTATGCCCTTGTGGCCAGTGGGTTTACTTTGATTTACTCGGCTACTCGATTTATTCATTTTGCACATGGTGCCATTGCTGCTGCTGGTGCGTATCTTGTGTATACTTTCTTTGTTTTACTGGGACTCAATTTTTATCTTGCCAGTTTTTTGGCCGTGCTATCTACTGCATTGGTGGGACTTTTTTTCTTTGCCATTATTTATAGACCACTTCAGAAAAGAAAATCTTCCAATGCTATAATGTTGATTGCCGGGCTTGGTTTGATGATCCTTATAGAAAATCTTTTGTTACTTATTTTTGGAGCAGATGTAAAGAGTCTAAATTTTTTGGAAGTTGCTCGAGGAAAGGAAATTTTTGGAGCCATCATTACACCGCTTCAGATGGTGATTGTGGCCATTTCTGTACTTTTACTCATCTTTCTCCAATTCTTTGTCAAGAAAACTAAATTTGGGAAGAAAATGCTTGCGGTTGCAGATAATCCGGAGCTTGCTGACACGACAGGAATTAATGCAAAGGTTATCCAGTATGCAGGATTTGGAATTGGTTCTGCATTGGCGGGAGTTGCGGGGATTCTCATTGGTTTGGAACAAAATATAGAGCCGGTAATGGGTGTTATGCTTATTGTAAAAGGATTTACGGGAGCTATCATTGGAGGGGTGACATCTCTCCCCGGAGCCATTTTGGGGAGCTATCTTTTGGGACTTTCAGAAAATTTTGGTATTTGGTATTTACCGAGTGGTTATAAGGATGCCATTGCCTTTGGGTTGCTCCTTATCTTTCTGTTGGTAAAGCCAAATGGAATATTGGGGATAAACAAGGGCGTTCGAGAATAAATTATTTTTATGTTTTCAACCTATTTTATACATCTTGCTGTTATTATTACCATATTTATCATACTTGCGGTTTCTTTGAATTTGGTTTTAGGCTATACCGGAATGATCAATCTTGGGCATATTGCATTTTATGGTATTGGTGCCTATGCTTCTGCGATCCTTACGATAAGTCATCAATTTAATTTTTTGCTTGCTGTTTTTTGTGGGGGATTAATTGCATCTGCATGTGGTTGGTTTCTCACGGTGATTACCAATAGGCTCAAAGGAGATTACTTTGCACTTGGTACGATGGGATTTTCTTTTGTTTCGTATGCTTTTTTCTTGAATTGGACTTCTCTTACACGTGGTCCTCTGGGAATCCCTGGGATTCCACGTCCAAAGATATTTGGTTATATTATTCGAACCAATGGTGAATACCTTCTATTTTCCCTTCTTGTTGCTATCTTGGTAATACTCTTTCTCTACTTACTTACCAGGTCTCGTTATGGAAAGCTTCTGGAAGCGGTGCGCGATGATGTAGTTGGGGTTCAGATGCTTGGAAAAAATATATTTCGTCTCAAATATCAAGCCATGATGATTTCTGCTTTTATCGCAGCCATTGCTGGGGCATTATATGGACACTATATTAGTTTTATTGACCCTTCAACCTTTTATCTCAATGATATTGTAATTGTCCTGACTATTGTGATTGTGGGGGGATTGGCTTCTTTGAGGGGTTCTATTGTGGGAGCTCTTATCATTACACTTATTCCAGAAGCATTACGTTTTGTACAGATGCCACCGTCCATGATTGGGCCGATGAGACAAATTGTCTATGCACTATTGCTTATCCTCATTCTCATGTATAGGCCAAAAGGGCTTTTTGGAAGGGTAGATTTGGAATAAATTTTTTTCATAGAGTGATTATGATTCAAGTAAAGGACATAAAGAAAAGATTTGGAGGAGTGGAAGCTATAAAAGGTTCTCACTTTGTGATACCAGAAAAAAGCATCACCGCACTCATTGGTCCAAATGGTGCCGGAAAGACAACGTTGTTTGATATTATTACAGGATTTATTACACCGGATCAGGGAAATATTTTTTTTGAAGGGCACGACATTACCAAAAAACATCCTTTTGAAATCGCCAATATGGGCGTGAGTCGCACCTTTCAACAAGTTCGACTATTTAAGTATCTTACTCTTTTGGAGCATCTTCGTATGGTGGAAGATAATGAAGATATAAAAATTATTCGGAACCTCTGGAAGCGAGAAAAAGTAGATAGGAGACAGTATGAGGACATATTGGAAAAATTTGGAATAGAAAGGGATTTGGATGCATTGGCGTCAGAGCTTTCCTATGGACAAAGAAAACTCTTGGATCTAGCTATGGCAGTACGGAAACCACACAAAATTTTGTTGCTGGATGAACCGGTTGCCGGTGTAAATGCCGTTGTGCAGGAAAGAATAGAGGACCTTTTATTAAAAATGAAGGAAGAGGGAGAAACCATATTGCTTATTGATCACGATATGCGTTTTGTACGAAAACTTGCAGATTATGTTATTGCTCTTGATGCGGGTGTTGTATTGGTGGAGGGAACTCCAGAAAAAGTTTTAGCAGATAAAAGAGTATTGGAAGCGTACTTAGGAGAATAGCTATTTATTTAAAATGAGAGAATTTATGCTGAAGATAGAAAATCTCAACGCCGGGTATCACGAACTTCACGTCATCAAGGACGTGTCTTTGGAATTGAAAAGGGGAAGTATCTCAGTACTTATGGGTCCAAATGGAGCAGGGAAGTCTACACTTTTAAAATCTATTTTTAGTATAACGGATATTTTTTCTGGAGAAGTTTTATTTGAAGGAGAAAAAATTACTGGATTACCAGCACATACACTTCTGCAAAAAGGAGTAGCTTTTGTTTCACAAGGGAGGGTAAATTTTGGTATGCTTTCGGTGATGGATAACCTCATGTTGGGGGCACATCATGTTGCAGATAAAAAAGAAGTGAAAAAAAGGCTTGAAAAGGTTTATGATCAGTTTCCCATTCTTCGGGAAAGACAAAAAGAATATGCTTTTTCTCTCTCAGGAGGGCAGCAACAGATGCTTGCCATCGGGCGTGCTCTTATGAGTGAACCAAAGCTTTTGTTGATGGATGAACCTTCACTTGGTTTGGCGCCAAAATTGGTAAAAGAACTTTTTGCCACTATTGTGGATATTCGAGAGCGATTTCAAACCACCATACTTATTGTAGAACATAATCTCAAAAGTCTCATGGAGTTTGCAGATTATGGTTATGTCTTGGTTCAAGGAGAAGTCGTCGCAGAGGACGAATGTAGGAACCTCAAAAAAAGCGATATCATGCAAAAGGTATTTGTGGGGACCTTTGACTAGACAAACGCAATTAGCTCATCAAATCTTTGAGCACTTCTGTCACATGTTTTTGTGGATTTACTTTTACGTAATGCTTCAAAATTTTCCCTTTTTCATCTATTAAAAAAGAATCTCGTTGGATACCCATATATTTTTTTCCATACATACTTTTTTCCGTCCAAACTCCATACTTTTCTACGACTTTTTTTTCCACGTCTGCAAGAAGAGGAAAATTAAGGTCATGTTTACAGGCAAATTTGTCATGCATATCTACCGTATCGCAGGATACGCCAAGTACTTGTACATGATATTTTTCCAGTTGTTTGAGATTATCACGAAAATTTTGAGCTTCAATGGTACATCCTGGAGTAAGATCTTTTGGATAAAAATAGAGAAGAACTTTTTGTCCAAGATAATCTTTGAGAGCATGTTTTTTTCCTTTTTGGTCAGGAAGTGTAAATTGTGGTGCTTTTTTTCCTTGCATATGAAGAGTTTGTTTACTATAATGGATAAAAGTAGAAAATAAAATATAAATTGTTTCAATTCTAGTATACCATATTTATGCAGAATATTTTCAACATTCTTTTGGGAGTACATTTTTTAGGAAATACACTGCTTGATTACCTTATTTTTCTTACGGTATTTATTTTGGCAATACTTATTTTGAAAATTTTCCAAGGTCTTATTTTGGTTCGTTTAAAAAAGATTGCGGAAAAAACAGAAAATACTTTTGATGATGCGATTATTGAGACATTTCAGAAAATTGGTTTTTGGTTTTTTGTTTTTTTATCTTTTGTAATAAGTCTTCGTTTTCTTTTTATTTCCGAGCAGGTTATGAGGGGACTCAATATTATTCTGGTTGCTTGCATTGCCTATCAAGTTGCCCGAGTGCTTCAGAATCTTATCAATTATGTTATAGAGTTATACCTGGATAAGGTTACCAAAACAGAAAAAGAAAAGAAACAGGGGAGAGCGATTTTGCGTATTATTCGTGTGAGTATTTTAGGTGGTTTTTGGGTTATTGTGGGAATTATGGTACTTGCAAATTTGGGGGTAAATGTTACATCCCTCATTACCGGTTTGGGCATAGGAGGAGTAGCTATTGCACTTGCGGTGCAAAACATTCTATCGGATCTATTTAGTTCATTTACTATTTTTCTCGATAAACCATTTCAAGTTGGAGATTATATTAAAGTAGGAAAGGACTCCGGAAATGTGGAACATATTGGTTTGAAAACTACGCAAATTAAAACATTGAGAGGTGAGGCGCTCGTCATTCCGAATAAAGAACTTACCAGCACACGAATACAAAATTTTCGTCATATGAAAAGACGCCGTGAAGCATTTACATTTGGTATTTTGTATAATACTCCCAAAAAACAACGGGTGGAGATTCCAGAGATGGTTCAATCCATTATTGAAGGTATAGAAGGCCTTGAGTTTGAAAGATGTCATTTTGCACAGTTGGCAGATTCAAGTTTAAACTTTGAGGTAGTGTATTATGTAAATTCATCGGACTACACGTTATACATGGATACGAAACAGCAGGTGAATCTTGCTTTGATGGAAGCTTTTGAAAAGAAACAAATAGAATTTGCCTATCCAACGCAGACGATTTACTTGGAAAAATAAAGAAACAAAAAATTGGATGAGCATCCAATTTTTTGTTTCAAGAAATATTATTGAAGATATTGTTGAGTATTTTTGTTGTAATCAAAAATTTTTGTTCCAAATTTTTCAAATGATACATTCAACATTTCATGAGTATATGTGTCTTCTGCTGTGATATTCATATTCTTTAAAATCTCAGGAAGTTGGTTGTCCTTTTGTGGAACGACTTCTACCTCAAATCCAATGCGCGTGTAATCATAGGGAGGTAATTGTGAAAAGATCCAAGAAAAGTCTTTATTACTCAAGGAAAGATTTGGTCCATTGCTCACGGAAGTATTCTTGGTAAATTCTACAGAAGATCCGAGACTTCCTTGGAGTTTCAGATTTGAGAGTTCATTGGCAGTATTACCAATATTAAGAAGGACCCAAAATTTTGTGGGCATACCCTTTTTGAGTGGAAGTGGACCACGTCCAATTTGATCTAACCCTTCGGTGTAGTATTGGATGGATGGTTCTAAGGTAAGTGCACTACTGATTGGGAGAGGTTGTATGGAAATATTTTTCGTATAGGCTTGAGATACCCCTTCTATCTTTGCACGCAATCGCAAAACAGGCTTAATATTCAGCTGTGTTCCACCACTTGGTTTGGAAACAATGGGAATATCGAGTGGATCTAGAGTAAGTATTTCTCCTGGCGCTAGATCTTTATTGAGGTGTATAACTTGAAGACCATCTTCTTGACTTGTATTGTAGCGTGTTCTGAATTTTTGAGTGTTTACAATATTTTCTGGAAGGAGTAATTCAATGTCCATATCTGAAATGGAAACATTGCCTTGATTTTCCAGTTTTATGGAAAGAGAGATTTCTTTCCCAGGAGACCCAAAGAGATTACTCCAAGTAGAGAATCCAAAAATATTGGGAGTAATAATGGCTCTTTCTTGTTCCTCCGTGTCCTGAAGGAAATTTTCATTTTGAAAATGTATTACGGGAGTTATAGAAAAAGAAAGCGTATCTTCAGAAATATTTGAATTATCAAGTTCAGCGGTAAGTTGAATATTTTGTCCTGCTGCTAGGGTATCAATATCCCATATAAATTCTTTCCCTATACTTCCTACATTCGTTTGTATATTTTTGAGAATATTTTTATAGGCAGAAAGGTCAAGAGAGATATTTTCCATGTCAGATTCAGAAGTATTTCGAAGTGTTACAGAAAGTGGGGAATGTGTACCTCGGATAAGATTTTTTTCAAGATTTACTTGTGTTTCCAAAGCAGAACTCTCTGGTGTAATTCTGATTGAGTCGGCTTTATAAATAGGAAAAATACTTTTTTCCATTTTGAATTGTAGCGTCGCATGTGCAATTTGTTCTTTGTGGACACTTCCAACAAAGAAACCCTTTACAACGATAAGTTGTTCCTGTTTGGGGGGAATATCTTGAAGCTGGATCTTTTTGGTATCTTCAGAGATAAAAGTAGGAGTTTCTAGTTTTGTAGTTCGAAACCCTTTTGGAGGAATGAACTGCAAAAGGGGGGAGGCGATGATATTTTTGGTGGCCTTATTTTTTATATAGATATAAAAAGTGAGCTCTTCTCCGCTTTTGAGTGGAGTTGTGGTATCTTTTTGTTCTGCTGTAATATGTATTTCTACATCTTGAATAGGTTGAGGAACATAAAAAAACCATAGCAGGGATGTTATGGCAAAAAAGGCTATGACCAGTATGAGAAACATATCAAACACAAAAAGCTTCTTTGCGTGACGAAAGTAAGGCTTGTACCTTCTATTAAAGAGATTTCGCAACAGCAACAGTGGATTCCAGGTCATAATGCGAATTTTAAGGTGATGACTCATCTTTTTTGAGACTTTTAGGAGTGGGAGAGTAGAGGGTATTTCGGATCTTCCATCTATCTACGAACTGTCCTATCCCATGGGTATTTGATTTGTTTTTAATCGTGGTTTTATCCTGAGACCATTTTACCAGACTTTCAAAATTTATTTTATAGCGTCCACCAACCACGATGTAGGTGATTTCATCGTTTTTGAGAGCTCGGCGGATTGTTTGGGCATTAACCCCAAAAAGCCTGGCTGCTTCCGATACAGAGACACGAATGAGCTGTCCGGGTGTTTTTTCGAGATTTCCTTGTTCCATAATATTTTGTATACACTTGTCTATACAAACCACCTCATTATAGCATATTTTTGCAAATTTGTCAAGTTTTTTGTTTTTTTGGAGTTTTTTGTTAAAAATAGCTTATTTTAGAAAAAAAATGCATTTTTGAATTTTTTTGTGAATTGATACTATTTTTTCTACTTTTTTGGTTTTTTCCCTTGCTTGAGTTTAAAAAGTACTCAAGTATGGAGAAAAAAATATTAAGAACTCTTTCTTTTTTCCTTTGTTTTGCTTGCCTTTTATGGGGATATATGATATACTCCACCGTGTTTATTTTAGCTAACTTTAGCTTTTTTTAGTGAAAACTGTAACGTTTTTTATAATTCTGCGTCTTCTACTATGAAAGACAAGATACAAGAAAAAAAACTATTGTACAAAATAGTTGTTCATAAAGACGCGGAAGCATTCGGAAGTCTTTATGACGTGTATGTCGAGCGTATCTACCGGTTTGTTTTCTACAAAGTAGGGACACGTGAGGATACGGAGGATTTAGTGAGCGATATTTTTTTGAAGACCTGGAACTATCTGGTGAGTAATAAAAATACCGAAGTGAGAAGTTTCAGTGGTTTGGTATATAAGGTAGCAAGGAACGCAGTTATTGATCTGTACAGAAAGAGAGCAAACAGTAAGGAACACCCAATTGAACATGCTTTGGGAGTAGAAGATAGCCAATTTGAAAAAAATGAGCAAAAGCAGGAAGTAGCAGAGATTCTTGTCTTGGTAAGACGACTTAAGTCAGACTACCAGGAAATTATCTTACTACGTTTTGTGGAAGAGCTTTCGATAAAAGAAATTGCAAAGATTCTTGATAAAAGTAGTACCTCAGTGCGGGTCACATTACATCGAGCACTTAAGAAATTAAAAGAACTTTCTTCATAGCAACATTATGCCATCTGATGTCATTCAAAAATTGAAGGGGTTGAAAAATGCCAATGGGCATGGTCGGGTAAGTCCCGATGCTCTTTGGATTCAAGAGACTCGATCTCACTTGATGGCACAAGTTCGTAATACTACCACACAAAGTAAAAAGTCTGTTCGTGCAGAACATGTTTTTCAGTGGCTTGAAATTTTTATGCCTCATAATTACGCCGTAGCAGCACGGCGTGCTTTTGTGTTCTTACTCGTTTTAGGAGTGGCTGCAGGTGGTTGGAGTGTTGGAGCAAGTGCTTCACAGGACAGTCTTCCTGGAGATGCACTTTGGAAAGTAAAGTTGGCAACTGAAAAACTTCAAGAGGTCGCTGTTTCTGTTGTAGGAAGTAATGGTGTTCAGGTGGCAGTAAAGAAAAAAATACTTACGAATCGAGTAGAAGAAATCAAAAAACTTTCAGAAAAACCTCAGGAAGATTATCCAAAACGTATCAAGCAGGCAAAGGACCAATTGAAAACATCGGTAGCCTCTGTAAATAAAGTAGTGGGGGGCGCCGAGCCAGGACAGGCTGTACAACTTGCATTGGAAGTTTCTCAAACAACGCAGGAGGCATCCAAGGTTTTAAAGGAGGCTGGTCAAATTTTGGATGGCACACCGGCCAATCAAGGTGAATCTCAAGAACTTTCTCAAGAGATTGATAGAACTACAAAAGAATTTAAAAAAGATACTCTTGCGGTTATTGCGGATGCTGTGCAAAAACAAATGGACAGTGGGAGTGATATAGGGATTCAGGACGAAAACAAAATTAAAAAGGTAGTTACTGATACACTTGATGAGTTATCCGGTGAAATAGATGAGGAAAAAACAAAAGATATCATAGAAAAAGCAAAACAGAACTCAGAGGTTGCTCGATCAGGTGATGTCGGAGATACACAGGAAGATGTATCCAGTACCACAGATTCAACCGTTTCTTTAGAATTCAATAGTTCTACTCCAGAGCAGTTGAGTACTTCTTCCTTGAAGGTTTCAACCTCGGTAAAGAAAGTGCTTGTGACTTCTCCGGAAGAAATACATAAGGAAGATGTAAACCAGGCAATACAGGTGGTTAATCAAACTTCTCAAGAAGTCCGTCAACTTAAAGAAGAAATAACAACCCTTACACAGACAAACCAGTTAGTAGAAGCCCTTGAGCGGACAAAAACACTCAATGATGTTACCGCACAGGCAAAGGAGGGAATACGACAGTTAGAACAGTATGTAAAGAAAGATATTGTAAGCGATCCACCTCCGGAGGACATACCAAATGTTGAATCCAAAGAGAATGGAGACATATCAAAAGAAACGACTGTTCAAGAGAATACCACTACAACAAGTACTTCGACAACAGCCGTAAAGACTGAAGAACATGTTGTAAATTAAAAAATTGAATTTCCTCATGCTGTATGGCACTACTTTGTCACTCTATCGTGGCAAGGTGTATGCCATACAGCAGCCTCTCGAGCAATCGAGGGAAAAGGGGCAAATCCATCTTCTTATGGAGATGGTGGTGTATATCAAAAGTCGAGCCCTACGGCGATATATACTTTACATTAATCAGAAAACTTATATGAGGGACCGTTCTTCCTAAGAAGAATGCGCGCTTTTGTATAAGTCGAATTATAGCTATGACACACACACTTAAATTCGTTAAAAAGAGTTTCACATGGGCAGTAGTAGCAACTACAATCGCATGGAGCATGGGTCTAGCAG
>PCWN01000007.1:0-16208 GCA_002787355.1 Candidatus Magasanikbacteria bacterium CG11_big_fil_rev_8_21_14_0_20_39_34
TGTAGATAGTCATGAAAGTAGGATTTTTTCTGGATTTTCTTCTTTAGAATCTATTTTCTGTGAAAATCCATGGCCATCACGTGAAGTTTATCCATATGAAGAAGGTGTTTCCTTTGAAAAATTGCGACAAGGAACTCCCAATAATGATGGTTTTTCCATAGACCAAAAACAGTTTGATGGCTCTTCTATTGATCCTGTTTTGTATGGAGGGAATGAAGAATATTTTAATTTTAAAATGAGCTACTGTGCAGACTCGGGTCGGTCAGGAACCAAAAATGATGATCTTCCATATTTGGAACCTAAAGTTATTAGTACCACGGTTGCACCAAAAGTATGTCAGATACAGGGCAATAGTTGTACCAATAATAATGACTGTGGTTTTGCATGGATACGTGAAGATAGAGATATTGCAATTGCTGCAGATGCATCAAGAGTTTGTGCCACCCATGGAACTACGGAGCAATTTGTATACTCACATCATGAAGATGCAGTGAGTATAAATGGAAGAAGGCTTACGGTTGATAATGAATTTTCCTGTAATGATGCAAGCGATTGTAATAATCCTCAGACGTATGGGGATGGTTTGGTGCTTCGAAAAGATGATGGTACATATAGGAGAGTGGAAGGAGATGAACTTCAAAATATTGTACAAAATAGTACGTGTATTGGGTTGAATGGTCTCAATCGTCAAGAACAGTGTGTTGAGGATCCTCACTTTGACTTGGATTCAAAGCCAATAAAACAATTTTTAATGTTTTCGGATATCAACGATGACGTTATTGGTATTCAAATATATTCCAATCCAACACGTATTTCAGCATATGATTGGTACGGGGCACATTATAATAATGTGAATGATTATCGTGAGATTGTCGTGGGAGGTTATGATGCTATTTCAAACGGTGACAACTATTACGTGAATGCACTCAATATTTTAAGTACGGGTGAAGTAAAAAACTTTATTTATCTTTTTACTATAAATGAAAAAGCAAGTCCAAATACGCATGAGGTCTTCCAACGCCTGATAGACTCTCTTGAATTTAATATCAACCTGAGTGACTTTGGATACTGTAGTGCTCCATTTCCTATTGCAGATGGTCAAGATAGATATTCTGCTGCCCCAGAGGATATACTCAATACACCAAGTGGTGAGATACAATTGGCATGTTCAACAGATTTTGATTGTGTAGGAACTGGCGGGGAATCTCTTGATGGAACTGGAGGAATTTGTTCAAACGCAAAAACAAAATTCTTACGCGATTGGACTCGACTTCAAAATTTACAAAATGTCCAAAGGAATATTGAAGGATATTTTGCCAATACTGGAGAGTATCCTGGCCTCGAAGGTGGGACATTTATTCCGGGCTATACTAACTCAATGTGGGGATCTTGGGATGGTCGTTTGGGAGAAATAGTGGGTGCTTCCGCTGGACTTGATACGGATCCTGTAAATGAGTGGAGCAGTTGTGGGTATTGTGCTCAAAATACCAGTATGTTTTGTACCAATGATCAGCAATGTGGAGAGAATGGTCCATGTCAAATTTCTGATCCACAAACATGCTGGAGCGCAGATCAGCGACTTTTCATTTGTCCGGCTGTTTCACAAGTTTTTGAGTATGATAAAACAAACGATGGTGGATATATGCTTCATGATCATTTAGAATTTTTTCATGCAGATGATCAAATTTTAAATGAGTTTTTACCTAATATAAATAACTTTACTACCGACTCTTGGTGCACTCCTGGACGAATAGAAAGTCCTTTTGTAGAGAACTGTGGAGATGGAATTGTAAACACTAATGCTGAGGAAATGTGTGACCCACCAGGGAGTTTCAAGTTGGTGCAGAGAGGTGCTCCCCCTGGAAATGGAACATGCCAATTTTCACAAGATGCTTGTAACCAGGTAGATGGTTGTCGCGCCTATATTCCTATTGATCGTAGTGAAGGTGCGATACAAAGAACATTTATTGGTCTGGGAGATGTTGGAAAATCCGGAGTTTGTGTTGGTCCCAACGCAGGTCTTACGGATGCAGAGTTACAAAGAAATCGAGATTTGGGTGCACCATTGGATATTGGAGGACTAAATATCATAACGGAACGTAATGCCTATACGGTACAAGACTTTTTAAATCGTTTTGGCCAAAATGGAAGTATAGATAATTTTCCAGTTCAGTTGATTGGATGTAATGAGATCCAAGATTGTCGAAATATTAATACCTACCGTAGGCCAACCAGCGAAATTGGCATCACCAATATGTTGCCAAATGATGGGACACTCTTCTTAGAATATCAAAATGGTGATCCAAATGGTTCATTTGCACAACAGTTTTTTAATGCAAATCAAAATAGTATAGACTGTGTTCCTCTTTCATACTTCTATGGTGGCCAGGGTCGGCAACCAAGTGTGGAGGCTTGTATTCCACAAGATCAACAAAATTTAGTTGATTGTCCTGCTGGTCAACGTGCGCTGAGGTCTTGTAGTCTGACGTGTCAATATGAGTATTCTGCATGTGCTCCGATTGGCACGTGTGGAAATGGTGTCGTTGAAGCAGGTGAATCTTGTGATGATGGTGCTTTGAATGGTGAGTATGGACATTGTAGCCGTGATTGCAGTCAAAAATCGGGTAACTATTGTGGAAATGGTCAAATTGACACCAATGAAAATGGTCAGCCAATTGAATACTGTGAAGTGGTTTCTGGTTTTGATTTTGTAACGAGACCTTTGGCAGGAAGTAAAATGAGATTTTCAGTTGGGCAATCAGGTATAGATCCTACAAAATTTTTAACAGGTGAAGATATTGTTGATGATTTAGTCAATAACATTACAAATAATTGTCAAAATTGTCAGAATAGTGCCTTTGCCATGGGATTGGTAACAGCTTTAGGATTTAACGATTTGAGAGATAATGCACCAGCTATGTTCGCGCACCGTTGTAGCAATGATCCAAGTCTTATTTGTAACCCTGCTCGTGGAGATGAGGATTGTAGTGCTCCTTCTGCAAATCTTACCTTAAGTATTGGAAGGACTTTCACTGAAAACGATTTTAGTTCTGCATTTACAAACCAATTACAAAATTTTGGGCATTGTGAAGCTAGACCAGGAAGGTATGGAACCTCATACTATCCTGATCAGCAATTTTCATGTGGATGGGATTGTAAGCAGGTTGGTGAATACTGTGGTGATGGACTTTTTCAACCGGATTATGAAGAATGTGATGACTCCAATGGAAGAAATATCGATGGATGTAATAACCTTTGTCAAAAAGAAAATATTGCCTGTATGGATGCAACTCCAAGAGGGGAAGTCATTGTTGCAAATGGACATACCAGTATTACAAAACGATATGATGCCAATACGATTTCCGCTTGTCTCAATACAACGGGAAATGAAATTTGCCGAGGGATTGGATTTGAATGTATCAGTGCAACTGGGGCTGCCGGGGATTCTTGTGAAAGCTTGCTCACTTCAGAAATTGGAAGAAATGTTGTTATCCTTTGTGATGGTGAAATGAGTCAACAACAGCAGGAACAGGTAGGTTCTGGAATTGCTGGAAGCTGTGGAGATGGAGTGGTTCAAGGAGATGATGGAGAAGTATGTGATAGGGGAGCAGATAATGGAGTTGCTTGTGACCCTATATATGGCCAATCATGTACCTATTGTTCAGATGACTGTAGACAGATTTTGACAGTAGATGCGGATGAGTACTGTGGGGATGGAAAAATTGAATTTATTCCAGGGGGTCCACTCGGTCTTCGTGCTGAAGCTTGTGATTTTGATGCACAAGGAAATGTTATCACAGGGCCACCAGGGAATCCTGCCGCTGCACAGATTACTTCTTGTGGAAGTATCACGGATCCAGGGCGTGTTCCAAAAGGAACCGTTACCTGTGAAAATAATTGTACAACATTAAACACTTCCAGCTGTATTGCTTGTGGTGAATATGAGGATATTGCATGTGTGGGACAGGGATGTAATCCACAAGAAATTGTTGATCTGACCAAACCGATTCCAAAACTTGCGGTACTCAATGTAATTAGTCCGTTGGCTACCAATCCAGATTGGGGAAATCAAAGTGAATTTCTTACGAGCATTCAACAGGAAGGATCAACGATGCATCGTGTTTTAGTACTCAATGATGTTTTAGATACTTGGCAGCGAACCAATCCATTTACCGGGTCAATGACGACACCGACAATGTGTCAATCGTTGGGTTGGAGTGCTTCTTCCGCAAATACCGTAGTGTTGGACGCCTGTGATGGTGGTGAAACACCAGAAGAGTGTAGAGCACTCCACAAAAAGTTTGTCACTGCCTCCAACCAAAGAGACTATATGCAACAACAATGGCTCTGTAATGCATCACCATACTATTTCCCATTTGATAGGGGATACGGATATTTAAAAATACAAAATATTAATGAAGCAAACGATGCACAGTGGCAATGGTCTCAAAATACTGAAAAAGTACGTGGGCTCGAGTCTGATGCCAGATGTAATGGAGAATACAGTGTATATTTTGGGGGAAGAGGAATCCAAGAAGCAAAATCTGCCAGTTATCCTGGTTGTGGAGGATCTGTACCCTGCAGAAACGGAGAAAAGCGAGCTTTCTATGAAAGTTATGGTGACTTTTTCCCATATCCTGTAAATGGGGAAAGAAGAACGATAGAAAATGAATATGTATTGTCTCCTGCGGTTCCAATAAGTACACTTCGAGCTATTATACGGTATAAAAATGTCTCTGCACAGGGAGGACAAAATAAGTTTGTTGGGAATGTATTTGTGCTAGATTCACAGGGTCGTACCTCTGGCTCGTTGGCAGGATATGCTATGGCACCAACATTGGCTCAACAGAATCCTGGCCAAAACTATCTCTGTACACAAATGAAAAAGAAATCAGAAGCAGACAATGACTGCTCACCAAATAGAAGACAGGATTGTGATGTATGGTGGCCAACAAACTGTACGGCACAAAATCGTGGTACTTGGGTGAGTGATATAGGACATTTGCAAGAGAATTATGCTCAAGCTACGAGCTTTGGAATTTTTGAAGAAGTACAGGGGCGACCAGGAGAACTCTTTGGATTCTTTGTGGAAGGTATTGGTCCGGGTGGAAATCTTCCTATTAATAATTATAGAGATCAAGAAATTTCTGTAGAATTGTATGAATATCATGAAGGGCAGGTCCCATCCTATTCATTGTACATGCCAACTCGTGTATACAAATTGGCTCAGTCAAGAGGCTCAAATAATCCTCGTGCAAGGTATTGGCATGTGTTTAATATTCGAGTAAATGCGGATCAAACCTATACGGTAGAAGATGTTGAAGATGCAAATAATCAGACATCACCAAATGGTACAGTTGCAAGCTGTTTTGCAAACATTCTTTGTAACATGAATGGTCAGTGTAATCCTGAACTTCTTCCGGAAAACTGCCGTTAGTTCGATATTGTTTCAAAACATGATATAATAGTTCATATGAAAAAAGTTCTTATCATTATTGGAATTATATTACTCCTTGGAATTGGAGCCTATTTCGTGTTCAATAGAAAAAACTCTCCCAAAATTGTTCCCGGAGAGACTCAGAATCAAGGTACAACAAATACTCAAGAAGAGAGTGTTCCGTATCCATTTCTGGGAGATATGGATGGGGATGGTATTGCAGATCAAGATGAAAAAGAACTTGGTACAAGTGATTATGAATATGATACCGATGGAGATGGTATTGCAGATAAAGATGAGATTGATGTATGGAAAACAGACCCTACAAAGGTTGATACAGATGGTGATGGATTTGCCGACGGTTATGAAATTTTGAATGGGTTTGATCCGTTGGGCCCGGGAAAACTTGAGAACTAAATTATTGTACACATAAATGTAGAGTACTATGTTTGAAGAACACATGGATGACCAAAATTCAGGAGGACCACAAGGTCAGGTGCCAGGAAATTTGCCCATGACAGAGCCAGAGGATATCTTTGAGGGAGGTGAGGGACTTTCATCTAAAATGGTACCTCCATCAATGGAGGCTCCACAACCTCAACCGGTATCCCCATCTACAAATGAACAAAAATCTGCTCTTGATGCGGGTGTCCTGAAACCTAAAGCTTCAGAAAGTGCTTCTGTTCCTTTATCTAGGGATTCCTCACCAAGACCACAACAGCCTGAAATGGATATTCCCATGGTTGTCCCCCATAACCCAACCGACGAAGAAATCCCTGGGATTCACTCAGAAATGCAAGAAGTTTACAACTTGAAGGATCCAAACTTTGGGCGTGCATTATTAAAAATTTTACTGGGGCTTATCATATTGGGTGGTCTTATTTATGGGGGATGGTATGCATATGGCAAATTTTTTGCATCTGGTGCTTCCTCGAATGTCAAAGCACCAGAAACAAATCAGGTTCCCTCAGACTCTGCAGATAAACAACAAAATGTAGATGAAGGAATAGGTTTGGATTTGGACGAAGACATTAATGCTGGAGCCGTCGTGGAAGAAGATACTCAAGAGGATATGGGTATTGTGGTAAGTAGTAGTGATATGATGTCATCAACTACAGATGAACAGATGATGGATAATAGTACCAATACGCTAGATCAAATGGAAGAAAATTCTGCAGATGAGGGGGTTCTTTTTGGAGATATTGATAAGGACGAAGATGGTTTAAACAATATTCGAGAAAATGCATTAGGAACCGATCCAAATAACTGGGATACGGATGGTGATGAGCTGGGTGACGGTGAGGAAGTAAATATTTGGAAAACTGATCCTCTCAATCCAGATACCGATGGAGATGGCTACAAGGATGGTCAAGAGGTAAAAGCCGGATACAGTCCACTTGGTGCACATAAGCTTTCTGAGAAACCAATTGAAGAAAGTACGGAAATAGATGCTTCTGCACAACAATAGTTTTGTATGTTTGGTAAAAAGAAAAAAAATCCCTCACATGAAAAGGAACAAACAAAAGTAAAGGCAAGGATGTTTGTGATTCCTGAAATTTTTTATGGTGGAAAGGATCCTGTAATTTATAAAAAACAAGTTACGGATGATTCAAAAGTACTTGTGGATGAGAAAAAAGAAGTGAAAAAAGAACCGGAAAAGAAGCCAGAGGTCAAAGTAGAAAAACCGCATCCAACGCCTAAGCCAGTGAAGAAAGAAGGAATAGAAAAACCGCCAGTACGGAAAAAGGTTTCTTATAAAAAATGGATTATTATTGCAATTGTTCTCTTGTTGGGAGTGTTAGCTGCCGTATATGCCTTCTTTATACGTGGAAAAGGTAATACCAGTATACAAGAGCCAGAAAAATCATTACCAATTCAAACGGAAGAAGTAGTTTCGGTTGTAAATACACCTGAAAACACAAATGCTGTGTCTACCACTACAGATCAAACGGAAGAAGTCCCAACGACTACACCTTCTCTAGAAGCTTCTGTGTTAGAATTTCCGCGTATTCTTCTTGCAGACAGTATTGACCTTGATAAAGATGGTTTAACAGATAAAGAAGAAGAGGTATTTGATACTGATAGCGGAAAAAAGGATACGGACGATGATGGATATTCGGATGGTCAGGAAATACGAAACCTCTATAATCCAAAAGGATTTGCTCCTGTAAAACTGATTGATTCTGGTTTGGTGGAAGAATATGTAAGCAGAAATTGGGGTTATCAAGTCTATTATCCAAAGACATGGAAATTAGGTGAAGTGGATTATGATGGAACACAGGTGCTTTTAAGTGCCATTGAGGGTGACTATATTGAGATTCGAGCATTCGAGAAAGAAAAATCAGAAAGTTTTCAAGATTGGTTTGCAAAAAATGCTCTCGGTGAAAAGTATTCTGATATACAGGAGATGGAAACAAGTTTTGGGGTACGTGGTCTGATCCGAAAGGACAAATTAGTTGCCTATTTCTACACTCCAGAACAAGTATTTGTTTTCATATATCATCCTGGGGTTACCAATGAAATTGCCTATCGTCTTATCATGCAAATGGCCATTGAAAGTTTCCAACCACAGGATATGGGGAGTACTTTGCCAGAGCAACCGGTTGTGCCAATAGAGGGGGAGGCGGTTGATGATCAGATAATAACAACCAGTTCTTCGAATGAACAAGTTTTTGATTCATCTTCAACATCTCTTGATCAAATAACTCCCGCACCAACATCGACGGAACTTCTTGAAAGTACACAAAACGGAAGGAATGAAAGCCCTTCATCAACTGATAGTACCGAGGGGGGCACCAGTACTTCTTCAAATGCTCAAGAATTTACAGATTTTAATGATTTGTTCTAATACGCATGAATATTCTTTTGTATTCTTCCCTCAGGAAAAAGTATGGGGTACAATCAAGTAAAGTAATTCGGGTTTGTGAATATGTACTTATGGAGTTGAAAGCCTCTTCGGAAACCGCGTTAAGTATACACTTGATAGGGAATAAAATGATGACTGGGTTGAATAGCCAGTATCGAGGTAAAAATTCTCCTACCGATGTTTTATCTTTTGCCATAAGTGAGGGAGAAATGTTTTTTAAAACGGAAGAGAAAGGGGATATATTTATATGTATTCCACAAATAAAAAAACAAGCAAAAGAATATGGAGTAGGGTTTCAGGAAGAGTTGTATAAAATGCTTGTTCATGGCATCCTCCATCTTTTTGGATATGATCATATTAAAGAAGTTGATGCAAAGAAAATGATTCCTCTCCAGGAAAAAATACTGAAGAAAGTATATGATAATGAAAGAATCAAAAAATAGTTTCTCTTACGCATGGTCTGGAGTAAAATATGTGTTCAAGAACGAAAAAAACTTTCGGGTTGAGTTGGCTTTTGGAGTTGCAGCATTTATCCTTTCTCTTTATTTGGGGATTGGCCGCCTGGAATTAGTAGCAATTTTGTTTTTGATTTTTTTGGTTTTGATTTTAGAATTACTCAATAGCGCATTGGAAAAATTTGTGGACATTTTGAAACCAAGACTTCATTTACAAGTGGGGGTTGTAAAGGATATTATGGCTGCAATGGTGCTTTTGAGTGCCTTTGCTTCTTTGATTATTGGAGTGTATATATTCCTTCCCTACATCCTTGAGAAGTTTTTCAATTAGTGATAAAATAACCCAAAGAAGTTGAGATTAATTTTTTTCTATGGCACGTGATACCAGACAACCGACAATAGTAACAGGGCTAGACATTGGGTCAACTATGGTTCGTGTTGCTGTAGGACAGATAATGTTTGATGAAGGATTGGGTCGTGAAACTATACAAATAGTTGCTTCAGTTGAAGTGCCCTCAGAAGGGCTCTACAAAGGAAATGTGACGAGTATTGAAGATGTGGTTTCATCCGTTGCCAATGCGCTTGAACAGGCGGAAAGAATGGTAGGTTACCCTATAGAAAATGTTTGGGTTGGGATATCTGGAGCCGATATTATTTCACAATCAAATAAAGGTGTTGTGGCTGTTGCAAAGTCAGATGGGGAAATATCTTCAGAGGATGTCGAGAGGGCCGTTGATGCCGCTCGTGCTATTAATGCCCCACTGAACTATGATGTTTTGCATGTGTTGCCAAAAAGTTTTTCTGTAGATGGTCAAACAGGGATTAAAGACCCAATTGGCATGACGGGAATGCGTCTGGAGGTAGATACACAGATGATTCATGGTTTAAGTGCGCATTTAAAAAATATTACTAAAGCGGTTTATAGGACAGGGGTAGATATAGATGACGTTGTTCTCTCTATTTTGGCTGTTGGGGAGGCAGTTGTGGTACCAAGACAAAAGGAATTGGGTGTTGCTGTTCTCAACATTGGGGGAGCAAATACCAGTCTTATTGTATACGAAGAAGGAGATATTCTGCACACGGGGATTCTTCCCATCGGGTCAAGCCATATCACCAACGACTTGGCGATTGGGCTTCGCACTTCTATTGATATTGCAGAGCTTATAAAAAAAGAATTTGAGACGAGTATTGTAGAGAAGTACTCAAAAAAGGATGTGATCAATCTAGCTGATTTTGGTTCAGAAGATAATGAGCATATCCCAAGGCAATATATTGCGGAAATTATAGAGGCACGTGCATCAGAAATCTTTTCAAAAGTTGACGAAGAACTTTTGAAGATCGAACGGAATGGGTTATTGCCAGCAGGAGTCATTATTACAGGTGGTGGAGCGAAAATTCCGGGTATGGTTTCTTTAGCTAAGGACCACCTAAAACTCCCGGTCACGATTGGGACACCCGTAAATGTTGGGGGCATAACCGATAAAATAAATGATTTGGCTTTTTCTACAGCTATTGGCTTGGTTAAATGGGGAGCCCTTTTGTATACTTCCGGAAAGAAGCAAAAACGTATGAATATTAAGGCTGGAAAAATGGTGGATGGTGTTAAAAAAGTTTTTCGTTCGCTGATTCCCTAGAGGAAAAAATATTTAAAGGAAAGTAAGAAAAAGCCGCATGGGCTTTTTTCATTTTGGCCTTTCTTGACACAAAAATTGAAAGGTTATACAATAGGAAGTGAAAAATCATCTGTTTATTTTACTGAATACATATTGTGTTCAAAATAACTTTTTTGTATGCCACAAGTTAAACCCGATATAGAAACATTTGCGAAAATCAAGGTGGTCGGTGTAGGGGGGTCAGGAGGTTCTGCAGTAGATCGTATGGTGGAATCTGGAATACGCGGTGTTGAGTTTATGGTCATGAATACGGATGTTCAAGCTCTTCATCACAATAGAGCTCCTTTTAAGCTCCACATAGGAAAAAGCATTACCCGTGGATTGGGAGCCGGTATGGATCCTGAAATGGGAAAGCGTGCTGCAGAAGAATCTCAAAATGAAATTCGTGAGGCACTCAAGGACACAGATATGGTATTTATTACCTGTGGTCTTGGTGGTGGAACGGGTTCGGGAGCTGGACCGGTTATTGCCGGTATTGCGCGTGATTTAGGTGCACTGACGGTTGCGGTTGTAACGAAGCCTTTTTCTTTTGAAGGACCTCAGCGAAAGGCCATTGGTGAATCCGCACATGAAGAACTTGCAAAAAATGTGGATACCATTATTACTATCCCCAACGATAGGGTTTTGCAAATTATTGATAAAAAGACATCCCTTCTTGAATCCTTCAAAATTGTGGATGATGTGTTGCATCAGGGTGTTCAAGGCATTTCAGAACTTATTACCGTCCCGGGGCTTATTAATGTGGACTTTGCTGACGTGAAGGCAATTATGGATAACACCGGATCTGCATTGATGGGAGTTGGAATGGGATCTGGTGAAAATAGAGCACTTGAGGCGGCAAAGGCAGCAATTTCAAGTCCATTGTTGGAATTGTCTATAGATGGTGCCAAAGGTATTCTCTTTAGTATTACAGGTGGAGAAAATTTGGCCATGCAAGAAGTCTCAGAAGCAGCAAAAGTTATTACCGGGTCTTCTGATAAAAATGCAAAAGTTATTTTTGGTGCGGTCATTGATCCTACCATGAGTGATGAAATTCGAATTACTGTTATTGCGACTGGTTTTGATGATAGAGAAATCGAGCTGCCTTCCCATACCCCTTCTGTGGAAGAATACAAACCAAGCTACACCAGTCCAACACGATCATTCTTTTCTCCTAAACCATTTGCAACTACTCAGGAGCCAGAGGAAGAAGAAAAAGAAGATATTGCTCCAATATTTCAATCAAAGTCAGTGGACAATGACTTTCCTCAACCAAGCATAAAGAAACCTTCTTCAGTTAGTTCGAAACCAAAAACCACTGCAGCAAAAAATAACGACGATACGGACGAAGACTTGGAAATACCGGCATTCATTCGACGCAAGATGGGAATGTAACAATAGATTTTATATTAAGAGGCCTCACGATGTGGGGCCTTTGAAATTTCAATGAGGAATGCTATAATAAGAAAAACTTGCTAAAATAAGCATTATGTATTGTCCTGTTTGTACATGTAAGACAACACGAGTGGTGGATTCTCGTTTAGCACCGGATGGAATGACTATTCGTCGCAGACGTGAGTGTGAAAAATGCTCTTATAGATTTTCTACAAATGAATATTCGGAGGTCCCCGATTTGACGGTTGTAAAAAATGATGGAAAAAAGGAAAGCTACTCTCGTGAAAAATTGCAAAAGGGAATTCTTATGTCATTGGCAAAACGTCCCTATACTCTAGAACAGTTTGAAAAACTCATCCATTCTATTGAATGTGATATTCAAAAACTCAGGAAAAAAGAAATAAATAGTAATGAAATAGGAGAAATTGTCATGAAGAGACTTCTTGTTTTTGATAAAGTCGCCTATATTCGTTTTGCCTCAATTTATCGGGCATTTGAAGATGTAAATAAATTCCAAAAGGAAATACGTTCTCTCAAACCAACTAAAAAGAAAAAATAATATGCAAGGTGAAGAAGTACCTTCAATCAAAGTAAAAAGCAAAGGGACACAAGAAGTGCATGAAAAAAATGTAAACTCTTTAGCTGTTGCGTCAAAAAAAGAAGATTTAGAAGAACTGTTAAGAAAAAATTTAGATTTGTCTGAGAAGATTTTTGCACAGAATGCGCAAATTAAAAAAAGGATGACCATGATGACAGTGGCTTCATACTTAAGATTTTTCTTTATTTTAGCACCTATTATTTTAGGGATTATTTATTTACCTGCGTTATTGAGTAAGATGTGGGATGGATATCAGGCAACCTTGGGGATTACTCCGGAAAATTCACCGCAGATTCAGACACTCTTGAACGGATTACCCGATGGCGGCCTGAAAAATATTCTTCAACTTATTACAAGAACATAACTGATATGAAAAAAAGGACAAAAATTGTTTGTACCATTGGACCGGCCAGTGAAAAGCAAGATGTGTTGAAAAAAATGGTAGATGCTGGGATGAATGTCGCACGTTTGAACTTTTCACACGGTACCTACGAAAATCATGCTCTGCTGATAAAAAATATTCGTGCAGTAGAAGCACAAACGGGCGAGCCTATCGCCATTATGCAGGACTTGCAGGGTCCAAAGATTCGAGTTGGAGTTCTCCCTGGGGAAGGGATAGAACTGAAAGAAAATCAGAAAGTTGTTTTTAGTACGGCGATGACGGAATATCAGGGAGAATCCATTCCTGTAGACTACACAGAACTTCATGAGCATGTTCAGTCTGGTGAACGTATGCTTCTCAATGATGGAAGAATCGAGGTTAAAATAGAAAAAGTTGTAGAAAAGGAAATACATACACACGTGGTGGTACCTGGAAAATTGACATCACATAAAGGGATCAATGTCCCTGATTCTCACTTGAACATTCGTGCCATGACGGAAAAAGACAAGCAAGATGCACGTTTTGGTGTGGAACATGGAGTTGACTATATTGCTCTTTCTTTTGTGATGGGTCCAAGTGATATTTTGGATTTACGATATCTCATAAAGGATTATGAAAAAGAATTGGGTTTAAAAGATGAAAAACCTATCCGTATTATTGCTAAAATAGAACGGAATGATGCTGTAAAAAACATCAAAGAAATAATGGAGGTGGTAGATGGGATCATGATTGCTCGAGGAGATTTGGGTATTGAGATTCCCGCGGCAGAAGTTCCTCTGGTTCAAAAAAGATTGGTAGATACAGCCCTTGAATATGGAAAACCCGTTATTGTTGCAACACAGATGCTTGACTCTATGCAAGAAAATCCCAGGCCAACACGTGCAGAGGTTTCAGATGTTGCCAATGCGGTGATTGATCACACAGATGCAGTCATGCTTTCCAATGAGAGTGCTACCGGAAAATATCCCGTAGAAACGGTGCATACTATGGCAGAAATTATCGTTGAGGCGGAAAAATCTGTTTATGATAATATTCCCTTGCGTGAGTATAAAGAAAAAGAAACACAGATAGACAATATTATTTCGGGTCTTTCACGTCTTTTAGCGGAAAAAGTAAATGCGAAACTCATTCTCGCAGCATCTATTTCGGGGGAGACAGGGCGGCTTATTAGTCGTTATAGACCAGAACTTCCTATTGCCGTTGCTACTGCAGAAGAAAGGGTACGTCATCAACTGAATTTATCCTGGGGAGTGGTTCCATTTATTCTTCCAACATGTAAAAGTATAGAAGAGTTGGTAGAACGTTCTCTTGTATACTTGAAAAAAAATAAGCATGTAAAAATTGGTGATAATATTATTGTAGTAGCGGGTGAACCGGTAGGACAAGCAGGACATGTCAATCTCTTGGAAGTAAGAGAAGTTTCATAGCTATTTATGGTGAAAAAGTTTTTGATGTGGTATACTTAACGCAGAAGGATTTTTTATGTCGAAAAAACAAAAAATACAAAAGAATGCGGACAATCGAAAAGAGAAGTCTGTTTTGTGGTTTAAGGAAATTTCTATAAAAGATATTCCGCTCGTTGGAGGGAAAACAGCTTCTTTGGGGGAGATGTATAATAATCTTACATCTAAAGGGATAAATATCCCCAATGGCTTTGCTGTTACGACCAATGCATACAAAATATTTTTTAAGGAAAATGATCTCTATAAAAAAATTAAAAAAATATTAAAGGATCTTGATGTCACCGATGTAAAGGACTTGAAGTCAAGAGGGGCACAGGTTCGTAAGCTTATTTTGGAACATAACCTCCCAAAGACACTCCAAACGGAAATTACTGAAGCTTACATGCAATTGGCAAAAGTATCAAAAACAAAAAAGCTGAGTGTTGCGGTTCGATCTTCTGCAACTGCAGAAGACTTGTTAGATGCCAGTTTTGCCGGTCAACAGGAAACCTATCTCAACGTGGTAGGAAAGAAAATGCTTCTGGAAGCGGTGAAAAAATGCATGGCATCGTTATTTACCGATAGAGCTATTTCTTATCGCGAAAATAAAGGTTTTGACCATCTAGCTGTGTCATTGTCGGTTGCCATTCAACAGATGGTGCGTTCAGATAAAAGTGCGAGTGGGGTAATGTTTACATTAGACACTGAATCAGGATTTCAGGGTGTGACTTTGGTTACTTCGGCGTATGGTCTGGGAGAATATGTAGTTCAAGGAATGGTTACCCCAGATCAGTTTTATGTCTTCAAAGAAGGAATCAGAAACAAAAAAAAGGCAATTATTAGTAAAATTTTAGGAAGCAAAGAAGTAAAGCTGGTGTATGGGGATAAAGCAGCGACGAAACAGTTAAAAGTTCCACAAAAGGAAAGAAATGCATATGCCATTTCAGATGATGACGTGGTACAGTTGGCAAGTTGGGGTGATATTATTGAAAAGCATTATGGTAGACCCCAAGACATTGAATGGGCAAAAGATGGCGTTACTCAAAAATTGTTTATTGTTCAGGCTCGTCCAGAAACAGTAAAAGCAAATACGGTCCATGCAGATTTAGAGACCTATACCCTAAAGAAAAAAGGAAAGGAAATTTTGCGGGGTATTTCCGTGGGGCAGAGAATTGGCTCTGGGAAGGCACATATTATCGAGAGTCCAAAAAACATGAAGGATTTCAAAAAAGGTGAAGTATTGGTAACCAAAATTACTGATCCAGATTGGGAGCCTATCATGCGTCTTGCCTCTGCTATTGTGACAGAACAAGGAGGAAAAACTTCCCATGCTGCCATTGTAAGTCGAGAACTTGGCGTTCCCTGTGTAGTGGGTGCAAAAGACGCCAGAAAACGCATAAAACAAGGTCAAAAGATTACGGTAAGCTGTGCTTCTGGGGATGAGGGAATCATATTTGATGGACTTCTTCCATTTGAATTAAAACGAACGGCCATAACAAATATTCCAAAAACAAAGACCAAAATCATGATGAATGTTGGAGATCCCGACCATGCATTTTCTTTATCGTTTCTCCCCAATGACGGAGTCGGTCTTGCTCGATTGGAATTTATTTTTACAAACTTCATTAGGATTCATCCTTTGGCACTGGTCAATTACCCAAAGTTAAAGGATAAAAATGCAAAAAAACAAATTGAAAAATTGACAAAGGGGTACAAGAATAAGACCGATTATTGTGTAGAAAAATTAGCAGAGGGGGTAGGAAGAATTGCGACTGCTTTTTATCCAAATCCGGTCATTGTGAGAATGAGTGATTTCAAAACAAATGAATATGCAACCCTCATTGGCGGAGCAGAATTTGAGCCGCATGAAGAAAATCCTATGATTGGGTGGCGTGGGGCAAGTAGGTATTACTCAAAAGAGTACAAAAAAGGATTTGAATTGGAATGTAGAGCAATAAAAAAAGCACGGGAAGACTGGGGA
>PCWN01000007.1:16231-64312 GCA_002787355.1 Candidatus Magasanikbacteria bacterium CG11_big_fil_rev_8_21_14_0_20_39_34
ATTTGGTTTGGAGAGGGGAAAGGATGGACTAGAAGTATTTGTGATGTGCGAAATTCCTTCAAACGTAATACTCGCTGAAGAATTTGCAAAAATTTTTGATGGCTTTAGCATTGGTTCCAATGATCTTACGCAATTGACTTTGGGCATTGATCGAGATACGAGTTCTTTATCTGATTTGGGCAATGCAAACAATCCCGCTGTAAAAAATTTGATTGCAGAAGTGATAAGGGTTGCAAAAAAGCATAAGAAAAAAATTGGTATCTGTGGTCAGGCGCCAAGCGATTATCCTGACTTTGCGCAATTTTTAGTTTCTTTGGGTATTGATAGCATATCTCTCAATCCCGACACTATTATCTCAACTCGAGAGAGGATTGCTGTGCAGGAAAAGAAACGAAATACCAAAGGTTTAAAAAAAGTTGACACCAGGCGTTTGGGGCTTGTGGCACTCTGTGCTCTGGTGGGTGGTTTTTTTGTAACATTGGGTGCTGGATGTTCCAATATGGCTTCTGAATTTGGTTTTGGAACACAGGAACAAAAAAATGTTGCTCAAGTACAGGTGACACCCGCTCAACTGCGTGAAAAGACTGAAAATAATTTGAAACAGAATTTGAAGGAAGAGATTAAGAAAGAAATTTTAGAAGAAATGCGTTCAGAGTATAGCGGATTCCTTTCAGATGATATGAAAATTGACATAGGTTATCCATCAAGCTGGAAGGTCTCACAGGGAAAGGAACAATTACTTTTTTCTCAGAATGAAGGAAGCCACTATTTTTCAATTGAGCTTGTTTCAAAAGACGAGTCAAAGAATATTATAGATGATTTACCTGTATCAGGAAAAGTTTCTTTTGGTAATCTACAAGGAAATCGTTATGAATCCATTCCTCTTGATTCATTGGGAAAAAATATTATATCAGTATTCTCATATGCACGAAATCAAGATCTCGTTATTCGTGGTACTGCCGATGAGTATGATTCTATCATCCAATCATTAAAAATAACAGAAAAATAAGAAATAAAAAGAGCTCCTCAATGAGGAGCTCTTTTTATTTCTTATGAAAAGTTTAGTTTTGTTTGAGAACAATGACCACAACCATCAGACAAAATGAGATAAAAGCGATCAGAAAGAGTGCTCTTACCTGAGAGTATACTTTCACAAATTCAGAAAACGAACGGTCAAAAGTTCCACTTTGATTTCTGTCGGCAATGCGTTGGAAGCTTTCTGCACGAGAATATCGTAGTATCATGGGAATATGCAGTGGGTTCTTGCTTAAAATAAAGCCAACTAAAAGCACTGTGATGACGGTACCAACAAGAAACCCCATAAAAAGTTTATTGACAATAAGAGCAAGACAAAATAACTTTATATCGCGAGTAATAGCCAGGACCCCTTCAATGAAATTTTGTTGCATAGTTACAATTTTATTACTCTTCCTACGATATTAGAACGAAGTATGGGGCCATATTCGCGAGAATCGATACTGTTGTTCCGATTATCTCCAAGAACAAAATATTCATTATCTTGAAGATAATAGCTCACAACTCCTTCGGTTCCAAAAGGAAGAGTAAGGGTATATGGAGGAAGGTAAGAGGACTCATCGAGTTTTTCTGTAAAAAAGGCAGACCCATTATTTTTTGAAATATACACACTCCCTCCACGTAGTATAACGGTTTCACCAGGTAAACCAATAATTCTTTTTACAATGTGTTTTTTTTCTTTTAAGTTAATAATTTGTATTATATCATAACGTTTGGGAGGAACAAAGAGGTATATGAATCGATTTACAAAAAAATAGTCCTCATCAACAAAAGTTGGTTCCATAGAAGGACCATTTATTTCGGAGCTACTGACAATAAAAAAGCGGATAAAAATAAATGAAAAGAGGAATATCCCAATCATTTTTGTGATCAGGCCGAGGTATCTTTCAAAAATTTTCCAAGAAGAAATAGGGGGCATTTTAATTTACAGTATAGTATGAAAATATTTCATCGTTCTTATTTTTGAGAGTAACGAAAAAACTGGTGTGGGTAAGAGATTGATCTATAAGGTAAACCTCTCGTCCATATTGCACAATAATATGATTCTCATCGACTAAGATCACATGGCTGAAAAATGGTACAAATTTCCAAAAGAAATGGCCTTGGTCTTTCGATATGAGGATTGGTCCCCATTTTGATATTTTTGGTGAATGGTTTTTTGGGTTTTGAGTGCTATCCAGGTAGTGTTTTTTGAGTGTAAATAAATTTTGGTCCACGACTTCTACGGGAATTTTTTCCCAGGGATCATAGAGGTAGAGTTTATTTGTTTTTTTATTATATATAATAAGATTTTTTTCTTCTTTTTTATCCCAGGATATGGAAAAGTCGAAAGGAGAATCTTCAGGAAAAATATTTTTTACAATAAAGTTACAGTGGAGTGCAGGGGGGATTTTTTCCGGATTTTTTTCTCCCAGACAGAAGTAAGGAGATGAATCAGAACTTCGTATCCCTTGTACAAGAATATAGGTGGAAGAAGGGTTATCACGTATAGAAAAGATTGGGCCAGGGAGGGATCGAATAAGGAGACTTTGAGCAAACCGTTCATCCACTAAAAACATTAGGCTGGTGCTTGTGAGTTCTTTTGGTACAAAAGCTGCTTCATTTTTATTTACAAATAAAAGATTCATATCATCTGTTATATCCTGGGGCGCCTTATCTCGGAGTCGGTATATAGTCATTTTAGGGGATTTTTCAGTGTTTTCATATTGTGAATTTTTCACCACAATGATACCAGTTTCTGCAAAAAAGTGTTGGTCAGTATAGGGTGTGAGGTGTGTTTCAAAATAGTGTAAAAGAAGTTGGTAACAAGCAATACAAAAAATTACAAACAAAAAAAATACAAAAATCGTTTTTCTATTTATTTTGAACATATCCACAAAAAAGGTTTTCCTCCCTGTTTTTATATCGCTTATTATAGTATACTAGGAACAGTTATACAAGTTAACTTTTAATTTTTTGCAATGAAACTGCTCTTCAAAAGAACGCTGTTCGCGTTTGTATTAGTCTTTTCTAGTTTTTTTATTTCACATTCGGTTGAAGCGATTGGGTTGTCTCCTGCTGAGGTAAAAATAAACAATATAACCAATGGGATGAGCGTGAAGAAGACGGTGTTTCTGTCTCGTGAGAATGCTGCGGATGAACAGGCATACCGAGTAAAGGTCTCCGGTGAAGGATCAAAGTATTTAAGTTTTCCAGAGCAGTATGTTCGGTTCACACGTGGCGCAAATTCGTCTGCATTTAACTTTTTTGTAAGTCCCGTAGCAGCTCCAAATGGGCTGTATCATGTGATCCTTGATTTTGAAGGTGTTCCTGTTGATGAAAAAGGAAATCCAAACGAAAGTTCTGTTTCTGTTATGCCAGGAGTTGCACTGGTGTTGACTTTTGAGGTCACAGACCAGGAAATTAAAAATTTTTCTGTTTCCACCGTGTACGTAGAAAATTCAGAAGTGGGTCAACCGGTTGTTTTTTACTTTGATGGAATCAATGGTGGAAATGTGGATGCAAAGCCTGAAAAAATTGTGGTAAAAATGACAAGCCAATCAGATCCATCAGACACCCGTCAAGTAGAGATTCCTGGGAGTGAATTGGAAGCTGTGGCTCCTTCTCAAACATCAAAGATTACCTTTTCGTATAAGAACCCATTGAAGGAGGGTACCTATTATGCAAATGTACAAATTTATGCAGATGGAAAGATTATACGAGAGCAAAGTAAGATAGTGGTTACTATATTTCCTCCGGGGACGATGAGTCAGGCTGCCAATTTTTCTGCTTTGGAGTTAAATGATGTTGAGTTTTCTTTGGGAGAATATGTAAAGATAGTAGGAAAGATAGAAAATACTGGGAATATTCCAATTGAGCCAACATTTTATGTTGAAATTTTAAAAGATGAAAAGATTATTGATGTGCTTCGTGCAAATCCAAAAATTTTACTGAGGAACCAAAATACAGACTTTGAATTGAACTATCAAATTACAGAGCCTGGGGATTATACTGCGCAAGCTCACTTTGAATACGGTATAAATAAGACAGAAAAAAAGACTGCAGAGTTTTTTGTAAAAACAGAAGTACAACCCTCCTACTATATTGGGTATGTTGTGGTAGGACTCATTGTACTGCTACTTTTGGTCCTTATTATCAAAAAAATAATAAGAAAAGATGAAGATTACGATGATTATGAAGATGATGAAGATTATGATGATGAAGAGGAAAGCAATTCATCTGGCCAACAGGATAATAATGGAGGGCCTAAGTTTGTAGCATAAGTCCTATGAGTGAAAAGAATTTGCATCATGGGGCTATTGGATTTTTATGGCTTATTCTCTCGCTTATTTGCTTTTTTTTCTTTAGTCATGCCTCAAGAGCACTTGCAAGTCCTACAGTAGATTCTATAACTATAAGTGATAGCTCAGGCGGAGCAAGTACTGGTGATATTAACCTGGTAGATAACTCTACAAAGGAAATCTATATTCATGGAGGATTTTCAGACCTTGATGGATGTGACGACGTACAAAATGGTGGAGATGTAGAATTGGTTTTGTATAGAAGTGGAGTTGTAGAAGCAGAAAGCTGTACAACGGATCCGCTTAATTGTTATAAGGCAAGTATTACAGGTGGTTGTTCCATAAGTAACTGTACGACTGGGTTGGAAACGAACGCAAATTACGAGTGTAATGTTTCATTGCAATACTATGCCGATGCAACAGACGCCGGTACCTATGCTACGGATGTCTGGACTGCCTATATTCGTGCTACCGATAGTGGTGCTGCGACAGGACAAAGTACTTCCAATACCGAGGTAAATTCATTGGTTGGGATACAGGTTGGTGGAGGAATTAACTATGGGGCATTGGAGCTGGGAGCAACTTCAACAGAGGATGCTTCCGTAATTGTACAAAATACAGGGAATAGATCATTAGATATAAATTTAAGTGGAGAAGATATGAGCTGTGACGTAGGGACCATAGATGTGTCTCAGCAAAGATTTTCCGTTACCTCTACGGTTGTCTATGCGGATATGACGGCACTTGCTACCAGTACTCAACGAGCTCAGTTGAGTTTAGCAAAACAGTTGAGTGCGGGAGTATATAGTACAAGTTCTCTCAACTTTAAACTGGTCATGCCAACGTCGTCGCTGGCGGGGGTCTGTTCTGGATTAGTGAATTTTAATGCTCTTGTGGATAATTAAGAAAAAGGTTTTGGAAAAAAAAGAAAAAATGCTATAATGAATGAAAAGTACTTTACTCATAAATATAGGTATGTCAATATTTATTGAAATAAAAAATGCGAAGGAGGTGGTGATATGTCAAAATACCTAGTTTCTTTAGGTGTTGTATGGGTTGCTATATCTTTAATTATCGGAATTATCCTCGTCGTTGCTCCACAGAATTCACATGGGAGTGCAACTATGAAAATGCACAATGGGTCAAGACAAACATCCTCAGATAAGGTTGCTGTACCGGTAGTGAACAACAATGATCGCGTAGATACTAAGTTGTATGTAGAAGGAACTCCTGCAAAGGGGGAGGGTCACATTGATTCCTTTGTCCGTGTGATGCCGTAAATTTATTTTATTCATAAAACAAAAAATATAGAGGGGGAATACATCAGTTTTGTTTATTTAGTATAAAAACTATGATTGAAAGCAACGAGAGTAGACAACATTATCTTTTTGCCATACTTCTTTTTATTGCTGGACTTCTTATCATTCTTATTTTCTTGACCGTCCGCTCACAAGCAGATGATACAACGGCTTCTGCCAGTGTTTCAAATGCAACCCCTACCATAGATAGCGTGACAATTGCCGAAAGTACCGGTGGTGCTGATTCTGATGCTATTACTCCGGTGGCTGGTTCCACAAAAACAGTATATGTTCATGGAGCTTTTCACGACGACAACGGTTGTGCGGAAGTTACTGCTGCTGCACAAGGAGTAAAAGTTCTACTCTATAGTCCTAACACGACAAGTTCTTGTGATACAGACAATGCGGATTGTTATGAAAATGATGGTGGTGTAGCGTGTTCTTATACCAACTGTGCGGGAGGTACTGATACCGTGGCAAATTACGAGTGTCAGTTTGCCCTACAATACTATGCTGATCCAGGAGACTGGACAGCCTATGTCACTGCAAATGATGGAACCGCTACCAGTACTGCAGATAGCAGTAACACCACAACTCTTGCAGAAATCACGGGAATTAGTCTTTCTGGGAGTATCAATTACGGTGGCGTAAGCCTTGGAGGAACTTCTACTATAGGAACCGGTTCTACCATTAGCATGTCCAATAAAGGAAATGTGACAGAGGATTATCGATTTAGTGGTTCAAACATGACTTGTGATGTTGGTACGGTAGATGTCGGACAACAACACTATGCTTCAGGACTTGGTGGAATAAATTCTTCTACTGCATATGCAAGTTTATATGCATTGGGGAGTTCAGCAAGTACAGTACAACATGATATGGCAAAGGCAACTGCAAGTGCGCAAAGTACCACCAGTTCTTACTGGCAGATTACTCTTCCAAGTAATGGAGTATCTGGGACCTGTACTGGTACCATTACTGTTACTGGTATCAAGAGTGTTTAATAATTGCATTTTTAGAAATAAAAAACATCCTTCTAAGAGGATGTTTTTTATTTTTTTAACTTAGGAAAGGTTATCAAGTGTTTTATTTACTTGTGCGTCTGCTTGGGTATTTTTTTCACGTGGGATATGTATAAGAGTATACGTTTTAAAACCCTGAAGAAGATTCCAGGCTTTCATAAATAATTTTTGCAGATGGGGTTCTTTTACCTTCCAGTTTCGAAGGAGTTGTTCCACCACGAGCTTGCTATCAAGTCTACATTCTACTGTATCTGCACCCATTTCCTGAGCCTTTTGAAGTGCTGAGATGAGAGCACTGTATTCTGCTACATTATTTGTTTGTTTTCCAAGATATTCACCATATTCAAAAAGAGTATTTCCATCCGTATCTTGTATGACAAACCCAAGAGCCGCGGGCCCAGGGTTCCCACGTGCACCACCATCACAAAAAAGAATATATTTCATATAGAGAGAAAGGTTAGATGTGTTTATGAAGGTCAATAATTTTCATGCGGAGTTCACGATTTCCATTCCATTCATTTACTTCCATTTCAAAAACAATATCAATTATATCATTCTGTTTTAAAATACTACACCAGTTTGGGGAATCTTCATTATCTTTTTTACAGAGACTCCACCCAATAGCAGTTTTGATTTTACCATTTTGTTCAAGCGAAAGTTTTAAGTGCTCTCCACTTTTTCCAAGAGGATCAATTCTGTGTACTCGTACATCAAATGCTACATAAGTTGGGCTTGGATTTTTTTGTCCAAAAGGTTGAAATTTATTCAACAAGTCGTAGAGATCCCAAGAAATGGTATCCAGAGTTAATACGGCATCAATATGAAGTGTTGGCTCAAATTTCTGTCCTTTTGTTTCTTGGTTATAGGTTTCAATTAAAGTTTTTTTGAAATTTTCAAATTGGTTGTTATCTTTGAGCGTAAAGCCACAGGCTGCTGGGTGTCCACCAACTTTAGAAAAAAATTCAGGATTTTTTTGGAGTGCTGCGATAAGGTTAAATTGGTCAATGCTTCTGCCGGAACCTACAATTTCACCATTCCTGTGGGTACAGGCAAGAGTAGGTTTGTTGTAGAGGTCCTTGAGACGGCTTGCGATGAGTCCCACCAAACCGGAGGACCAATTTTCATTAAACACTACAAGAACCGGATTTTCCATTTGGTCCTTTTTAACTTGTTCTATAGCAACTTCTAAGTATTCTTTTGTTAAATTTTTTCTATCTTTATTATTATTTTCCAGTGCAAAGGCAAGATCGGTTGCTTCTATGGCATTTTTGGTCATAAGAAGCTTATAGGCAACATTACTATGATCGAGTCTGCCTGCTGCATTGATCCGAGGAGCAAGGGAAAACCCAATGGTTTCTGCTGTTATTTCTTTTTTAAGACTTCCATCCATTTCCATAAGATTTGCCTCTCTCAGGAGCATCTGGAGGCCAATTCGGCGTGTTTTATTGAGGACAATAAGGCCATATTTGGTAAGTGTCCTTGACTCTCCAAGAAGCGGAACCATATCTGCTACAGAAGAGATGGCAACCAGTTCCAAAAGCCATTTTTCATGTGCTTCATGGGAGTCCTCACAGAGGAGTTCTTTTCCCTGTTTTTTATGGGTGAGAAGGAGCCCTTGTGCGAGTTTAAAAGCAACTCCTCCACCTGCCAAATTTTTATCTGGGTAATTTTCACTTTCAATTTTTGGGTGGAGGATAGCAAAGGCCTCTGGAAGATTTTCTGGTATAGAGTGATGGTCAGTAATTATGGTATCTATTCCAAGTTCATTTCCAATTTTTACCTCCGGTGCATTGCTGATTCCGCAGTCACAACTGATAACCAATTTTACATCTTCTTGTGCAAATGCACGCATGTTCTTTTCATTGAGCCCATATCCATCAGTTTCACGATCGGGGAGATAATTTTGAACTTGTTTGGCGCCAAGAGCTTCAAGTGTGGAAACCAAAATAACCGATGCACATACCCCATCTGCATCGTAGTCTCCATGTACAACTATTTTTTCATTTTTTTCTATTGCTTGAAAAATACGGTTGACAGATTTTTCCATGTCGGAAAATAAAAAGGGATCATGAACATCTTGGCTATAGTCTGGATTTAAGAACTCATCAATTTGTTCTTGAGAGTGCAAATTTCGATGGTATACTAAATCAAGGACCACATGAGGAAGTTCTGGATACACATCATAAAAGGTTTTTGGAGGTTCAGATTGTACAAGCCAATGTTTTTTCATAGTTTTATGTATTTTCCCAAAGTATTTTTCTGCATGTATTAAATTTTCCAACGTGACAAAGGGCTATCCTTTCCGCTTTAAAAGACAAAGGTAGGTTAATAGAAAAAGGAGTTTTTGACCAGGTTGTAATGTGGGGTACAAAGTTATCAAAGCTGTAATCGGTAAAAAAATTATTTACCCAAGGGTAGCAATCAGGAGTAATAACCTCATTTTCATCGACAAAAAAGTCACTGTTTTGTGCGTCATGGGTAACATGTGGTTCAATATTTTTTGCAATATTTTTTTGAAGAGTTTGGAGATCATCTGTTTTTTCTAGGTATATCCAATTATTTTCAATACGGGGTATGCACAGATCTAAACCTGAAAATGTTTTTGTTATTTGTTTCATTTCTTTCTTCACCATGTCTTCTTGCAGAGAGGAAAGCACCCCCATAAAGAGAGAAAGATGGGGGATGAAATCATTTTTGGAAAATTTTATTGGTACAAGATTTTTTTCAAAGTCAACGTTGTTTTGTTCTATACAAAGATCAAGTATTTCCTTTGGTGGAATAATAACAATATCAATAACCCTTCGATTCATAAAAAAAGAAAATTTTAGAGGAATGCCGGATACACCAAGAAAAAAATCATTCCAAGAATAGCTATAAATGCAATAACGGTCCAAAGTGTTTTTATAGATTTTTTACCCATCATAGAGGTTTTGTATAAAAAATAGTAAAGTTATCTTTTTAAGACAGCAAGGTAGGCTTCTGTTGGAATTTCAACTTTTCCTTTCCCCATAGCCATCATTTTTTTCTTTCCCTTTTTCTGTTTTTCTAAAAGTTTTCTTTTACGAGTAACATCTCCTCCATAGAGCTTTGCGGTAACATCTTTTCGAAGGGCAGAAAGACGTTCTCCGGCAATGATTTTTCCTCCTACGGCTGCCTGAATTTTGAGGGCGAATTGCTGTTTTGGAAGAGTATCTTTGAGGGAGTTTACAATTTGTTTTCCTATACGGAATGCATCATCTTGCCAGACAAGAGTGGAAAGTGCTTCCACTTTTTCTTCTGCTACCAAAATATCAAGCTTAACGACGCGTGTTTTTCTATAGTCTTTAAATTCATAGGAAAGGGAAGCATACCCACTGGTCACTGTTTTTAGTTTATCATAAAAATCTGTGATAAGGGAGGTAAGTGGAATTTCATAGTGAAGCATTGCACGTTGCCCGGCACCGGTACTTAAATATTCCGTATTGGTGTATTGCCCCTTTCTTTCTGCCACAAGGCCCATAACATTTCCAATATATTCGTCTGGAGTAATAATATCTACATTCATCCAGGGTTCCTCAATAAATTCAATTTGTTGAACTTCTGGAAGATCTTGCGGACTTTTTATGGTAAGAGTGGTACCATTGGTTCTTTTTACATTGTATGCAACGGATGGAACGGTTGCTACAATATGGAGTCCAAATTCACGTACGAGACGTTCTTGAAATATTTCAAGATGGAGCATCCCCAAAAACCCGCAACGAAAACCAAAACCAAGAGCTTGGGAATGTTCCGGTTCATAAAAAAGGGAAGAGTCACTGAGTTTTAATTTATCCATGGCGTCTCGAAGTGCGTTATAATCATCGCCTTCTTGTGGAAAAATTCCTGCAAATACCATTGGCTTTACTTCCTTATATCCTGGAAGCGGTTTTTCTGCTGGATTTTCTACCGCCGTAATACTATCTCCTACACGAACATCAGTAAGATCTTTCAATCCACTCACCACATAACCAATTTGGCCGCATTCGAGTGTTGGATCTGCTTTGAGCATTGGTGCGTAATGACCTGTTTCCAATATTTCTGCTTCAGCTTGTGTACCCATAAAGCGGACTTTTTGTCCTTTTCTGAGACTCCCATCCACCATTCGTACTGAAGCAATAACTCCACGATAATCATCATAAAAAGAATCAAAGATAAGGGCTCTTGGTGGAAGTCCTTTATTTTCTGATTTTGGTGCGGGCACACGTTCTATAACCGCCTTGAGAAGACCCTCTACCCCTTCACCTGTTTTCCCTGAGCAGTGAAGAATCTCTTCTTGTTTACAACCAAGTAAATGGATAATCTCTGCACTAACTTTTACTGCATCTGCATTGGGAAGATCAATTTTATTCAGTACGGGAATAATTGTAAGGTCTTGGTCGAGTGCAAGATAAAGATTGGCAATAGTCTGTGCCTGTACTCCTTGTGTTGCGTCCACCAGAAGTATAGCCCCCTCAACGGCGGCTAGGGATCGAGAAACCTCATAGGTAAAGTCTACATGTCCTGGAGTGTCTATAAGATTCAATACATATCCATCATATTGCATTCGTACCGGTTGGAGTTTGATGGTGATTCCGCGTTCTTGTTCCAACTCCATTTGGTCAAGGAGTTGGTTTTTCATGTTTCTTTTGTCTACCGTCCCGGTAACTTCAAGAAAACGATCGGCAAGTGTAGATTTTCCATGATCAATATGAGCAATAATGCAAAAATTACGTATATTTTCCATATCAGATATATCTTTTTCGAAAATAATGGGTCAATTCAATGCTTATTAAAGCAAAAAAAAACTAAATTTAGCAAAACTTAGTCACATTTTAGCACAAAAAATTTCTCTTGACAAGGGTGATTGAAGACAATTATTTTGTGTAAAAATTTTAAAAAAGAGAGATTAAATATCGTCCGCCTCACGGATAACAGCTTGGGCACTCGAGCGTTTAAGGAATCTTTTTTGAAAACTTGCAGTGAAAAGGCGCATTTCACGGAGGCGCAAAAGTGAACAGATAAAACCATACACAAGAACGCCAAGTAGTGTTGCGATACCGGCTTGCGTGAGCACTCCCCAGAATCTATTCATATCAACAAGAGTGGAAAGAGTTTGTTTTGTTGCCTGAATAGTAATACCCATGGCAATAGCAGCGACAGAAATTTTATAAAAACCATGTATAATTTCTTCCTCCAGGAGTGTTTTGAGTTTATATCTCAATGAAAACCAAAGTAATATAAACTGAACAATCATAGCAATGGAAAAGGCAAGAGCAAGTCCTGCAATACCATATTCATTTTTCAGAAGAAGTGATGCAATAATATTTACCAGTGATCCAATAAATGCAATAGAAAGTGGTGTCCAAGTATTGTGCATAGCATAGAAAGCACGCATAAGAAGGGGAATAAGACATTGTGCAAAAAGGGAAAGCGCAAAAAATCCTAAAGTGTTTGCTGTGGCTATGGTCGCGTTCCAGTCAAATGCACCAGAACCAAGGACGACACGTACGATTTGTGCGCGAAGTAATAAGAAAATAAGGGTAAGTGGAATAATAAAGAAGAGAATTTGTTTGACTACGTTTACGAGGTGTTCAATAAATTCTGTTTCCTTTTTTTCAGCATACAGTTTTGAAAGAGTAGGAAAAGCCGCTAGTGAGAAGGATATACCAATAAGTCCAATGGGAAAGTATTGAAGGTTATTGGCAAAGTTAAAGACGGTAACACTTCCACGAGAAAGTGTGGAGGCTATAATGGTAATTACCAAAAAATTAAGCTGTGTAGTTCCTATGGTAAGAGTCCGAGGAATCATCAAAGCTCCCATTTTTTTCACATGGGTATTTGAAAAATTCAGAGACCACTTATAGGAAAAACCGTGGTGAAAGAGTGTCGGGATTTGTATAAGAAGATGGAAAAAGGCTCCAAGTATCACTCCCCATGCTAGGCCTGGAAGTCCAAAGTAGGGGACAAAAAAAATAACTCCTATGATAATACCTAAGTTGTATACAATAGGAGTAAGCGCATAGATAAAAAATGATTTGAGTGATTGCAAGACTCCACTGAAAATTCCAGAAATTCCCAAAAGGATGGGGCTTAAAAACATGACACGTGTAAGCATAATTGTTTTTTCAAGTTTTTCTGCTGAAAAACCTGGCACAATATAATGCATGAGGTATGGAGTTGCAAAAAAAAGAAGTACACAGAGGAGGGTTAGGCTTAAACCGAGGATATTGAGGATATTATTGGTGAGGACCCAGGCCTTCTTTTTTGATTTTACGTAGAGACTCATAAATACTGGGATAAAACCTGCAGAGAGTGCTCCTACTATAATAAGGTTGTAGACAAAATCTGGAATTCGAAATGCGGCGTAATAAATATCAAGAGTATCGGATGCTCCAAAGGTGTGTGCAAAAATTCTGTCTCGAAGTACACCAATAAGACGACTAATAAAAGAAGCGGCCGCCAAAACAATAGCAGCACCAGTAATCGATTTGGATTGAGAGCTTATTATTTTTTTTATCACATCTTTATGAGGCTCCTTGTATTAGAGCCATTTACGTTTCTTCATAATCAAAATAAGCATAATGATAATGAGTGCAAGCGCAAGAAACATTCCCCATACAAAAATAGGTCTTTGTGCAAATGGAAGACCTGCAATATTCATACCGTAAATTCCGGAGAGAAGGGTAAGTGGAAGAAGTGCTACCGAAATAACGGTAAGAGCGCGAATAACATTATTTGTTTTTTGATTGATCAAAGATTCCACCGTTACATGAAGTCCATTAATGGTATCTTTATATCTATCTACAATTGCCCAAAGTTTGGTAAGGTAGTCATTCACATCATCAAAGTAAAGACTTGTGTCTTCATTGAGGAATGACTTTCGGGTATTGGCGAGGTTTGCCATCATGTACCTCTGTGGATCCACAATTCTTCTAAAGTTGAGAACATTTCGTCTGAGTACTGCGAGTTTTTTAACGGTTTGTGAATCTTGTTGTTCTTCAAATATTCCATTCTCCAAAACAGAAATGCGTTTTCCCATATTATTGAGGATAGGACGGGATTCATGAAAGAGGGCGTCGATAAGCTTGTATAACAAAAATCCGGAATTGGAGCTCATCCATCTTCTTTTGGTATTTCTGTTTTTCATGCATTTATAAAAAAAATTTTTCAACTCACGTGTTTTTGAGTGTTGAATAGTCACAAGGTAATTTTCACCAATAAAAATATCAACTTCATGATCAACCACTTTTTGTTTGTCAGCTTTCCAATGTGGAAATTGAAGTACTATAAAAAGATAATTTTTATAGATGTCAATTTTGGGAGTTTGGGATTCACTCAAAATATCTTCCAAATCAAGATGATGAAAATGAAAATTTTCTTTAAGATAAGCGAGTGCTTCGTCATCTACCTCATCTATATTTATCCAACGCAGCTTATTTTGTTCAATTATTTTTATAGCCATGACGGTTCAAGTTAATGGTGAGATTGACGGAATCGGTTCCTGCTTCAAAGGGATTATCTTCAACAACCAGAATTCCACTGACTTGCCTTCCTTGAAAAACAAGTTCGTAAAAATTTTGTTGAAATATTTCTTTCGTTATACTCAGATCTTCTGAAAGGAATGTTCGTTTATAATAATCAAAAATGAATTCCGGTTCAATTTCCAAATCTTTCCAGGTAATCTCTATCTGGTCATTCGTGTCCATGACGGGTTCTATCAGATAATTGAGAAAATTATTCCAGGCAAAAGCTACTCGGTCTTTTGTTGAGGAAAGTTTTGCATGCTTATCTTTTTCAAACACATACGCGGGAGATAAAATAAGCTTTGGTATATAGGCGATTGCTTCCACTGGACGCATTAATTTTTGCGAACGGTATTCGATTCTTTCAATTTGTTTTTCTTGGTAAAGTTCTACAAAAGACGGAAAGTTTTCCGGAAGTTTTTTAAGCCTTTTCTCTCCAGGATGAAGTATAAACTGGAGTAATAGGAGACTTAAGAGCAATGGCACAATAACACATCCACACCCGGTAAAGCAGCTATATTTAAGACAATTCCTTTTTGTTGTAAATTCCATCAGTGCAGGTTCTTGAACCTCCACTTCCAATTGTGACTCTTTCATAATGAGAACCTGTCTTAAAAGTAGCCAAAACTTAGCGAAATTTACTTTTAGGAAAAGTTCTGCGTCTATAATACCAAAAAAAAAGGGTTTTGGGTAGTAATATGAAAAGATATACACATAGATTATATCATTTGTGTTATACTAGTAACAGCTATTTTTAATCTACACATATGAAATTGACCTTTTTTGGGGCGGCACACGAAGTTACCGGTTCATGTCATCTTTTGCAGGCAGATGGAAAAAATATTTTGCTTGATTGTGGTATGTTTCAGGGGAGTGATTTTAATGAAGGAAAAAATAATGAAAAATTTCCTTTTGATCCAAAAACCATAGATGCGGTCGTGGTCTCTCATGCGCACTTGGATCATACAGGCAGGATTCCAAAATTATTTCGTGAAGGCTTTCATGGAAAGATTTATGCTACCAAGGCAACGTGCGAACTGGCCAATATTATTTGGAACGATGCGTTTCATATCATGAGTTATAATAATAAAAAATTTCAGAGTCCTATTCTTTTTGATGAGGGAGATATCGAAATGGCCCGCATGCATTGTGAGGGGGTAGACTATGGGGAAAAGGTAAGGATTGGGGATATTCAGGTAACTTTCAAAGATGCCGGACATATATTTGGTTCTTCATTTTTGGAAATAGAAGCAGAAGGAAAAACTATTGGTTTTTCTGGAGATCTTGGGAATAGTAATGTTCCAATACTTAGAGATACGGACAGGCTTGGGAAAGTTGATATTCTTTTGTGTGAATCAACGTATGGAAGCAGAATGCATGAATCTGAGGAAATGCGTATTCAGATGCTCCATGATCTTATTATGGAGGGATACAATAAAGGCGGAGTGATTATGATGCCAGCATTTTCTATCGAAAGAACACAGGAAATTTTGTATCGGTTAGATAAACTTATAGAGCATGATAAGGCACTACCCTGCTTTCCTATATTTCTTGATAGTCCCATGGCAATTGACTCACTTCCGGTGTATAAAAAGTATCCGGAATACTATGATGTAGAAGCTTCAAAACACTACATGAATGATGAAGATTTTTTAAGTTTTCATTGTCTTACACTTACAAGAACAGTAGAAGAATCAAAAAAGATTAATAATGTTCCCAATCCAAAGATGATTATTGCAGGATCTGGGATGATGACCGGTGGTCGTATACTTCATCATGCTTTCCGTTATCTTTCTGACCCCAATTCCACGCTTATAATTGTTGGATATCAAGCGTATGGAACCTTGGGAAGAAAACTTTACGAAGGAGCAGAAACGGTTTATATATTTGGTCAAGAAATTCCGGTACGGTGTTCTATAAAAGCGATAGGAGCCCTGTCTGCACATGCAGATCAACAGAAGATTCTGTCATGGGTACGAAATGCGGAAAAAATGCCAAAGAAAGTGTACTGTATTCATGGGGAACCCGAATCTTCAACGGCGTTAGCGCATAAATTGAGAGATGAGCTTTCAATAGACGCCTTTGTTCCAGAGCGGAATGAAACGGTGGAGTTGTAATAAAAATAAATTCTTTCAAACAAAAAATTCCGATATTCTCGGAATTTTTTGCACTATCTTTTCCTACCTGCACAAGCAGATAAACAAAGTTGTGGTGGAGTGTGGTGGAACACTCCGGTGGGACGGTCCTTGGGCCCGGCCGATAATGGCGTTCGTCTTGGGGTGGCGGAGACGAACTCCTCGGATCGGCCGGGCCCTCGGGCACGGGTGAATTGAACTCGAGCAGCGACGGGATGCCTCTGCTACCAAAGTACTGCAGACTCCGGGGGGAGGTCTGTTTCCACGTGAGGGGAGGTCGCGTGGAAAGCCTTTGGCTTCACAGGAACTTCGTTCTCAACACCTGAAAAGAGGAATTCCTTTCAGCTATTGAGAAGTAAGCGTTAATGTAGATGAAAATGCTATTTTTGTCAAGTACTCCCTGTGGATGAAAAAATGCTATTTTTGCTAAATTTCTTCCTAAATGATTGGGCCCGTCGTGGTGCAACGGGCTTTAGGCGGGGTGCTGCGCTTCTTGATCAATGGCAAATGCTTTGGTGAGGAGAGATACTGGAATGAAGAAGGGACGCATGCGTGGGACGCCTGTGAGGTGAAGTACCGGTTCAGCCGTGTTCGGTGGGTTTGGGAACCGATGATCCCCCGGGATCAGGTGGCTGCACTCCATGCACAGGGTGCTTTGCTTCCCAGGCACACTCGTGTCTTCGAGGGTCCAGGCGAGATGGGGGTGGTAGTCCGTCCTTCTGCAGTGATAACATGGAGTTTCCATGTATGCTCCTTCCTCCCATGAAGGCAACAATATTTGCATCATTGTACTCCTTTTTTTTTCTTCAATCAAGAAGGAAAACTTTTTTATTGAAGTTGGTGGTATGATATGTTACTATTGAGCTATAAAAAGCAAAAAAAAGGGAAAATGAAAGAACAATTTTCTTTGGAATCAGGATATAAGCCAGCCGGTGATCAGCCCCAAGCCATTGAGGGGCTTGTTTCGAGTTTGCAGAAAGGGAATAAAAAACAGACCCTCCTGGGAGTAACGGGTTCTGGAAAAACATTTACGGTTGCCAATGTCATACAGAAAATTCAAAAACCAACATTGGTCATTGCACACAATAAGACGCTCGCAGCACAATTGTGCAATGAATTTCGTGAATTTTTTCCTAAGAATGCGGTTGAGTATTTTGTGAGTTATTACGATTATTATCAACCAGAAGCCTATATTGCGAGTTCTGACACCTATATAGAAAAAGAAGCACAGATAAATGACGAAATTGATAGGCTACGGCATGCTTGCACTCAGGCATTACTTTCAAGAAAAGATGTTATTATTGTTTCTTCGGTTTCTGCCATTTATAACCTTGGTTCTCCAAAGGAATATGAACAAGTCGTCCTTCATCTCAAAAAGGGGGATAGATTAGATAGACGTGGACTCATGCAGCACTTGATTGACATTCATTTTGAGCGAACCAATAGTGATCTATCACGTGGACAGTTTCGTATGCGTGGACAGCTATTTGAAATCATGCCGGTTAATGAAGAAAAAATATATCGTTTTGAAGTTTCGTCTCAAATTGATCTGATAGAAAAAATTCATCCGGTTACCCGCAAAGTAGAATCAGAGATGCATGATGCATGGTTTTTCCCCGCAAAGCATTATGTTGCGGGGGAAAGTATTCGGCTGCAGGCAATGGAGAATATAAAAAGTGAGCTCAAAGAACGGTTGGACTATTTTCAAAAAAAAGGAATGCCTTTGGAATATGAACGTTTAAAACGGAGAGTAAAATATGATTTAGAAATGATTGCCAACGTTGGGTATTGCAATGGAATTGAAAATTATTCAAGACATTTCGATGGAAGACTCCCAGGAGAAGCTGCATTTTCTCTTCTTGATTTTTTTCGTTATGGATCCAGTAAAGGAGAGGCTCATGAAAAGAATAATTTTCTTGTGGTGATTGATGAGTCACATGTCACGATTCCACAGATTCGTGGAATGTACCACGGTGATAGGGCAAGAAAAGAAAGTCTCATAAATCATGGTTTCAGACTTCCTTCTGCTTTTGATAACCGTCCGCTGACCTATGATGAATTTGACGAGCGTGTAGAGCAAGTTATTTATGTTTCGGCGACACCTTCTGAGTATGAATACAATGAGAGTGCCCTGGTTGCAGAACAGATTGTTCGTCCTACGGGTCTTGTTGATCCTGAAGTTATTATTCGTCCCGTGACCGGAGATGGAAGTGGAAAACAACTTTCTCAAGTAGAAGATGTTATTGTCGAAATTCAAAAACAGGTGAAGAAAAAGGAAAGAACTTTGGTTACAACACTTACAAAAAAAATGGCGGAAGATTTAACGGAGTATTTGGAAGAAAAGAAAATTAAAGTAAAATATTTGCATAGTGATATAAAAACTATTGAGCGAATAGAAATTATCACTGAGCTTCGACGGGGGAATATTGATGTTATCGTTGGGGTAAATCTTTTGCGTGAAGGTTTGGATATTCCTGAAGTTTCTTTGGTGGCAATTTTGGATGCGGATAAAGAAGGATTCTTGAGAAGTCAGACCAGTCTTGTACAAACTATTGGACGTGCAGCAAGAAACGTGAATGGAAAAGTTATTTTGTACGCGGATGAACGAACGGGTTCTATTGATAAGGCAATTGAAGAAACAGATAGGAGAAGAAAGAAACAGTTAGCATATAATAAAAAGCACAACATTACTCCAAAGACAATTGAAAAAAATATAAAAAATATTTTAGAAGAATTTGGTATTACCAGTGTTCCAACAGAAGGTGGAAATCGTTCTCGACATAGTAAAAATTTGAAGGAGGGCAAACATACCTTGGATCTTGATCTTTTGGGAGACGGAAGAAGTGTTGCGGAAATTATAAAAGATAAGGAAATTAAAATGAAAGAAGCGGCACAAAAATTAGAGTTTGAATTAGCTGCTATTTTGCGTGATGAAATTCGAGAACTCACTGCACGCCAGAAAATGGTAAAGCGATCATCAAAAAAGAAAAAATAACCGTATGCATAAAAAAAACACTCTTGTAAGTGTAGGACTTTGGCTGGTACTTTTTGGTATCGCTGCCCTTTTGTATGCCAATCTTACTATTTTGCAGTATCGGCAGGGAATTTACACAGATCTTGCCTTGGTGCCTCAAGCTCCAGTTGCTCTGGTATTTGGTGGCGGTATGAAAGAAAATGGTGAACAATCCGATTATCAGTTTGATAGAGTGCGTGCTGGAATAGAGCTGTATAAATCAGGAAAAGTAGGAAAAATTATGATGACGGGGGATGATGGCAGAAGAAGGGCCGATGAAGTGGATGCCATGAAAAAACAAGCCATGGATATAGGAATTCCGGACACAGATATTATTGTAGACCCAGCAGGACTTAGAACTTATGAAAGCTGTTACAGAGCAAAACACATCTATGGTCTTACCGATATTATTGCTGTTTCACAAAATTTTCACCTGCCACGCATTATCTACTTTTGCTCTCGACAGGGGATACATGTAGTAGGATTTTCTGCGGACAGAAGAGACTATGAGAGCATTTACTTTATTCACGTTCGTGAAATCCTTGCTCGTCTCAAAGGATGGTGGCAACAAGAGGTTACCAAACCAGAGCCACAATACTTGGGAGAAAAAATTCAAGTACTCTAGGAAACTATTGAACGTCTACTTCTACATCATTACTATAAAGAGAACATTTTTTGTCCTTCATAATACAAATACGGAAGTATTCTTTCCCCTTTGGAAGGTTAATCCATGTGACTTGACGTCTATCCGGACCTTGAAAGAACCAATAATTGGTTGGGTAAACAGGTTCTGGGTTTTTTCCTCTCACAAGAGTCATTCCTTCTGCAACATCAAGATGTCCAAGAATTGACCATTCAAAGTGAACACTTTGATCTCCATTTGGGAGTGCTTTGAGCTCAATAGAGGGCGCCCCTTGAGTGGAGGGAGTGTGTTCTACGGTGGGAGTATTTTCTGAATTTTGAGGGTTATATGTTGACTCACTTGCGCAGCCGGAAAAAAGAATAAGAAGTGAACAAATAGTTAAAAAAGTAGGAGACCAATTTTTCATAAAGGTATCTTCAAAAATAAAAGCGGTACTATTGTACCGCCTTCGTTTGTTTTTTTCAAGCATTTTCTTTGCGTTCCCAGTTTCTTCCCTTGTTCTTTTCTAATTTCTTGAGAATTGCATCCTCGATATCTATATTCAGACATCCAGCAAGATGCAGGACGCGTTGGATAATATCCCCCAACTCTTCTGCCAAGCCGTTGTCACCATCTCTATTTCCTTTTCTATATGCCTCAAATGCTTCGGTAACTTCACTATGAATAAGAACAAATTTTTCTGCAACATCAATTTTGGAAGCGGATGTTCCAAATCCTTTTTCTTTCGCTTGTTGCATAACCAACTCAGAAAGAGAATGAAAACTTTGCTTATCCATATTTATTGAATGGTGAGTTCCAGTGGATTACTGTATTCTAGACAGGTTTCTCCTTTGAGAACACAAAGGCGAAAATAAGCTTTCCCTTCTGGGAGGTCTTCCCAGGTAAGATCATGATGGGCGGGGCCTCTCCACCACCACCAGCTTGCAGGATAGGTTGGTTCTGGGTCAGTAGATCGTATGACCACATATTTTTCAGCTTGTGCTGCCATATCCTCAGGAATTTCCCAAGTAAATTCTGCCTTATGTTGCCCCATGGCTTTTCCTGAAAATTTTATTTGGGTTTGGACGTGTGCGGAAGAAGTGTCAGAGGTTTTTTCTTCGGGCATCTGTTCTTCCTGCATTTTTTCTTCTGGCATGGCATCTTTTGTCATGAAAGTAGGGTTATCTTTTTGGGTGGAGTCAGAAGACATGGAATCTTGTGCTGGAGTTCCACATCCAGCAAAAATGAATACAATGCAAGCCAAAAAGGCAAGAGAAAAAGAAGGACGTTTCATAATTCTTTTTATCAAAAATTAGCTGTTAGTTTATTATAACAGGTTTCAATACAAGGTCAAAGCTTGTGTTGACAGGAAGTGAAATTTGTTTGATAATAGAGGAATGATCCTCAAAAGAGGACTTGTTTTGGTCTCATGAGGAGCAATCAATTTTATGCAGGAAAAAATTGTTATCAAAGGTGCTCGTGAGCACAATCTCAAAAATATTGATCTTGAACTTCCAAGAAACAATATGATTGTTTTCACAGGGCTTTCCGGTTCGGGAAAGTCTTCTTTGGCGTTTGATACCATCTTTGCAGAAGGTCAACGGCGGTATGTTGAGAGCTTATCCGCGTATGCCAGACAATTCTTAGGAAATTTGCAAAAACCAGACGTAGATGAGATTGAAGGGCTTTCTCCTGGAATTTCTATTGACCAAAAAGCCCATGGTGCCAACCCACGATCTACGGTGGCAACGATTACAGAAATTTACGATTATTTGCGGGTTTTATTTGCTCGAATTGGGAAACCGCACTGTCCTGTTTGTGGAACAAAAATTGAAAAGATGACTACGGACCAAATAGAGGATCAGATCATCAAAACCTTGAAAGAAAAGAAAATACAATCTGGCGAACTCATTCTTTTTTCTCCGGTAGTTCGTGGGAGAAAAGGGGAGTACTATCAGATGCTCTATGATATGTATAATTCTGGATTTTTGGAAGTGAGAGTAGATGGAAAAATAAAGAGTTTACGTGAGAGAATTACACTTACAAAAAATAAAAAACATACTATTGAGATTGTTATAGATAAGATCCCTCTCTCTGGGATGAACTTTGAAAAAAATACAGATGATTGGCAGAGACTTGCAGAGGCGGTTGAAACCTCAGTGGATCTTTCAAATGGTCTTTGTACAGTAAATTATGTGGGGAAGGATGAGCAAATTTATTCAACAGAATATTCGTGTCCAAACGATGGTTTTAGTTTCCCAGAAATTGAACCAAGACTTTTTAGTTTTAATAGTCCTTATGGATACTGTAAATCCTGTACGGGAATTGGGACGGTAGAACTTTTTTCAGAGGATCTTTGTACGATCTGTTTGGGTTCCCGATTGAATGAAAATGCATTGAGTGTAAAAATTGGTGAAAAAAATATTTGGGAAATTGTGCAGATGCCTATTGTTGAGTGTTATGATTTCTTTTTAAAACTCAAGGAAAAACTCACAGAAAAAGAATTAGAAATTTCAGGCGCGGCTCTTCGTGAAGTACGGAATCGTTTGAAGTTTATGTTTGATGTGGGACTTCACTACCTTGCATTGGAACGTCGTGCTGGAACACTCTCCGGTGGAGAGGCACAACGTATTCGTCTTGCTTCGCAAGTTGGTCAGCAGTTGGTAGGAGCAATGTATGTGCTTGATGAACCAACCATTGGTCTGCATCAGAGAGACAATCAACAGTTAGTTTCAACATTACGGAATCTTTGTGATATTGGAAATACGATTATTGTAGTTGAACATGATGAGGATACGATTCTTGAGAGCGATTGGGTGGTAGATATTGGTCCTGGTGCCGGAAAGCATGGTGGACATATTGTTTACAGTGGACCACTTCATGAACTCTTATCTGAAAAAAAAGGCACCAAAACTTTTCCTACAAAGACCAAAGGAAGTGCTCAAAAATCTTTGACCGGTCAGTTTCTGCGGGGAGAAAAAAAGACTGAGCTTCCTGAAAAACGAAGAAAAGTAGATAGCTCCACTCCAAAGCTCAAAATAAAGGGAGCCACAGAACACAATCTGAAAAATATAAATGTAGAAATTCCTTTGAAACGGTTTGTGTGTATAACCGGAGTTTCTGGATCGGGAAAGTCTACACTCATGAATGATATTTTGTATAGAGCGGTCGCAAATAAACTTCATCATGTGGAGAAACGTATTGGCGCCCATAAAGAAATACTTGGTCTTGAATATCTTGATAAAATTATTCGTATAGATCAAGGCCCAATTGGTAGAACACCTCGAAGTAATCCAGCAACCTATACCAAAGCCTATGACGGTATTCGAGATATTTTTACCGAAACTCCGGAGGCAAAAATTCGTGGTTACAAAAAAGGAAGATTTAGTTTTAACAGACCAGGTGGACGGTGTGAAAACTGTGAGGGAAGAGGAACACTCCAGATTGAAATGCACTTTTTGCCAAGTGTAGAAATTTTATGTGATGTTTGTAATGGAAAACGTTTCAACAATGAAACACTACAGGTTCATTTCAAAGGGAAAAACATTTCTGAGGTATTGGACATGACCATAGAAGAAGGGGAAGAATTTTTTAAGGATATTCCTTTTATTGAAGATAAATTAAAAGTACTCAATGAGGTTGGCTTGGATTATCTTACACTGGGGCAGTCGGCCACCACGCTTTCCGGTGGTGAGGCACAACGTATTAAGCTCTCAAAAGAACTTGCGAAAAGATCCACCACCAAAACACTTTATCTTCTTGATGAGCCAACAACCGGTCTTCATTATGAGGATGTACGCAAGCTTATTGGCGTATTGCAGTCTTTGGTTTCCAAAGGAAATACTGTTGTAGTCATTGAACACAATCTGGATCTTATAAAATGTGTTGATTGGATTGTAGATCTTGGTCCAGAAGGAGGAGACAAAGGGGGAGAACTGGTAAAGGTAGGAACACCAGAGGACGTTGCACGCTACGCCAAAAGCTTTACCGGGCAATACCTAAGAAAGTATCTTCTTTGATGATACCAATCCTTCTATACTCTCTGTAGTAAGGGAAACTTCATTGAATGGAAAACCAAAAGTTTTGGGGCAAAAAAGTTCTTTTGCCTTTTTTGATTGCCAAAGTGGTTTTGCTGGTATCCCCAGTATTTGTATTTGCATATTTTCTTTCAGATCTGCATTGTAAATGGGCATATTATTTTCATCAAGCATGATGAGAAGCTCCGGACAGGTAAGAACTACTTCATCATTTATCCAAAGAATAAGATTTTCATTTTTTATAAACACTTTTGCGTTACTTTGAGAATTGGAAAGAAAGAGATCAAGTCCGGTAAATCCACTCATCATTTTTTCTTCTTTTTTGTTTACAACTCCTTCAAAGAGGATTTTCCCTTTGAGTGTTTTGAGAAGTTCGTTTATATTTTTTGTCTCAAGCATTTTTCCAATAAAAAGCGCTTCAGAAATTGTTTTTTGCTCACAGCTTTGTATGATTTGCTGTTTACTCATCGGGTATCCTACCACTTGAGCGTCACCTCCGGAGAGTTCGGCAAAGCTGCGCATAAAACTTTCTTCACTTTTAAGTGATGAGGATTTGAGAAGCATAGCTTCGTCACCATTATTATTGGCAATAGCAAAGGGAGTTCGTGGAATATCAAACAAGGTAATGGTTTCCAAAAATACTTCTGGTGTGGATCTTCCTCCAACAATATCTGCATCAATAACGGGAAGGTCAAGTATATCCGCCAAGAAAAAAGTTATCGCAAGGGAAAGTGGCCCAATTTCTACCGGGATAATTCCTGCTATTTTTTTGTTCATGAATTTTGAAAGATTTTGGAATGCTTTTTGTATGGGAATACTTGGGTCAGAGCAATTGGTAATGGATCCTACCCCAAATGCCGTGATAAATAGGGCATCTTCATCAAATTCTTGTATGGACTCAACGATAAGCTTTTCTTTCTTTTCAAAAATTTTCAGAAAAACTTCTTTTGCTTTTTTGGGACAACCACCACCGCCAGTGCCAAAAAAAGTACTTCCTAAGAGAAATGCATCGAGATTATTTTTTTGAATCATAACAATTTGTTTAAATAAATAAGTTATTTTCTACGGCGGGGTGGATTAGCCGCCGTAGATGAAGGTGAGATCGTGGAGGATACGCTCCGTGAGTTCGGAAAGTGAAAATCCGAATGGATCAGGGGTTGTGAATGCGAAGTTCACACGTGACCAATCATCTGCCTGGAAGTTCTTCCAGTTGGAATGGTTGGTAACCTCATCAAGCGGAAGAAGTCGTGTGGGGCCGGCACTGCACCAGAATGGGAGGAATCCCATCTGGTAGAGATGGCTTCGGTCAAACACCTTCGCAAAACCCGAGAGGTGGGGTGGGACGTCCATGTGGTGGATGGGCTCGCAAATGCACCCACGGTCAATGCCAAGGATGTCCAGCCAAAGAGGCGTGTACATCAACTCGACCTTGGCAAAGTCGCGGTCAGCGGGTCGGATGTTCTTCCCCGTTTGGCGTTCCCAGATGCGCAGGGCCAGTTCAAGCTCGCGCTCGACAGAACTGCTGTAGACCACATCTACCTGACCGCGGAAACCGTAGTTGTGCAGCCAACGTTGAATGACAGGGGCGCCCTGTGTCTGGTGAACCTCTTGGAAGATCTGTGCAATCTTCTCTCCGTTGAGCCCCGTCCACTTGGCCACGCGTTTGGCCCAGATGGAGTCTTCCACGATGTAGACCACACGCTTGCAGCTTCGGGGCGGAATGCCCACACAGTCGTGTACCTGGTCTACACGTGGGTACCAGGACATGATCCACTCGCGGAAGCTCTCCTCGGTCTTGAAGGTGAGCTTCTTCTTTCGGATCTGGTCCGAGTCCGCCGTGAACAGCGAACAGATACCACCGATCCACGTGAACCGGTTGGGGTCGAGGTGTTCACCGCCGTTGCGGATGACGAGAACCTTCTTGCCCGTGGGGCCGTGGTTCCTATCATCGTGCTCACAGGGTGTGCACAGACCGTAGTTGTGGGGGTCGAATCCCTGCGTGGAGAGTTCCTTTCGAATCCAGTTTCGCATGTTTCCTCCAGCGAAAAAATCCGGCGTTACTTGCCGGATGGAGGTTCACATATTTTGAAGTATCCAAACTATCACCTGGCAAGTACGAGTATGCGGTGATAGTGATGATACAAATTTTGTTTTGATTTTTTTAAAAAAGTCATAATAAATGTATTCAAACAAAAAACGCCCTTTTGGGCGGTTCACGGAAAATTTTTACAGCACGAAACCACCCTAGTCAATACGAAGGTGATAGTGATGTGAAAAATTTGTTTGCGAAAAGATTGATTTCATAGTATCCTCAAAATAACATAAGCCATTTTTTTTGTCAAATTTTCAGATATGAAAGAGATTTTACAGGAAAAAATACAAAAATTCCCCAATACCCCAGGGGTATATTTTTTCTATGGAAAAAATCAGGAACTTCTCTATGTTGGAAAGGCAACTTCTTTAAAAAGTCGTGTAAAGAGTTATTTTTTGGGGAAGCGGGGGACTCGGGCCATTGAAGCAATGATAGATAAGGTAGAAAATATAAAGTATAAACAAACGGATTCTGTGTTGGAGGCCGTTATATTGGAAGCCAATTACATTCGTGATAAGCGTCCAAAATATAACGTTCTTGGAAAAGATGATAAAAGTTGGAACTATATTTTGATTACCAAGGATTCCTTTCCTCTTGTAAAAACCATGCGTGAACATGAATTCAAACAACTCTCAAAAAAAGATATAAAACAGTTTCAATATCTTTTTGGTCCGTATCCTGGACTCAATACCAAAGCGACGCTTGTGTTACTTCGGAAACTTTTTCAGTTTTCAAGTTGCAGTCCAAGCGCAAAAAGACCATGTTTGTACTACCAAATGGGACAATGTCTTGGAGTATGCGCACATACGATAACGGAGAAAGAGTATAAACAACAGGTCATTGGTCCACTGGTTCAATTTTTAAGTGGAAAAAAGAAGCGTTTGATTAAAATATTGGAAAAGAGAATGAAGAAAGAGTCATCATCACAAAATTTTGAAGAGGCGGCACGTCTGAGAAATCAAATTTTTCGTTTACAACGGATTCATGATGTTGCCATTTTAAATAAATCTTTTTTTGAAGATGAACGAAAATCAGAGGGGGCGTTTTCTCGTATAGAGGGGTATGATATTTCCAATCTTGGAACCACTGGTAAGGTAGGGAGTATGGTGGTATTTGAAAACGGCCTGTCCAAAAAGTCAGATTACAGAAAATTTAAAATAAAAACTATTCTAGGACAAAGTGATGTGGATTGTTTGGAAGAAGTCATGGTTCGAAGACTCAAACATACGGAATGGAAGTATCCCGATTTGTTTCTCATAGACGGGGGAAAACCTCAAGTGAATAGGGTAAAGAGAATATTTCAAACATTTGGAGTAGATATACCTGTGATAGGCATTGCCAAAGGACCTGCAAGAAAAAAGAATGAATTCATTTTTGCAAAGGAAGAAAAAAATCTGGTACATTGGGTATATACTCACCAGGATATTTTGATCCAAGTTCGAGATGAAGCACACCGATTTGCCGTTACCTATCAAAGATCACTTCGAAAAATAAAAAAATGACTCTAAGACGAGTCATTTTTTTGTGTCAGAGGGGAGAATTGAACTCCCGACCTCCGGGTTATGAATCCGGTGCTCTAACCATCTGAGCTACCCTGACGTATGGATATCATACTTCTTACGTTTTGTAGCCCGTAGGGGAATCGAACCCCTGTTGCCTGGATGAGAACCAGGTGTCCTAGCCACTAGACGAACGGGCCAATTTTGCGTAAGAAGATTATAAAGGATTATTTCCTCAAAGTCAAGATTACAAAAAACGGTCATACGACCGTTTTTTGTAGTCTGCCTATTACGCAGCGTGACTATTTTGACTATTTTTGAGAGAGTCTTTTAATGCTTTTCCTGGTTTGAATTTTGCAACTTTTACTGGTGGAACCTGAATTTTTTGGTTTGGATCTTGAGGATTCACACCAATTCTTCCAGCACGAACTCTTGAGCTAAAGGCACCAAAACCGGCAATATTTACCTCTGAGTTTGCTTTAAGTTGTTCTGTGACGATGTTTACAAATGCGGCAATCATTTCTTCTGCCTCTTTTTTTGTAACACCGACCTTTTCTGCAATAGCTTGAGCTAGAGCTGCTTTATTCATAGGAATACTATGTTAACCACAAAGTGGGAATGAATAATAAAAAGTAGGGATATATTTATCTACCCCTATTGTACGAAAAATTGAAAATACTGTCAATAGAGCCAAATTTATTATCCACATATTGTCTTCTGGCAGAAGTCAAAAAAGAAAAAAGGAAGAGTAAAGCAACTCTTCCTTTTTTTATATGTTGAAAAATTTTTATCTTGCGTATTCAATAACACGAGTCTCACGGACCATCATAACTTTGATTTCACCTGGATATTGATGTTCAGCTTCAATTTTTCTGGCAATATCTTTTGCGAGGTTAAATGCTTGATAGTCATCAATAGCATTTGGATCCACAAAAATGCGTACTTCACGTCCAGCTTGAATGGCGTATGCTTTATCAACTCCTGGGAAACTCTTTGCCGTATTTTCCAGTTCATTCAAACGGGTAACATACTGCTCTACACTATCACGTCGTGCTCCCACTCTTGATGCAGAAATAGCATCTGCTGCCATAACAATCTTGGTAAGCAAGAGTGGAGGATTAGTATCATGGTGTGTAAGTGCAACTTCACCAAGGCGCTCATCCATTTTGAATTTCGTAAGAATAGTATGACCAATAGTGGTATGTGCTCCTTCACTTTCGTGATCTACGGCTTTTCCAATGTCATGGAAGTATCCAGCTTTTTTTGCAATGCTTGGATCCATGCCAAGTTCTTCGGCAATCATACCGGAGAGGTATCCCACTTCTTCACAATGGTTCAAAACGTTTTGTCCATAACTGGTTCGGTATTTAAGTCTTCCAATAATAGAAACCAGTTTATCTTCTGGAACCACAATTCCGAGTTTATTGAGAGATTGTTCTCCTGCTTTTTTAATATCAATGGCAAGGTCTCTTTTTGCTTCTTCAATATACTCTTCAATCTTTGCCGGTTGAATACGTCCGTCTGCAATAAGTTTTTCCAGAGCGAGGTAACATACGCGTCTACGAATAGGAGAAAAACTTGAAACAAGGATAAGTTCTGGAGTTTCATCAATAATAAGTTCACATCCAGTAAGTTTTTCCAAGGTTTTGATATTTCGTCCTTCTTTTCCAATAATTCTTCCTTTCATTTCATCACTTGGAAGAGAAACTGCGGTAGAAGTAGTTTCGGCTGCATGGTTACATGCGGTCCGTTGCATAACTCCAACCAGAATATCCTTAGCTTTTTCTTCTACTTCTTCACGAGAAACTTTGTCTAACTTCAACTTTCGAGCCAAAAGGTCTTCTTTGGAGTCCTGTTCCACATGTTCCATAAGTTGTGCTTTGGCCTCAGCAGTGCTCAGAGCGCCTACCTTTTCCAACTTATGAATCATTTCTTCGTGTTTTTCGTCAATTTTCAACTTTACGTCTTGAACTTCTTTTACTTTGTCTTCCAATCGTTGTTTTTTGTCTTCAAACTCCATCAACTTTTTGTCAAACATGGTTTCACGTTGTTCAATGCGTTCTTGCATTTTTCGGAGTTCTTCTCGACGTTGTTTTTCTTCCATTTTGGCATCATCCAAAATTTTGATGGACTGATTCTTTGCCTCAAGGAGGATATCTTTTTCTTGCACCTTTGCTTCATCTAACTTCTTTTGTGCAATTGCTTCTGCACCATCAATTTGCTTTTTGGCATGCAAAAGACGAGCATAGTATCCTATGCCAAGTCCGAGAGCAAGCCCCACGATTGCAATTAGAAAGGGAGTCATATTTTTCAAATTAAAAAACCTCAAAAAAGGAGGTCTAACAACGCGGTGCTTTAAGAGATAATTATCAAAAAAGCCGAAAACGGGGATTACCGTTTGCTTTCTGTAGGGGAAAAGTGATAATTATGTTGTGCGGGTTTCATGTTTTTACTTTCTTTAGCAAAATTTGAACCTTCTTAAGCTACCAAAACTGCCGTTAGAATCTTCTTTGTGTATAAGTTATTGTAGTCACATGGTATCAAAAAAGGTGTCTTTTGTCAATTGAGCGAATCCAAAGGGAAAGGAAGAGGGTGTGGATAATAAAAAGGGAAAAGAAGGGCTTTATAAGAGGAAAAAAGGAGGATTTTCCGAAGATATTTGCTGTGGAGGGGTTGCTTGTTCTACTTTATATTCACCAATTTTTGTTCTTCGGAGTTCTTCACAGTAGGCACCAATTCCAAGCTTTTCACCAATATCATGACAAAGTGTCCGGATATAGGTACCAACAGAGCAAGATACCTCTATGGTTGCGGTATCCTCAGTAGTAGAAAGGAGCAAAAGATCATAGATTTCAATTTCATTGGGTTCTCTTTCTACTTCAATCCCTTTGCGTGCCAGTTCATACAATTTTTTTCCCTTTACTTTTTTTGCACTAAACATAGGGGGAAGCTGAAGTTGGCGTCCAATACATTGCTCAAGAACCGTTTGGAGTCTGCTGAGGTCTAACTTTCCCTCTGAAGCGTATTTTTCAATTGTTCCAGTCTTATCAAAGGTATTGGAAGTAAATCCAAATTTGAGAGTTGCAATATAGGTTTTGGGAAGAGATTTGAATTCATCAAGGCGTTTGGTGGCCTCTCTTGCCACACCCACAATCAAAAGTCCGGTAGCAAAGGGATCAAGAGTCCCGGCATGGCCAATTTTCTTTATTTTTAAGACGCGACGTAAATAAGCCACAACATCGTGGCTGGTCCAGTCTTCTGGCTTGTCTATAAGGAGAAATTCTGCCATAGTGACTCCAGAATACACAAATATTTTGAAAAATTCAACCGTGTCTATTGAGATATTGCAATTCTTCTGAGAATGGGGTATTCTTGAGCTATAAAATAAAGAATTTAAATTTTTAACGCTTGATATTATGAATCTTTGGCATGATGTATCTCTTGGAGAAAAGGCTCCGGAAAAATTTAACGTAATTGTGGAAGTCCCAAAGGGTTCACGAAACAAATACGAATTAGATAAAGATACTGGAATGATTAAACTTGATCGAGCAAATTATTCATTTGCTGCGTATCCTTTTGAGTATTGTTTTGTTCCACAAACACTTTGGGATGATGGAGATGCTATTGACGTTGTTCTTTTGGCAACTCATCCGCTTTTTCCAGGGGTTTTAGTAGAGGCAAGACCGGTGGCATTTATGAAAATGATAGACTCCGGTGAAGATGACAGCAAAATCATTGCAGTCCCAACCTGCGACAAGCGATTTGATAACATTCAGGATCTCTCAGATCTGAATCCTCACAATCTAAAGGAAATTCAGCATTTTTTTGAGACCTACAAGGCGCTCAAAGGAGAAACACCAGATCAATACAAAGTGGAAGTACCCGGTTTTGAACCAAAGAACATGGCTATTGAGGCATTGAACAAATCGGTAAAATTGTACCAAGAAAAGTTTGCAAAGTAATATCATCAAGAAAAAGGGCAAAATGGCCCTTTTTTGATTTTTGGCGCCTATTTGACTTATCTTCACTCATAATGTATAATTTTCCTAAATTAAGATAAACTTTATCTCATGAACATTACTGAACTTGCACGAAAACTCAGAATTAATACCAAAGAACTTTTGGAAATCCTTCCAGAGCATGGTTTTGATATTGGTAAAAAAGCCATAAAAATTGATGATCGAGTAGCAGACCAGGTAATGCGAAAATGGAGATATATAAAAAGAGAGTTAGAAAAGAAACAAGCACAGGAGTTTGAAGAAAGAAAACTGAAGGAAAGAGAGCTTAGAAAGCAAATGGGAAAAACCGTATCGGTACCAAACTTTATTACGGTAAAAGATTTTGCAGCAAAGTTAGAAATGTCGGTAACACAGATCATTACCGAGCTTATGAAAAATGGAATTCTTGCTAACCAAAATCAGGATATTGATTATGATACGGCATCCATTATTGCAGAAGAATTAGGTTTTACTACACAAAAAGAAGAAAACAAAGTTGATATTGAAAAAGAAGTCGCCATCTCTCAAGAAGTTGAGCAAGTTCTTGCTCAAGCAAAAGATCTTCAGGTGAGACCTCCGGTTGTGGTGGTTATGGGACATGTAGATCATGGAAAAACTTCCTTGCTTGATACTGTACGAAAGGCGCACATTATAGATACCGAGTCTGGGGGAATTACGCAGCATATTGGTGCGTATCAAACAATTTGGAAAGATCCAAAAACACAGGCAGAGCGACTGATGACGTTTATTGATACTCCGGGACATGAGGCGTTCACCGTGATGAGAAGTCGTGGTGCGACCATTGCCGATATTGCTATTTTGGTGGTTGCTGCAGATGATGGGGTAAAACCACAGACAGAAGAAGTTATACAAATTATCAAAGCGGCAAAGCTTCCCTTTGTTGTGGCTATCAATAAGATAGATAAGGAAAATATAGATATCCAGAGGGTAAAAACAGAACTTTCACAAAAAAATATTATCTCAGAAGAATGGGGTGGAGATGTTCCCATGGTAGAAATTTCTGCAAAAAATAATATCAATATTGATAAACTTTTGGATGTGCTTTTGTTGGTTGCAGATATGAATGAAGATTCTATTAAGGCAGACCCAACACTTCCTGTTGTGGGAACCGTTATTGAATCTCATACCGACAAACACATGGGGCCAGTGGCTACGGTACTTATCCAAGCGGGGACACTCAAAAAAGGTGATCCACTTATCATGAACAATGAAGTGTATGGAAAAGTTCGTGCTATGCGAGATTATCTTGGAAAAAATATGGATCTTGCCGGACCTTCCGTTCCTGCACAGATTATTGGATTTAAAGTTGCTCCGGAAGTAGGAGATATTCTTGACCTCTCAAAAGAAAGTACCGCTCAGATGATCGACGTAAAGCAAAAACAATCTGAAATGACTTCAGCATACCGCCAGCCACATATAGATATCCAAAATCAAGATGAAGACAGTGAAGAAAAAAAGAAAACCCTTAACTTGGTTATCAAGGCAGATGTATTGGGATCACTCGAGGCAATTATTGGATCTCTTGAACGACTAAAGCACGATGAAGTAGGTGTCCGAATCATTGGAAAGGGATTGGGAAATATCAATGAAAGTGATCTTCAAAAAGTAGAAGCTATGGGGGGAACTCTGATTGGGTTTCATGTCAAACCAACTCCAAGCGCGGAAGTTTCTATCAATGAAAAGAGTTTAGAATATAAAAATTTTGAAGTTATTTACCACCTCATGGACTGGGTAAAGGATGAATTAGAGAAATTGTTATCCACAGAGAAAATAGTTGAGGAAATTGGTACAATGGAGGTGAAGGCGGTTTTCCGAACAGAAAAGAAAATGCAAATTTTAGGTGGTGTGGTAAAAGATGGGAAAATTCTTCCTCATTCCAAGTTGCGTATAATTCGTGATGGCCAACAGATTGACATTGGAAAGATTTTGAAATGTCAGGTGGGACAATCAAAGGTTAAGGAACTTCCACAGGGGACAGAAGGAGGAATTCAGTATGAAGGAAAAACCAGGATTGAGGTTGGAGACATTTTGGAGGTATATACAGAAGAGAGCAAGGCAAAAAAATTGGAATTGGAAGTTACCAAGTAATTATTTAACTATGGAGTACAGGTTTTAAAAACCTGCACATAATATTTAATGATATGTCAGAACTTATCCTTTCAGACGACAACTTTGAAGCAGAAGTTTTACAGTCATCGGTTCCTGTTTTAGTAGATTTTTGGGCTTCATGGTGCGGACCATGTCAAAAGATGCTTCCTATCGTGGAAGAATTAAGCCAGGAAATGGACGCAAGTAAAGTCAAAATTGCAAAGATGAATGTTGAAGAAAATCAAATGACCACTGGAAAATACGAGGTAATGAGTATTCCAACCTTTATTCTTTTTAAGGGTGGGGAAGCTGTTGCACGTACAGAAGGTGGACAAAGTAAAGAGGTTCTTCAGAGTTTTATAGAATCATCACTTTAAAAAACAAAAAAATCAATCCAAAGCCTCCCGAGATCAGGGAGGTTTTTGTTTATCTTTACCAAAATTCCTCTCTTGATTTTTTCCGTTTAATTGGGTATCCTGTCTGCAGAGGAGTTATCCTATTTTTTTCGTTTATAAGGAAAAATTATGCAAAAATACAGTCCAAAAGAAATAGAGGCACGTTGGCAAAAATACTGGGAAGATCAGGGAACTTTTGAAGTACAGGAAGACAAAAATAAGAAAAAGTTTTATGCACTCATTGAATTTCCATACCCATCTGGTGCTGGACTTCATGTAGGGCATCCACGACCCTTTACTGCCATGGATGTTATTTCTCGCAAGCGCAGGATGGAAGGATATAATGTGCTCTATCCCATTGGATTTGATGCCTTTGGACTTCCTACCGAAAACTATGCTATCAAAACGGGAAGACCTCCTGCAGAAGTGACGGCAGAAAATATTGCCAACTTTACACGACAGCTCAAATCTCTTGGGTATAGTTTTGATTGGAGTAGATCAGTTGATACAACCGATCCAAAATATTACAAATGGACACAATGGATTTTTTTGAAACTTTTTGAGCATGGTCTGGCCTATAAGAAAAATGTTCCTATTAATTGGTGCCTTTCTTGTAAGATTGGTTTGGCCAATGAGGAAATTGTTGATGGAAAGTGTGAACGCTGTGGAGGAAATGTAGAAAAAAGAGACAAAGAACAATGGATGCTGAAAATTACTGATTACGCAGAAAAGCTTTTGGAAGGCCTGGATACCGTGGATTACATCACTCGTGCCAAGGTGCAACAGCAAAACTGGATTGGAAAAAGTGAAGGAGCCTTGGTGAAGTTCAAGATTGCAAATGCAAAAGCAGAAAGTGATTCATTTTTAGAAGTGTTTACCACTCGTCCAGATACTTTGTTTGGTGCAACCTATATGGTTGTTGCCCCAGAGCATGCTATTTTGGAGAAAGAAAGATCAGAAATTACCAATTTTGATGAGATTGAATCCTATGCAAGGAAAGCTCGTTTAAAGTCAGATTTGGAAAGAACAGAATTGCAAAAGGAAAAAACCGGAGTACAACTTGAGGGTATCACGGCAATAAATCCGGTTACAGGAAAACAGATTCCTATTTTTGTTGCAGATTATGTGCTTCCAGGTTACGGAACGGGAGCTATTATGGCAGTTCCTGCACATGATGAACGAGATTTTGCTTTTGCACAAAAATATAACCTTCCTATTGTGCATGTTGTTGCACAGCAAGTGGGGGAAAGAAAGAAAGATTACAATCCACGAAAAACCGTAAGGGGAATTTGTAGGAAAGATGGGAAAATTTTGTTGGAGTATGATACACACATGAACGAATATGTTCTTCCAGGAGGAGGGGTTGAAGAAGGGGAAAATTTGCAAGAGGCATTGGTGCGAGAAATTGCTGAAGAGTGTGGATATACGGATGTAGAAATACAAGGAAGCTTGGGGTCAATAGAACATAATTATTTTCATCATAAACGAGAGAATGATTGGCGAGTGGAGGAATCAGCTTTCTTGGTAGACATTACCAGTGATACGCAGATTGATCGTCCGGAAGAAGAAATTGCAAAGATACAGTATGATTGGTATGACATAGATGATGCTATAGAAAAACTTGAAAAAGGAAGCCCAACTTTTTATAGATCAAAAATATTTTTGGAGCGTGCCAAACAGGGAGAAACATTTTCTTATTTTGAAGAGGGAATTGCGGTTAATTCTGATTTTTTGAATGGTTTGACAACGCAACAGGCAAAAGAAAAGATGATCCTATGGTTAGAAGAAAATAATATTGGACATAAAAAAGTAAATTACAAACTTCGTGATTGGATTTTTTCTCGTCAGAGATATTGGGGAGAACCTATCCCTCTGGTCTATTGTGAAAATTGTGCTTCAAAAAAACAATTTCAGAATAAAGGAGAAGAACTCAATCCAGGTTGGATACCCCTTTCTTCAGATATGCTCCCATTGGAGCTTCCACAGGTGGAGAAATATGAACCAACAGATACAGGGGAGTCTCCATTATCTACTATGGATTCATTTCTCAATACCACATGTCCAAGATGTTCTGGTGAGGCAAAGCGTGAGACGGATGTCATGCCAAACTGGGCAGGTTCCAGCTGGTACTGGTTACGCTATATGGACCCACACAATGACCAGTGTTTTGCGAGTAAAGAAAATTTACAGTATTGGGGGCAAGTAGATTGGTACAATGGAGGTATGGAGCACACCGTACTGCATCTTTTGTATTCTCGATTTTGGAATCAATTTTTACATGATATTTCTGAAGTCCCATTTTTTGAACCCTATGCAAAACGAACTTCTCACGGACTTATCATGGCAGAGGATGGAGAAAAAATGAGTAAGAGTCGGGGAAATGTGGTGAATCCAGATGATATGATAGAGCAATTTGGAACGGATGCCTTGAGAACCTATATTATGTTTATGGGTCCATTTGATCAGCATGTTTCCTGGAGTACTGATGGTCTCAAGGGGGTACGAAGGTTTTTGGAAAGAGTTTGGAATTTGCAAGAAAAAGTAAAATTGAATGAAGAAAAAGATTCCAAGAATACTGGAATACTTCACAAAACCATAAAGAAAGTGAGCGAAGATATTGATGAAATGCGTTTCAATACTGCGGTATCTGCTATGATGGAGCTTACCAATGCCTTTTATAAAGAAGATACTATTTCTCAAACAGAGTATTCTGTTCTTCTCAAGCTCTTGAGTCCTTTTGCACCACACATCTGTGAAGAACTGTGGTCTGAATTTTTAGGCAATACCAATAGATCTCTTGCCTATGAACCATGGCCCGTATTTGATCCCCTCAAAATGGTGGAAGATACCGTAACACTTGCCATACAGGTAAATGGAAAAGTAAGAAGTACTTTGGAGGTTTCCTCAGATATTGAAGAAGCGGAGGCAACTGCACGTGCCCTTGCAGATGAGAATGTCCAGAAGTGGCTTGCCGGTCAAGAACCCAAAAAGATTATCTATATCAAAGGGAAATTGATTTCTATTGTGATGTAGTACATGTATGTACAAGGAGGGGATACAGCTTATTGTTGATTCAAAAAGCAAAACGTTTTTTTCGTTTTGCTTTTGTTTTCTTTTGGGAATATTACTCGGATCACTTTTTGATAATCAACTCATGAAATGGGATTTTCTTTCTGTGTATGTATCCTTTTTTGTTTTGAGTACATTTCTTGTTCTTGTGTGGAAAAGAAGACACGTACGCTTTTTTACCATATGTATACTTTTTGTGTTCATAGGAGGAGCTCGGTATATGCTTACGTTTCCAAGTGAACATAATATTGTTGCGCTTGCCGGAAGTCAAGCACAATTTACAGGCTTTGTCAGTGTAGAACCGGATGTTCGAGAAGATGGAGTACGCTATATTGTGCGTCTTCTTCCCCAGCAAGAAGGAAGTGGAAAAGTGTATATAAAAAATACTTTGTATCCTCAATATAGTTACGGAGATGTTTTGGAGGTTTCTTGTCTTCTTCAAAAACCAACTCCAATAGAAAATTTTCGGTATGATAAATATTTGGAAAAATTTCAGATATTTACGCTTTGTATCTCTCCAAAAATTCAAAAATTAGAGGGGAAAAGAGGAAATATTTTTATGCGTTCCCTCCTTTCCTTAAAGAAAAGGGTAGAGGAAAATATAGAAAAACTTTGGCCAGAACCGTATGCTAGTTTTATGGCAGGAATTTTATACGGATACAGAGGAGGACTGGGAAAACTCGCAGATGATTTTCAAAGAACAGGAGTAACACATATTATTGCCATTTCTGGATACAATATTACTATTGTTGCATCATTTTTGGTGACCATTCTTACCTATCTTTTTATACCAAGAAAAAAAGGTTTTTATATTGTCCTTTGTATGATAGGAATATTTACTCTTTTTGCGGGTGCTTCTGCGTCTGTTGTCCGGGCGGCTATTATGGGAATGTTGATACTTATGGCACAGCAGTTTGGACGACTGAGTCATGCGGGGAACGCCCTTATTTTGGCTGCGGCTCTTATGTGTTTACAAAATCCGCGAGTCCTTCTTTTTGATGCAGGATTTCAACTTTCCTTTTTGGCCACGCTTGGATTGCTTTATATACTTCCCATATTCCAAAAAATATTTCAAAATGTACCAGAATATTTGGGTATAAAAGATATTACCCTTGGAACCTTGTCTGCAACCATGATAACCCTTCCTCTTATCGTCTATCAGTTTGGGAGGGTTTCACTTGTCGCACTTCCCGTAAACATTTTCATTCTTCCACTTATTCCCGTTATCATGTATCTTGGATTTCTTGTCGTCTTTTTCAGTTTCTTTTTTATGCCTATTGCACTGATACTCTCATTTTTCACCTACATGGTTATGACATACGTGGTGGGGGTGGTAAAAATATTTTCAAAATTGCCATTTGCATCTTATGAAATGAGTATCCCTATTTGGTCTGTAACTTTTTGTTATGGAATCATTTTTCTATTCCTTTATTTCCACAAAAAAAAGTTGATAAAGTAGTACAAAAAGTATGTCAAATACAAAAAAACAAATACTCTTGGTTTCATTTTTACTCATGCTTACTTTGGTTGCACTCTCTTTGATTCATTTTGGTACGAATGAGAAAAATTTTTGGTCTTTCAATATTTTTTCAAAAAATGAAAATACACTCAAGACTGTATTTTTAGATATTGGGCAGGGGGATGCAACACTTCTGGAATTTCCGGACAAAACACAAATGCTTGTGGATTGTTCCAAAGACAGAAGAATATTGAATGCCTTGGGGAGGAATATGAAATTTTGGGATAGGACCATAGATTATGTTCTTATTTCTCATCCCGATCGTGATCACTATGGCGGATGTTTGGATGTCATAAAACGTTTTCATGTAAAAAAAATATTTTATACCGGGTTTGAAAAGAAAGGGGATTCATTTTGGGAAGATTTTTGGAGTCACATTCAATCCGACAGCAGATATGAACCTCTTTCAGAGGGAAAGAAAATACAAATTTCCGGTGTAGATGTAGAAGTTCTCTCACCCGCTCATCGGGAGCTTGAGTCTCGGACACAAATGAGCAATGAAACCTCCATAGTTTTGAAGATAGTGTATGGTCATAGTGATCTTTTACTTATGGCAGATGCTGAGATGGATGTAGAAAAGCGACTCATGGAACAGTATGGGAACCATTTGGATGTAGAAGTACTTAAAGTTGGTCACCATGGAAGCGCAGGTGCTACCAGTGAAGCATTTTTACAAGCGACAACCCCTCGGTATGCGGTGATATCGGTTGGACAGGAAAATCCCTATGGTCACCCTACACAAAGAGTTCTCAAAAAGTTGGAAAGATCCAATGCAAATATTTTGCGAACTGACCAAAAGGGTGATATAATAATGTATGTAGAAAATGGAAAAATATATGTTAAATAGGAGAAAATTGAAAAAATTTGGGGGGATTCTTGCAGCCCTTGGTCTGCTGTTAATGGGACCCTCGCCGGTTTTTGGTGAAGGGTTCAATTTTGTAGTCAATGAAGGAATGCGAATTTCTGGAGAAAAAGTTTTTTCCGGTGATAAAGTAAAAATTTATACGGTAATTGTAAATAATGATTTTGCTTCTCTTTCCGCTGAGCCGGCTTTTTATGATGGCGATACGCTTATTGGGACAGCATCTATAAATGAATTACAATTTGAAAAGGCACAACAGGCATGGGTAGAATATGTACTCCCTTATGGAGAGCACACCCTTCAGATGCGCCTCACCAATGTGATTGCCAAAGATAATAAAGGGGACATTATTTCTATTGGTGACCAACAGATAGCCAGTTATCAGACGGAAAAAATGTTTGATTTTGATCGTGATTCCGATGGTGATGATATTGGAGATAAAGAGGATCCCGATGATGATAATGATGGTCTTTTGGATGTTACAGAACAAGAACTGGGAACGGATCCTTTGAAAAGTGATACGGATGGTGATGGAATCTCAGATAAGGAAGAACATGATAAGGGTTTGGATCCCAAAAATGCGGATACCGATGGTGACGGTGTGAACGACTCCGAGGATTTATATCCAAAAGATAAAAATGAGTGGGCAGATGTAGATGGAGATGGCATAGGAGATAATGCAGATACCGATGATGATAATGATGGCCTTCTTGATACCGAGGAAGCAGAATTAGGGAGTGACCCACATAATCCCGATACCGATGGGGATGGGCTCACCGATGGTCAAGAAAAAGAGCATGGAACAAGTCCTACAGAAGTGGATACCGATAATGATGGGATTGATGATAAAACAGAAATTGATCAAGGGACCAACCCAACCTTACCAGACACCGATGGAGATGGAATAGGAGATAAAGATGAGGCAGAGAAAGGAACGGATCCTGTGAAAGCGGATACCGATGGAGATGGGGTTAATGATGGTGATGAAATCCAAAAAGGGACAGATCCACTTAAAGCTGACAGTGACAATGATGGTGTCAATGATTTACTTGATATTTTTCCTCTCAATGAAAAAGAATCAGCAGATACGGATTTGGATGGTATAGGAAATAATGAAGATGACGATGATGATAATGATGGACTGAAAGATGAAGAAGAAAAAAACATTAGGACCAATCCACTCAAAGCAGATAGTGATGATGATGGTCTCAAAGATAATGTAGAACATGAACGGGGAACGGATCCAAATAATTCAGATACGGATGCAGATGGAGTGGTAGATGGGCATGATCGTGATCCACTTGTTCCCAAAAATCAAGATATAAAACGCTACGTCCAGTTTGGTGCATTGGGATGTTTTGGCCTCTTTATCTTTTTCTATATCATCTATTTATTTAAGCGAAAAAGTTAATATGCGTGAAATCCGCAGAGATATTGTATCGGGATATATTCTTTCTCATGATAATAAGGTTCTCTTTGGGAAAAAAGATCCTCATGCTGGGGGAGTATACAGTGATTGTTGGCATATCCCGGGTGGAGGAATGGATGAAGGGGAGAGTCAACTTGAGGCTTTAGAACGCGAAATATTTGAAGAAGTAGGAATCTCTCTTACACATGCAGATGTTTCTCTTTTGGATGATATTGGACAGGGTGAATCGGAAAAAATGCTTAGTACGGGAGAAAAAGTTTTGTGTCATATGCATTTTTTTGTGTACAAAATACAATTGCATGAAAATGCAGATGACGTGTCCGTTGTATTAAGTGATGATCTGGTTGAATACCAATGGGTGGATACACATGCAATTTCTCATATTAAACTTACTCCGCCATCTCTTGAACTTTTTCGTCGGTTAAAAATTCTTACCTAAAAATCTTGTGAAAAAAATCTTTCCTTTCTCATATTCCGTAACATTTCTTTTCTTCGTACTTTTGGTTCCCGGAATTGTTCGTGCACAGGAAGAAGATTTAGATAATGACGGTCTGTCGGATGCGCAGGAAGTATACTATTTTACCGATTCACATAACCCAGATACCGATGGAGATGGATATTTGGATGGGGTGGAAGTTGCAAATAATTATTCTCCACATGCGGGGAATGGAAAAATGATTTATGAAAATGATTATGACCAGGATGGACTCTCAGATTGGCATGAAATGTGGTTTGGAAGTAGTATTGGGAATAAAGATACTGATCAAGATGGAGTAGGAGATTATCAAGAAGCTCTGCAGGGTTTGGATCCAACTTCAAAAGATTCTCAGAAGAGATATGATACCCATATTGTGGTTGACAGGACCAAACAGCGTCTGTATTATTATGTCAGCAAATTAAAGATGTTCAATTTTCCTGTCTCTACGGGGAATCCTGAAACGGAAACACCTGCTGGAGAGTTTCAAGTAGAGAGAAAGCTTGAAGTAAAGCGTTATTTGGGGCCAGACTACGATTTGCCAAATGTAAAATGGAATATGGAGTTTAAGCCAGGGTACTACATTCATTCTGCTTATTGGCATAATGACTTTGGCAAAAAAACGCACTCACATGGATGTGTGAACCTTCGTGAGGCGGATGCAAAGGAGCTGTATCAATACGCAACGCTTGGCACCCACATTGAGGTTATTGGGGAAACTCCCAAGCATTATAGTGTAGAGATATAATTATTCTTAAATATTGTGTATATGAAACTTATTATTCGTTGGGTTATCAATGCTATTGTCTTACTTGCAACAGCACAGGTGGTACAGGGACTGGAAATTTCAGGATGGTATGCCGCCTTTGTTACTGCGCTTGTTTTGGGACTGGTAAATGCAGTTATTCGCCCCATTGTCCTTTTCCTGACCCTTCCTATAAATATTCTTACCCTTGGGCTCTTTACTTTTGTTATAAATGCTCTTATGTTCTGGTTTGTAGGTTCCATTGTAAAGGGATTTGATGTTGTTGGGTTTGGACCTGCATTTATTGGAGCACTGGTTATGAGTGTTGTAAGTGTCATCGTGGGTTGGATGCTCAAAAATGATGAAAAATAATCGGTGTCTGTGACTTATGAAAAAATATTCTTCACATAAAACGCATAAAGGAAAAACAGCCTACAGAACACCTAGCCGGCTTTTAGTGACTTTACCGGAAAAAGCAAAGAGAGAAAAAACAGTATTAAAGGCAGGGTTTCTTGGTATACAAAAAAATAAAAAAATAAACTGGAGTTAAATATATTTGTGATATGTATAAAATTCTTTCGGTAGGTGGGTCCATTATTATTCCAAAAACAGGTTTTGATATTACATTTCTCAAAAAATTTCGTAAGCTTATTCTTGACCAAACGCAGCAGGGGGATAAGTTTATTCTTATTGTAGGCGGAGGGGCTACGTGTCGTCAGTACCAACAGGCGTTGCATGCGGTTTCAAAACAAAACAATGACGTACTGGATTGGTTGGGGATTTATTCTACTTGGTTTAATGCAGAGTTTGTACGAATGATGTTTGGAAAAGATGCGTATGAAAAGGTAATAAAGAACCCTAAAGAAATTATAAAGACAAAAAAGAAGATTATTATCTGTGGTGGAGAACGACCTGGACAGTCAACTGATGCTGTTGCTGTAAAATTGGCTCAAAATTTTCAGGCAAAGGAAATTTTTAATCTCTCAAATATTGAATACGCCTTTGACAAAGATCCAAACAAATATAAGAATGCAAAAAAAATAGAAAATATTTCTTGGAAAGATTTCCGAAAAATTGTAGGCAATACCTGGTCACCAGGATTTAGTGCCCCCTTTGATCCTACCGCAAGCAAGTTGGCAGAAAAGCTTCATCTTCGTGTTTCTATTGTTCAGGGAACCAACCTACCAAATTTAGGGAAAGCTCTGCGGGGTCAAAAATACAAAGGGACCGTAATTGAGTAAATCCTATGAGTATAGATATATTTGGGTATATTGCCGGGATATTGGTGGTTGCCTCTCTTCTTCCACAAACCATAAAAAGTTGGAAAACACGCTCCACAAAAGATCTCTCATTGTGGAGGTATATTATCTATGTAATCGGGCTCATTTTGTGGGTTATCTATGCCATTCTCATTCATAACGGTCCGGTGGCCATTATGAATGGAATTGGTCTTCTCTTCGCACTTTCAATTTTATATCTAAAAATAAAACACGGATAAATTTTTTTACTGTTTTCTCTATCCTTGCCAAGTGGGGTTTTTTTGTCTATAGTGAAATGGAATCACTATGAAAGAATCAAACTATACAATTTATAGTACCACACAGGATGCTTGGGATGCTATGTATAATGCCATAGAAAAAGCAAAAGAGTCTATATACTGGGAACTCTATATTTTTGTAGATGATGAAGAAGGAAATAGATTTTTTGACCTTATGGAAAAAAAGGCGCAGGAAGGAATGGATGTAAAGTTAATTGTAGACTATTTTGGAAGTTTTGGCCTTTCACGAAAAAGGGTGCACAGCTTGAAAAAATCAGGTGTTGATTTACAGTTTTTTCATGCACGAAGGCATAGGTATAGAGGTATATGGAGAAGGATCATATCACGTACCCATAGAAAAGTTTTAATTGTTGATAAAAAAATTGGATTCATAGGTGGTGTAAATGTAGATAAACGGATGAAAGATTGGTTGGATATCCATCTTCAGGTGCAAGGAGAGGTGGTTCATTCACTCCTTCGTTCTTTTGCAAAGATGTATATTATCTGTGGAGGTGAAAAAGAAAATTTAAAAGGATTAATCAAATATAAAACACGGATAAAAAAAGGACTCAAAAATATTGAGCTTATTATAGATGAAGGCAGAAAAAAGTCTCGTGCAAAGAAAAAGTATATAGAGGCACTTCTCAAAGCAAGAGAGCGTGTTATTCTTTTTTCACCATACTATTTTCCCGATAAGGATTTTCTGTTTGCACTGTGGAAGGCAAGAAAAAGGGGAGTGAGAGTAGATCTTTTAATTCCTTTTCGCACGGATGTTCGTATCGCTACGTATGCCGCCTATGGTTGGTTTGCACTTATGAAAAAATATGGTGTTCGGGTTCAGCTATCTCAAAAAATGATGCATGGAAAGGGAGTTATTGTAGATGATGATTGGGCGATGATAGGAAGTAGCAATTTGGAATTTGGAAGTTTCCACGATTACTTTGAGGCAAATGTAAAAATCCATCAGAAAGATTTTGTAAGCAAATTAAAAATTACCGTACTCCATTGGATAGAGATGTCGGTTCCCTTTGAAACGCTCAATTGGGAAAAACGAGGGAACATCCAAAAAATTAAAGAGTGGTGTGCTCTTCGACTGTACCGATTATGGTTTAAACAGGCTCCGGATGTGAAGTCAAAGGAAATTGAACACTAATCTTTCGTGTGTTTTCAGAAAGATGTTCAAATTCAAGAGTAATGCAATGTTTATGTTCCAAAAGGGTAGAGAGCTTTTCTGGCCATTCAATAAGTGTTACACTTCCCTGCATCCCAATATAGTCCTGTGCTCCAATAGAAATCAACTCATCCTCACTCTCCATTCTATAGGTATCTATATGAATAATTTTGTGTATGAGGTCATCTTGCTGAGTGGTATCATAGAGATTCATAAGCGTAAACGTAGGGCTGGTAATTTCTTCCTGAACCCCAAGCGTTTTGGCAAAAGCCTTGGTAAAAGTAGTTTTCCCCGACCCTAAATCACCCTTGAGAAGTAGTACCGTCCCGGGGGAAATCTTTTGTACAAGAGAGGAGGCCAGTGCACTTGTTTCTTCACTTGAGTTTGTGATATAATCCATAAAACAAAGGTGTTATTATTATATACTAATATAGTCACTGCAAAATAGCAATATGTTATCACAATATACATTTGAGCAAACTGGATCCGTAATTACCGATTACGGAGATGGGAGGGCGAAGCTTGTTTTTGGGCGGCCCGGAATAAGCTTGGATGAGATAATAGACCAGGCAAACTGGGCAGACAAAACCTTTAAGGATATTTTTTTGCAAAGAGGGAAGAAGAAATATAAAATTTTGGTAGATTTGGAAAAACTGGATAAAATAACACTCAATGATAAAGTCCGTGCGGTGTACAAAGATATTATAGAAAGCAGTTACACGGATAAAATTGCTATCGTTGGAGATGGATTTAACTATACAAAGGTTTTGACCATCATGCTGTTACTGAGGAAAAAAGAACACGTTCGTTTTTTCTTCAATATCAAAGAAGCACAAGATTGGCTTGATTGGTAAAAAAGTTTTTGAGAAATAAAAAAGAGCTATAGTATAGCTCTTTTTTTCTTAGACCAATTCTGGATAAAGAGGAAATTTTTTCGTAAGTGCATGGACTTCATTGCGTACTTCAAGAAGTTTTTCTTCACTTTTATGATTATCAAGAGCGGCACGAATAAGTTCCGCCACCTGTTCCATTTCCATTTCCTTCATTCCACGTGTGGTAAGAGCCGGTGTTCCCAGGCGAATTCCGGAAGGATCCATAGCAGATCTTGGATCATCGGGGATCATATTTTTATTCAGGGTAATTCCGGCAATATCCAGAGCTTTTTCTGCCTCTTTTCCGGAAAGACCTTGTGGAGTAACATCTACAAGAAGAAGATGATTATCGGTTCCCCCAAACATCATTTTATATCCAAACTCCTGAAATTTCTTTTCAAGCACTTTTGCATTGAGTTTAATTTGCCGTGCATAATTTTGGAACTCTGGTTCAAGTGCTTCTTTGAAGGCTATTGCTTTTGCGGCAATATTATTTTCATGAGGGCCACCTTGAAATCCTGGGAAGATGGATTTATTAATAGCGCCAGCATATTTTTGTTTACACATGATCATTCCACCTCGTGGACCACGCAGGGTTTTGTGAGTTGTGGTCGTGACCACATCAAAAATAGGGACGGGGTTATTCATCTGTTTTCCGGCAATAAGCCCGGCAATATGGGCAATGTCTGCCATAGTGATAGCGCCCACTTCATTGGCAATTTCTTGGATAGCAGGGTAGTCAATTTCTCGTGAGTATGCACTGTATCCTACCAGGATAACCTTTGGTTTGTGCTCTTGTGCCATGGAGCGAAGATTATCAAGATCAATGAGCCCTTCCGGTGTGGTTTTATAGCGAACAAAGTTAAAAATTTTAGCAATAGAAGTAACCGGATGACCATGGGTGAGATGTCCTCCATGAGAGAGATCCATACCAAGTATGGTGTCTCCCGGCTCCATGATAGCAAAGTATGCAGCAATGTTGGCCGGAGCTCCGGAGAGTGGCTGGACATTTACATGTTCTGCATCAAAGAGCTGTTTGGCTCGATTGATAGCAAGTTCTTCCACGGAATCTATATGTTCACATCCACCGTAGTAGCGTTTTCCTGGATATCCTTCTGCATATTTGTTGGTAAGTACAGACCCCAGGGCTTCAAGTACGGCCATGGACACAAAGTTTTCAGAAGGAATCATTTCCAAACCAGATTCTTGACGATCAAGTTCTTTTCGGATCATTTCTTGGAGTTGGGGATCAAAGGTAGCAAGATTTTGTTTATTCATAGTATTCAAATATTACGTACTAAAAAACAGGCCAACAATGAAAATGATTATTTGTGTTCCAGGCTTTCAAAAATCATATGTTTGTTTGGATATATTCATGGATAACCTCGGTAACATTTTGGGCGCAATTTTCCGGAAGATTATAAATATCAAACCAGTCCCATTGTACAATATTTTCACCAGGAGAAATTTCACCTATCCGTTTTGCTAAATAATGAATCAAAATAACAAGTTTATCCGGATACTCTGGTCTTTGTATAATCATGGGTTTTATTGCAGAGAGAATCTCTACATCAATTCCCATTTCTTCCTTTACTTCTCGTCTACAGGCGTCTTCAAGAGAAAGGTCAAAGTCTTCAACCTCTCCACCTGGAAAAAGCCAAGGAGTTTCCCCGGTTTCCTTCATTTCTTTATTGAGCAGAACCTTGCCGTTTTCTATAATAACGGGTCCTGAGGCTATGAGTGTTTTTTCAGGAAGATACATACTATAAAGGTCATTTTTCAAAGGAAGTGTATCAGATAAAAAATCCTTTGGCAAACAAAAAAAGACCATATCTGATCTTCTTTTGGGTGTCTTGATCTGGTGGGAGGATCAAGTGGCGGGGTGGTGAGGTGGGGGGAGTGCGAGGTGGGGATGAGGCTTGAGTGCCTCACGCAGGAGCATCTCACGTGCCGCTGCGGTACACCCTTCGAGGAATCGAGGGGTTGCGGGATGGTTCTCCCGCAGGAGACGTGCCATACGGCTCTCGAAGAGTCGACTCCTCCTGTCGTCGACTGGTGACTGGTCTGATCTTGCGAAAAGCGATCGCAATCGCATAGAACCGAAACTCCTGAGAAAGTTGAGCCAAGAGTATACCATAAAAGAAAGATTTTGTACAGTGAATAAAAAAATAAGCATTTTTTGATGCTTATTTTTTTATTCCACAGGAAGAAACAGATAGAGTGTCATTGCCCGTCAATAGATACATTCTTCTTTTGTCATTGAGAGTGGAACGAAGCAATCCACCTATTCAAACATTGCGCCATATTATCTCCAAGCAGTCATCATTTCATCCAAACCTTAGTCCA
>PCWN01000007.1:64334-182307 GCA_002787355.1 Candidatus Magasanikbacteria bacterium CG11_big_fil_rev_8_21_14_0_20_39_34
ACCGTGGATTGCCAGGCTGTGTACTCGGCTCGCAATGACACAACAAACATATCACTAAAGATTCTACGATAATAAAAGCACTTCAAGATATAAAATTCTTTTGTCATTGCGAGTGAAACGAAGCAATCCACCTATACAAGTCATACGCCATATGAGTTTCAAATAGTCATCATTTCATCCAAACCTTAATCCATAGCTGTGTACTTTGGCTCACAGTTACAGAGTGTAAAAGGGTATATCTCGAAACTCAACATAGCATTTTCAAAATTTTTGAAATAAAAAAACCCTCCCAAAGAGGGAGGGCAGAAGATTGTGTTTTTTTACTTCAGTTTCTTTACCATATAGGTACCAATTTTTCGGTACCCAAGCTTTCTATAGTATCCCCGGACTCCTACGCCGGATATGACAGATACTTTTTTGAATCCTTTTTCCTTACAGAGCTTTTCTGCGGCCGCTACCAGCTGTTTCCCAAGACCCTTATGTTGAGAATCCTTTTTTTCTCTTTTTCCAATTTGGACCACTTTTCCATATACGTGTAATTCTCGTATAAAGGCACAGTCTTTATTTTCCGGGAGGAACTTTTCCAAAAGGCTCAGTTGGGTACGATATTTTTTTTCTTCCTCAGAAGGGGTAAGATCTGGGGATCTTTTGGTTGGTATTCTCAGACGCAAAAATCCAAAGACCGCAACACGATTTGCATCCTCAAAACTGAGAAAGTATTCTGTTCCACCTATAGTTTTGTATTCATCTATAAATAATTGTGGGATGGTATCTGCATCTATATTTTCTTTCTGTCTTCCAATTTCTCTACAGCGTAGGCAGACACATTGTTTTCCTATTTTTTTCAATTCTGCAGAAAGGGCTTCACGCAGGTTGGTAATTTTATTTCCGGCTTCAATTTCTGTCTCAGGAATATCACGGATAAGTCTGGATATTCGGCAGTAGCGGGGGGTTATCATTTTCATTTCAGAAAGAGCACGAAAGAGTTCCTTTTCTCCATACGGTTTGTACTTTCCTTTTTGAAACCATTTGTAGAGTTCTGCGGATTTTATCACGGTATTTGGATATATTTTTACCATGTCTGGACGCAGGGTTTCTTTTTCAAAAAGAAGACGGTACATTTCAATGTCATGATCAGGGGTTGTTCCTGGCAAATCCGGCATGAAGTGCAAATCCACCTTAAAACCGGCAGAACGTAAAAGCAGTATAGCCTTTTCAAACTGTTCTACGGTGTGACCTCTTTGTATAAGATCCAAAATTTTATCATCCGGTGCCTGCAGACCCAGCTCTATACGGGTACATCCCTGTCTGCGCATATGAAAAATAGTTTTTGCGGTAATGGCATCAGGTCGAGTCTCGAGGGTAAGACCAATGATTCTATGTTTGCAGTGTTCATTGTATCTCTGTTCTTGTTCCAGTGCATCTTGTAGTTCTTCTAAAGAATTTTTTTCGGTAAGAAGAGGAATTCGTCTTTTGCCTCTGCGGGAAAGATCGTTGCAGGCTCGGAATGATTCCAAAATAAACCAGTATTGGTATTTGAGTGGATAGGCATTCCAGGTGCCTCCTTTTATAATATATTCTATTTTATCCGTAGCATGTCCATTTTTTTCCAGCATTTCCACCCGTTGTTTGACCTGCTCGTAGGGACTAAAATCCAGTCTCAGAGCACGTGCGGCAGCGGGTTCGGTGGCAATGTAGCTTTTTGGCATTCGGACCTCGGTAGGGCAGTATACGCACTTACCAGGGCATGTGTAGGGCTTTACCAAGGAAGTGACTACAGAGATTCCGGATATACTCCGAATATCCGCTTTTTTAAGCAATTTTTCCAGCCAAGGAAGCTGTGGTATCTCTTTACTTTTTGTGAGTTTTTGGTACTCTGATAAGAGGAGCCTATTGGCCGGTTGAAAAATATGGAGTTCAGCGGCTGTTTTGGTACGAACAAAATTAAGCTCAATTTTTGTATTTGGCTTTTTATCTATAATTCTCAAGAGAATAGTTTTCAGTTGTTCGGGAGTAAATGTCATGAGAAATATTTTTTCCTTTTTTCTACAATTTTTTCTACCCACACATATATGATAGGCAAATTTTTTGCAAAAAAACTTATTACACAAAACCGCAAGCTCTATGACAAAATAGCGCGTCAGTTTGCAGATACTCGAACTTTTTTATGGGATGATCTGAAACCTCTTGCAGACTATGTTCAGAATGGAGAGCGTGTATTAGATGTTGCCTGTGGGAGTGGTAGATTATACCAGCTTTTCGAAAAAAAACAAGTCCGCTACACTGGAGTTGATTATAGCAAGGAACTCATCAAAATAGCAAAGGAAGAGTATCCAAAGGCGCAATTTTTTGTTCGGGACATGAAAAAGTTAAAGTTCCCCGAAAAAAGTTTTGATACCATTTTTTGCATTGCGGCTTTTCAGCATATTCCTACCGAGGAATTTAGGATGCAAACTCTTTTGGAAATGAGAAAAGTCCTCAAGCCGGGAGGGAAAATTATTTTCCTCAACTGGAATCTTTTTTCTACCTGGGCGGCAGATAAATACAAAAAATTTGCTTTTGAATCCCAAGAGTTTATGATTCCCTGGCGTGGTGCCGGTGGAGAAGAGATAGGGAAGCGGTATTACCACGGTTTTCTTCCCGAGGAATTAGAGCATCTTTTTGGAGAAGCGGGATTTTCTTTGGAAGATCAATATTATGTAAAAAAAGGGGAGAGAAGTACCAAGGAGAAAGCAGAAAATATAATTAGTATTGCAACTCTGCCAAGGGGGAATGAAAAATAGGAGAGTTCACTCCTTACACTTTGTTATTGAAAGGAGTGGTGGAACACAAGATGTGGCAATCTTTATTTTAAAAAAGAAATTCTATACTTGACGTATGTGTAGGTGGGTGGATTGCCACGCTGTATTCTCAGCTCGCAATGACAATTTAACTTTACCTATATATAAATTTCTTCGTTTCACGAACAATGACACACTCCTCTCTGTCATTGCGAGGAGTCCGCCGCGACGACGTGGCAATCCACATAAAATCACACTTACTTTAGCAAAAAAGAAGCTTGTTTGGAGAGGCCCTATGCTCCGCAGATAAAGCAAGAGACGGGACCATCAAAAGTTTTTCCCATTTTCAATGCCTTTTGCAGTGCGGCTACGGAGAGTGCGCTGGTGGCGGAGATATCTAAATCCGTAGTAGTTTTTACCAGCTTTTGTGCTTCTTGAATCTGTGTATTATCTATGATCCAACCAAAACCGTTGGTTTTTTTTATTATTGGGATGAGAACTTCTTTTCTATGGGCCACTTTATCTACTATAGCGCCTGCAAGGGAAGGTTCATCGGATGTTTTGGTATCAAATTCCTCTGCTATGGGGTGGCAGCTGGTAGTTTGTGCTATATGGAGTTGTATAGGAAGATTTCTATCCAGAATGTATTGTCCAATAGCTTGAGCGGTGGTTCCGCTTGAGGTTGGGATAAAGATGGCAGAGAGTTCAGGAATTTTTGTAATTTCCTGTGCCAGTTCCATATACCCGTCTAGGGCTAGGTCATCTGTAGATTGGCGCAAAAATTTTGCTTCTCCGGCCTTATCCAGTTGGAAAGCTTTTTGTTTGGGGTTATCCACCTGTTCTATGGTAATAGCGTCAGAGCAGGTGATAGTACGTTTCAATTTTTCAAGTTTTTTCTGGTCAATATTTTTTCCCACAAATATTTTGAGAGAAAGGGTCACTTCCGGGTTATTCTTGAGTCTATTTTCCACTGCCAAAACTGCAGCCAATGCCGCATTTCCGGAAGAAGAAATAACAAAGGTATTGATCCCTTGTTTATTATAGTTTTTTATCATGAGGGGGATAGAGCGTCCCTTATGAGAGCCGTATTTATGGGTATCTTCCCGTTTGAGGTAAATATTCTCTACACCCAGGGCTTTTGCAAGCTCAGGGTAGGGCATTTGGATGGTCTTCATAGCAAAAATATCTATTTTTAACCCAAAAATAAAGGCTTTTGGGACTTCCGTGTATGGGTATAGTATCATGCTCATGAGGCTTTGTACATGCCTGTTTTGTGGAGAGCTTTTTTGGGAAAAATAGTGTAAATAGAAGCAAAAATGGGCTAACCGCTCATTTGTTTTAAAAAATTTTCAAATTTCTTTTTCCAAAATGGTGTCCCTGTAGGGACAATTATTTTATAGGGGAATAACTGGAAGTCTCATTGTATTATTGGTTCGACGATCAAAAACAAGTTATTCACAATATAGCTTGACATATTCAAAGTTTAAGTGTAAAGTTGGAATATATTAATTTATCTTCAAATTATGTCTACCCTAAACTTTACTTCCGGGACGTACAAAAAACAGTACGATTATAATAGTTTTTCTCCTTCCCTGATAAACAAACCATTTTCATGGGAGGATGAAAGAATTGACCTCCTCCTCTCTGAAGCAATGCGGTACTTAGGCGAACTCAATGCCTATTCTTTGCTTGTCCCAGATGTTGATTTTTTCATAAAAATGCACGTAATCAAAGAGGCAAACGTATCGAGTAAGATTGAAGGAACACAGACTGAACTAGACGAAGCTCTTCTCGAGCGAGAAGAGATTGACCCCGAACGTCGTGATGACTGGGAAGAGGTTCAAAATTACATCAAAGCCATAAATAGTTCCATACAAGAACTCGAGAAATTACCACTTTCCATGCGCCTTATCAAAGATGCGCATAAAATTCTCCTTTCGGGTGTTCGCGGATATAGCAAACAACCAGGAGAAATCCGTACCAGCCAAAACTGGATTGGTGGAGGCTCTCTTAGGGACGCATACTATATTCCGCCCCATCATACAGAATTACCAGACCTCCTCAGCGATCTTGAAAAATTCTGGCACAATAAACAAATTCAAATTCCGGATCTCATAAAGGTTGCTCTTAGTCACTATCAATTTGAAACAATCCATCCATTTCTCGATGGGAATGGGCGTATTGGTCGACTTCTTGTTACACTTCACCTCGTTTCAAATGGCTTTTTGAAGAAGCCATGTTTGTATTTATCTGACTATTTTGAAAAAAATCGCCGTGACTACTATGATGCACTAGATCGACCACGACAGAAAGATGATATCGAACACTGGCTCCGCTTCTTTTTGAACGGTGTGCTTGAAACTGCAAAAAAAGGAACAGAAACGTTTGAACAAATTATCAAGCTTCGTGCCGAATACGAACAAATAATTGAATCCGGAATTGGTATAAGACGACAAAAAAATGCAAGGAAACTATTACCTCAACTTTTTTCTGATCCTGTTGTGACAGTCAGTGAAATTGAAGAAAAACTTTCATGCAGTTTCCAAACAGCAAGTAGTCTCGCCAACGAATTTGAGTTACTTGGACTATTTACTGAAAAAACCGGTTATTCTCGTAACCGCATCTTTATCTTGCACAAATACTTTGATCTGTTTAAACAATAATATATGACAAACTTTAGTGAAAAAACATCCCTTATATGGTCGATTGCTGATCTCTTGCGTGGTGGCTGGAAACAACACGAATATCAAGATGTCATTTTACCACTCGTGGTACTCAAACGGCTTGATGATGTACTGAAAGATACCAAGCAAGATGTACTTGCTAGATACAATTCTCTGCAAGGACAAGTGGATGTAGATCCTATTCTCAAAAAAACAAGCAAGGTTGGATTTTACAACATTTCCGAATACGACTTTGCTAAGCTCCTCGACGCACCAAATGATGTGGCAAAAAATTTGCGTCACTACATGAGCAGTTTTAGCAGCAATGTAGAAGAAATCATTGAAAAATTTGATTTTGAGAACCAACTCTCTCGTCTCAGTGGAGGGAATCTTTTGTATCTCATTCTCAAGGAGCTTAATAAAGTAAATTTACACCCAAGTACGGTAAGTAATCATGAAATGGGCTACATTTTTGAAGAGCTCATTCGCAAGTTTGCTGAGATGAGCAATGAGACTGCGGGTGAACATTATACGCCTCGCGAGGTCATCCACATGATGGTAGAGATCCTCTTTGCGCCAGATGAAGATAAACTCAAAAGAGAACACATCATCAAAACTGTTTACGACCCTTGTTGCGGAACAGGAGGGATGCTTACTGTGTCCAAAGACCATATCCTCGAAACCATCAATAGTAATGCAAGTGTCTATCTCTACGGTCAAGAACTAAACTCTACCACCTATGCGATCTGTAATGCCGACATGCTGATCAAAGGTGAAGATCCGGAAAAAATAAAGGGCGGAGAAAAAGATCATTCACTCGCAAGTACGCTCTCGAATGATCAATTCGAAGGACAGGCATTCGACTACTGTCTGACAAACCCTCCGTTTGGAGTGGAGTGGAAAAAAGATAAAGAGGCTGTAGAACGAGAGGCAGAAAGAGGTTTTGCCGGTCGATTTGGCGCAGGTACACCGAGGATTTCCGATGGGCAATTACTCTTCCTTCAGCACCTGATCTCCAAAATGAAAAATCCTATTGACGGAGGAAGTCGTCTTGCTATCGTCATGAATGGATCACCATTGTTTACCGGAAACGCTGGTGGTGGAGAAAGTGAAATCCGCAGATGGATTTTGGAAAATGACATGCTCGAAGCCATTGTTGCACTGCCTGACCAACTGTTCTACAACACCGGCATTTATACCTATGTATGGTTTCTCTCAAACAATAAGTCAAAAGAACGTGAAGGAAAAGTGCAACTTATTGATGCGCGAACATTCTTCAAAAAAATGCGTAAGTCCCTTGGGAACAAACGCCATGAAATTTCTGACGAAGATCGCAAAAAAATATTGGAACTTTACGAAGCGTTTGAAGAAAACGAATACTGCAAAATTTTCCCAACAGAACATTTTGGCTATCGCCAAGTAACCGTTGATCGACCCCTCCGACTTAATTTCCAGGTATCTCCAGAACGAGTTGAGGCTATCAAGCTTGAATCACAGTTTGCAAAACTTTCAGAAGGAAAAAATCAAAAGAAAATCGAAGAAGGTACAGCTTTGCAGCAATCAATTTTTGATACACTCGCAGCGTTTGATGACACGCTCTACAAAAACCGTGACGAGTTTATGAAGATCTTTGATGAGAAGTTCAAAGACATGAAACTTGGGGCCCCACTTAAAAAAGCAATCCTAAACGCACTCAGCGAGCAGGATGAAACGGCAGGCATCTGTACCGACAACAAAGGAAATCCAGAAGCAGACAGCAATCTTCGCGATACAGAAAATGTCCCACTCGGTGAAGATATCTACGAATATTTTGAACGCGAGGTAAAACCGTATGTGCCAGATGCGTGGATTGATGAAAAGAAACGAGATGCAAAAGATAAGCAAGTCGGAATTGTTGGATATGAAATCCCACTGACGAGATATTTTTATACTTACGAACCACCAAGAGCGCTGGAGGATATTGAAGGTGAGATTGAAGAGGTGGAAAATGAACTACTTACGTTGTTAAAGAGTTTATAATCATATGGCATTAAAACTCACAAAACAGTACACTCCCTACGATTGTTATACCGATAGTGGGGTTGATTGGCTTGGGCAGGTGCCGGAGGGGTGGAATGTTGAAAAATTGAAATTTCTGTCTTCCATCAGCCCAAGTAATATTGATAAAAAAAGTTCTGACGATGAGAAAGAAGTATTACTTTGTAATTATGTTGATGTTTATAAAAATGAATTTATTACCGGCGATTTAAAATTCATGAAGGCGACAGCGAAATCAGAACAAATAAAAAAATTTGCTTTACAAAAAGGTGACGTAATCATTACCAAGGATTCAGAAACTGCAGATGATATAGCCGTCCCTGCTTTGGTAAAAAATGATCTTAAAAACGTATTATGTGGCTATCATTTGGCACTTATTCGATCACACAAAAATAAAATACTCGGTAACTATCTTTTCAGATTGTTTCAAAGTAAAAAATTAAAAGATACTCTTTCTACTTATGCAAATGGGATTACAAGATTCGGACTTAGCACTTTCCCAATAAATAATATAGAAATAAATATTCCACCCCTCCCCACTCAACAACGCATAGCCGCCTATCTCGATGAAAAATCAGAAAAGATCGATAAGATTATTGCTGGGAAGAAGCGGTTGGTGGAGCTTTTGGAGGAGAAGAGGAAGAGTTTGATTAGTGAGGCGGTGGATGGTGTTGGTGATGTGAAGCGGGAGAAGTTGAAATTTGTATGTTCAATAAATGGAGCAACGTTACCAGAAACTACTTATCCTGATTTATCTATTAATTACATTGATATAGGAAATGTAAATAATAAAGGTAAAATTATAGATAAAGAGATCGTTAACTTTTCAGACGCTCCTTCTCGTGCGAGACGTATTGTACAAAATGATGATGTTATTATCGCTACAGTACGTACATACCTAAAAGCAATAGCATATTTTAAAAATCCAGAAGATAATACTATTGTATCTACGGGTTTTGCTGTACTTACTCCTACAAAAAAAGTACTTGGAAAATATCTTTACTACAAAATACTATCAAAAAGATTTGTCGACTTGGTTGTAGCTCATTCTACTGGCGTTAGTTATCCAGCAATCAACCCTACGCAATTGGGGAATTTGTTTTTAGAATATCCGACCATTGAAAGACAGAAACAAATTGTTACTGAAACTGATGAGAAAATTCAGGAAATAGAAAAGGTAATCAAAAAAGTAAAACAATCAATCAAATTATTAACAGAATATAAATCTTCTCTGATCATGCATGTCGTGATGGGGAGGGTGAAGGTGTAGTATGTCTGAGTATATTTTGACACAATCTATTATCGAAAAAAGCGAATCCAATACCTGGGGTCCAGCAAAAAATGAATGGGAACTAGATTCGATTTTCGACAGCGATGAACAAGAAACATGCGCTTGTGGTCATTTTCCAATTAAAGAAGTTTGCGTTTTAAGAAATATCCAAAATCAAAACTCATTAAATGTTGGAAATTGTTGTGTAAAAAAGTTCATGAAAAATATAGATAGTGACAAAATATTTAGGGCAAAAAAGAAAGTAATGGAGGATATTACTAATGCTTTTAATGAAGCAACTATTATGTTTGCGCATAAAAAAGGTTGGCTAAATGACTGGGAGAAAAAATTCTATTTAGATACATGGAGGAAAAGGAAGCCGACAGAGAACCAATTGAAAAAAAGAGTTATAGTAAACAGAAAAATTCTTACGAATTTAAATACTGAGTAAATATGCCAGTTTCAGGAATTGATTGGACAAAAGCAACCGAAGTAAAAGTCGATTCTAAAGATATTTTACTACGAAAGTTAAACAATGGGGATGATTTATTTTCTTCGGACACAGATATTTCACAGGTTAATGGCGGTTTTTTGTCCAGTAGGAATTACCCGTTACACGATGGAAAATTCAAGAAGACAATTGCAACGGCTTTTCACATACCGAAACATGATACCGGTGAAGTCCACCATTACATAATCGATATTTATAGATTCAGACGAGCAAAAACTACAGAGCAATGGGGTTTGGAACCTGTAGAAAGATTAGACCAGAAAGAAATTGAAAAACTTAAAGAATTTTTTGGTGAACAAGATGCATTTATTGGAAAAACACCAACCAAGCGATTTCACAGAATCATTGCTTCTGATTCAGTTGAGGCACTATCCGATTTAGACCGTGGTTTGAACTTTATTTTATCACCAGAAAACAGTTTTGATATTACTCAAATGGAGCAGGAGCAATTCGAAAAAATACTTAACCTTATTACAAAAGTTGTGGAGGGAAAAAATTTAATTTTAGAAAAAGAACTCTACGATCAGTTAAGACAAAGTAGAACAAGCGGGAAAAAAGTAGAAGAATACAAAAATGATTTAATTGAGTTCAAATCACTAATTGAAAGCTCTGAAACTACTGAAACAGATATACAAAACTTTCTAGAAAATAGAGTTTGGTTCTTTGGATTAAATTATGTACAAAGTAAAAGAAATTCAAAACCTAAATTTGGTTCTGGTTTAGGCTCCCAGTATGATTTTCTTCTAGAAGGATTTAATCAAGTCTATGATATCGTAGAGTTGAAAGGGCCTAATGATGAATTATTTGAGTTGGATAGCAGCGGAGAAAGAACAAGAAGTTTTGATGATAGAACCGATTATCGTTTTTCACAAAAGTTTTCCCGCGCACTCCATCAAGTAATGCTTTACATGCAGGAATTTGAAGAGTCCTTTGGGCATATCAAAGAACAACAACCATCAATTCAAAATTTTATGTACCCCAAAGGGACAATAGTTTTATCAAAAAGATCATTATTTCCTAAAACTGGAAGAAATTCGCAAAAATATCTACATCTTGCAAATAGACAATTCGCAAATGTTGATATTCTTACTTACGACGATTTAGCAGATCGAGCACAAATCATTATAAACTTTATTGAAGGTGATGATAATACTTAAAATTACTATATGCCAACAAACCTAAAAGAAATCGGCTTTGAAGAAGCCATCGAACAATACCTCACCCGCACAAACGGCTATCAAGTCCGCAAACCGGAACAGTACAGTAAACAGCTCTGCATGGACACCGAGCTCGTGCTTGAGTTTCTCAAAATCACCCAACCAGACGCCTGGGAAAAACTAGCAGAAAAACATGGCGACGCAGTAGAACAAAAAGTACTCGCAAGGATCGATGAGGAAATCACCAGCCAAGGCGTACTTGCTGTGCTCAGAAACGGTGTAAAAGACCGGGGTATCAAACTCGATCTCGCCTATTTCCGCCCAGCCAGCAGCATGAATCCCGAGACACTCGAGCTCTACAATAGCAATATCCTGAGCGTCATGCGACAGGTCAAATATAGCGAGGATAATGAAAATAGTATCGATATGGTGCTATTTCTCAATGGTCTCCCAATCTTTACAGCTGAACTCAAAAATCAACTTACGGGACAAACCGTACAAAATGCCATGCGCCAATACAGAAGCGACCGCGATCCGAAAGAAAAACTTCTTGGCTTCAAACGTTGTCTGGTGCATTTTGCGATTGATACTGACCTCGTGTACATGACCACACGGCTCGCGGGTAGAGGCACATACTTTCTGCCATTTAATAAAGGGGAGAACGGCTCAGCAGGAAACCCGACCAATCCGGATGGATTCAAAACCTCCTACATGTGGGCAGAAATATGGAAAAAAGATTTACTGCTTGAACTTGTTGGAAACTTTATCTGCCTGACAGTAGAAGAAAAAACCCATGCAAAAGGCAAAAAATACAAAGAAGAAAAACTTATCTTTCCACGGTATCACCAGCTCGACACTGTTCGTAGAATAGTCGCAGATGCTCGTGAAGTTGGTGCAGGAAAAAATTATTTGATTCAGCATAGTGCTGGATCTGGAAAGTCAAATACTATCGCATGGACAGCACATCATCTCTCTAGTCTTCACAATGCTGATGATAAAAAAGTATTTGATACCGTCATCGTCGTAACTGATAGACGTGTGCTTGACAAACAACTTCGTGATACCGTAAAACAATTTGAACAAACTGCAGGCGTGGTAAAAGCAATTGAAGAAGGATCAAGCCAGCTGAAAGATTCACTCGAACAAGGTGAAAAGATTATTATTACTACACTCCAAAAATTTCCATTTATTGTCGAAGAAGTTGGTAAACTTCCAGGAAAAACATTTGCCGTTATTATAGACGAGGCGCATTCTTCACAAAGTGGTGAAGCATCAAAAAGCTTGCGAGATGTACTCATGATAGACAGCAAAGACGAGGATGCAAAACTTGAAGAAGCTGTAAAGGAAGATAAAGATACCGAAGAGCCGGTGGAAGATTTTGTACTTCGACAAATGAAGGCTCGCAAAGCAAAAACAGATAATATCAGTTTCTTTGCCTTCACAGCTACCCCAAAACAAAAGACACTTGAAGTATTTGGAACGCAGAGTCCTTTGGATGGAAAGTTCTATCCATTTTCACTCTATTCTATGAAGCAAGCCATTGAAGAACGCTTCATTCTTGATGTGCTAAAAAACTACACACCATACAAAGTGCATTTTTCACTACTCAAAAAAGTAGAAGATGATCCGGAATTCAAAAAGAAAAAAGCGCAGCAACTACTGCTCCAATATGTCGAGCGCCATGAACACGCAATCAAAATGAAGGTAGAGACTATGGCAGATCATTTTGACAAATTCATTGCACAAAAATTAGATGGCAAGGCAAAAGCAATGATCGTGACCAAATCGCGTCTGCATGCAGTGCGATACAAACAAGCGTTTGATACGTACCTCAAGGAAAAAGGGCTAGACTACAAAGCCATGGTGGCGTTTTCCGGTACAGTAAAAGATGCTGGAGCAGAATATACCGAAGGCGGTATGAATGGTGTTCCAGAAAAGAACACAGCAGAAGAGTTTAAGAAAGATGAGTATAAATTCATGATCGTGGCAGAGAAGTTTCAAACAGGGTTCGATCAACCGCTCCTGTCTGTGATGTATGTTGATAAAAAATTGAGTGGTGTAAATGCTGTGCAGACACTCAGTCGGCTCAATCGAAGCATGGCTGGAAAAGAAGAGGTGTATGTCCTTGATTTTGTAAACGATACGGATGATATTATCAAGGCATTCCAACCGTACTACACAACGACCGTACTCTCTGCAGAGACAGATCCAAATACACTGCACAATCTCGAGCGCGATATCTTGAATTTTAAACATTTTGATATTGGTGAAGTGGATCAATTCGTAGAAGCATACTTCAAGAATGCTAAGCCAGATACACTCAATAGTATGCTCGATGGTTATGTAGATCGATTTCTTGGGTCCAGCGAAGAAGAACAAGATGATTTTCGAGGAGTACTTACTGACTATGTGCGAAAGTATGCATTTATTGCACAGATCATTGATTTTGAAGATACAGATCTTGAAAAGTTGTATATCTTTGGAAAGTTCCTCAAAAAGAAGTTACCGATTCGAAAAGATAGACTCCCTGTTGAAGTCCTAGAATCAATAGACATGGATTCGTATAAAATTGAGCAGAGAGCGACACAAACACTCGTGCTCGAAGATGAAAATGGTATCATCGAACCAATGACGAATGGTAATGCAGGACGGTTTGAAGATGAATATGAATCATTATCAGACATTATCAAAGACGTGAATGATAAGTTTGGAACTGACTTTAGCTCAGAAGATCGCGTGATTTTGAACAATCTGAGTTTAAAGCTGCTTGAAGATGCAAATATCGCCGGTGCGATACAAAACAATACTCGAGGATCAGCAAAAATTAAATTTGACGATGTGTTTAATGATGAATTGGTGAATATGGTAAACAGTCATTTTGACTTGTATAAAAAGCTTGATAAGAATAAAGATGCAAAAGAATACGTACGAAGTCGGATATTTAATTTCTTGCTTGGTAAAGTCAAGCAAAAGAGTAACAAAACTATATGAATCCTAAGACAATTATAATTCATCTTCCTTCTGGCGATCCAACTGGAATAAAAATAGCAGAGTTGTCCAACCGAATTATTCGTGGGTATGTGTTGCCACGTGAAAAACTTGCGGAAGCAAAAATATTTGAAGAATTAAGTAAGCCTGCCTTATACATACTTGTATCAAAGGATGGAGAGCAGGCATATATAGGTGAAACCGAGAACTTTCTATCAAGAATATCTACACATGGATCTGATACTGAAAAAGATTATTGGGATCTCGTATTGGTTTTTGTTTCCAAAGATTCATCGCTAGAAAAAAGCGATGTTGGTTATTTAGAAGCAATTGCAGTAGCCCAAGCAAAAGAGGCCGCAAAATGTGAGATACATAACCGAACTATCCCAACAAAAAATAACCTACATCAGTTTAAAGTTTCTGCAATTGAAGAATTTTTTGAGGATGTTTCAATATTAAGTTCTGCTTTTGGATATCCAGTGTTTGATGTATTACGCGAAGAAGAAATCAAAGATAATGATGTATGGATATGTACAACTAAAAAAACACATGCCCGTGCAGTCTTTGATGGAGGTAAGTTTATAATTCTTGCTGGATCAAAAATTGACCCTAATGCTGCAGACAGTTGGAAAAGTGCGTTTCCGAGTTCACTCGAAGAACGTGAACGTATTTTTGAGAAATCTGGCGAACTTATTGACGGAATAATAACGCTAAAAGATAATGTGACTTTTAGAAGTCCAAATCATGCTGGTGGATTCGCCGCTGGTCGTAATGTCAATGCTTGGATTACATGGAAAAATAGTGATGGCAAGACCATGGATGAAGTGTTAAGATAATATATATGTCCGACTACTACTCAATCCCTCGAAAAAAAGACTGGAACTACGGCGGAAAACGCTGGCGTCTTTCGCGTTCAAAAATTGATCTATTTCAAGAATGCCCACGATGCTTCTATCTCGATAACAAACTTGGTTTGAAACGTCCACCCGGATATCCATTCTCTCTCAATAGCGCAGTTGATAGCCTTCTCAAATCAGAATTTGATGTACATAGAGCAAAAGGAAAGCAACACCCACTTCAAAAGAAGTACAAAATCAATGCTATTCCAATTCCCCACGAATCATTAGACATTTGGAGAGAAAATTTCAAAGGTGTTGAATGTACTCATGAACCCACTGGATTTGTGGTGAGTGGTGCAATTGATGATCTCTGGTTTGATCCAAAAACAAAAGAATATATTGTCGTAGATTACAAAGCGACTGCCAAAACAGAGGCAGTAACAGAACTAGATAAAGACTGGCAAGATGGCTATAAGAGACAAATGGAAGTCTACCAGTGGTTACTACGCCAAAATGGGCTTAAAACATCAAATAAAGGTTATTTTGTATACTGTACAGGTCGCCCAGATGAAAAAGCATTCGATGGAAAGCTAGAATTTGATGTTCACCTTATAGAATATGTTGGAAGCGATGGTTGGGTCGAAGGAACACTCAAAGATATCAAGAAATGCCTAAAAAGTGGTAAAATACCAAAGGCAGATAAAGACTGTGATTATTGCCTATATAGAACTGAAATTGGAAAGTTAGAGATATAGCGAGGGTTGTTTGGGGGATGGGGAATTCACCCCTTTAATTCCCCTCCGTTCGACGGCCTGAGCCGCTCACGGCCGAAGGCTTACCCCTCCCGTCACCCAAAACGGAAAAAGAAATTTGAAAATTTTTAAAACAACCGACTATCGTCGGAAAAGAAAAGAAATACATCAGCTAACACCGTGTATGAGGTTCGGTCATTCCCCGAGAGACCTCTCCCATATTGCTCCCTACGGTCGCAACATCAGATATACGCGAACGTTAGCTGAAATGTTTGTTTTTTTATAATATGGCAAAAAAATTTACAAGTGAATATTCATTACGACACGAATTGATAAAAATTCTGTTAGAAAGAGGATACCCAGAAGAATCCTTAAATCTGGAATGGCGCAAAGGTACTGTAATATACGATTTAGCAATTGTTGATCCTAAAAGTGGGGAACTGATTGCAATTTTCGAATTCAAATTAGAACATAAATTCATATTCACTACAGAAAGATTGAGGAAAAAATTAAGTAAATTTGCAACACTAGATATTACTACTCCTGTTCCGCTATATATTGTTAGTGCGACCGATGGCGGAGAAGAATTTAGTATAAGTAAAGTCTTATACCAATCTAAGGATTTAAGCGTTCCAGAATTTGTACAAGTTAAAGAGCTGCCAGACTTTGAAACTTTAAAAAGTAAAGTCATTGCGGGAAAGAAAAAAGTATATAGAGATTGGTTTAGAATAAAATCGACAGTAATTGGTTGGTTGTTATTGATTTTATTTATATTAGATTGGTCTAGCATAACTTCCATCACGAATGAAAGATTACTGTTGCTCGGAATCATCATCGGTTTATTTTTAGCACCAGATGTCTACAGATTGAAGATACTTGGATTTGAAATTGAACGACATAAATAATTAAATAAGGAATAAAAAAACAAACACATCAGCTAACAGCCGATATCCAAAATATGTATTTCATCATACATCGGATCATCGGCAAACATTATGTAACATTTGAAATTTTTTATGATTAAACTGATTATTTTTGACTTTGATGGTGTTCTTCTTAATAACTATGAATTGCATTATAATTTCAGCCAAAACCAAATAACTGACATAACAAGAGAAGAGCATAGACGGTTGTTTGATGGAAACATTCATATTGAGCGAGAAAAACTTGCTCATAGAAATACTGGATTTGATTTAAAGAAACATTTTAGTGACGCTAAAGTTAATGCCGTTATTGAAACTGAAATTAAAAAGATTCTAAAACTTCTCACAAAGACATACACAATTGGGATCGTTACCTCAGCCAAAGAATATGGTGTAAAAGGATGTCTTCAAAATAATCAGCTAGATAGTGTTTTTTCTTTTATCTACGGATACGAAACGGCTCTTTTAAAAAAAGATAAGTTCCAAAAAATGTACAGAGAATTTAACGTCTCTCCCGATGAATGTCTTTTTATTACAGATACGTTAGGTGATATTCTAGAAGCTCATGAGGTAGGTATTGATACTATTGCCGTAGATTTTGGCTTTCACGAAAAAGAACGCTTAATGAGAGGTAATCCTCTGGCAATAGTTTCCCAGTTTCGAGATCTGCCGATTGCGATCGAAAAAATAAACGCAAAAAAAATATCAAACATTACATAACACTGCATATCCAAAATACTAACGTACTTCGGATCATACAGAAACGTTAGGCGAAATATTATTTTTCTTTTAAGATAAAACTATGAAAATTTTAAGTACAATTAAGTATCTCTTGGCGATTGCCGCAATTGTTTTTATTTTTTTCAACTGGCACGTATCAATTGTGCTTTTTATCATCGGCACACTTTTGCATGTTTTTCCATTGGGCCCAAACCCTCTTTTGAGTGTCATAACAGGTGAACTAATAATTGCAGGTGCCATCTTTATGTTCATAAACTGGAAAATAGGTGTGGCTCTAATTATTGGAGGATTCCTAGTAACGAAGTTTAGAGTTTGGGGCAACAAGAAAAATTATGAGTATTATGTTGAAAAAAATAAAAACGAGAAGGAAAAGAAAGAAAAATAATACATCGTACAACAGCTGATATGAGGCTCGTTGCTACGCACTCGCCCAAATTTACTTTCGCGCTTCGCACGAGTATACTTCACATATTGGCGGACGTTATATGAAATTTTTATAATCCTAATAAGAAATATATGCTTGGAGCTATTAACCACATCGCCATTTGTGTCGCAAATTTGAAAAAATCAGATGAATTTTGGAAACCACTGATGGATTTTCTCGGATATGAAAGAACTCTTAACTCAGAAGCAATATCTGTGTGGGAGTCAAAAAGCACTGGCTCGGCTACCAATTTTTGGCAAGCAAAAGAAGATCATGAGTATAAATACTATGCACCAGGGTTACACCACATAGCTTTTAACGCCGAGCAAAAAAGTGAAGTTGATGATTTTTTCAATTTGCTCCAAAAAGTCGGTGCGCAAGTTCTTGATACTCCTGCAAAATATGACCACTATGAGCCTGACTACTACGCTGTATATTTCAAAGATATTAATGGATTTAAAATCGAACTTGCTTACACTCCAAGTGCCGTGGTTAATGGCCCAAAAAAGTAACGTGGTACGGATTTTTTAAACATCATATATCAATGAATAGCCAGTTCGCGAACTAAAAACAGAATAATTTATTACTTCTAAATAATTCAACCCAAATCTCATAATTAAGTCTTTTAACCATGCTTCCATGCCAAAAAAATTATTTTCTAATCATAAAAAAAAGAATATGCTCAGGATAATTGCCATCATTGCCGTTGCTCTTTTCTTGGTCTGGGTCGCTGTCGGTTACTTTGGAAGTCGGGTAGAAAGACTTTCTTACAAGATTTTGAGCAGCGACAAAGAATATGAAATCAGAGAGCTGCCGGAGCACATCATTGCAGAAACCATGGTCAGTGGCAATTTTGACGACGCCAGCGGTGAAGCCTTTAACATTCTGGCTGGATATATTTTTGGGAACAATAAGAAGAACCAATCCATAAGTATGACCAGTCCGGTGATTGAAAATGAATCTGAAAAGATCTCCATGACTGCACCCGTGATTGAAAGCGAACCGGAAAAAATAGCTATGACTGCCCCGGTTGTTGAACAAAATTCGGGGACAAATCAAAAGGTTTTTTCATTTGTCATGCCGGCTAAATACACAATGGAAACACTGCCTGAGCCATTGGATGAAAGGATCACCATAAAAAAAGTGGAAAGTAAAAAAATAGCGGCTCTCATTTTCAGCGGTTTTTATTCTGAAAAGAAAATTAATGAAAAAAAACAACTGCTCAAACAATATATGGATCGTGATGGTTTAGAATATTCCACCGTTTCCTGGGCTGGATACAACCCACCTTGGACACCGCCTTTTATGCGCCGATTGGAAGTCTGGGCAGAGCTAAAATAATTTAAAAAAGATGTATATTATTAAATAATATGACCCAATATTTATCTGCAAATATTTCTAATGGTAAAGTAGAATTAATTGAGAAAGAATTACCAATCTCTAATGAATCTACTTTTATTTTAAAAGTTAAATACACCACAATTTGCAGAGCGGACATTAAAGTATTAACTAGTGGTGGTAAGACGCATTTTGGTCATGAAGTGACTGGAGTTTATCAAGGAAAAAATGTTTCAATTGATACCAGTTTAAAATGTTCTAAAACGACAGGATTTGCAGAATATGTTATAGTTGATTCAGAAAATTGCTTTTTTGAATATCAAGATATTGATCCAAAGAAAGCTGCATTAGCTGAACCTTTTGCTTGTGTAGTAAAATCATATAATCACATTGAAAATAAAGGTAAGACTGCCATATTGGGTGCAGGTAGTGCAGGATTAATATTTGGTATGTTAGCTCCAGATAATCTTATATTTAACAGAGGAGAAAGAAGATTAGAATTTGCTAAAACTCTTTTTCCAAATTCAGTTTATTCTTTAAACGATTATGAGAAATTTAAAGGTACTTTTGATGTTGCTATTATCGCTACTTCAATAGTAAATCAAGAATTATTAAATATAGCTTATGAATTAATTAAAAAAAGTGGAACCATACATCTTTATGGTGGAACACTACCTGGAGATTCTTACCTTGGAGTTGACATTAATAATATTAGAGTAAATGGACTAAGTCAACAAATAGATGATATAACTATTTCAGGTATTAAAGGCCCTGATTTTAAAAAAGCATTTGAATTAATAAATGATTATCCATTAGAAAAAATAATTTCAAAAGAAATTACATTACAAGAATTTCCTGAAATAATAAATGAGATGGCATCAGGAAGATTAGATTTTCCTGGAAAAGTACTAATACGATTTTAGTTTTTTCACTTTAATAAATTCTCTTTTATTGCTCACCATGTTTGCTGGATGGAGACGCCCCCAAAAAAATGTTTTGGACGAAATTTTCCGAATATTTCCCAAATTCTAGCTATGCCAGAACTTCTTGTAAGATTAATGTTGTATGAAATATCCCTTTTCTTTTTTGGGCTATCGCCCAATTGTTTTAAAAAATTTTCAAATTTTCATTTTCTTTTAAAAACAATATTATGAAAAATGTGAAAATTTTAAGTGTCTTGTTTATCATCTCACTAACTATAATACCGAATGTTACGCACGCCGTAACTTGTAGGCCTTCTTATGATGATGATTCTTACTGCAAAGCGCATGGTTATCAATTAACCGGCAATGACGGTTGTACTGCCGGCACCTGCATATTCCCAGATGGTAGCTCCTGCTTGTCTACTGATTTTTATGATGGTAATTGTGGCAGAGAATTCAAAAAAGAACTAGCGTGTACCGAAAATGGAGAACGAGTACCCTCTTACAGAGAATGCTGCGACGGACAAAAACTTTTTCATATAGGTCCGGGAGGATTTGCTACTTGGAGAACATGTGAAAGCAATTTTATCTATTATTCTACAAAATTACTCAGAGCTTGGCCTTTAATATTAGTTACTACATTTTTACTATGTATACCTTTTATCATATACAAGGTTAAAAAGAAAAATAAAAAGAAATTTGGAAAGTATCAGCTGTAATATGACTAAAAAAACAAAATTAAGTAAAAAGCAATTATTAGAAATATTAAGCAATTATAATATTGGTGAATCTTTTGATTTTAAACTTATTAAAAATGGATTCATGCATTCTAATTATTTTCTAGAAGCAAATCAAGGTAAGTTTATTTTAAGAATATATGAAGCTAGAAATGATAGACAGGCGATATTGGAAGTAAAAGTACTAGAAAAATTAAGTTTTACAAATATTCCTACACCCAGAATTCTTTTAACAAAAGAAGGGAAATATTTTTCAGAGTATAAAAACAAAAGAATTGCTATTTTTCATTTTTTAAAAGGAAAGCATCTAGAAAAGAAAAGGATTACTCCAAAGAAAATAAAAAATCTGGGTATAGTTTTGGGGCAGATGCATAGCAGTCTTAAAAATTTTAAGCCTACTGAAGTAAATTCAAAAAAGGATTATACCACTAGTTATGCTAAAAATATTTTGAAAAAAATAAAAAAAGAAAAGAAAAAGAACCCTATTTTCCAGGATGAATATATTTTGAATAGTTTAAAAAAAATTAAACTACCAAAACTACCCATGGGTATAAACCATGGTGACATGTTTGATGACAATGTTTTGTTTGTAGGGTCAAATGTTTCAGGAGTTTTAGATTTTGATGATTGTTATTATGGGAATTTACTGGGTGATGTGAGCCGTGGAATAATTTATTGGTGTATTGATGATGTACTTGATTTTAAAAAATGTAGGAATTTTGTTCAATCGTATATATCTCAGAGAAATCTTAATTTAAAGGAAGTTGAGTATTTGTATGAACAGACCTTGTTGATCGCTTGGGTGCACGCATTGCATTTATTAGAAGATGATGTAGAATGGACTATTAAACTCAGACCAATTAGGGCTATTATAGATTTAAGTAAAATTACTAAGGGAGAATTTAATTTAAAGATTTTTTCGTAGAATATTTTTTATATTAAAAAAATAACAATACATAACAGCGTATAGCAGGTTTAGAAAGTTACCCTTTTAATTTTTAATTTACTCTCAAATGTTGCTACTTGAAATGAAGGGCTGATAGGCCTACAATAGCTAGTGACGAACCAAAAATTATTCTGAAGACAACGGCGGCACTTCTGCTATTGATAAAGTGGAATAAAAGGTGTTTTTCATTTCTTTCGTTCCTCCAGAAATGAAAAACGAACAATTTATTAAAATATAGTATGGCAATCAAATCAAGAAAACTACAGAAGGGAGATACTGTTGCAGTTTTATCTCCATCAAAAGGTTTACCTTTCATATTTCCACATATATTTGATAATGGAATAAAAATTCTTAAAGAAAATTTTGGATTAAAAATCAAAGAATTTCCTACAGCTAGAATGAGTATAGATAAATTATACGGTAATCCAAAGATTAGGGCGGAAGATATTAATAATGCTTTTTTAGATAAAGAAGTAAAGGCTATATTTACTTCTATTGGTGGCGATGATTCTATAAGAATTTTAGAATATATAGACAAGGAGGTAGTCAAAAACAATCCTAAAATTTTCATGGGATATTCAGATACTACTTCTTTGACTACTTTTTTTAATCAATTAGGTTTAGTCACATTTAACGGGCCTTCAATAATGGCCGGTTTTTCTCAAATGGCTAACTTTCCAGAATCTGAAAATCATATTAAGGAAATCTTGTTTAGCAATTTTAATGATTATGAATATAAGCCTTTCTCGAATTGGACTAATAGCTATAAAGACTGGTCTAAAAAAGAAAATACTGGACAAGTTAATGAAATTGAAAAGAATACAGGTTGGAACTGGATTCAAGGAGAAAGTATTGTAACAGGAGAATTATTTGGTGGTTGTATTGAAATCTTTGAAATGCTGAATGGAACTAAATATTGGCCCAAACAAGACTTTTGGAACGACAAAGTTTTATTTCTGGAGACATCTGAAGAAAAACCTTCACCAGATTATGTTAAATATGCATTTAGAAATTATGGGATTCAGGGTATTTTCGACAAGATAAAAGCAATTCTTATTGGAAGGGCGAGAGATTATACTGACGAAGAAAAAAAACAACTTGAAAAGAATGTTGTAGATGTGATTTCTAAGGAGTTTAATCATCCAGAAATCCCCATAATTACAAATATGAACTTTGGTCATACTGATCCGCAATTTATTTTACCACTAGGAATAAAAGCAGAAGTTGATTGCCAGAATAAAAAATTCAAATTGACTGAAAGTATTTTTGAAGAATAAATAAAAGGTGTTTTTGACGTTTGTTTTTGGACTTTTTACAGTTAGTGACTTAAAAGAAACATTTTTTCTCAAAGGAGGGAATGCTTTGCGAAAAAAATATTTTCATTGAAGTTCTTAGCAATTTATTCGTTGTCCCTATTGCTGCACAAAAAACAAAACAGGACTTGCTTAAAAATAGAAAAATAATACCTTAAAAATATGTTCAGTCTAATCGCTATCGTCTGTGGAATAATCGTTGGTACTATGGCTGAGGGATTAGGGTGTGGTTGTGGGTAAAAAAGTGATACATAACATTGTAAAAAAACGAAAAAATATGATACAAATCCTCACAATTATAGCTCCTCTGTTTCTAATAATTTTTGCGAGCGCATTGCTGCAAAAATTCAAAAACATTGGAGATGAATGGAGCAAGGTTTTAAATGAATTTGCTCTTAAAATTGGTTTGCCAGTATTAATTTTTGCTGCACTTGCGAAAACTTCTTTTTCATTCAAGGAAGAATCATCATTGATAATTGCAAATTCATTATTTCTGCTTGTAAGCTTTATACTTGCAGTTATAGTAGGAAAAATTTTGCACCTCAAAAAACAGATGTTTCTGACATTTTTCATCTGTTTTGTTTTTGGCAACATCGCCTATTTGGGTATACCAGTATTAACATCGGTTTCAGGAGAACAGATACTTCCAAAGTTGAGTTTGATTATCGCAATCTACCTATTTTGGCTTTTTACGATTGGAATAGGCTATTTGGATTACTCATTAAATAAAAATAAAAAGGACGTTACCAAAAACATGCTAAAAAATTTCACCCAAAACCCGCTTCTCCTTGCGGTTATTTTCGGTCTTCTTTTTGGTAGCCTAAAAATCACAATACCCTCAATAATACTTAAATCTTTAGAAATGATTAGCGCTTCAGTAACACCAATTGTCTTGGTGGTAATTGGGCTTTTCATAGGAACATCAAAAATAGGAAAACTTTCAGAATGGTTCCCTGTCTTATTATTTTCATTATTTACTCTCATCATATTTCCAGCAGGTTTTTATTTTAGTGCAAAATTTTTTGGTCTTGTGCCATCACAGTTTATGAGTTCGATAATTGAAGCAGCAATGCCGCTCGCTATTACTCCCTTTGCACTATCTGATAAATATAATCTACACAAAACCTTTATTGCACGCTCAATTGTGCTAAGTACAATTTTATCGGTTGTTTCTCTTCCTTTTTGGATCTCATTGATAGGTTAATATATGACGTCCGACAACAAGTACTCTACGATTTCACTGCACTCTGTTTGTTCCTCCAATATTCATTGGCGGCAAAGCCCTGCAGGTGATATTATATCGCCAAGGAACATTGCATATGTCGTTCATAACATACGCCAAGTACAATAAGCTCCATATTATGGAAACAAGCCCAAAACACGACGAAAAAATAGCAAATATGACATTTGCCTCAGTGTACCCTCACTATATAACAAAAGTTGAAAAGAAGGGGAGAACGAAAGAAGAATTACATCAGGTTATAGAATGGCTAACCGGATTCAACGAAAGAAAGCTCCAAGAACTTATAGATAAAAAAGTAAATTTTCAAACATTTTTTCAAAAAGCAAAATTAAATCCCAAGGCTTCTCTCGTTAGAGGAGTAATATGCGGATATCGTATAGAAGAAATCAAAAGTCCACTAACACAGAAAGTAAGATATTTGGACAAGCTTGTTGATGAATTAGCAAAAGGAAGGGCGATGGAGAAAATTTTACGGAAGGAATAAAATAAAATTTGGAATCAACATAATTTTTAATAAAAAACTATGTCAACCAATACCGTAACATTACACAGGGTGATCAAAGCAGAACCGGAAAAGATTTTTCGCGCCTTTTCTGATCCTATGGCTTATTCATGGTGGATACCACCTTACGGATTTTTGTGTCTGGTTGACCATATGGAGTTTAAAGAGGGAGGAACCTACAAGATGTCATTTGTCAATTTTTCCACTGGAAACAAACATTCCTTTGGTGGTGAATATTTGGAAATAAAGCTAAATGAATTTATAAAAGCCACAGATAAATTTGATGACCCAAATCTGCAAGGGGAGATGATTACTTCTGTTTGGATCAAAAAAGTTTCATGTGGTACAGAACTTAAAGTTGTTCAAGAAGGTATTCCTTCAGCAATACCAGTAGAAATGTGTTATTTAGGTTGGCAGGAATCATTGGACAAATTGAAAAAATTGGTTGAACCCGAAATACCAGATGCGTAATGCAGAAATGTTAGCAGACATTCAAATTTGAACAATTTATATGAAGATACATCACGTAGCGGTAACAGTTAATGATCTCAAAGAAAGTGTCGATTTTTACACCCAAATTTTGGGATTTGAAATCGCCAGACAATTTGCTCGTGAAGATATGGGAGCATATGCTGCTTTTGTAAAACTAGAAGACTTTAAAATTGAGTTGTGGCAATTTCAAGACACAAAAGAGGACGCCAACTCGTTGGGTGACATAAAAGTAATAGGTATCAGACACATTGCGTTTGAAGTCGAAAATCTAGAAGAAACAATTCAGGAATTGTCAAAAAAAGGATTGAAATTTACTAAACCAAAACTTGGGGCAAGTGGACATCACTATTCCTTTAGTTCTGATCCAAACGGTGTTGCGCTTGAATTTTATGAAAAATAAGGAGTGCGTTCAAAGTAGATATGTGGTACGAACAGTTGGTTGTTTTCTCGAGTGGGATGGAAAATTCTTAATCCTTTTAAGACGTCCAGAAAAACATGAAGGGAATAAATGGGATATTCCTGCTGGTAAAGTTAGGTTAAACGAAACTGATAAGCAGGCGATTTTAAGAGAGCTTGAGGAAGAAACCGGTTATAGGGGGGCAGAAGAGGAGTTGGAACTCATAAGAGATCATGTATTTTATTTTTCTGACCTTATAGTAGAGTTTCCTACATTTCGTATTACGTTACAACAACCAATTGAGGTTAGGCACAGCCCACAAGAACATCAGAAATATAAATGGGTTACTGCTGAAGAATGTTATGCAATGCCAGATTTACATGCTGGTTTTCATGATCTTTTGGAAAAGATAGGTTATATTAACACTGGCGCTTCATAACATAAAAGTAGTATTTCCGGTTTGCCTATTTGTAAACATTAGGTGAAATTTTTAACCCAAAATACTATGACAAAAAATATTGTCAATACAGCGTATATCTACATAGCCATTTTTTCGGTGGTTACAATTGAAATTTTTTGTGCCAAATTAGCTTTTGAGACACTTGCAGAAATTACATCAGGATTATACTTCTTTGTCATTGCAATAAACATAGTCCCCATAGTTTTGATCCTATTTAATAAACAAAAGCATGTAGCAATGGGCATTATTGCAGTTATAGGCTTCATAATTATTCCTTATCAACTCTACCTTGGAAATAAATTAATTAACATTAAAGAAGAGGCTGCCAATATTACCGCTTATGTATATGCGCAAAAAGTTGATAATGGTATGTATCCAAAGGACATTTCTGGATACACATTCACATTTCCGGAGTTAAAGAAAAATTTTAATTATAACCAAGAGTCTCTTGAGCAATTTACACTGTATTATTATGTTGGCAATGAAGGAACATCTCACTTTTATAATTCAGATACGAAAAAGTGGGGTTACTATCCAGACTGACGTTTAGGTTAAAAACATCGCTTAATCATGAATAACCGTTTTACTCATTTCACTTTTTCCCCTTCATCCAAATTGGATGTGGTAGGGGGGCTAGAGCACTGTATTGGAATGCTCTGTAAAATCGAGAAAAAGATTATGGAGACAATACTTGTAATTTTAACTATAGTTCTTCTGTAGGGGAGTAGTATTCCGCTATTATACAAAGCACAAAATATCTGGCTCAAAAATTTGATGTACTTTAGAATTATAATTTTTAAGAAAGAAGAAATGAGTTGATTTCTTCGTGAAAAAAATCAACTGGTTTTTTTTTGTGTATGTATAAGGCTGAGATATAACGATTGTATATGCTTACATAGTTTTTTTGCTATAATTGCGCAATTTCATTTTGTGGGTTATAATTTCAACAAAATTTGCCATATGGTCGTATTTATGGTGCAATATTACAAGTATAGTACTAGGGTACGGATATGAGACAATTTGTTATTTATATACGAAGTAAAGTTCGTATATAAGCGAGTTAAGTGAAATAAAGATAATCTTTCAAAAGATAGACAAATTTGATTTTTTCTTTATAATAGGAGGAAAAAAATATTGAGTTTTCCTCCGCTGTTATTCGAGAAAACGATTTATTTATAAACTTTGAAATATTACAGTAATATTATGACTACATACACTAAAAAAAGAGTACTTGTCATTTTTACAGGAGGAACCGTAGCCGGTAATGTTGCGAAGAGCAAAGTTTCCCAAAATACAAAATCTGATCCAAATAATTTTATAGCTATATTGGAAGATTCCGTAGATATTGTAAAAAAGAACTGGCACATCGAGATTAGTCCTTCTATTGTTGAGTTGCTCAATGTTGATAGCTCTAATATGCAACCAGAGAATTGGACTATGATAATTGAAGAAATCCATAAAAAATATGATGATTATGATTCGTTTATTGTATTACATGGAACAAATACAATGGGATACACGGCAGCAGCTTTAACTTTTTCCCTTGAAAATATTAACAAGCCTGTAATCTTGACTGGAGCACAGGTCCCTTTGGGTTACTTAGGAACAGATTCCGTGACAAATTTAGTTAATTCTTTAAGAATGGCAGTTTGGGGCTATCACGAGATCAAAGGAGTAATGGCTGTATTTGGTAGCAAGATAATCACTGGTGCAAGAGTTAAAAAAGGGACTGATTTTGACTACGATCCTTTCAAAGCCTTTCAAACAGGATCCTTGGGAGAAATCGGAAGATTTATGAGAATTGATGAAGCCGCAATGAAAAGACATGTCTCTTATTTGTCAAAATATAAAGCCTTAGCAATACAATCTAAGGTTCTAAGTGTAAAGAAAAATTTTGAAACTAAACATATTGCATCGCTTACAGAATTTCCAGGAATGTCCGAAAATATTTTTCAATCTTTGGTTGAAAATAATGGGATAAAGGCATTTGTTTTTAGAGCATTTGGGGCTGGTGACCCAAGTAGTCATTTGTTTCCTGCGTTTAAGTATCTAAAGAAAAAGAAAATTCCAATTGTTATAACTACACAAGCACCAAGTGGTGTTTCAAATTTTCAAGTAAACGAGACAGGACAATATTTAAGAGAACACGATTTGGCAATTCCTGCGTATGATATGAGTATTGAAGCAATGACTGTAAAATTGGCTTGGTTATTGGCTCAAAAAACAAAATACGAAGATATCAAACAGAAAATGATTGAAGATATGCATGGGGAAATTACCCTTGAACAAGAATTAATTTAGAGAGTTTTGAAAAATGAAACTCACTTCTAACCCCTTTTTCATTTTTCAAGACGGGAAAAATCAAATTTATAAAGATTGAGGAAAGCCTATTATAATGAGTAAGAACAAGAAATATTTGTTGGGCTCATGTCGCTACGCGCTCCGTGTCACGCTGTATCCTCGTTGGACTGCGTTTCGCTTGTAGTGTATAACAGTGACTAAATGGAAAGCTCGTTGCACTTCGCTTTTTCAAACTTGCCAATTGTGAGCCTTCGGTATATTATACAATTAGTAAATTTCGTTTGGTTGCAAACGTTAGGCAAATTGTGTTAACTTTTTCCACGATTTTGCCACTTTAATTATTACCTACAAACGTATGAAAAAAATAATTATTTGGGTCATCGTAGTCATTATTGTAGTTGCTATTGGTGAAGGTTTTTGGTGGTGGCAAAACAATAATAAATCTATAACAGATACATCTCACACAACAGAGAATGCTGAAGAACTAGTATTGAAAAATGTTAATGAACAAGAAAACAAAATCTTTGATAATAAGAAACTTGTACCTTCACAGCAAAATGACAATAAAATTATTTCCTATCAAACAGGAAAATACACTATTTTTTATGAATTGAATAATAATCCCTTTGCACAAAAAAAAGTAACTGTTTACTTAGATGATGGCAATGAAAAAACTGAACTATTTCAAGAAACGGCTTGGTCAATTGGCGGTAGCAATCCAGAATTTCAAGAGATAAAATCCAACAATATAGTCTTGCTTACTTTTACCAATGGAGACATGGGTTGGTTTCAAAAAAATTATCATTATGTAAATGTCACTAATAAAGAGGTTATATCTGTTGAAGATATTGATGTTGATGCTGGGTTAATAAAAATTTCTAATCAAAAACAAGATTGGGAAATTTCCACATTCATAAAAAATGAGTGTAAATATTTTGAAGATGGAAAAGTTAAAATTAGAGACGGAGAAAATTCATATCTAACGGACTTGACTTTAAATGGTAAAAGAGTCAACGTTCTAACACAAGAAAGGGTATTAAAATGTATAGATTCAGATGGTTTAGGCACGGGACTTAATCCTGATGTGGATTTGAAATATTCAGGAATAAGTAAAGATCTATCAAAAATTTTCTTTTCTTTGACAAGTACAGATGGTGTTGAATTTGCTTTTGATATAAATAATCAAACAATATTAGAAAGTGTGCCACAAGATTTGGTGGAATAAAAAATCAGCGTGGCTGTCGCCTAACACGGAGTGTTCGATTATACAAAATTGCATTTCACATAAATTACGGTGCGTGATTTTACACTGACCTTATTTTTGCTCTGATTGGTTGCGAAAACTACGGATACAATGATACATTGTGTGACATTATGAAAAAAATTAAATCACAGTCATGAAAAAAACATACCTTTTTTTGCAAAACATTTATAATTAGTTAACACAATTTTATGGAACCACTTATTGTAGGAATTCTGGGCGCAGTAATAAGCGCTATCATTGGGACACTATGGTATGCTAGATCCACTCCCATGGGGAGATGGCATATGGAATACCTTGGTTTTGATAAGCTTCCAGAAGAAGAGAGACAAAAAATGATTGCAGAGGCAAAACCAAAAATGTGGAAAAGCTATCTAGCACAATTTTTCCTTTCATTTTTAACATCGGTGTTTATTGGTTTTGTCACAAGCTACACCGTTCAAAATGGTGGTCCGGAAAATGCCGTCTATTTTTATGTTTTTTCCGTTTGGTTTGCGTTTACCGTGCCTATGGTTGGACAAAACATTCTTTGGGGAACTTCCGGGGGCAGCTTAGCGTGGAAAAGGTTCTTTTCAGATATTTTCATGAACTTGATTACCTATTTCATTATTGCTTTTGTTGCAACTTTGTTTTTTTAATTTTCAATTTTTAAACGAATTTTTTGTTTAGGATGAAAAAATTACATACTATGGGAAAGAAAATTGTTATCGTAAATGATTCAATGCAAAAAAATTATACCTATGAGCTGGTAGAACCCATGGGAAAAAATTTTGATCTTTCCTTCAAGCCAGAACTTACACCCAAGCAGATGCTTGAGTTGGGAGTATTTGGGGGACATTACATGACTGATTGTAAAAAAGAGTTTCCCAAAGAGTGGTTTGAAAATGCAAAAATAAATCCTGATAAACCAGACAACACACTCAATTACTTTCATAAACATGCATCTCAACCGCTCAAAGTTTGGAAGCAAAAAGGATGGATAAATGAAAAACATGATCCACGTGGCTGGTTTCAGTGGTACTGTAGATATTATATGGGCAGAAGGCTTCCGGAAGAAGATACAAGACAGATTAAACGCTGGAAAGCATATCGCAGGCATTTAGCTCAGGTAGTAAAAAATTGTAAAGCGAAAGATTTTTCCTGTCGAGCAAAACAAAGGCAGTCACTCCTTCATTGGGCGTATGACTCTCGAAAGATTTAAGGTAAGAAACAATAAGCTCTTATGAAACAAAGTGCGTGGTATATATTTTGGGTCGCTCTTATAACATTGATTGGTATACTTTTGTTTCAACTGGGGAATTGTTTTGGAGAGCATGGAAGTGATATTAAAAATTTTTGTACTAGCAGTAGGCTGGTTTATTATTTGTGGAGATATCCATTGGGTTCAATTTTTCTTTTTTTTGTGGCACCATTGTTTGCGGTTCTGGCTCAGTTTAAAATATTTCTCATATTTGAGAAAAAAAGATCGCTTATCTTTTCCTATGTGTTTTCGCCTTTTCCCATCATTCTCTATGGAATCTTGTTTTTAATGCTTGTTTACTACAGAAATAGTCAAAACATGGCACATGAGCTTGACCTCTCTAGAATATTGTGGTGGATTTGTGGTACATTTGTCATAGGTTTTTTCTCCATAATTGTATATAGACTCCTTTTTTCTCAGAAGAAAAAAATAGTATCTAATAAATAGATATCTAAAATAAACTCAATTAAAAAATAAAAAAATTTTGTGAGCAAAACATACCTAAAAAACCCAACCTTTTTAATTCCTATTCTTTTTAATGCGTTTTATATAGTGTGGACCGTTATTCGTATAGCCATGCGTGGTTTTTATTCGGGAACACACATGAACCAAGATTTGATTTTTTTTGGTATTGCTTGGGTCATTTTATTCTTTTATAAAGAAAGAGCGTACAAATTCTTTTTTTATACGTTCCTGATCCCTCTGTTTGTAATCCTGTTTCTCGGGGATAAATTTGGGGATCTTATTTTAGGAACAAATTTTTCTACATTATATTTTCCTTTTGTAGCCTTGTATTTTTACACTGTGACACAAAAATATATACCAACAAACCTCTTCATAATTATTTTGGCTTTTGCAATATTAATAATTGTTCAGGCATTTCATTCAAAGGTGTATGCAGGATATCATGCCGCATTTGGATATTTTATCATTGCTATGATTATCCCTTTCGTAACTTCTTACTTGTTTCAACAAAGACAGAAAAAAGTGTAGTTTTAGACAGAATGTTAAGATAAAAAGAATCTTATGGATAAACAAATAGAGTTAGTAAGGAAGTTCCATGAAAAGTTTCATCAGCCTGTGGCGGATTCTCCTACCCTGATACCAGAGGATAGATCTCAAAATAGATATTCACTTATGAAAAGTGAAGTTGAAGAATATTTGGAAGGGGTAAAGAATGGGGACTTAGAAAATATAGCAAAAGAATTAGCGGATATTCTCTTTACCGTATATGGAACCATTGTGGAGCATGGCCTACAAGGTAAAATGGATGAAATTTTTGATGAAGTAACAAAGTCCAATATGAGCAAAGATTATCATAAGTATAAAATGATAAAGGGGGAGAGTTATAGAGAAGCAGACCTAAGTAAGTTCTTTTAGTTTGTACCAAAAAACAATCAATTATCTATGAAGAGTGTAACATTTATAACCGGAAACCAAGATAAAGCGGATTATTTGGAAAAATATCTTGGTTATCCTGTGGATCATGTAAAGTTAGATTTGGATGAAATTCAATCAATGGATCTGAAAGAAATTGTGGAACATAAAATAAAGCAGGCGTATCAGTCAATACAAAAACCGGTTATTGTAGAAGATGTTTCATTGGAGTTTGCAGCGTTGAATGGTTTACCGGGACCATTCATTCGTTTTTTTGTAGATAAGGTTCCGTTTAAGAGCATTTGTTCAATGATTCCTCCTCAATCACGTGCGGCAACGGCACGTTGTGTTTTTGGGTATTATGATGGAAATATATTGAAACTTTTTGAGGGATCACTTAATGGAACCATTGCAGAAGAGCCTGCCGGTGAAAATGGTTTTGGTTGGGACAAGATATTTATTCCAGATGGATACTCTGTCACTCGTGCATCTCTGAGTGAAGAAGATGACAAAAAAACATATTTGCAAGTTAAACCTTTTGCAAAACTGAAGGAATTTCTTCTATCAGAATAGGAAAGGGAAAGCCAATTTTTTTACATGAAAGAAATAGAGAAGAAAATTCGGGAATATATATGTGCATATGAAGGTCCAAAAAGGATGGCTTTGTCGAGGCGGTATCCTTTTCTTCGTGGACCTATTATTTTTTTTAGGCATTTTCTACGAAATATCCAAAATTTTTTTGATCAAAATATACAGTATAGAAGGGAAAAAAGTTTTTTTGAATGTGTGGTTGCCAGACATCAGTCTGTGTTGAGACGTAAACTGGGACAGAGTAACCCAAGGTTGCAGGAGCAAAAAATAACAAACTTAAAACATGCTATTGATAAGCTCAATGGTATAGTCATAGAACCTAACCATATTTTTTCCTTTTGGGACATTGTAGGAAAACCAAGATATAAGGACGGATATGTAGATGGGATGTTGCTATCCAATGGGGAAGTGGTAGAAGGCATTGGAGGTGGTCTTTGCCAACTTTCTAACTTTCTGTATTGGATTTTTTTACATACTTCTACCGAAATTGTAGAAAGGCATCATCATTCCAAGGATGTATTTCCAGACTCTGGAAGAGTACTTCCATTTGGAGGAGGGGCAACTATCTTGTATAATTTTATTGACCTCCAAGTAAGGAATACGTCGAATTATCCGCTCCAGGTAAAAATATGGTTAACAGAGGACCATTTGGAGGGGCAGCTATATTCACCCCATCAATCGATGGAAAAATTTCATATAGGAGAAAAGAACCATTTTTTTGTAAAAAGAGGAAATCACTACTTCCGTTATAATGAAATCTATAGGGAAAAATTCAAAGATGGAGTTCTCTTAAAAACAGAAAACATAGTTACCAACTTTGCACCGGTACTCTATGAGGTCACGGAAGATTATATACAAAAAAATCATTTTAAGGTTTTAGATTTTTCTCATGTAAATTGTGACAAATAAAATATGAGTATGGATTTAACACAAGTAAAAATAGAAACAGGACGTCTGCTTCTTGTACCTGTTTCCACAGAATATACCGAACAGCTTTTTTCTGGTTATCGTGAACCTGTTATTCAATATATGAATCACGGCCCCGCAGAAAGTTTAGAGGTATTAAAAGAAAGAATTTTACAGAAAGAGAAAGATACGAAGGATGGATTGCAACTTCCTTTGGTTGTGCTGAATAAGGAAACAAAAGAGTTTCTTGGTTCATTTGTATTGGAGGATCTGGACGGAAGAACTCCTGAGATGGGGGGATGGTTAAAAGAGTCTGCACTTGGAAATCACTACGGTCAGGAAGCTACCGCAGCATTGAAAAATTGGGCAGATGAAAATCTTGATTTTGACTACATTATATGGCCATGTGTAGCTACGAATGTTCCAAGCAGAAAACTCGCAGAGTCCCTGGGTGGGAGGGTAGAGAAAGAATATGAAAAAAAGACGGCAAGGGGAAAGGTCTGGCCATACGTGGAATACTGGATTTCAAAAAAGTTGTAAAAATGTTTTGTATGGATGATAAAGATGAAATTTTTGTAAAAAATTCAGTCTTAGAAGGGACTGGGGTTTTTGCGGCCAAAAATTTTAAAAAAGGAGAGGCCGTAACGAAATGGAAAATACAAAAAATATTAACACACAAGCAGGTACAAAATTTGAGTGAGGAGGAATCCAAATATGTTTCTCAAGTAGGAAAAGATGCCTTTATTATTATTGGAGAGCCGGAAAGGTATATCAATCACTCCTGTAGTCCAAATACACAGATACAGGGTAACTCAGATATTGCTATAAGGGATATAAGAAAAGGTGAAGAGATAACATCAGACTATTCAAAAGAAGAATATCCGGCCCCATTTACTTGTAACTGTGGGGAAATAAATTGCAAAAAAGACATTGGAAAAATTTTTTCTTAAATTTTATTTCTATGGCGGACTTTGATCTTACAAAAAATGCAAAAAAAGTAATAGAAGATATAATCTATATTACTATTGCTACCTGTGATAGCGATGGTCAACCATGGAACTCCCCCGTATATTCTGCATTTGATAAAGAATATCAATTTTATTGGGCATCTTGGAAAGAAAATCAGCATTCAAGAAATATACGAGAAAATAAAAATGTTTTTGTGGTGATTTATGATTCTACGGTTCCTGAAAGTACTGGGTTTGGTGTATATATGAGAGGAACGGCATATCAACTTGGGAAAAGAAATATGGTAGAAATCATAAAAGCATTGAAACTGTTGTATGTTCGAAAAGAAAAAAAACCAAAAAAACCTGAAGAGTTTTTAGGTATATTACCCAGACGAATTTATAAATTTGTACCAGAACAAATATGGGTAAATTCTTGTGGAGATATAAAAGGAAATTTTGTTGACTCAAGAACTGATATCACCTCAGAAATTCTGAATTCGCTATGAAAAAAATATTAGTAAACATTATTTTTGGAATACACGTTTGTGTTTTTTTATTTTTTCCCCTCGCTTTTTTTATTCCTGCAAGTGTATGGGAAAAAAGGATTGAATTTCATTTTTGGTATTGTTTTTCGCTTTTCATGCTCTTTTATCTTTGGGGAATGTTATGGACGCTCAGACGAAAAGATAAAATATACTCCATCTGTATACTGGATACACTAATGCAATATTTGAGAGGATATTCTATGTGGGATCCTAAAAACTATGAGCACTCCTTTGTAGAGGAAATGACTACAAGATTTGGAAGGCTAAGACTGGCAAATGAACGTATACCATTACTTTTGCTTATTTGTATTATTTTATCGGCTGGACTATACTTGCTTAAACTTGAGGGGGTTATACTCTATTAACGAAAAAAGTACACTTAATTATATAAAAAAATAAGCAGAAGAACCATATGCATAGTGAAGAACAAAGAAGACAAACATTAGAGATGGCTTTAACAGAATTTGAGCGGGATGAATTTGATGCCGGTGCTAGGTTAACCAGAGATGCGTATAATGTGTGGAATAATATAAAATTATGGTTTGAACTTCGAGATGATATGGGGGATGAAATTGGGGAATTACAGCCTTTAGAGCATTACGAGCAATATTATAGAAGAACAAGAGCGGAAAGACCCGGAAATGTAGATGCATTAATGATGAGAAGTGACGCTACTGCGGTTGCAGAATTTGATGCGCTTGTGGATGAATTTAATAACAATTTAGATTCGATTTTAACAGGTGGTATTGAAGAGGCAAAAAAATATATTGGAAGAGCAAAGGCGCTTATTGATTCAAATAAGTCTGAAAAATAATTATGCAAAAAAATTGGAATACACTTACAAAAGTACATGAATTTCGCTTTAAAATGTATCCCAAAAATTTTGACCTTGTGAAAAATTTTTACAGAGAGATTCTTCAGTTTCCCATTATTGAAGAATGGAATACCGCTTCAGACGATAGAGGGGTTATGTTTGATACCGGAAGTTGTACTGTGGAGTTATTATCACCGGAAGGGGGGTACTATCCCATACAGGGGTGTAGTCTTTCTTTTGAGGTTAAAGATGTTTGGAAACTTTGGGAAAAATTTGAAGGTCAAAGTTATGTAGTTTTCTCTATTCGGCATAATGAATGGGGAGACACTTCGTTTAAAATTTCTGATCCGGAAGGTTTGCCAATTACTTTTTTTACAAAAGATAACGTGTAAAATTTGTATGGATGAAAAAATGGATAGACTTATTGCAGATATATTAAAATTAAAGCAACCACTCATTATAGGCGTGTCTGGTTTTGGCGGATCAGGAAAATCTACTTTTGCAAAATATTTGGCAAAAAAATTAGATGCTCCGGTTGTGGGTGTAGATTCTTTTTGTACCAGTAATCTTCATCTTGGACATAAGCTTTGGGATATTATGGATTATGAGAGAATGGAAAAGGAAGTACTCATACCGGTACAACAGGGGGAGTCAGATATAAAATATGGAGAGTATGGTTGGGATAAGAGTGAAGAAACTCATGTGGTTGAGATTCATTTTAAGGGTATTCTCGTGGTAGAAGGTGTTGGTCTTTTTAGACCGAGTTTGCGAAAATACTTTTCTTTCACCTTTTGGATAGACTGTCCAATTGATGAAGCAATGGAACGAGGAAAAAAAAGAGACAAAGAATTGTATGGCAATCCTCAAGATTTCCTTTGGGATGGTATATGGAAAGAACAGGATCAAGAATGTTTTGAAAAATTTTTGCCAAAAGAATATGTAGACCACATTATTGATCATTCAAAAGTAGGGGAATGGGTTATTGAAAAATAAATGTATGAAAAAAACTCTTATCCATGCCGCAGGATGTTTTATGGAATATGATGGAGAATTCATTATTCTTTTAAGAAATTCAGAAAAACCTGATGGAAATACTTGGGGACTGCCTGCGGGAAAAATAGATTCTGGTGAGACTCCTCTTGGTTGTATTGTCCGTGAAATCAAAGAAGAAACTGGATATACGACTGAACCAGAAGAGCTGAAATTTTTGGGGAAATATGAATATTCGTTCCCAGAGTTTAACCTTGTATTTTTTACATACAAATTATGTCTCCAAGAACGAATTAAAATCGTATACAGTGAGAGAGAGCATAGAGATTGGATGTATGTATCTGCAGATAATTGTTATAGTATGAAAAATTTGGTTCGTGGACTTCATGATGTTATAAAGCGGACTGGTTATATAAAATAAAAAAACTCTCATCCGAGAGATTGTGCGACGACCCGAAGAGGTGGGGGATCCGGGTCGCGGCGAAGGGGGCTAGCGGAGGCGTGGCTGCCGCCGAGGAGGAGAGAAGAGGAAGCGGTAGATGGAGTAGATGATCACCACCGTGATGATGAGGGCGCAGATCTTGGCAGCTTCCTCGGATGGCCACCAGGGGATGAGGTTGAGGCCGAGCCCTGCATCCAGGGTCACCGTCCCCAGGATGAGGTGGCAGAAGATAGCAAACACCCGCACGGAGAGCGGGTACTCTTGGGCGGTTTGCTTCCACGTGTTCCCGGTGGTCGTTCTCGCGGTGCCGTGCATGGGTCTCCTCCTTATCATGCGTGGCCGCGCCTATTTTTACAGATTTTTACAAAAAAGTCAATTTTTCTTTTAAAACAAGTCTTTTCAAGTAGAAGAAAATTCTATACAATGGAGATGGAATAGAAAAATATTTTATGAAACATGCCAAAAAATTTTGGTCACTTATGAAAATATGTTTAGCAATTTTATTTTTTTGCTTTGTTTTGATTCTCATGAGTATCTACACACCTAAAGATAAAAAAGAAGACATGCGCTTGCCTATACCTGGAATTTATCTTGGGGATTCGGGCCTGTGTAATGCAACGGAATGTTTTCCAGAAACAAGTATTTCTATGAAACTTATGAATGGAGCGGAAGTGACACACACATATGTGTGGAACAAAAATTTTCAAGAGGAGGTTCTTTTTTCTACAGACTCACCACAGCGGCTTACCGAGGTTGGTTCTCAGGAAGATGACACATTTTTTGCGCCTATTGATAAACGGGATGTCCTCTATCAAGAAAATCCGTTTTTTATGGATCTTGAGGGAAAATTTTTTTTGAAAGAAAAAGATTATTTAATCTATCCACTTCTCTTTTGGAAAAATTCGGATAATACATGGATTGAGCTTATAAATAAGAATTTTATCCATCCTATGGACTGAAATATAATTTCTATACCAAAATATATGCATTATCAACATAAACAAATTGGATACCTCATGATATATATGCTTTCAGGAATAAGTATTCTTTTTTTGTGGAGTATAAAAATTTCAGGTTTTAACCCTCTCACTTTTATTGGTATGTTTGTTGTTTTTGGTATTGTTTTTTCTTTTACTTCTCTGAGTGTGACCATTGATCAACAATTTTTAAAGATTCAGTTTGGCTATGGCCTTTATAAAAAAAGTTTTATTTTATCTGAGATTACTTCTGTGAAGGAAGTAAAAAATCATTGGTATTATGGCTATGGCGTTCGAGTATGGTGGTGGCCATATATGTGGATCTACAATGTATCTGGATTTGATGCCGTGGAAATTATTCTCAAGAATGGCCGAAGATACCGGGTCGGGACAGATGAACCGCAAAAATTAGCAGAAGCATTAAGAAGGAGTATTTTGTAAAATGAGATAAATCTTCACATGAATAAAAATATTAAGATTCTCCTTTTGGGAGCAAACATTTGGTTTTTTGGTGAAGGTCTCTTGGGTCCACTTTTTGCGGTATATACCCAAAAAGTTGGAGGAGATGTTTTAGATATTTCTTGGGCATGGGCAACATATCTTATCCTTGCTGGGTGTCTTTATATTCTTGTTGGAAAGTTAACGGATAAGCATAATAATAAAGAAAAGGTGATGGTTATTGGGTATGCATTAAATGCTATAATGACGTTTGGATATCTACTTGTTTCTGTCCCTTGGCATCTTTTTGTGGTACAGGCTGGATTGGGAGTCGCTGTTGCTATGTCCACTCCAACGTGGAATGCTTTATATGCGAAGTATAGTGATAAAGAGTATGATGGATTTCTTTGGGGGCTTGCCGGAGGGATGGCACAAATTTGTACGGGATTAGCCATAATTGTTGGTGGATATATTGTGAGTTATGGTTCTTTCAAAATATTATTTATAACCATGGGGACACTTCAGACAATATCAACGATATATCAGGCACAAATACTTAAAAATAACTGAAACTATCATTTTTTACAAATAAATACAATATGCCCAATCATAGTGTAGGGATTCATCATCATATTAAAAGGAAACAAAAAAGAAAAGAATCCTTTTTAGAAAATTCATTTACAAAACAGTTCATTGATCGAGCTATCTATTTTGTGGGTTTCTTTGGTCCTATCATGACCCTTCCGCAACTTTCCAAAATATGGTTGGAAAAAAATGCAGAGGGAGTTTCTGCGGTTTCTTGGGGGGCCTATATTATAGTAGCTATATTTTGGGTTTTATATGGTCTTATTCATAAAGAAAAACCTTTAGTGGTGATATCTTTGGTATGGATAGTTTTAGAATTTATGATTGTTACCGGTACATTGATGTATGGCTAGTCGTATTTTTGTAATATTTCTTATTCTAGGAAAGACTTGAAAAAATATTGAGAAATTGGTATTCTATAAACCGTTAAATCTTATAGTATTGTGTATGAAATGTATTTGCGTTGAATGCAAAAATGAAGTGGATCTCTCAGATTACACTCATATAAAAGAAGGACAAATCATAGAATGTAATACCTGTGGTATAACTCTGTGTGTACTTGCTACCAATGATGGAGTGGTAGATGTAGAGGTTGCAGACGAAGGAAAATAGACCATAAAAAAAGAAAGGACGTTGCCTTTCTTTTTTTATTCATCTATATTTTTCCAAAGAGGCGTGCCATGCGAAAGATTTCCAAATATACCGAATCCCAATCCTTGCATGGAATCACATTTATGGTGGTATCATGAGGATAGTCCAGATGACTATAGAGAAATACGGTTCCATCATATGTTGGTGGAAGAGAAGCAATGAGACCCGGATTATCATCTATGATACCCAAGAGTCTATCTTCATATTCTGCCAGAATGGAAGCCTTCCAAGGATTATGATTGGATCTTCCAAGCTCCGTTGGTTTCATAATCAGGGGAATTTCTGGAAAGCCATGCTTTTGTAACCACTCTTGTGTAACTTCTCGTGTAGATTCAGGTCTAGCCGTAAGATAACAAGAAATGGGCAAAAATTGGCTTATCCGTTCAACGAGGTGATGGGCGTTTTCAATGATAGGCAGGTTCTTATACCCTGCTACATCGTAATACTTTGCAATCTTCCATTGTATGACCTCTTCACTCTCCCAGTAGGGAACTGCATCCGAATGCGAGTACTTTTTTGCAATTTCCTGTATTGTTAAATTTTCGGGGTTTCCAAAAGTATCCATGAGACCTTGGTACCAGCTTACGTGTGTAATGGAAAGAGTATCATCAATATCAAGAGCAATTCCTTTTTGTATGTCTTCAATCATATTTTTTTATAAGTTCTTCAATCATTCCACGGAATCCATGTGATCCCAAAAAGACTATAGTATCATCTTTTTCTGCTTTTGAAAAGAGGTGATCAATTAAAAGTTGATCATTATCAATACAAATAACATTATTATGCGAATGAGAAATCACTTCTGTAAGTTTCTTTTCATTCATAGGTGGAGCAGAGGCCGTTTTATCAATCTTAATTTTGGTAAGTTTGGGAATGATGACTTCATCTGCTTCTCCAAAGGCATTAGTATATGAGTTTATAGACTCTACTTGTCGGTTACCAGTATTTGGTTCAAAGACTGCAAAAATTTTTCCGTTACAAATATTGCGAAGTGTCTGAAGTGTATTTCTTGCCTTTGCTGGAGAATGAGCAATATCATCTATGATGGTAATATCTCCCACATATCTTTTTTCCAGTCTTCTTTTTATCCCTGGAAAATTTTGTATGGCATGCGTAATAGATTCTGGTTCAAATCCTTGTCTGTTGCAAAGAGCAAAACATGCCGTTATATTGGGAGCCATATACTCACCAAGCAAGGGGAGTGATATTTTTTGCGTAAAGTTTTTGTGTACAATAGAAAAAGTGAGTCCACTTTTTTCTGCTTGGAGATTGGTGTAGGTATAGTCCGCATTTTTTGATCCATAGGAAACTTTTACGCCAGAAAAATTTTTGGAAAGTCTCTCTACATTCGGGTCATCTGCATTATATACAAGTGATCCTTCTTCTGGAAGAAGTGTGATAAGTTGCTCAAAAGCCTCAAAATATGCTTGTTCTGTTTTATATATATCTGCATGATCCCACTCAAGGGCAGTGAGAACCAAGTGGGTAGGTTTGTAGTGAAAAAACTTAGCTTTCTCATCCCAACGAGCACTTTTGTATTCATCTCCTTCCATAACAGAAAGGTTCGATTTTCCAATGTATGCTGAATCAAGTGTATCTACCAGACCTCCAAACATATAGCTTGGATCTGCCCCAAGTTTTTGCAACGTCCAAGATAAAAGTGCAGAAGTAGATGTCTTTCCATATGTTCCAGAAACCACAATAGAGGTATCCTTGATAAAAAATTCTGAGAGTGCTTCCGGGTAGGAAAGGTAGCGGATACCCTTTATTTGTACATACATCCATTCTGGATTGTCTGAGCTGGCAACATTTCCTACAATCACAAGATCCGGATCTCCATCTTCCGTCATTTTTTCAACATGCCATCCCGGGTAATAGGGAATACCAGTATTTTTAAGATGATCAGAAACAGGAGGATAAAACCCTTTATCTGATCCGGTAACTTTGTATCCTTGTTTATGAAAAGCCGTTGCAAGTGCACTCATGGCGACTCCGCAGATACCTATAAAATGAATGTGCTTCATACGATTTTTGGAGTGAAACGCTTTTTAGCTATGAGTTCATCATCTTGTTCTTTTGGCTCGTATATACTATCCCAATGAAAGATTTGCATACCTTTTCCTTTTGCCCAGAGAATAAGTTTTTCATGGGAAGTTTGAAGAATATATTCTACAGGTTTTTGACTCACATTAGCAAGATTTTGAAGGTATTTTGCAAGAGCTCTATAGATTTCAGTTGTATCGTTATCCTTTTTTTCCATGCTACTGTTACTTGATATCATTGTCGATACTTCTATCATCTGCTCTAACTCTAATATTGAAAACAAAAGTAATTTATTTCCGTAGGTAAGGAGCACATTCTTTTCACCAGAAAATAGAGATACAGCACGTGTCTGATGTAATAAGGATTCATCTTCAGTATCGGGAAAATATTTTTCTGCAAATGCTAAAGCTTCTTGCGGAGAAAGGACTTTGGCATGCTGAAGTATTTCTTCGGTTAGCATTCGAGCGTCGCGTCCGCTTTCTATTTGTGTACGCATAACAAAATCTATTTGAGAATATTTTTCAATTGAGTAAGGTCAGTTTGCCATGTGTTTCCATCAAACCATTCAAAACCTTTAAATTGCATTTTGTATATGTCCCCGGGGCGTTGTGCACTCCCAAGATAAAAATATTTTTTGCCTTGCTCCTTGGCATAGGTGAGGGCACGTACCATCATACCCATTCCAGTATTGGGATTCATTTCATCGGAAAGGTTATAGAATGGATAGGAGTAGTGGAGGATATTTTTGGTTTTTCGGGCAATACAATAGCCTACATTTGATGCTGCAATGGAGTATACAAAGACACAATTAAAATTGTTTTGTTCAGGATTGGTAAAAAGTTCTTTAACTTTATTAGCACTAAACGTTTTTTCACCAAACTTGGTATCATAAAAATCTTTTGCCATTTTTCCAATGCTCCAATGATACTCTGTAAAAGGAAGGTCTTCCAGTTTCATCTGAAATTCTTCCGTTTTGCGAAGTATACGTTTATTTTCACTGGAGAGTTCAAAAGCTTCCAGGTCAATACGAACGCTTCGAGTTTGATCCATCATTCCTTTTCCTTTCCGCGTAAAAACATAGCCATTATGATAATACTTTTCAATAGTATGGTCAGAGAAATCCTCAAGAGCCGTTTGTTTCCAGAATAGATAAGCCATAGAATGTAAGAAGTGCAAGAAAAAATATTTTAAAAAATTTTTTATACGTCATATCACTAATACAGTGCAATCCAGAGGCCCAAGATCACAAATGCAGCATGGAGAATCCAGAATCGCATAACTGTTTTTTCTTCACTCCATCCACGCAATTCAAAGTGGTGGTGCAGAGGTGCCATTTTGAAAATTCTTCTTCCCAAAAGGTATCGTCCACCAATTTGGATAATCACGGACAAAATTTCTACATAGAAGATAAAGGCCAAAAAGGGGAGCAGGAGCATCTGATTTATAACAATGGTGTTAATGGCCAGAAGTGCTCCCATACCCAGTGATCCTACATCTCCCATCTGAAAACGTGCTGGCTTAATATTGAAATACGTATAGGCAATCAATGCACCGGTTGCCGTAGCATTGAGGTATGCCATAGAGTTGTATCCATACATCCAAGAGAGGAGGGTCAATACGGCAAAGGTAATAATAAGCGCCCCCCCGGCCAGTCCATCCATACCATCTGCAAAGTTTACCGCATTTGCAGTAAACATAACAAAGAAAATAATAAGCGGAATGATGAGCCAACCAATATTGAGGAATCCATCAAAAGGAATATGAATTTGGCGCCAATGTTCCCCAAGTTTGAAATATATCCACCACGCAGCAATTCCTCCTGCTAAAAATTGCATGATTAAACGTTCATGCACATGCAATCCTTTCCCCGGATGAGATCCAAGCCAGAGAGATGTGCGTTTAAAAAAAGTCCAAGGTAAAGTAAGGGTGAGCCAAAGGCGTTGTTTCCAATCTTTGTGTACCCGGATAAGTTTGAGAACATGTTTTATTTTTCGTATGCGTCTCTTTTTTCCAATAAGATTATTCATCACGTCATCGAGTCCTCCAAGAAGTGCAGCAAGGGTCATAACGGCAATAGGCATCCAAGTGAATTTTCTTTCCCAGTTGAAAAGAAGGGTAATCACAATGATCGTGATAATGATAAGGAGGCCCCCCATGATAGGGACGCCATATTTGGTTCTTCTTGCACCCATGGCAAGCGTAGCATCATATTCGGGATGTCTCTGAATTTTATACTTGTAGAGAAATTTTATAAGTAAGGGCGCCCATAAAAATGCGGAAAGCGTAGCGGCAAGCGCAAAGAGAATAGCGGTGCGAAGGATGTCTACGGACATGTCTGAAATAAGCATAGAAGGAAGAATAGTTTAGGAATAATTCTCTCATGTATGACGAAAAGTCATGAGGAGAAAATATATACATGAGAGCTAATTTTAGCAAAAAACATAGAAACTATATCAAAAATTTGCTGTATTGACAAGGTTGGAGCAGAAAACCTCGTCTGGACGAGGTTTTCTATCTTTCAACTCAAAGTGCATGCAATCTTCGTATCTCACATCTTTGTGCGGTTTTTGCTCTCCAAAAGGTTTCATTTTCTTCTCCTGTTTTCTCGTTTTCAGTCCATGTTTGCTCCAAAAGGGACGTATTGTGGTCTGTTATCTCGATATGTCCTTTTCTTACACCACCACCATATTTTCCATCCCTCTTCCACTGCAGTGCATGGGTGTAGTGGATGATCACAGGGGAGAGTGGGTTATATTCTATTGCATGGATAACAAGGATATGGTTGAGATCATGGTCTTTCCCCGTGCCAAGGAGGATAATCATATCTCCGGGGGTGACTTGAGACAACTGAACAACTTTGGTGTTCATGTCTGAAACCAGTGTTTCAACGCTGCAGTTTTCTGCCGGTCGTAGACGAACAAGAATTTTTCGGAAGAAGCTTTTTGCATGGGGGTAAAAAAGCTTCAGAGGTTTTGCCTTTGTGGCCCGTACTTCTTGGTGGAGTATATGATAGGCAAGTCCGGAACAATCAATACCAAGATTATTGTCCACTAAAAACTCCTTGAGTTTTTCTTGTGGAATACTGGCAAGGTCAAGATGATGTTTTAAAGATATAATTTTTGCTTCTTCTTCAATATCTTCGGGTGTTCCTTTCCCAATCAACACGCCGAGTGCCGCTCGGACCTTTGTTGCCTTATTCAAAAAATAAGGGCATTGAATTTTTTTCCCATCTATTTGAAGATTCATAAAATGATCAATCAGTCGCAGGGTTGATTCATGGAGAGATTGTGTAGTTTCAGAAGGAATAGGTTTCATGGAAAATGATTTATTCAAATATTTTTTTAATTCTTTCTCCTTCATCATTTAATTTTTCCTCATGTGAAATGAAGGATCCATGTTTTGTTCGGATACGCAGGAGTTCAGTTCCGTCTTCTGTATTGGGAGTATCAATAACCGTGTATCCAAGGGATTCAAGTTGATTTTTCCAAGATAAAAGTTTTTGTGCATCAAAATGAATTTCTGCATCACGAAGAATGATTTGCGCTCCCTTAGTCAGGGGAATGATTGATTGGTATGGAATTGAAAAATCCAAAAGACTCATGAGATGAGCTTCAAAAATTGTGAGCGGCATTTCCAAAGAGGTTTTTTCTTTTTGTAAAAGAGATTCAAAAGGAACGGATGCCGGTTGGCGTGCATTTACCTCCAAGAGATAAAGTTCTTGTGTTTCTTTATCTACAATAACGTCAATTCCATAAGCTCCAAGCCAACCATCTTGTTGGAGTTTTTCTCCCACTTTTTTTGCAATATCAAAAAATTTTTGTTTTTGGGTATCCGTTAAAAAGCGATTTGCAAAATCAAAATCATTTCCAATAGTTGCAAAGGGATTATTGGTAAAAGGAGAGATCCCGGTGATTTGATAACTGATATTTCCCAAAAAAATATTTTCTTTGGATACCACATTATTACTGGTAAATGTTGGACCAGAAATATACTTGAGAGCACGTACGGGACGCTTCGGGAAGGTTTGTTTGAGTGCATTGAGCTGCTTGATGTCAGAGATACATTGTGTCCCCGTTCCAGTGTGAGAAGTATTAAACTGCAAAATAAAGGGGATTTCAAAATCAAGATTTTCAAGCGTATCCACACAATGGGGCGGAAGAAGGTATTCAAGAGGCCCAAGCCAGTCAATTTGTGAAATTTTTTCTTCAATAGTAGAGCTCAAAGAGACGAGAGGGTTGAGGAGCTTCCATGTATTTTGTGTGCAGATACGTTCAATTTGAGAAGTTGGTTTGAATACTAAAAGAGAGGGATTGGGCCCGTTTGAAGCAATATTTTTGAGAAAGCTTTCTGTTTCTTCCCTTTGTAAAAGATCAAAGGTAGGGAGGAGGTGTTCAGATTCAATGAGAAGAATATTTTTCCTTCCTTGTGAAATGAATTTGGCAAAAGGGGTTGAATTTGAGATAATAAAGTACCCGGGAGTATCAAAAGAGAGGCCCATAGCACGCTCAATATCTCGGGTCACATAAACAACGGGATGTTTTTTGAGAAATGTAAGGAATTCCTGCATAGATACGTCAAGTATACTAGATAAGCCTTTACTCTACAATAATGGACGTGTGAGGAAGGACAAATCTTACACTATGTATCAGACACTGAAAAATTTTGGGAAAGCAAAAATTCAAGAACCACTTTGCAAGCATACGACCTTTAAAATAGGAGGACCCGCGGATTTTTTTGTGACGGTTGAAAAAATAGACAAGTTGCAAGAGTTACTTGCTTTTTTGGATGGTGAAGGACAGGAGTATTTCATTTTGGGAGGTGGGTCAAACATGCTTGCAAGAGATGAGGGATTTCGTGGAGTTGTCATAGAAGTAAAGGATAAAACCATTGAGCAAGAGGGAGATGAAATGATTGCCTGTGCTGGGGCCGTTACTGTAGAAGTGGCACAACAGAGTATGAAAGGTGGACTTACTGGATTTGAATGGGGAGTGGGAGTACCGGGAACCATTGGCGGTGCGGTTCGAGGAAATGCTGGTGCAATGGGGAGTGAAATGAAAGATAATGTAAAAAAAGTTTTGCTCTACAAAGATGGATCTTTACATGAGTATGATAATGATGCTTGTGGTTTTGAATATAGAAGCAGTATTTTCAAACGTGAAGGAGGAATTATTTTGAAAGTTTGGTTAAAACTCAAAAAAGGAGAAAATATTGAAGGTAAAAAGAAAATGCTTGAGTTTTTGCGATATAGAAATACTACACAACCACAAGGGTATGCCTCAACTGGGTGTATCTTTAAAAATGTTGAGTTCAATGAAACAGTACCAAAAGGAGCATACAACAGAAAAAAACTTTTGGAGCATTTTGATAAAGAAAATGAAAAAGTTCAACAATTCTTGTCTGTGGGAAAGATTTCTGCTGGTTGGTTGGTTCAAGAGGCAGGTTGTAAAGGGTATCAAGTGGGACAGGCACAGGTTTCAGAGAAGCATGGAAATTTTATAATCAACTTGGGAGGAGCGACTTCTCATGATGTTTTGAAAATCATTGAAATGGTAAAGGAAAAGGTGTACAATACCTATGGGATAGAACTTGAAGAAGAAATTCAAATCGTGTAGGTCTTAGTTTAGAAATATTGGGTCTTTTTGAAAAAATTGGGTTTGCGATATCTCTAATCTAATACCTAACCCATAATATATGACTATAAATGTCAAAGCTGTTGGTGTAGACATGACAGACGCGTTGCATACCTATACAAAAGAAAAATTTGAAACACTTACGAAATTTTTTGATAATATTATTAAAGCAGATGTGACCATTGGTAAAAACAGTGACCATCACCAAAATGGAGATATATTTTTTGCACATGCTACCCTACAGATACCCAATCATGGGAACTTATACGTTGAAAAAACAGAGCAAGATTTGTACAAGGCCATAGACAAAGTAAAGGATCATTTAAAGATTGAACTGGAAAAATTAAAGGGGCATATGCGGGCAAAGGATAAAGATATTATACGAGAGCAAAAGGCCTACCAAATGGAGAATGACTAGCAAAAAATTAAGAATTCGCCTCAACATGGCGGATTCTTTTTTCTGCTAGACAAAAGGACAAAAAAATGTTAGACTGTGGGGGTTATAATTCGTGAGTATTTGAAATACGAAATGCACTCTATGAATGGGAATTTTGTGTTTTGAATCGAGAAACTCGTTATATGGCTTCTACAAAACATTTTTACGAAAAAATATTTGGGGATCCGAGTAAAAGAAAGTTGAGAGCACTTGAAAAAGATGTTGAGAGAATCAATGCTTTGGAACCTCAGTTTGAAACGCTTTCTGACTCTGAGCTGAAAGCAAAGACCACAAAATTTCAAGAAAGACTAAAGGATGGTGAAACCACTGAAGATATTCTTCATGAGGCTTTTGCTGTAGTACGTGAAGCTGCAAAGAGGACGCTGAAAATGCGTCATTTTGATGTTCAGTTGATTGGTGGAATAACCATGCATCGTGGTCAGATTGCTGAGATGAGAACAGGAGAGGGAAAAACATTGACCGCCACCCTTCCCGTGTACCTCAATGCACTTGAAGGAAAAGGAGTACACTTAATTACCGTGAATGACTATTTGGCAAGACGTGATGCCGTTTGGATGGGACAAATTTATGATTTTCTCGGATTATCCATTGGTGTTATTCAAAACCAAAGAGAGACATATGTATATGATGCCAGTATAAAAGGAGAATCTCTTGCAGAAGGATCTGAAGGAGATAAAGAAAGGGATGAAGATGGTGCTTTCAAAGTACAATATGATTATCTGCGTACTGCTTCTCGACAGGAAGCGTATCGGTGTGATATTACCTACGGAACAAACAATGAATTTGGTTTTGATTATCTTCGTGACAACATGGTCCAGGTGATAGATCAAATGGTTATGCGCCCGGGACATGAAATGCATTATGCAATTATTGATGAAGTAGATTCTATTTTGATTGATGAGGCAAGAACTCCATTGATTATTTCAGCACCTGCTGAACAGGCTACTGAGCAATACTACCATTTTGCAAAGTTAGTACGTCAACTCGATGCTGCAGAAGACTACAATGTAGATGAGAAACTTCGAAGTGCTACACTTACTGAGGAAGGAATAAATAAATTTGAAAAATGGTTAGGAGTAGAAAATATTTATGTTTCTGCGGGTATACGTACCGTTCATCACATTGAGCAGGCACTCAAGGCAGAACTTTTATTTAAGCGTGACAAAGAGTATGTGGTTGAATCTGGTGAAGTTATTATTATTGATGAATTTACCGGAAGAAAGATGCCGGGAAGAAGATATTCAGAAGGTTTACACCAAGCTATAGAAGCCAAAGAAGGAGTAGAAATTCAACGTGAAAGCAGGACACTTGCTACCATTACTTTCCAAAATCTTTTCCGCATGTATGGAAAGTTATCTGGTATGACAGGAACTGCGGATACGGAAGAAGAAGAATTAAGAAGTATTTATGGTTTGGAAGTACTCGTTATTCCAACCAATAGACCGGATGCACGAAAGGATTTGGATGATAGAATTTACAAAACAGAGGAAGCAAAATTTCAAGCCGTAGTGAAAAAAGTTCAAGAATGTAGGGAAAAGGGACAACCAATTTTGATTGGTACCATTTCTGTAGAACGCAACGAACTTTTGAGTCAGTACTTGAGCATGAGTGGTATAGAACACCAGGCTTTGAATGCAAAAAATCATGAACGTGAAGGAGAAATTGTTGCAGAAGCAGGAAGACCGGGTGCTGTGACCTTGGCAACCAATATGGCGGGTCGTGGTGTAGATATTAAATTAGGAGGACCTCATCAGGAAGAATATGAAAAGGTGGTACAGGCCGGTGGACTCTTTGTTTTGGGAACGGAAAGACATGAGTCACGTAGAATTGATAATCAGCTTCGTGGACGTTCTGCTCGTCAGGGAGATCCGGGTGAAACACAATTTTTTGTTTCAACGGAAGATGATCTCATGCGTGTATTTGGTGGAGACAGACTCAAAACCGTGATGACTCGGTTGAATGTTCCAGATGATATGCCAATTGAGCAAAAGGTGATTACCAAAATGCTTGAAACAGCACAGAAAAAGGTAGAAGGACACAATTATGATATCAGAAAACATCTTCTCTCGTATGATGATATTTTAAATCGTCAACGTACTGCAATTTATAGAAAAAGACGAAGAACTCTTGAGCTTTTTGATCAGTCCATAAAGGCAGAATTTCAACCTGAAATTGTTGAAGAATCGATTGAGTTAGATGAAGAAAAAGAAGAAAATACCGAAAAAGCAATCCGTTATACTTCAACTAAGCAAATGATCATGGAAATGGTTGAATCAGAAATTGAATTTGTAGTCTCGTATCATACCCATGGAGGAGAAAGAGATGGTGAAGGAAAGGAAAATTTTTCCGGTGAAACAACTGAGGAATGGAATATTCAAGAAATTTTTGAAACTATGCGTACTATTTTTCCATTTTCTCCGGAAGAAAAAGCGCATCTCTTTGAACTTGGTTTGCGAGAACATGAGGGAAGAAAGTTGGATGATATTGAGGCACGAGACAGGATTGTAAACTTTCTGGTGGAAAAAGCACACAAAGAGTATGAAAGCATGTGGCAAAAAATTCAAGCAAGCATAAAGCAAGAAGATGAAGCGAAAAAAATAATGAGAAAGGTAGAGAAAGATATTCTCTTGCGTGCTATGGATACGCTTTGGGTGGATTACTTGGTAGACATTCAATATTTAAGACAAAGTATAGGTCTTCGTGGGTATGGACAACGCGATCCTCTTGTAGAATACAAGAAAGAGGCATTTTATATGTTTAATGCACTACAGGACTCTATTCAAAAGGAGGTTGTGTACAGTTTCTTTAAATTGAGTATTGGTATTGAGTTGGCACCAAGTATCATGGCAGACGATAAGTTAGTTCTTGAAGGGGCACAAAAGACCAGTGATTCGGCAAAAAATGTACTCAAGTCCGGACCCGCTGAGGCAAAGAAGAAAAAAATGAGTAAGAAGGAGAGAAGGAAGCAAAAAACTTCCTAAAACTATCCACCGAAGGGACTATTGACCCACAAGAGAAGATGGGGTAGAATGGGGGCACAGTTTTTTGTAGGAAAGAATATATATTTGTATGGAAAAATTTGTATGGCAAAAGATTTAAGAAAACGTTCACAATCAAAGATTCGATCTAAAATTCGTTGGGGGACAGCAGTATTGTTACTGCTTCTTGTTATTTGTGGAGCATATGATGCACCTGCATATTATAATTCCCTGGCAGGAAAAATTTCTAAGTCTACAGGAATTGGGATTCCACAGTTGAGTGAGAACCCATTTCGCTTAGGACTTGATCTCCAAGGAGGAGCACACCTTATCTATCAGGCAGATACTTCAGATATAGCAGAATCTGAGCAACCAGCAGCCGTAGAAGGTGTTCGAGATGTCATTGAGCGCCGTGTAACTGGTATTGGTGTTGGTGAACCAAATGTTCAGACCAACCGTGTAGGAAGCGATTATCGTATTATTGTGGAACTTCCGGGAGTAACGGATATCAAAGAGGCTATTGGTATGATTGGTGAGACCCCAATTTTGGAATTCAAAGAACCAAATAACGTTCCACCAAGAGAGTTGACAGCAGAGGAACAAAAGCAGATAGATGAATATAATGGAGATGCCAAACAAAGAGCTGAAACATTATTAAAAAAAATTCAGGATGGTGAAAATTTTGAAGATGTGGCAAGAGCTTCATCTGAAGATCGTACAACAAAAGAAAAAGGTGGTTATCTGGGATTTGTTGGAAAAAATTCTCTATACTTTCAATACTACATCTGGGGAGCGTCATCTGCGGAAGGGGATATCAGTCAAACTGTTTATGATGGGGAAGACGGATACAATATCCTAAAGCGTGGTTCTGAGCGTGAAGGTGAAAACGAGGTAGAGGCAAGTCATATCCTTATTTGTTATCTTGGTTCTGCAGGGTGTGAATCTCCACAGTATACAAAGGATGAGGCACTTCTAAAGGCAGAAGAGCTTTATAAACAAGCAAATGCTGATAACTTTGCTGAACTTGCGAAAGAAAACTCGGAAGATACTGGATCTGCAAGTATTGGCGGAAAACTTCCTCCTGTTACCAAAGGGATGATGGTTCCAGCATTTGAAGAAGCTCTTATGCAGGCAAAAGTTGGAGAAATTATTGGTCCGGTAGAAACTCAATTTGGATACCACATTATTTACAAAGAATCAGAGGCTCCATCAAAAGAATATGAACTTTGGAGAATTTTGGTAAAAAAAGAAACAGAATTCGATATTTTGGGTCCACAAGATCAATGGATGAAGACGGATCTTTCTGGAAAACAACTTGATAGATCTGAAGTAGTAACAGATCCAAAGACAGGAGCAGCAGAGGTTGCATTAAACTTTGATAAAGAAGGTACAGAACTTTTCCGTGATATAACAGAACGAAATGTAGGAAAACCTGTTGCAATTTATCTTGACGGACAGCCAATCAGTACTCCAACAGTGAATCAGCCAATCCGAGATGGAAAAGCCGTCATTAGTGGAAATTTTAACATTCAAGAAGCAAAACTTCTTTCACAAAGATTGAATGCTGGTGCATTGCCAGTCCCAATTGATTTAATTTCACAACAGGCAATTGGTGCAACACTTGGAGCACAATCTTTGGCAAAGAGTTTGAAGGCTGGTGTCATAGCTGTGATTATTGTGATGTTGTTTATGATTTTGTACTACAGACTTCCAGGAGTGTTATCAGTGGTTGCTCTACTCCTTTACATCGCACTAACTTTATCTCTCTTTAAGATTATTGGCGTGACTCTTACATTGGCAGGTATTGCAGGTTTGGTACTGTCTATTGGTATGGCAGTTGACGCCAATGTGTTGATCTTTGAAAGAATTAAAGAAGAACTCAATGAAGGAAAGACACTCAAAACGTCTATTGAAGAAGGATTTATTCGTGCATGGAGCTCAATTCGCGATGGAAATGTTTCAACCTTGCTTACTTGTTTCATCCTTATGGGATTTGGAACCAGTTTCGTAAAAGGTTTTGCTATTACTCTTTCACTGGGAGTATTAGTAAGTATGTTTTCTGCCATTACGGTGACAAAAACCTTCTTGCGATTTATAAACCCTTGGTTTAAAGAAGAAGCAAATTGGTTGTTCTTAGGTAGCAAAAAAAATAAAAACGTATGATAGATGTAATCAACAATAGAAAAATTCCTTTTTGGATTTCAGGTGCTTTTTTTGTAGTAAGTGTTGCACTTCTCTTGTTTGTAGGACTTAAACCAGGAATGGATTTTACCGGGGGTTCACTAATTGAGGTAACCTTCGCGGAACACAGACCAACTATTACAGAAGTTCAAGATGCTTTGCAAAGTATAGATCTGGGGAACGTTGTTGTTCAGCCAACCAATGAAATGGGAATGATCCTCAAAACACGTTTCGTAAGTGAAGAAGAACACCAACAGATTCTTGAGAATCTTCAGAAGGCTTTCGAAGTAGTGGGCAATGATGTCCCAACAGAGGAACAATTGACGCAAGAAGGATATTCTGGTGTTGTTTTAACCAATAAAGAAGGTGAGGAACAAACTTTGGTAAAGGATAAAGATGGAAACTTTATTTCACCTGAGGACTTGGTAACCAAGAATAAAATCACCGAAGAGCGAGTTGAGACTATTGGTCCAGCTATTAGTTCTCATCTTCGAACACGTGCGGTAAAGGCAGTCATTATTGTCATGGTAGTTATCATTTTGTATGTGGCATACGCATTTCGAAGAGTATCAAAGCCAGTATCTTCTTGGAAGTATGGTATGACAGCAATCATTGCTCTTATACATGATGTGGTTATAACCATGGGAGTATTTGTTATCTTGGGAAAATACTTTGATGTTGAAGTAGATATTCCTTTCATTGTGGCACTCCTTACCATATTGGGGTATTCTGTAAATGATACTATCGTGGTGTTTGATAGAATCCGTGAAAATTTGATTCGATTTGGTTCAAATAAATTCATTGAAAATATCAACAAAGGTATTAATCAAACCTTTGTACGTTCTATCAACACGTCATTGACGACATTGGTAGTATTGGTAGCCCTTTTCCTTTTTGGAGGAGATTCTATTCATTACTTCTCTTTAGCACTGATTATAGGTATTTTACTTGGTACATACTCTTCCATCTTTTTGGCAAGTCCATTGCTAGTAGTTTGGCAGAATTGGTCACAGAAGAGATAAAAAAAACAAACAGCAAAAAAAAACCGGAACTTCCGGTTTTTTTGTTGTTATGGTATACTAGAGACAGAGTGTCTTTTTTCGTTTGGCGTTCATTTTTAAGAAAATATCCTATATGACCGAGGGCTTTATTCGTCACTTTATTTCATTTTTAGGAATGCTTATTTTGGCTGTGGTATTTTTTGCTGGGTACAAATCCGGGATGTTGGGATGGTGGTGGGCTGCTTTTTTTCTTATTATTACATATTTTATAATATACAAGCTCCTTGGTGTAGAGGAATAATCTATGGATCAGATTTTACTTTTTGTAACTCAAAGCCCGATTGAAGCTATTTTGCAGATTTTTGTATTGGGAGGGTGGCTTGTGTTTTTTTGGGCCATGCTGCATGCAGGATTATTATTGCTGGGTGCGTACAAGTCTATACTTTATACCAAAGGTTGGAATTGGACGCTTCTTGCTATTGATATACCGGCAATAAATATTCAGACTCCAAAGGCCGTCGAGCAGCTTTTTTCGCATATCTATTCTGTCATGGAACCGCCCAGTATTGCCACTGTTTTTGGAAGAGGGTTTACACAGTTTAGCTATAGCTTTGAAATTGTGAGTATTGAAGGATATATTCAGTTTATTATACGTACTCTTGATATTTATCGTGATGTTGTGGAGGCGGCCGTTTATGCGCAATATCCGGAGGCGGAAATTACAGAAATTGAAGACTACACACAAGAAATGCCAACTCAATATCCCAATGATACGTATAATATGTGGGCAACAGAATTTGGTCTCACACAGGATTATGCCTTTCCCATTCGTTCATACCATGATTTTGAACATAGCATATCCAAAGATACGGTCTTAAAAGATCCTATGGGAACGTTTTTGGAAAGCTTTAGTCGTATTGGACCGGGAGAACAGATGTGGTATCAGATGATTATTGAGCCAACTCCTGAGAGTGCATGGAAACCAAAATGTATAAAAAAGATTAAGGAAGTTATTGGAGAAAAATCAAAATCAAGTGGAGGTTTCCTATCCGGTGCGCTTGGCGATGTATTGGGAGGACCCTTAAAGTTTTTGGAAACTGCAGGGGATCAAATTCTTGGAAGAGTAGACGGAGGGTCTGCTGGATCTTCTGGGGGAGACGATGGCCCTCCAAACCAAATTCTTTTTTTGACCCCAGGAAAGAAAAAAATATTGGAGGCTATGGAAGATAAAATTAGTAAAATTGGTTTTAAAACAAAGCTTCGGGCAGTTTATGTTGCTCGCAAGGAAGTGTACAACCCAGCTCGAGGTGTAAATTCTTTGGTGGGAGCCGTAAATCAGTTTAACAACCCTTACTCAAACATGTTACTTCCAAAGTATCTCACGAGTACTCGATATTTTTTTGCAGAAAAGAGAAAAAATTACAGAAGAAGAATACTCATGAGTGCATATAAGAGTAGGGACATGTATATGGGTGGAAAACAACCTTATGTTTTGAATCTTGAAGAATTGGCAACTATTTGGCATTTTCCAATGTCACATGTAAAAACTCCTTTGATACAGAAGTCGGAAACAAAACGTTCTGAACCCCCCTCTGGACTCCCTCTAGAGCAGATTGGTTTGGGAGGAAATATGTTTGATGGGGAAGGAGAAAAAAGCATATCTTCCCAAAAGAATGGTGATACCAACCCCACAGAACAGAAGAAGCCATATATTACTGATTCCGGCTATGTTTTTGATGATGATGTAAGATTTGGCTAATTATAGAGTATTTTTATAAAAATAGTCTCGATAGGTGAGACTTTTTTTATTGACAATAGATGGAAAGAGTGGTATTCTGGCTTTTCTTGGATCAAAAACTCCTATGTGGATTGAAAATATCTTATCAAAAAACAAAAAAATTTTGGCACTTTCCCCTATGGCTGATATGACAGATTCTTCATTCTGTCAAATTGTTCGGAAGATAGGTGGAGCAGATATTGTATTTCGGGAAATGGTTTCAAGTGAGGCTATTATTCGAAATAGTGAAAAAACATTGGGGATGACAGATTTTGTGGAGGAAGAAAGACCTATTGTACAGCAAATTTTTGGTGCGGACCCTTCTGTAATGGCACAAGCCGCTGCAGTTGTTATGCAACATGCAAATCCTGAAGGAATCGATATCAATATGGGCTGTCCTGTCTATAAATTGACCAGTAATTTCAATGGTGCGGCACTCATGAAAGATGCAGACCTAGCTTGTAGAATTATACGGGAAATAAAAAAGGAAATTGGAGAAACTCCACTTTCTGTAAAAATTCGTTTGGGATGGGACGATCCAGATACTTTCAAAACCTTCATCCCAAAAATTGAAGAAGCGGGGGCAGAACTTATCACCATCCATGGAAGAACAAAAAAACAAGGTTACAGTGGAAAAAGTGATTGGGAGAGGATACGGCAGGCAAAAGAAATTGCGAGTGTTCCACTTTTGGCAAATGGAGATATTCACAAACCCAAACAGGTTTCTGAAGTATTAGAACAGACACAGGCAGATGGTGTACTTATTGCACGGGGTGCACTGGGTAATCCTTGGTTTTTTTATCAATACATAAATGACATCGAAAATATCCCATTGGAAGAACGTGTAGAAACTATTTTAGATCATCTTCGTAGGCATATTGTGCAGTATGGGGAACGGGGAGTGGTAACATTCCGTAAACACCTGTCTTGGTATTTAAAAACAGATAAACTTGGAAAGGAAATTCCAGGAATAAAGGAATTTCGCTCACAGCTTGTGCGGATAAATACGTATGAAGAAACAGAAAAAATCTTGAAAGATTTTATTCAATATGCAAAAAGTTTTTCCTAAAGTTATGCACGATTGTATATCTTTGCTAACTTTTCTGGAGAAGTGTGAAAAAAGAAAAGAATTTTTATATAAAAGTATCGGAAGATACTTTTTATAATTCCATAGGATTCAATACGTCTTGGAGAGGTGGTACTTAGGGAAGAAATTTGGACTACAGGACCAAAGGCTTTCATTTTTTTGGAGAGGACAACATCTTCCATGAGTGGAATATCTGGAAAGCCTCCAATTTTATCAAAAACTTCTTTTTTGATAAATTGTGTTTGGTCGCCATGATAGATATGAAAAAGTTTTGCTCTACAGTTTGAATAAAAACTTATGAAGGAATAGATAATTTTTGATGTCTGAAAGTGTAATGTGAATGCCCCTCCAATATAGCCCTCGAGTATTTTTTTTGATATGGCGTTGAGTGCATTTTTTTCAAGTGTAGTATCTGCATGGAGAAAGAGAAGAATCTTTCCATTTGCATTTTTTGCCCCTATATTCATTTGGTTTGCTCGTCCGGGATATGTGGCATCAAATATTTTGGGGATAATATTTCCAGAATAGGTATATATTTTTTCTTTTGTATATGAATCTACATTACTGTCTACAATAATAACTTCAAATTCCCCCTCGAGTTTTTCTAAATTTTGAAGCGTATAATAGATACTCTCTTCTTCATTGTGTGTAGGGATAATAATAGAAAACATAATTAAAAAAGTTTATATATTTTTCCATTATTAAGAAGATGCATATAGGTAAGTGGAAGATAAGAATATTTCTTTTCCAACTCATTCTTATATGTGATCGTCTTCCAAAGGTTTTGAACATCTTCAAGTAAATCTATATCATATATTTTCTTCAAAGAATATATTTTGAGTCCTAGGGAGTTGATAATTTCAAGGGTCTGTTCGAATAAGTGATAACCTTCGGTATGTGAGTTCCAGTTAGTGATGGATGAATAAATATCATGAGGCTCTTTCATACCTACGAGGCAATAGCCACCATCTTCTACTGGATTGAAGACCATATCATAGTGATCCAACTTCTTAAAGGCCTTACAAATCCTTTTGGGATGAAGGAGCGGAATATCTGAACCCACAATGATGACTTTTTTATAGTCGTTGAGCATTTGTTCTTGGATAAACTGCATATTGATAGGAAGAGTGTCTTCAATCTGGGGTATAAATTTTTCAACTTTACAGTTTTTGGGTGGTACAAAATTTCCACGGTGTCCCTTATGGAAAAATATGAGATCATAATTTCGTTGGGGGAATGTACCATAGAGGGTTAACATATCTAAAATAAGCGAACGTGCCAGTTCGTTTGCTATGGTCTGGTTTTCTATAATTTTTCCAATGCGTGTTTTTCCCTCCAAATGTATATCTGGAATTCGAGAATAAAAAACAAGAGCATTGTTTAGTGTGTTTTGCATAGTGTTATGCATTTTTTTCGAAAATAACAGTAGATACTCAAGAGAATGGGGGGAATCCACACCAAAATTTGGTGAGAAAAAATTTGTCCATTCTCTATATATTTATACGTGTAATGTTCAATATTGTCAAAGTAAATCAAAAGATATTGAAATATAATAGTGAAAGAGAGGGCAAGTGCAAAGATGCGATTACGGACAAAAGGGATAAAGGCAAGTATCCACAGTACATACCATGAGGCAACAATGGATGAAAAGAGGAGCAGAAAGGTAAATGATAGGGAACTCATAAAAATAAGATAAGAGGCATCTATTTTTTTGGATCTGAAAAAAATGCCATAGAGAGAAATAATACTCAGAAGGGTCAAGAGTGCGGAAAGTTTTTTTGCTAACACAAATGGATCGGATACATGCAAAAATTGTAAAAATGAAAAAAGAATTTGAAAAATACCAGGACTGAGAATCCATTCCTTACTAAAGTTTCGTAGAGATTCATACAGGAGCGGTGTTTGTATATGGAAAAAAAATGGAAAGTACATGAGTAGAAGAGAAAAAAATGTGGTTCCAAAAAACACAAAAAAATTCTTTAAAGGATATTTCATTTTGTACAAATAAATGAAAAAAAATGGGGCGAGTATTATGGGAAAAAACTTTGTGAGAATAAGAGCCGAAAAAAATATTCCAGCAAAGAAATAACGTTTTTTTAAGAAAAAATAAAGGGTAGAAAGAAGACAAAAAATGATGATGGATTCTGTATGTGTGGTACTCAGGGTCTCAAAGAGAAAAAGGGGATTTATGATTAAAAAAGCAATAAAGAGTATATTGAGTTTAAGATGTTGTAGGAGCTTTATTCCAAAGTAAATGCTCAATGAATTAAATATCCAAAAAATGGATTTGAGTACAAAAGCACTATCTTCCTTTACTAGGTTAGATATGGCAAAAATGTATTGGAGAAATGGAGGATAAATGGTGTGTGTCCATTTAAAATACATTATATCCCAATACCAGACCTGACTCAGATTGTGAAGCTCTGGAGTATCATGTATGGCCCAGGGGAAGTAGGCGAAGGGGTTTATTCCATGAATAAAAATTTTTCCATCCCAAAGATAGCGAAAAAAATCATTAAAATATGCTGGCATATGAAAAAATATTCCTTGTGCCACTAAACTTAATGTAAGAGTCAGAAAAAAATAAAAGTTAAGTTGAGATTGAAATATTTTTCGACCGGTGTGAAAGTGGAGAAAATGTTTGAGTTTGGTTTCACTCTCAGAAGTATAAAATTTTTTTTGTGAAAGAGAAGAAAAGACAAAAAAGATATATAAAAGGGTTGTGTAGCAGGCAAACATGATGGATAAGTATTGCACAAGAGAAATGGTATGGTCAAGAGGATTGTGAAGTTCAGATATCTTCCAAGTTGCAAACAAAAAAATAGCTCCTACAATAATACTAAAGGATCGTAAAATTTTTTCTCGGTTAGTCAGAACTTTCATAGATATAATTCTCTACATCTTGCAAAAGTCTTTTTGCTCCTTCATGGGTGAGTTTTTCTTTTGCATCAGAAAAAGAAAGCCATTCAAAATCGGAAAGTTCTTTTTCCAGAAGTGTAACTTTCTGGCTTTGAACAAAACCAATATAGTAAATTACCGTTTTATCACGTTTTTGATTTTCTATAAAGTACGTGTAGGTATCAGTAAATGTTGGATGTGGTAGTACCATAACATCGAGATCTACTTCCTCCTTCATCTCGCGTTTGGCACAAGCTATAGCCGTTTGATCAATACTCTCCAAAGGATTTTTTGGGTCAGATGCTTGTATATCTATTTCTTCTACATGTCCTTTGGGGAATCCCCAGTATTGCTCTTTGGCTTGTTGTATGACAAGAACTTCATAGGTTTGATCCGCTTTTTTGAAGAGTGGGATTATTCCATAAGATTGTTCTTTCATAGGCTTTTATTTATTTTTTCCAAATTTTTTTGTATCTACCAAAACTGAGAACTCCGGTAGGACATACATTGACACAGGCACTACAGTTTACACACTCAACATCGTCCAGAGGATTTCCTTGTTGAGCGTAGGCCATAACATCAATTCCCATATGACAATTCTTTGTACACAGGCCACAGCTAATACATTTTTTCTTATCAGAAAGTATATGCCATGAAGAAAATTTGTTGTAGATATGCATCAATGCTGCAAGAGGACATGCAAATCTACACCAAACACGTCCACCAAAAAAGAAGTACAAACCAACTCCAATAATTCCTGCAATGAAGGTGTCTACGATGATTTTGTACCCTGAAAGAAGCATTGCGTTGATTCCTTCAAGTGAATGAGAGAGGGAAGGATTCCAACCAAGAATGTGGAGAATGGAAATAACAAATATGGAAAAGAGGATGATTTGTCCAAGATTTTCCCATTTTTTTGCACGTGGACCATGGGAAGCGAGGGTACGGTATTCGTCTCCAAGAGTTTCTGCCATAGCTCCACAAGAGCATATCCAGCCACAATAGGCACCTTTTCCCCAACGTATGACAATAAAGGGGATAATGACAAAGGTTTGTATGAGGCTTACGATAAGCCAGAACATACTTGGGTTGTCTGTAAAAACATTCCAAATAAAAAGTGGCCAGGCCAAAACAAAACCAACAAACCGCCACCATTCACCACCCAAAAATACTACATCCCTCCACCAACTATTGATAAGGCCATGGGCATCCATCCAGGGAAGGAGAAAGTTTGGAATCAAAAAGAGCGGGATGGCTTGGATAAAAAAGAGGAGGAGGGTTTGTTGTGTCACGTAGCGCTTTTTTGCAACGGCAATTCGCCTTGCCCCAAAAAGTGCTATGGTTACCGTATAGGAAAAACTATACCAGAAATAGGGGTCTTTTCCTCCGAGATAAAAATGAAAGTACTTACTGCCAAAAAAAGCAAAGAAGAAAAGAATCAGAACAAGAAAAAAGTACGTATTTTTTATGTAGGACCATTTGGTGGCGAAATATCTTTTCCAGTTTGCGATGAGATCATAGGCACACACCAATCCCGAAACAAAAAGAACCAGTACAGATATCCATGCAATGCATTTGAAGATAATAGCTTCAAGAGACCCGGAAAAAAGTTCTGAAATAAAACTTCCACTGTCGGAAGAAAAAATTGCCTCGGAACTCTTTCCAAAGTAGACAATTCCCATAAAGGAAAGAGAAAATGCCATCCACCATTTTGTCATTTTGGTTTTTGCATTTTCAATTCGAATTCCCACTTTTTGAAAAAACTCGTAAGGAAGTTGTGTTCCTATCATTACAAATATAATATCAAAGGGAAGTGTTTCCTTTTTCCCGTTATTATCCATATCTACTTGAGATTCGGTAATTTTCAGTACATTTGAGTTCAGTAACACTGTAATCTTTTTTTCTTCTGCAAGTTTTTGAATCAAAAGAATATTGTCGGGTTTTGGCCGGGTAAGCGCTGCGCCCCGATAGGAGAGCGTAACTTGGTTTCCGGATTTTTCCAAAAGTTGGACGGATTCCATAGCATTATCTCCACCCCCGATAACCAAAATTCTTTTATTTTTAAATTCACCAGGATCAAAGAGTTTATTATACACATGGGGAAGATTTTCTCCTTCTATATTGAGTCTTCTATGGTTTCCACTCTTTCCAATGGAGAGAATAATTTTTTGGGATGTGTATTCTGCTCCGGATTGTGTTTTTACAGTATGTCCATTTGGACCCAACACGGCAATATCTTCTACTTTTTCATTAAAGGCAATATTGAGATCATGTTTTTGTGCAATCGTTTTCAGATGAGAGAGAAGATCTTCTTTGGTGGAACCCTGCATGGTAAGTTCACTGGTTTCTTCCATGTCCTTTGGCTCATAAAACATGGGTTTTCCCTTTGGAAAGTCCTCAATGGTATTAAAGAGTCTATCCGTTGCTTCAAGTATGATATATTTGTATCCACGTTTTTTCGCTTCAATTCCTGCAGAAATTCCAGCCGGACCGGCACCTACGATAACTAAATCATAGGTATTTTCATCTTTTTTTGAGTTTTTTGATGTTTGCATCTTGTGGTCTGCATCCATCTCATTGAAAATCTGCTTATTCTTTTTCCACATCTCAAAAATAGGGGAACGAATAAGATCTGCCGCCTTTTGGGTAGCAAATTTAAGAAGGGGGATACCTGTGAGATCACCTACTATATAAATGCCCTTTACGGAGGTTTCACCATCTTCGGTGAGTTCTGGGTAGTTTACGACAAAACCCGTTGGGTTATCCTTTTGGATCCATTGAAAATAACGTTGGATAATGTTCATATTTGGCTCAATTAAGATAATTTTATTATAGTTGAAAAGGACAGGAAGTGCAAGTGGGGATCAATGGAATGGTCTCTTTTTTTGAATATATCCACTTTTTTCGTTCCTTGATTTTTTCTCTTTCCCATGGTATATTAACCTCAACTTAATGAAGCTCATTTAACGTTTTTTTTTGCATATGAAAATACTTGTTTGTGGAGGTGCTGGGTTTATCGGATCAAATTTTGTCCATCATATTTTGGAAAAATATCCGCATTATGAAGTGGTAAACTATGATAAGCTTACCTATGCGGGGAATTTAGATAACCTCTCGGATATTGAGAATAATTTAGAATATCGCTCTCGATATACCTTTGTAAAGGGAGATATTTGTGATGCTGCTCGCTTGGAGGAAGTGATGCAAATGCATCGAATTACCCATATCATCAACTTTGCTGCAGAGACACATGTGGACCGTTCTATACATGGAGATTGTTCTGATTTTGTAATGACCAATACATATGGGGTTCTCATGCTTTTGAATATTGTTCGTAAATATCAAATAGAAAAATTTGTAAATGTGTCCACAGATGAAGTTTACGGATCTCTTGATTTGGATGATGGAAAAAGGTTTACGGAAAGTACTCCGATTGAGCCAAACATGCCCTATGCTGCGGCAAAAGCCGGTGGAGATCTTATGTGCAGGAGTTATAGTGTTTGTCATAATATTCCGGTTGTTGTAACCCATTGTTCAAATAACTATGGTCCATATCAATTTCCAGAAAAACTTATTCCTATTTCAGTCTTTCGTTTATTAAAAAATAAGCCCATTACCATTCATGGAACTGGAAAAAATATCCGTGATTGGATTTATGTTCGGGATCATTGCGAGGCACTTGATCTAATGCTTCATAAAGGAGTTCCAGGTGAAGTCTATAACGTGGGAGTAGACAATGAACGTTCAAATTTGGATATTGCAAAACTTGTTTTGCAGGCGATGAATAAGCCAGATGATATGATTGAATTTGTTGCAGATCGTCCAGGAAATGATCTTCGTTATGCCATTGATTCGAGTAAAATGGAGAGTTTGGGATGGAAACCAAAATATGGCAGAGATAAATTTGAAATGGGACTCGCAGAAACCATAAACTGGTATTTGACCAACAAGGATTGGGTTGAATCACTTTGGAAAAAACATGAACAGGCCTATGATATAAACCACACCCCAACTCGAAAGAGTAGCGGGAAGTCAGACGTTGTTCGTGAACCAAAAACCACCCCAAGACTGGCACAAGAAAATCAATAATTCTATTTACAAAAAAATATATGCTAAAGTTTGAGCAAACACAGTTAAAAGTAGTAGATGACCCAAAAGGGCTATATACTTTTTGTGAAGTAAAGAATTATATAGATTGGGAAATTAAAAGGGTATACTTTATTCAAAACTGTAAAGGAACCGGTCAGCACTGTCATTTTGTAGAAAATGAATTTTTTACTTTGGTAAAAGGAACCTGTACTGCTATTATTGATCGTGGAAATGGTAAGGAAGATATTCCTATGAAGGGGCCGGGAGACGGTATCCACGTAGGAAATCATGTTTGGCATGGATTTAAAGACATGAGTGAAGATTGTATTTTGCTTGCTTTTTCTTCTACAAACTATAGTCCTGATAGGTCAGACTATTGTGAGGACTATGATGAGTACCAAAAGATTTTAAAAGAAAAAATGGGGGCATAGGAGAAGATATATATGATATTTGATGTTACTTTCAATCAAGCGCGAGAACTTGAGGGAATACACAAAGATGTGTTTTTTGTAGATGTTCGTGAAAAAGATGAATGGCAAACGGGCCATATAAAAGATGCACAACATATTCCTTTTTCACTTTTTGATCATCTTTTTAAAGAGCGACTTCCAGACAAAAAAGCAGCCTACATAGTGTACTGTGCAAGTGGCGGGAGAAGCAGAAGAGTCTGTGATTTTTTGGAGTATGAGGGATATGAAAATATCTATAATCTTTTAGGAGGAATTTCCGGGGTCCCGGAAAGTGAAGTTGAGGTATAATATGAGTCAAAAAATAATTGAAATTATGGCCCCTGCGGGGTCATTTGAGTCTTTACAGGCGGCACTCTTTGCAGGAGCAAATTCTGTCTACTTTGGTATAGAACAGCTCAATATGCGTGCCCATGCTGCCAACAATTTTCAAATTTCTGACCTGCCAGAAATTGTTCGTCTTTGTGAAGAAAAAAATTGTAAAACCTATCTCACACTGAATACCATACTGTATAACCATGATATTGTCCTCATGAAAAAAATTATTGATGAGGTAAAAAAAGTTGGTGTGACTGCGATTATTGCAAGTGATATTGCTGCTATCTCCTATGCAAATGAAGTAGGGGTAGAAGTACATATTTCTACACAGGCCAATGTTTCCAATATTGAAGCAGTAAAATTTTTTGCAAAATTTGCAGATGTGATTGTGCTTGCTCGTGAGCTTCCTCTTACACACATAAAAAGCATTTGTGAGACTATTGAAAAAGAACACATTTGTGGTCCGAAAGGGAATCTTGTAGAAATTGAAATTTTTGCGCATGGTGCACTGTGTGTTGCTATCTCTGGGAAGTGTTATATGAGTTTGGCTACACAAAATTCTTCAGCAAATCGTGGAGCATGTTTACAAAATTGTAGAAGGTCCTATCGGGTGATAGATGAAGAAACAGGAGAGGAACTGGTTTTGGATAACAAATATGTTATGTCTCCAAAGGATTTATGTACCATTGGCTTTATTGATAAAATTTTGGATGCCGGTGTAACGGTACTCAAGCTGGAAGGACGTGGGAGACCTGCAGATTATGTACATACGGTAACCAAGACATATCGCGATGCTGCAAATGCCTATCTTGAAGGAACCTACACTCCGGAAAAAATTGAGTCTTGGACGCATGATTTGGAAACGGTATTTAACAGAGGATTTTGGCATGGTGGATACTACATGGGCAAACAGCTTGGTGAATGGAGCGGGTTGTATGGATCCAAGGCCAGTGAGGAAAAAATATATCTTGGAAAAGGACTTCATTATTATGAAAAACCACAGATTGGTGAGTTTACTTTGGAAAGTGGGGAACTTTCTTTGGAGGATGAAGTATATATTATTGGTCCGACAACGGGAGTCCTCAGACAAAAAGTAACAGCATTGCGCGTAGACGAAGGGGATGTAACGGTCGCAAAAAAAGGGCAAATTTTTACCATGCCGGTAGAAAAAAAAGTACGATCAAGTGATAAACTGTTTGTGATCAAAAAAAGGAATACAGAATATGCCAAAGGTAACGCATGATAAGGGAGAGTGTATTGGTTGTGGCTCTTGTACACTGTATGCAGAGCATTATTTTGAGATAGATAAAGAAGATGATGCCAAAGCGCATTTAATACGTTCTACACAAAAAGGAAACATGGAAATTTTGGATATAGAAGACTTTGAAATGGAGGTAAATATTGATGCGGCAAGAGGATGTCCCATGAGCTGTATCAAGGTATTGGGAGATGATGGAAGAATTTTGGGGGAATAAACGATCTTGACAAAAGATGAGGAAAATGGTAAAGTTTGGTGCTTGCCATTTTTGTTTTTGGGTTCAGAGAAAAGCAACAAAGGTTGTTTTTCCCTGGACCCAGTGGTGGTCCGTGTATCCGTGCCGTTGGCACACAGGAAAATGGGGGCATGATGCGAATCAAGCCTTGGAGTGAGCGCTCGGCGCTCACTCGCCTCCTCGTGATCGAGGGGGAGGTGAATTCGGTTGAGGAACTCGCGACGCGACTGGCCGCGGAGGGACTGCTGGAGTGGGCCAGCAACAACTCCCTCCGGGCTGTCGTTTCCGAGATCGTCGGTGAGGGCGGCTACAAGGAAGCCGCCCGATGCCGGCAGATCCAGGGAGGCGTCAACCTCGGTGAGGAGAGCATCGAGATGTTCCGCGCGTGCGCGGAGCGTCTCATCCGGATCGGGGGGGATGAGAACCTCCCCACGATCACCCGAGCGCTCGCTCTGCACAACGCCGCTTCCTGCCTCGCGGCGTGGAACGGCGTGGATCTCGATCGCCAGGAGTCACTCAACGAGCGGTCGGTCGAGTTGCTGGAGCAGGTCCCCGAGGCGAACCGAGGCGACGACTGGTGGGAGGCCTACAGGAAGCCTGTCGTCGGCCTCTTCGAGGCCGGCGTGAAGGCTTGGGATCCCTTCATGTACTTCCAGATTATCCGGCGGATGATCGAGAACGGTTCCAAGGACTCAGCGGGTCGTCTCGAGTACTTCATCCGGCGAATGGCCTCCGATCTGGGGGCCATGGCTGGGGTGGTCCTCGACGAGGAGCTCGGAGCTCACAACCAGCGAGATCGTTTGCTGGCCCTCATGGGGCACCTGCAGGCACTCGTCGCCGCCTGATTCACCCCCCACCTACGACCTTACCTTCGGCGGCCAGCACCCACATTGGCCGCAAAAAACACCTGAGTTTGTATGTATGCCATATAGCTTCAGGTGTTTTTTTATTTTTGGATAAATTCATTGTCATTGCGAGCTGAGTATACAGCGTGGCAATCCACCCACCTGAATATACGCCAATTATGGAATTTCCTCTTCCTAACAAGGAGATTGCCGCGTCGTCGTGGCGGACTCCTTGTAATGACAAAGTGAAGGATATTCAAAAGTATTATACAACTGGATTACCTGTATATATAGATAATTTTTTGTTTGCAAAAAAAAGGAAAAGAAGATAGAATAAGGGAAAAAGCTAAGATATATATTTTGTGGGTTTATGAAAAAAATTCTTATTTTAGGTGCAAAGGGGACACTTGGGGGAGCTCTAGTAGAGGAGTTTTCAGGGGATGCTACCGTCATTGCCTGGGACAAGGAAGATTTGGATCTGGCTCATATGGGTGATGCAAAAGAAAAGATTCAGGGGGTTCAACCAGATATTATCATCAATGCCGTTGCAATAAATGCCGTGGATGCCATAGAGGAAGATGAGGAAGTTTACGAAGTTGCCAAACAAGTGAATGGTCATGCCCCGGGGGAATTGGCAAAGATTGCAAAAGAACTTTCTATTCCATTTGTCCACTATTCAACGGATTATGTTTTTGATGGAGAAAATACATCTGGATATCAGGAAGACGATATTCCGCATCCACTCAGTCGTTATGGGTATATTAAAAGACTTGGCGAACAAGAAGTAGAAAATGCCGGTGGAGAGTATTTTATTATTCGTTTATCCAGATTATTTGGGAAACCAGGTATAAGTGAACATTCCAAGCGAAGTTTTGTTGATACCATGATTTTTTTGGCAACAGAAGGTGGAAAAACTGAACTCAATGTGGTGGAGGATCAGTTTGGATCACCAACCTACGCACCGGATCTTGCAAAATTTACGCGACATCTTTTGGAAAGTGGAAAAGAACCAGGGATATATCATGGCGCAAATGATGGATCATGCAGTTGGTATCAATGGTGTAAAAAAGTTTTTGAGATAAAGGGGATTACTATCCCAGTTCATAAAGTACCCCATACAGATTTTCCACGTCCGGCACCGGTACCACAATGTTCAACACTCAAAAATACAAAGTTTCAAAAACAAAGGACTTGGCAAGAAGCATTAGAAGCATATTTGGCAGGTAAATAAAATATATGAAAATGGATTTGAGTATTATCACTGTCTGCACCAATGATAAAGAACGTATTTTGGAAGTACTCCAGTCTGTTTTTGATGGTACAAAAGGTATCTCTTTTGAATACATTGTTTCAGATAATGGATCAACGGATGGCTCTGTAGAAACTATACGAAAAGAGTTCCCACAAGTAAAGATTGTAGAAAATGGAAAAAATGTGGGTTTTGGTGCTGCAAATAATGCTGCGCTCCAGCTGGCAACAGGGGAATATATTCTTCTTCTAAATCCTGATATGAGGATTCATCCAGGAAGTTTGGAAAAAATTCTTGAATGGGCAAGAAATCACGATAACGTTGGGATTGTGAGTCCAAAACTGGTAGATCAAAACGGAAAATTTCAACAAAATGCAAAGCCCAGACGTTTCCCCGAATTTTGGGATCAAGCCGCAATTTTGCTAAAATTACCACATATTTTCCCAAAAATATTGGATAGATATATGTATATGGGGTTTGATCCAGAAAAAGAACAGAAAGTGGACTCCGTGCGTGGTTCGTTTATGTTGATTCGTAAGGATATTCTTGATACACTAGGATGGGCTTTTGATCCAAGGTATTTTATTTGGTTTGAAGATGTGGATACCTGCCGTGAGGTGCAGAGGTTAGGATATGCTGTCATGTATTCTCCAGTGATTGAATGTGTGGATTATGTAGGTCAAACATTCAAACGCCTTCCAACCCTTCAGAAGCAAAAGTGGTTTACGACATCTATGGTTCAATACTTTAAAAAGTGGGAACCGTGGTATAAGTGGATGCCACTTGTGTTTCTCAAATACATTGGTATATTTCTTGCCTGGATTTACGATACTTTTTTTCTTAAAAAAATAAAAAAATAATTTTTTCTCATTGCTTTGATATGCCAAAACTTTCCATAAACATGGTGGTATTTCATGAAAAGGAAATGAAATATATTGCCTATCTTTTTGATTCTCTAAAAAAGCAAACTTTTCAAGATTTTGAAATGCTTCTTGTAGATAACAGCGACGCAGGAAGTAGTATTATAAAAATGGTAGAAGAAAAGGCAAAAGAATTGGGAAATCCATACAAGATAATCAAAAGCAATGGAAATGTAGGATTTGCAGCAGGACACAACAGCGGGTATAAAGAAGCAAAAACTCCTTTTGTACTCCTTTTGAACCCAGACATGTACTTGCTTCCGGATGTTCTCTCACGAATGGTAGATGTTTTGGAAAGTAACAGTAAGGCGGCTTCAGTTTCTACAAGACTCATGCGTTGGGATTTTGAAAAAGTAGAAAAAAGTAGTAAGGACAGTGTAGAAGAACAGGCACGGGAAGGGTTTACCAATCAAGTGGATGCAATAGGTATTCGTTTACTGAGAAATCGTCGTGCGGTAGAATGGTTTGCACAAGAATTGTGGGATAAAGGAGAAGAAACGCCTCCTATGTTAGGCAATATTTTAGATAAACAAATTTTAGAAGTTTTCGGAGTTTCTGGTGCTTTGGCTATGTACAGAAAGGAAGTTGCAGATACAATACTTCTTCCGGGTGATAATCTGTTTGATCCTACGTATCACAGTTATAAAGAAGATTTAGATTTAGCATATAGACTTCGTAATGCTGGGTATACATCATATGTTGTCCTTGATTCCATTGCTTACCACGATAGAACGGCAGCAGCACCAAAAGGTTTATCCGATTTGAAGGCGGCAATGAATAAGGGAAAACAATCCGAATATGTAAAATTTCATTCCTACAAAAATCACCTTCGTACACTGTATAAAAATGAATATTGGCAAAATTTTTTTTGGGATTTTCCTTGGATTGTTTGGTTTGAACTAAAAAAATTTGCGTATATGTTGTTCATTCACCCCGTCATTTTGTGGAAAAGTGTACGAGAAATTGTAAAAGACTGGAAGTATACAAGATCTGCGCGTCGGCAAATTGTAGAAGATAGGAAACTTTATTGGAAAGGACTAAGAAGATGGTTTTAATCCTATGCAGTTTGATATTGTAGTTACAATGGTAAATACCAATGAGAAGGAACTTATAAAGGGATGCCTTACTTCTTTGTGGGTGGATACCAAGGATGACAACCTTAAAGTTGCTATTGTAATTGTAGATAATAACTCTACAGAAGATATAGAACCCATGCTCAACGAGCAGTTCAAAGACAGCTTTGCTTTTGTGCGTTTGATTCGTCAGGAAAAAAATGAAGGATTTGGAAAATCTCATAACAAGGCTATGAGTGCTGTAGAGGGAAAATATTATTTTATTCTCAATCCAGATACGCATTTTAAAGCAGGACAGCATATGCTCAAAAAGATGTATGCGTTTATGGAGGAGAATGAGAATATTGGTATGATTGGGCCAAGAATTATATATCCGGATGGAAATATACAGTATTCTTGTTATCGGTTTCCAACATTTTTGCAACCACTCTATAGCAGAACAAAGCTTGGAAGATCCGGGAATGGGAAAAAAATTGCGGATCATTTTTTGATGAAAGATTTTGAACACAATGCCACTATCCCGGTTGATTGGATCATGGGATCTGCCATGTTTACACGAAAAAAAGTAATAGATGAAGTTGGGGGATTTGATGATAGGTTTTGGATGTATGCAGAAGACAGTGACTGGTGCAGAAGGCTCTGGGAGCATAATTGGCCGGTATATTATTTTCATGAAGTAACAATAGAACATATCCATAGACGTGCCTCTGCAGATGTTCCGGGTGTTATAAAAGCAATGTTAAAAAATAAATTTGCAAGACAACACTTAAGAAGTTGGATAAAATATTTTTGGAAATGGCGTGGTAATCATAAGTACTACCAATCAAAGCTCAAATAGCAAATTTCATTTTAGTTCTTCACTATGATAGAGACAGTACACAACAATTCAATTCTCCCAAAGGTGGTTATCATGTATTTGGTATGGGACCAGGAGCCATTTCTTTATATGGATGATGTTATAATGGGGGTAGAAGCACAAACGTATGATAAAGACGCTTTAGAGTTTCTTATTGTTTATAATCACTTTAAAGAGGGAAATACATCTGCGTGCAGTCACATTCGTGAACAGATAGAAAAACATAAAGAGCGTCTTCCTCATGTAACTATTCTAGAACAGACGGAAAACCTTGGTTTTTCAGGAGGAAATAACCTTGGTATGCAATGGGCAATGGATCATGGGTATCAGTATGTTTTTTTGCATAATGCGGATGCATATATGGGAGCCAGCTGTATCCAGGAGTTAGTAACAGCAATGGAGAATGACAAAATGATTGGGGCTGCGCAGTCATTGGTTATGCTACATCCAGAAACCAATAAAATTAATACCTCTGGGAATGTGCTTCACTACCTTATGATAGGTTACTGTGATGATTATAAAAAAACAAAAGAAGAAGTACATCTTCCAAAAATAAAAAAAGTTGGATATATCAGTGGAGCTGCGGTGATGATGAGAACGGATCTCCTAAAACAGTATGGTTTTTGGGATGATGACTACTTTATGTACCATGAAGATACGGATTATTCTCTTCGATTACAGATGCAAGGGTATAAGACGGTAATGATACGCGATTCAGAATTTTTTCATAAGTATCAATTCAAAAAAAGTATCGAAAAGTATTTTTGGATAGAGAGAAATAGATATGTGCTCATTTTACTCTTTTATAAGTGGCCTACTATTATATTTCTTCTTCCCATGCTTTTTGTATTTGAGGTTGGGCTTATCATCTTTTCATTGCGAGGAGGTTGGTTTGATAAGCGTGTGGAGGTATATCAGTACTTTCTAAAAAAAGAGAATTGGAATATTTGGCTTAAAAAAAGAACTGAAATCCAAAAAAACAGAAAAATAAGTGATAGAAGTTTACTGAAAAATGCAGGTACGGGAGTCTACTTTCAAGAAGATGAAATGCGTAACCCACTTCTTCTATATGTGGGAAATCCCTTAATGTGGGCCTATTATGTAGTAGTTGTCAAACTCTTTATCTGGTGGTAGTAAAAATAAAAAAGACATCTCTAAAAGGGATGTCTTTTTCGTTTTTAAAAAGAAAGTTTGTAGATATCGCCAGAATAAGAAAATAAAATCAAATGATTTTTTTCATCAAGTGCTACTTTTTCCATATTGTCATTGGAGAGAAGCTCCTGTTGTGTGTTGTAACCGGGATTGAAGGCAATGAGCGAGTGGCGATTTTTAATGAGAAAAGAATTGCTTTCCTGGAGGAGAAATACATCATCTATGCTTTCTCCACTACGATTGAGAAGATCTATTTTTCCCGCCTCATCGATAGAGTATATTTCCCAAGCAGACCAGAAAACATATCGTGATTGTGCTGCCGAATAGAAATAACGAGTAAAGTCAAAACTTTTGTTGAGGGCATAAGCAGAATTTTTTTGAGAAAATACCAGAGCTTTTCCACGATATGTTCCTAGAAGAAAATTTTCATTTGCATCTATTATTTTATCTATATTCTGTGGAAGGTGGAATGAGGTAGTTTGTTTGAAAGTATCAATGAGTAAGATTGTTTCGTTGGAAGAGGCAGATTGCGTCCAGAGTCTTTGGTTTGAATCTACGTACCAAATTGGAGAATTGGTATGTGCTATAAGCAAATGGGGGGACTTCCCAAAGTCTATGGCATTGATATTTGTGCCCTCCTGAACATAAATACGATTCAAATTTTTCTTATCCCATTGAAAACTTAAAGTTGGAGAAACTACTTCTGTTTTAAAGGTGACTCGATTGGTAGGATTGTAAAAAACAAGATCCTGGGCATCGCCGTTTTGTGAAACTACTAAAAGCAGGTTTGTGTGTGGTGACCAAAAAATTTGTGGTGAAATGGAACTCGTAGTATGAAATATATTTGTTTCAGTATTATCCAAAAGATTTTTCAAAGAAATAGATTGCCCTTCAGAATCGTTTTGGAGCATGGCAACAAAATGACCATCTGAAGAAAAGGATATGTTTGTTCCGGTTGAAGAAGAAAGAATCTTTTCGGGAGTTGCTTCCTTGTATAAAGAAATGTCTTTTATATATGTAGTTTTTTTGGTTTCAACACTAATATCTTGTACCCAGTCGTGATAACCCTCTTTTTGTATACGGAGATGATAAACTCCAGGAAGATAATTTGCCAGTCGTATAGGAAGTTTTGCATTAATAAAAATATTATTGAGGTATACCTTCGCATCATTTGGTGTAACATCTATACTTATGACTCCGGTCTGTTCTATATGGAAAGTTGAGAAGTTAAAAGTATATCCAGCGGTATAGAGGATTATAAGTGGTGAAAGAATAAAAAAGCTCAGAAAAAGGCAGAGCATGATAGCGATTCGGATGGGTCGTGTCAGAAAAACTCCCGGATAATGCATAAATTTGAATAAAAGGGGTAAATACGCTACAATAGTATCACATTTATACCAAAAATCAATTTATGTCATCATATATCATCCAGGGGGGAAAGCCTCTAAAGGGTACAATTACTGTAAATACAGCCAAAAATTCTGCTGTTGCGCTTTTGTGTGCGGCAACTATGGTCCAAGGTGTGGTGGTTCTCAGAGATATGCCACGAATTCAAGAGGTTGAGCGAATCTTAGAACTCCTTGCAAGCATTGGAGTGAAATTTTCATGGAAAGATAAAAAAACTTTGCAACTTAATTGCTCAGGGAAATTGCATATGGAAACTATTGATAAACGGGCATGTCGCAATACCCGTGCATCTCTACTGCTTTTGGGGGCATTATCAGCACGTGTAAAAGAGTTTAAGCTATACAAGTCTGGTGGTTGTAAACTTGGAAAAAGAACGGTGAAGCCACACCTGTTTGCGTTGGAAAAATTTGGTGTTGAGGTAGCCTCAAAACCAGGCTACTACGAAGTAAAAAACAAAAGACAGCGTGCTGGTACTGTGATCATGTATGAAGCGGGAGATACGCCAACAGAAAATGCGATTATGGCTGCGGTTCTCACACCTGGGAGAACAACTATTAAATTTGCATCTGCAAATTATATGGTTCAGGATCTTTGTCATTTTCTCATTTCTGCAGGAGCAAAAATTTCGGGTATTGGAACAACAACACTTCAAATTGATGGTGTAAAAAAATTGAAAAAAACAGAATATAATATCATGCCTGATCCTATTGAAGCGTTTGCTTTTGTTGCGTTGGGAGTGACAACAAATTCTGAGATTACCATAAAAAATTGTCCGCTTGATTTTTTAGAGTTGGAGTTGGAAAAGATAAAAATAATGGGGCAGAAATTTCATTTATCAAAAGAAAGAAAATCAAAAAACGGAAATTTTAGAATTGCTGATATAACTTTGAAGAAAAGTCAGTTAGTGGCACTTCCAGATAAAATATCTTGTCAGCCATTTCCAGGTCTTAATATAGATAACCTTCCTTTTTTTATTCCTATCCTCACTCAAGCAAAAGGGAGAACTTTGGTTCATGATTGGGTTTATGAAAATCGTGCCATCTATGGTTTAGAATTACAAAAACTTGGTGCAGAAATTTATCTGATAGATCCACATAGACTTTTTGTAGAGGGGAAGTCAAAAATGATGGGAGCGGAATTGATGTGTCCTCCGGCTATTCGTCCGGCGGTTGCGGTGCTTATTGCTATGATTGCTGCAAAAGGGAAATCTCTTTTGCGCAATTGTTATCCCATTGAGCGCGGTTATGAAAATATTGTTTCTCGTCTTCACGATATAGGTGTAGATATAGAACAGGTAAACTAAGAGTTATGTTCAAAAACAAACACATTCAAAGAAGGTTTCTTTTCGGTCTGCTTTTTTTGGTCATCTTTTTTCTTGGGTTTTTTTCTGGTACTACGTTCAGTATAAAAAAATCTGTTTTAAATGAAGATGGAGAAGTGGAAATTACAAAAGTAATGGATCTCTATAGTAAGACACGGTCAGATAAAGTAAGTTTTGATCAATTTTGGAAACTTTGGGATGAAATTCATGAAAAGTATGTTATTCAACCGGTGGATGATGTAAAACTTTTTTATGGGGCGATGCAGGGGCTTGTAGCGGGTATTGGGGATCAACATTCTGTATTTTTTCCACCAGAACAAGCAAAACAGTTTGCAGAGGATCTTTCAGGAAAGTTCAGTGGCATTGGCGCAGAGATTGGTGAAAAGGAGGACAGACTCGTAGTAATTGCACCACTTGCGGGGTCACCTTCTGAAAAAGCGGGAATTCGTACGGGCGATACTATCCTTACCATAGATGGAAAGGAAACATATGGATTGACTGTGGGCGAGGCAGTAGAAAAAATTCGAGGAGAAAAAGGAACGAAGGTCGTTTTGGGGGTATCAAGAAATGATGGAGCGGTTACGAAAGATATTACAGTAATTCGTGCGGATATTGATGTGCCTACCGTTACATTGGATTTTCTGGACGGGAATATAGCGCTTTTGAAAATTGCCTATTTTAATGGGAATACAGTAAAACAGTTTAATGAAAAGGTTTTAGAAATTGAAAAGAAAAATCCTCAGGGGATTGTACTTGATATGAGAAGTAACCCGGGTGGATATCTTGATGCTGCCATTGTTGTTGCCAGTGAATGGATCCCCGATGGAGAAGTACTTAAAGAAAAATTTAAAGATGGAGAAGCAAAAGTGTATAGAAGTAGTGGGAGTCATAAACTCACTGGTATTCCAACCGTAATTTTGGTAGACGAAGGCACAGCCTCTGGATCAGAAATTGTAGCAGGAGCGTTACAAGATTATCAAATTGCAAAACTAGTAGGAAAAAAGACATATGGAAAGGGATCAGTGCAAGATTTTGAAATTTTAGATGATGGATCAGCAGTAAAACTTACTGTTGCGCTTTGGTATACACCGGCAGATCGTGCTATCAATGGGGAAGGTTTAAAACCAGATGTTGAAGTAGAAAAGATGTTTGTAGAAAAACCTGGGGTGGAAGAAGGAAAAGGGGAGACCCGGGATGATTTTGTTGATATGGGATTGAAAAAGGGACTCGAAGTTCTCAAAGAAAAATTATGAAATTAACCTCAGAGGTGATTCACGGAGATAAGATTGGGAGGACCGTTGGCTACCCTACAGCAAATATAGATATAGATTTTTTTGAATGCACATTGGTCTCTGGAGTGTATGTTTCTCACATTCTTTTGAAAGGGGGACAATATAACGGTTTACTCGTAGTACAAAAGGAGATGCAAAAAGCTGAAGTACATCTTCTTGATTACCTTGGTGAAGATTTTTATTCACAAGTAATTGAGATTGATGTCTTTGACAAAATAAGCGAAATAGAACGGTTTACAGATGTACCTTCTTTAAAGAAAAAAATTCAACATGATATAGATAAGGCAAGAAAATGGTTGGAGAAAAATAGTTCAGAATAAAAAAAACCCGGTAGAAACCGGGTTTTTTTTTATTCTGGTAAAACGTGAACGTAAGTAGATGTCTTTAAGGTTCTGTCAAAGCGTACTCGCTTTTTCTTTTGAAACTTTACAACACCTTTTGTCATTGCATATAAGGTGTCATCCTTACCGCGTTTTACATTTTTTCCTGGGTGAATCTTTGTTCCTCGCTGGCGAACGATGATCATTCCCGTTTTCACGGTTTGTCCATCAGCAACTTTTGTACCAAGGTACTGTGGATTTGAATCTCGTCCCAGCCGGGTAGAACCACCCGCCTTTTTATGTGCCATAGGGAGTTTATTGTAAAATATAGATTCTTTCCAGTGGTCCTTTGTCTACCAACTTGGGACGCGAATGATACGAGGGATATAGCCCATATCAGCTGAGAAATTGCAGGTATTATAGTATATATAGGTTTTTTTGTCAAGAAAACCTGGCATAGGAGGGAAAATGTATATATATCTTGATATTTCGCTTTTTTTAGCATATACTAAGAAGGAATTGGACGTTCTATTTATGTTTTTTAATCGTAGTTCATGTATCCACTTAAACTCTATTTCAAGAATTCCTTAAATATTGTTTTTCTTTCTTTAGCACTTTTGATGAACATATCTTTATGGGTATGGCTCTTTTTGGATATTGGGCCAAGGGAAGAACAAATTTTTTTACACTATAATATACTGTACGGAGTAGACCTGATTGGGACCTGGGGAAAGGTACTCTATCTTCCGATTATTGGTTTATGTATCCTTATTATCAATGCCTTTTTGGGTTGGCTTTTATTTGAAAGAAGTAAAGTGCCTGCATATCTTTTGTCCTTATCTTCAGTAGTTTGCCATATATTTTTGTTGTTGGCAGCATACTTGCTTGTTTTCCTCAACGTATAGAAAACTTTATGACAAATTCAAAACAACATAAGGCGGATCATATTTTACTTCTGTATTTTGTTATCCTTTTGGTTGTTGGGCTTATTCTTTTGACTTCAGCTGGTTCTGCCATTGGTTTTGCAAGGTTTGGCGATAATTACTTTTTCATAAAACGACAACTTCTCTACGGTGTATTGCCAGGACTTGTTGCCTTTTTTACACTCAGTAAAATTGAGTATACGTATTTTCGGAAAGTCATGTGGGTCATCTTTGGTCTCATGGTACTCAGTTTGTTACTTGTTTTTATACCTGGATTGGGTGCCAACTTTAGTAAAGGTGCAAAAAGTTGGCTCCAAGTTGGATCAATTTCACTTCAGCCTTCAGAATTTGCAAAATTGGGATTGATACTTTTTATGTCAGCCTTTTTAGAAAAGCAGGGGAGGAAAATAGAAAATTTTACACATGGTTTTTTAGTTTCCTTGGGAATTGGAATGGTACCTATTGTACTCATCGTACTGCAACCGGATGTAGGAACCGTTTTTATTATCTTCTCGATTTTATTTGGTTTGCTTTATGTTGGGGGGGCGAAAATTTCCCATATGGTTGCTTTGGCAGCGGCTGGAGTAGGTGGGTTTATAACTATGATACTGATAGCTCCATATCGTGCTGCTCGTCTTACCACTTTTTTGCATCCGGAACTTGACCCTTTGGGAATTGGTTATCATATGAATCAGGCGCTTCTTGCCGTGGGGTCTGGTGGGCTTTTTGGTTTGGGACTTGGACAGTCAAGACAAAAATTTCAATATCTTCCAGAGGTTCATGCAGATAGTATTTTTGCAATTTTTGCAGAAGAAATGGGTTTTATATTTGCGGTAGCCTTTTTGGTACTTCTGTGTGTTATTTGTTTTCGAGGTCTTATGATTGCCAAACATGCCAAGGATGATTATGGAAAATTGGTAGTGGCAGGTATCGTGATATGGTTTATGGTACAATCATTGTTGAATATTGGAGCCATGGTAAATCTTCTGCCACTTACGGGTGTGCCACTTCCGTTTGTCAGCCACGGAGGGACAGCGCTTATGATGGGGATGGGAGCTTTAGGTATTATTATGAATATTAGTAAATATACTCATAAGTAGCTTTATATATTATGATCCCAAATCTAAAAAAACGACCAATTTTCCCCATTCTCAACTTTATTGTAAATATCTTTCTTTTTGTTATGGTAATTTGTTTATTACAGGAAGTATCAACATTAAATGATCTTATTTCACAGAATTCATTATTTGATTCTCAATCTTTAAACAAGACTTTGCACAAAGATACGGGTGAGAATAGTTTTACTTCCAAAGAGGGGGATTTTCATTTCATTGTTCCAGATGGGTATAAGGTAACTGGTTCTGAAGGCGAATATTTGGTTATCCATCAAGATGCAGAACAATATAGTATGATTCCAGAGATGAGCATACACAAATATGAAATTTCAAGGGAAGAATACTTGACTGGTATAAAAAAGATTCATAACAATGTAGTGGTTGAAAAATTTATAACGGGTAAAGACACAATTGGATGGAAAATAGTATATACCTATAAATACCCTGGTATGGAAATTGAAGCATATGCCACAGTCTATATTTTTGAGAAGGATGGACAAGTTATCGAACTTTCTACATGGGAAAATTTACAATGGGATTATTTTGATAGTGTGGCAGAGTCCTTCACTTTAATAAAGTAGAAGATATGAAAATATTACTTTCTGGGGGAGGAACACTCGGTCCTGTAACACCACTCCTTGCTATTGCAGATATTGTATTGGAACATACCCCAGATGCGCAGTTTGTGTTTGTTGGAACAAAAGGTGGACCCGAGAGGGATATTGTTCAAGAAAAAGGAATCCCTTTTTATTCAATTACCTCAGGAAAGCTACGGAGGTATTTTTCTTTACTCAATTTTATAGATCTCTTTAAATTTTTAAAGGGATTTTTGGATTCCATAAAAATTATTTGGCTTGAAAAACCAGATCTTTGCATATCCGCCGGTGGATATAATTCTGTACCATTGCATATTGTTTCTTGGTTTTTTGGAATTCCCACATGGATTCACCAACAAGATCTACGGGTGGGACTTTCCAATAAAATTATGGCCCCTTTTTCCAAGTGCATTACGGTTGCTTTGCAGGAGAATGTAAAGAAATTTTCCAACCGGAAAACGATTCTTTTGGGGAATCCAGTTCGGCAAGATATTTTAAATGGAGATAAATCTTTAGCGAGAAAACGATTTGGATTGAAAAACAATATGCCAGTTGTTTTTTGTATGGGAGGGGGAACGGGCTCTCAACGTATAAATGAAATAATTCTTCAAGCACTTCCACATCTTCAGGATTCTGTACAGATAGTGCACGTTGTTGGAAAAGACAGGGGTGTACAAATTGCAAAAAAAGCAAGCACCATTTATAAAAATTATCATCCCTATGCACTCTTTACCAGTGAAATGAAAGATGCTTATGCTGTGAGCGATATCATTATAAGTAGAGGAGGATTTGGGAGCCTTACAGAAATTGCTGCCGTTAAAAAGCCAGCAATTATTATTCCCAAGTCCGGACACCAGGTAGAAAATGTGGCCTTTTTGGCGGAGAGGAAAGCCGTTTTACTCTGTAATGAGGATGCTTTGGATGGAAATATTTTAAGTGGGCGGATCAAAAATCTTTTACTTTCGCCAGATGAGGGGAAAAGAATGGTTGAAAATCTAGAAAAAAATTTTCGTATTGCCAATACCTTTGAAGTTGAATTGATCGTAAATAGATTAACTCGATAAATAAAAAAGCACCGATGTTTAGTCAGTGCTTTTTTTAGTCGTTATAGGATCCAGTTACACCGAGTACAGTCGTGCCTCTGTTGATATCCTACCTCATCCTGTACTCGAGTGAACCAGAATGCGAAAGAGCTATACGGTCTAGCATAAATTGGTTTTAAAAATTACTCTTTCTACTTCTACAGTAGCATGAAGTATGAAAAGAAGTCAAGAAAAAATACATAAGAAAATGGAGCTAAATTAAGCTGTTGAGATTGAAGTTATGCACAGGTGTATATAGGCCTTGATTTTTTTGAAAAAATGTGCTACAATTACCGTGATATGTTTAGTATTAAAGCAAAAAATTTACGGGTACTCACCTTTCTGGTATTGGCTTCTTTGCTGTTTTTCTGTAAAGGGGCGTCTTTGAATATGGCTTTTGGATCACTTGCACCGTTTGGCTCACACTCCATGCATTCTATGAGTCATTCAACAGATACCCAGGAAGGAATGGACTGTTGCGGTGTCGTTGGAAGTAACTATAATATAGATTTTGTTTCTCCAGCAGCTTTGTCTGTATTAGCTTCAGTCGTACTCCTTGGGATTGTTTTTATTGCTCTTGTAAGAATATTTTTTGAAAATGGCTATGCGGAAATTTTGAAGGTTAAATTGAGATCTCGGTCGGTGTTGTTTGGACAGGGGATACTTCCAAAGTATATAGCTTTACTGTTTCAGAGAGGAATTTTGCATCCAAAAACATACTAGTTTGATATAAACTCCGTTTTTTCGTACATGAATTGTATGGATACGGAGTTTTTTTGTATCATATTTAAATCAAACTCGTATGAAAAAAATGAATTTTATAGCAGATATACACCAAAAGCGAATAAAGGAGATTCTTCTTACAAAAAAATATGTAATTGGAGGTATTATATGCGTCCTTCTGATAGGTGGAGTATCCTTTGGAAAGGTTTCCGGTGTATCTAAAGAAAATGAAAATACGGATATTCAAACTCCCCAAAAAACAGCATATAACTTCATATATCCAGAAAAGATTCATGATGAAGAGATTCAGCTCATTGGTCGTGTTTTGTCGCACGAAACAGCAAGTGTATTTCCAAGAAGATCTGGTATTGTAGGTGATATTTTAGCTGACATTGGTGACTCGGTAAAAAAAGGTGATGTTTTGGCCTATCTTCTTCCAGAAGGTGTGGAAAATGAATCATCTTTGGAGGTAGAGACACAAAGAAATGCCATGCAAAAAGCAAAGGATGAATATGAAAATACGCAGCTTTTAGAACAGGCTGGTATTGATAGAATGGAACAAAAAGTTGAAGAAAAATTTGTGAATTTAAGAACAATAAAAAACGACAACTATAGTTCTCAGGATAATGGACTGCGTATGGAGAATGAAGAAATTAATCTTGCAGAAGCAAAATTATCTGTTTTGGAAACTCAATTGAATAAAGCAGAGAATAATCGTGATGCAAAGTTGCAAGAAAGTAAAAACTCTATAGAAAATGCACAGGATACGGTATATGTTGCCCTACAGCATACATATCAGACCGCTCTTGATGTGATGGGGGGTGGAAGTGGCCGATTTGATGAAGGAAGTAATCGTGTAATATCTGAGAATGATCTTAACCCAAGTTTGGGTATACTTGACGTAAATGTGAGAAATGAAGTGGTAGCAAATTTTAATAACTATCGAAAAGCTTTATACGTCTACGGGATAACCACTGATGAAGATTATTTTACTGCCATAGAGGGTGGAAAAGAACTTCTCATGACATTGCAGAGACTTATTGATGCCTCTTCGTCAAGTGGAAAACTTTCTTCATCTATGATAAATGATCTTTCCAATAAGATCCATCTCAGTCAAGATAAAATTGATAGTGCAAGTGAAAAGCTACAAAAGGCCAAGGACAGCTATACGGTTATACAAGCAGATGTAGTTGATGCAGTTTCTATTCTTAAAAGACAATGGGAGGAGCAAAAACAAAATATTGCACTATTACAAAGTAAGTGGCAAAAAAGTAAAAGTCAGGTTGAATCACAAATTTCTCTTACTGAATCAGGCATTGAACAAATGCAAAAGGAACTTGAGTATACTCGTGCTATGGCGCAAAAAAATATTGATGCAGCAAAGAATCAGTATAATATTGCCAATACGGCATATCTAAAAGTTGCAGCACAAAAGGGTCATACAGCACTTATTTCTCCATTTTCTGGTATTGTATCAAAACGAAGTATTGAGGTTGGACAAAATATTATGATGTCTCAATCTGCATTTGAATTGGTAGATGTAGATACGAGCCTATCCCAGAAAGCAAAGAATGAAATTCAATTTGGTCTTCCAGAGGATCTCCAAACTATTTTATCTCTTGATGATGAAATTACTTTCTTTTTGCCAGAACAGGAGACAAAGTTATATAGAGCACGGGTAACAAGAATCAGTCCACAAGTTGATTCGGAACTTCATACCTTTACGGTACAGGCTAAGTTATTGGATGATATTTCGTTGCCACACCACACAAGTGTCCAGGTAAAAATTTCAACAGGAGAAAAGAAAAGTTATAGAGTTGATTCTTCTGTACTCAAACGTGAAAACAATCAAAATTATGTATGGATACTTAAAACAGACGAACCGGAGCGTTTGTACGTAGATGTTATAGAAGAAGATGGAGAGTTTGCAGAAATCACAGGAGATATCAATGAGCAAACAAAGATTGTTCTTAACTATTATGGAAAATAGTATGATAAATAAACTTATCAGATGGTCTTTCCATAATCGGTTCATTACCATACTCCTTTTTGTGGTTATTACAGGACTTGGTATTTGGGTTTTGTATAAAACACCTATTGATGCGCTTCCGGATCTCTCAGAAAATCAAGTTATTATTATGACTGAGTGGTCTGGACAAAGTCCTCAAAATATTGAGGATCAGGTGACATATCCACTTACGGTAGCAATGCAGGGGCTTGCCGGTGTAAAAGATATCCGAGCAATGTCACAACTTGGAGTTTCAATGGTTACGGTTATTTTCAATGATGATGTTGATCTCTATTTTGCAAGAGATAGAGTATCGGAAAGATTAAATACCGTAAGAAAAATTCTTCCGTCCAGTGTTATGCCGATACTTGGTCCAGATGCAACAGGACTGGGGCAAATATTTATGTATACCTTAGAAAGTAAGGATCTTTCTTTGACTCAATTACGTTCACTTCAGGATTTTCAAGTGCAATATGCACTGCAGAGTGTGGATGGAGTGGCAGAGGTTGCATCAGTTGGTGGATATGTAAAAACGTATCAAGTTGTTCTTGATCCTATAAAGTTGGATCAATATTCACTAAAAATTCAAGACGTTATTTCTCAAATTCAAATGGGAAATAATAATGTATCAGGAAAAGTAGTGGACACAGGAGAGAGAGAAATATCCGTTCAGGGGATTGGTTTTTTTCAGAATAAACAAGATATTGCAAGCCTGGTAGTAAAAGTTAAGGGTGATGGTACGGCGCTTACTATAGAGGATATTGGTGATGTACGTGAATCAGGATCTTTTCGTAGGTCTATTCTTGCAGATGATACATCTGAAAAAATTGGTGGGGTGATTGTCATGCGTTATGGAGGTAATCCGCTAGAAGTGATAAAGAGAGTAAAAGAAAAAATAGCAGAGCTTGAAAAATCGTTGCCACAAGGTGTAAAAATTGTTCCCTTTTATGATAGAACAAAATTGATTGAATCTGCCGTAGAAACTATGCAAGGCGTTCTTGTACAAGAATTAATTATCACAGCATTCATTCTTGCGCTTTTTCTAATGAGCTTTGGGGCAACAATTATAACGGCTATTTCTCTTGTTATTGGAGTCTTGATTGCCTTTATCATAATGTATTTTGGTAAAATTCCATCAAATATTATGAGTTTGGGAGGAATCGCAATTGCTGTTGGAACAATGGTAGATTCGGCAATTGTTATCATTGAAAACATATACAGAAAGTTATTGGAAAGCAATGTAAAAACACAAAAAGAAAGATTGGAAAAAATACTTGAGGCTACTCTTGAAGTTGGAAAACCTATTGTTTTTGCAATATTTATCATTATTCTTTCATTTATCCCGATTTTTAGTTTGGAAGGAATGGAAGGAAAACTCTTTTCACCACTTGCATATACGAATATGTTTGCAATGCTTGGTGCATTAATAACGGCACTGTTTTTAGTTCCGGCATTAGCTGTTTTCTTTCTCAAGGGGCGTTTAAGAAATGATGAGGAAATACGTATTGTACATTTCTGCAAAAAAATATACGAACCAATTCTCAAAAAGGCGCTTGAATATCGAAAAATGACCATTCTCTTGATGGTTGGTCTCCTGGGAATAGGTGGAATTATTATGACTCAAATTGGAAGTGAGTTTATGCCACCACTTGATGAAGGGGCTATTATGTACATGCCCATGACGGTTCCTAATGTTTCAGAGCGTCGTGCACAAGAACTTTTATTGCAAACCAATGCAATTATTGCCCAAATTCCAGAAGTAGAAAATGTAGTTGGAAAGTCAGGACGCGCGAGTACGGCAACAGACCCAGCTCCTCTGTCTATGATTGAAACATTTATTACGCTCAAACCAAAGTCTGAATGGAGAAAGGGAATAAAGAAGGAAGATATCATAGTGGAACTCAATCGAAAAATTAAAATTGATAAACTTTGGAATGGATTCACACAGCCAATTATAGGTCGTGTGGACATGCTTTCTACTGGAATTCGTGCGCAGGTAGGAATAAAAATATTTGGAGATGATACGGCTAAACTTGAAGAAATTGCGGTTGAAGTTGAAAAATATATGAATCAAATCCCTGGTGCCTCTGGGGTCGCTGCAATTCGTACGAGTGGTCTAAAATATCTCAATATTGATCTGGATGAAGGAAGGCTAGCACAATTTGGAATACCAAAAATGGATGCACTTACGTTAATTTCTTCAGGAGTAGGTGGAAACATAGTAAGTTATACCATTGAAGGTCGAGAAAGGTATGGAGTAGAAGTACGTCTTAAACAAGATTTTCGACAGGATACCGATGATATAAAGTCACTCCAGTTAACAGGAAAGGGAGGAAATAAAGTACCATTATCAAGTGTTGCAGATATTCGTTTGGAAAATGGACCGGCTACCATAAATAGTGAGGATGGACGTATTAGGAGTGCTGTTCAGATGAATGTTGTCGGAACAGATCTGGCTTCATTTGTTAAAGAGGGACAAAAATTTCTTTCGCAAAATCTTGAGCTTCCCGAGGGATATTCTATCCAGTGGAGTGGACAATATGAAAATCAGCTTCGCGCAAAGAAGCGGTTATCCATTATTGTTCCCATTGTAATCTTTATTATATTCCTTATCTTATACCTTACATACAAGGATTTTGGGCTGGTATCTATTGTGATGCTCTCGATTCCTATTTCTATGGTGGGAGGAATTATATCACTCTACATTGCGCATTTTAATTTTTCGGTTGCTGTCTGGGTAGGATTCATTTCTCTATTTGGAAATGCCGTTGAGACGGGAGTTGTTATTGTGGTATATTTGGAAAATGCATATAGAAAGAAATTTGGTATGAGTCTCATAGATGATGATAAAGAGGAAAAAGATATATCAAAGCTCCCAATAACAAAGGAAGGAATCCATGAGGCTATTCTTGAAGGAGCTACTTTGAGGTTGAGGCCAGTCTTGATGACTGCATTTACATCAGTAATAGGGCTCTTTCCTATGCTTTATGCAGCTGGAGTTGGTGCGGAAGTTCAGAAACCCTTGGCTATCGTGGTTGTTGGTGGTCTGACAACATCTGTTATTCTTACACTTATTGTTATACCGGTACTTTTCAGTGGCCTCAGGGAAAGAAAAATTAAAAATAATTCATAATAAAATGCCTATGTAAAAATTTTATTTTTGTATAATCATTAATATTATCAGTAAAAATATGAAGAATAAAAAATTGTTATCACTTACTACTGTATCATTTTTAGGACTTCTCTTGTTCATGGGGGCAGGATGTTCAAAAGATCAACCACTTACAGAAGAACAGCAGGCAAAAAAGTATAATGTGAGTTTAGAAGAATATCGTCAAATGAAGGATACTGCGGCGAGAATGAACATGACAGTTGAAGATCACATGAAAATGTTGCATAATGAATAAGAAGAAATACTTTATTCTTAGCATAATCTTATGAAACATGAAGAATGCAATTTTTTTCGGTGCTCAAACCGAGTTGGTATTTTTCTCGTAGCTTTGTATATTTTGTGTTTTGCTTGGTATTTTATACATCCGGTAAATCAGTCAGTCCATATACAAATGCTTGAGATGTCATATTTTGGATTCTCTGGAATGAATTTTGTTAGCTTCCTACTGGGAGCAATACAAACCTATATCTGGGGATATGTTGGAGTTGGTCTTTGGAGTCTTTTGGGATGTTGCCATACAAAAGGTACATGTAAAAAGTAATGAAAGGAGGGGAGAATTATCTCCCCCCCCTTAATGAAAAAATATGAAAATGGGATATACAAAACAACTTGGAACTGACTTTGATGGAGAAAGAAAAAGGATAGAAGAAGCGCTTGCGAAAGAATATTTTGGCATTATTACAAGCATAGATATGCAAGCAACGTTAAAAAAAAAGTTGAATGTGGACTATGAAAAGTACATTATTTTAGAGGTTTGTCACCCACAATTTGCCTATGAAGTACTCCAACAGGATAAGGAAATGGGATTATTTTTGCCATGCAATGTTCTTCTTTATGAAGAAAATAAACATATCTTTGTTTCTTCCATTCTCCCCACAAAGATTATGGAATCATTTCAAAACGAAGCCATTATGGAAATAGCAAAAGAAGTTGAAAAAAAATTAATACGAGTTATTGATTCTCTTTAATACTATATATGAACCATAATAAAGAACATTCATGCCATAAATTCTCATCAGAGCATCCCCATAAAGAGAACCGTTCACATCACGAGCATGCACATATGGATATGAACTCACATCAGGGAACATCAAGTTGTCATACTGGTATGGTTCATGATTTTAAAAAAAGATTTTGGGTCAGTTTACTCTTTACCCTTCCAGTGCTTACGCTTTCACCAATGATTCAAACCTTTTTAGGTTTTCAAGGAAAGATTTCCTTTTTTGGTGACAGTTTTGTTTTGTTTCTTTTTTCCACTTTTATTTTTGTTTATGGTGGCCTTCCTTTTTTGAAAGGTTTTATCACCGAACTCAAAGAAAAAAAACCAGGGATGATGACCCTTATTGCCGTTGCAATAGTTGTCGGGTATGGTTATAGCAGTGCTGTAGTATTTGGGCTTTCCGGGAAACTCTTTTTTTGGGAAATTGCTACATTGATTGATATCATGCTCCTGGGACATTGGATTGAAATGCGATCCGTCGCTGGTGCCAGTAAAGCATTAGAAGCACTTGCTGAGCTCATTCCATCCCATGCACACAAAATTGAAAAAAATGATATTCAAGATGTTCCTATCTCAGAACTTCGTGTGGGGGATATCGTTTTGGTAAAACCTGGTGAGAAGGTTCCGGTAGATGGAATGATATTAGAAGGAAATAGTTCAGTGAATGAGTCTCTCTTAACTGGGGAGTCAATGCCAGTGAGTAAAAAAATAGGAGAAAATGTTATTGGTGGGTCTGTGAATGGAGAGGGATCACTCAAAGTTCGCATTACAAAAACAGGGGATCAATCTTTTTTGTCACAAGTGATACATTTGGTACATGAGGCACAACAGAGTAAATCACGGATGCAAGACATTGCATCACGAGCAGCTTTTTGGCTTACACTTATCTCATTGAGTGTTGGTACCGTAACGTTTTTTGTTTGGCTCCTCTTCACGGAGAAAGACCTTGCTTTTGCTTTGGAAAGAGCGGTTACAGTAATGGTTATTACATGTCCACATGCGCTTGGTTTAGCAATTCCGCTTGTTGTTTCTGTGTCTACCTCACTTGCGGCAAAGAACGGTCTTCTTATTCGTAATCGGGCTGCGTTTGAAAAAGCAAGAAATCTTGATTGCATTATATTTGATAAAACTGGTACGCTTACAAAAGGAGAATTTGGTGTGACAGATGTACTTATACAAAAAAACAAAACAATAAAAACAGAGAAAGATCTTCTTGAATTTGCCGCTGCAGTAGAATCGCACTCAGAACACCCAATAGCAAAAGGAGTTGTAAAATCAGTTCAAAATTTAAAACCAGTTAAAAATTTTTCTGCCCTCCCTGGAAGGGGTGCACAGGGAGAAGTAGATGGAATAGATATAAAAGTGGTAAGTCCTGGTTATCTGCAAGAAAATTCTATAGATACGTCTCAACTTGATTTTCAACCTTTTCTTGATCAAGGAAAAACCGTTGTATTTGTATTGATGGGACAAGTTTTGGTTGGTGCAATAGCGCTTGGTGATGTGATTCGAGAGGAATCAAAAGAAGCAATTAAAAAGTTTCACTCTATGGGAATAAAAACCATGATGATTACTGGAGATAATGTGCAAGTAGCAAAATGGGTGGCAGAGGAAATTGGTTTAGATGAATATTTTGCCGAAGTACTTCCTGGAGAAAAAGCAAAAAAAATAAAGGAAGTACAGAAAAGGGGACTTACCGTTGCTATGGTGGGTGATGGAGTGAATGATGCTCCGGCATTGGCAACTGCAGATGTTGGGATTGCTATTGGTGCGGGAACAGATGTCGCTGTAGAAACGGCAGATATTATTTTGGTAAAAAACAGTCCTTTGGATGTGGTTGCGGTCCTTGGTTTGGCACGTGCAACGTATAAAAAAATGATTCAAAATCTTCTTTGGGCAACGGGGTATAATGCCCTTGCCATACCACTTGCAGCCGGAGTGCTTTTCACGCAGGGAATAATTTTGAGTCCAGCTCTTGGAGCTGTACTTATGTCTTTGTCTACGGTGATTGTAGCGGTGAACGCCAAATTTTTACGGGTATAATTTACAAGTTAAATCCAAAAAGACTACGGACATGTTCGTAGTCTTTGGAAGACACCGGTAATGAAAAGGAAGATTGAGATGCCAACGCCGTGGAGGTTTCGGTGAAGTTTTCTATGGTATGTTTTGTAATCCACCATGTTCCCCTGGTGTGAGTAGACCGTATAAAAGGATAAAATATTACTCTTGAAAGTTTGCTTCATTTGATACAATTTTTTTTATGCTATACTCTGCATGAACTATGTCTCCATTTTGATCAAAAGTGATGGGGCCATTTACTCCGGTAAAATCTTGTACGCCATAAAGGGCGTTTTTTATTTTTTCAGAATCGTTTCCAACTTTTTTTATAATATCAGCTAATATGTATATATTGTTGTAGGATCCTGGGGTACAAATGCTTGTATGAGCTTTTATTTTTTCCAATTTATTTACAAATTCAGTATCATAATTTTCTTTTGGTTGTATATAGTAGGTACCATTTGAAAATGGAGAAGTAAGTATTGCTTGATCACTCCACGTATCTCCACCAAGCACAGGTAATTGTATACCTAGTTCATAAATTTGTTTGAGTCCAACAAGTGTTCCTTCTGTCACACCCAAGAAGTAAATGGCTTGCGCATCAGAATTTTGTATTTTAACAAGTTCAGTTCTTAGGTCACGAGTCTGCGCTTCGTAGGGGATGGCAATACTGATATCACCACCTAATTGAGTATATTCATTTGAAAACACTTTTTGAATGCCATCGCCCCATGGGTTTTGGACATAAAGAATGGCCACTTTATCTTTTTTGAGTACATTTTTCACATATTCCGCTGTGAATTTTCCTTGCAGAGAATCTGAAGGATAACTTCTAAATATATAGTCTCCAGCTGAAGTGATATCTGGTGAAGAAGAACATGGGGAAAAAAGGACCACATGATTTTCTTCTGCTATGGGTGCGGCTGCAAGGGTTTCACCAGAGCAGAGTCCGCCCATAACTATTTTTACATGGTCAACATTTATAAATTTTTGCATGGCAGTGGTAGCATATATGGCATCACATTTTGTATCTTCTACAATGAGTTTTAATTGTTTTCCGTTTATTCCCCCTTCTGCATTCAACTCATCTACAGCGAGTTGACTTGCTTTGAGTGCATCTTGACCAAGACTTGCTGCATCACCAGTAAGCGGACCCATCCAACCAATGGAAAAGGTAGTTGCAACTGAAGAGAGAGGTTTTTTGGTGTGCAAAAAAATTATAAGTACAGAGACAATAATAAGAAAAAGAAGAGTAATAAGAATTTTTTTACGCATATTTTTTTAGGTTATAAAAGAAACCTAACATGTGACGAAAAAACAGTCAAAAATATATTTTGTATATAAGATAATAAAAAATTTATTTAAGCACAGGTAAATACTTGACTTTTTTGCCCAATGATATATTGTCTAAAGTGTAGACAAATAAAATATACTATGCAGATTGAAGAAAATATCCACAGCAAGGAGCTCTTGGACGTGCTTGCGCTGCTTGGGATTGAAGAAAAACAGGGGAAAGTATACCTTGCACTATTGGAATTGGGCATGTGTTCTATACAAAAAATTTCTGAAGTATCAGGGGTCAAAAGGACCAGCATTTATAATTTTTTGGATTCCATGCAAGAACAAGGATTAATTTTTTCAATACAAAAGGGGACACGTTCATATATTGTGCCAGAAAATCCTGAAATTCTTCTCCAAAAAGCAAAGAAGCAACTGAGTTTGGTACAGAATACGCTCCCCTCACTTTTGAGTTTGTATAACATGCCGGGGGCATATCCGAAAGTAAAATTTTATACAGGGAAAGAAGGACTCAAACGGGTATATAATGAATTCATAAAAAAATCAAAAGAACCGATTTATGGTTTTTCAGATTATGAAAAAATGTTTTCTGCATTGGATGAAGATTGGCTGTGGGAAATACCATTGGAAAGAAGAAAAAACAAATGTAAATTTTATTCTATTGCAAAGGAGGGCCCATATGGAAGAATGGTTCAAAAGAAAGATGAAGAACAGTATCGTCAGACAAAACTGGTAAAAGAGGTCCAGTTTGATACAGAAATAAATATTTTTTCAGACAAGGTTCTTTTTTTCAGTTTTCGAAGACCCTTTATGGTCGCAGTTATAGAAGATAGAGCTATTGCACAAACATTTTATTCTGTTTGGAAGCTGGTTTGGAATTCACTCAAATAATGAACGAAAAGAATTTGAAGGCCCTAAAACGGGCCTTTTTTATTTTTCTTGATAAATATGTAAATTTTTGATACATTGCTGGCGTCTGTTGATCAATTTCCTTACTGAGGATGGGGGAGGCGGTGATGTCTTGTACCTTTTGTAGAGAAGACCTCGCTCGTGTTGCCCGAGTGGAGCTTGATCAGAGATCCGCTACCTTGCGGATCTACCTAGATGATGGTGAGCTCCTCAAGGAAAAGCACGACGGTGGTCGTAGTGAATGGTTCGCCTCTACCAACATGGAGTTGGTGGGCGTTGTCTTGGTTGGTCTTCTGGAGGCCCTCACGGGTTACCACTTCCAACTGGAGTCCTACGGGAAGGACAAGATAAACCCTTCATGGGCGCGGACCAACATCCCATGCAAGCCGGCCTCCACCTGAATCGCATCCATGGTCACAAGACGACCCACCTTCTTCATTCCCCTTTGAAAAGAAAACATCCCTATATAGGGATGTTTTTGGATGGATTTTTTGTTTTGCCCGTGTGGTGGATGTACACGGGCGTGTCCTTAGTCTGGGCCGTTTCTCCAGTTTTTCAGGATATGATACAAGGAGGCCAAAACCCCTGTTATCAAGAGGAAGATCCCGACGAGGAATGGGAGGAGGGTGATGTAGACAAGGAGGTTCTCATTGGAGTACAGGTCTGCTGCACGCATTTGGTTTGAAAAAAGCGATCCATCCTGCGTGTAGTCGATGCAGAACAGAATTGAACCCGTGAGAGCAATCAGGGTCACTCCCGCGACCATGAAGCGGCGGTTATTGTTATCTCGCATGAGATCTCTCCTGGTTTGGCCAAATAAGGACACCTGACAATACCTCTATTTTACTTTTTTGTCAAGATACAGAATAATTCGTATTATCTTGTTTTCTATTTGAAATTTTTTCTGTATAAGGTACACTGAAGAATACAAGTAAAAAATATATGGAACTTCAATTTGTATCAGCGCTCTCTCAAGAGGGTCTCCTTGCAGATTCGGTGAAAAAACAAGTAGAAAAGCTGAAGAATGAAAACATAGAAGCCGTAGCTATAGATCCGCAGTTTATGGGTGGTTTTGAGTTGTGTGAAAAGTATGGAGTAAAGCCAGAAGATGGAGCGAATTGTGTGGTCATTGAAGGTATCCGTGGGGAAGAAAGTACTTTTGCGGCATGCCTTATTCCTGTAAATTGTAAAAAGGCAGACTTCAATGGGGTTGTACGCAAACATCTTGGAGTAAGAAGGGTTTCACTGGCAAACTTGAATTTTGTATTAGAAAAAACTGGTATGGAGTATGGAAGTATCACGGTTGTGGGTTTACCAACAGATTGGAAAATTTTTATTGATCCGTCTGTGGTTTCACGTGAAAAGATAATTATTGGATCAGGATTACAAAAATCAAAATTGCGGATACCTACAACACTGCTTTTGGAATTGCCAGGTGCGGAGGTGCTGGAAGGATTATGCAAAGAAAAAACTGAATAATACTTTTATGAATACAAGAGAAGCATTTCAAAAAGTTCGAGATATTCACTATAGCATCCCACTCAATGCAGCAGAGGAAGATAACTGTTGCAGTGGTAAGCATAAAAAGCTTAAGAAATTATTTGCACAAATGGGGATAGATTCACGCTATCGTGTATGTACTTTTCGTTGGAGTGATCTGCATTTACCAGATACGCTTGCATCCATACCACATGAAGATGATTCAACTCATGTATACCTGGAGGTCTCTATACATGAAAAGTGGATAAAAGTAGATGCGACATGGGATCCAGGAGTTGACTCAGTGTTACCAGTGAACGATTGGGATGGTGTTTCAGATACGCAGGTTGCGGTGAAAGCGTTGGAGGTTTTATCTCCTGAAAAAAGTAATGAAATAATGGAAAGTGAAAGTGAGGAAGATATGAAGATGGATCTGGAAAAAAATGGAAAATTTTACAATGCCTTTAATGAGTGGCTAGAGCAGATGAGAAAAGTATAATATTTTTTTCGTCATAGAAATCAATACATATATTTTGTGAAAACTATGAAACAACCAAGTGAAAGAAAAATTCTTGTACTCTATACTGGTGGAACCATTGGCATGACGCCTACAAACTTGAAAGGTGGTTTGAAGCCTGGATCTATGGAGATGCTGCAAAAAAACATACCACAGTTAGAAGAATTGCCATATCAGGTGGATTGGTCAGAATTTAAGCTAGAAGATAGGTTTATTGACTCATCAGATGCAAATATTGAGCTTTATCAATTTTTGGGTGAAAAAATAGCAACTGAACAGCAAAATTATGATGGAATTGTCGTTGTGTTTGGTACCGATACCATGGGCCCCTCAGCAGGGGCATTGAGTTATGAATTACAAGGACTAAAGGGACCTGTAGTTTTTACTGGGTCTATGATACCAGCTGTAGAGGAAGAATCAGATGGTCCACGAAATCTTTTGGATGCTATAGAAGTTGCTGCACAATCAGGCAATGAAATCCCTTCTATAAATGAAGTAACAGTCTGTTTTGCAGGGAGATTGTTTCGAGGAGTACATACGAGAAAGTTCTCTGCTTCATATGTGGATGCAATGGACGGTGTTACTGAAGAGCCTATTGCTACTTTGTATAGAGGTGAAATTCATGTTGATGAAGATAGACTTTTTACTTTCCGAAAGGATACTGAGGTGGAATTTCATCCCTTAGAACAAAAAAATATATTGCCGATTGGTGTGTGTTTTGAATCGGTAAATTCAATTCAATCTAAGTTGGAGTCAGCCGCGGACGTGGATGCTATAGTTTTATTTGATTTACCTCATGAACAGCCATTGAATGCGGAAAGTAAGGTGGTGCGGTGGATACGGGAGTATGCTCCTGACAAAACAGTATTTTTTGCGGATACAATGACAGAGCCTCCCAATACTGAGTGGATAAAACTTCAGTGTGTTCCAGATTTTCAGCAGATTATGATAAAGGCAAACTATGTTTTATCACGTGCAAAAGATAAGGATGAGATGCGTCTTTTGGCTGAGTCAAATTTGCGTGGTGAAGGAAAGGGAGAGTTGCTGTGTGAAAGTGAACGGCTCATAGAAATGAGAAAGGAAAGAGAATTGCCGAGCTTAACCAAAAGATAACAAGTTGCTTCGTAAAATTATGATGAGCAGGAAACAAGATTGGAAAAGTCCAAAAGCAAACATTCAAGAAAGTTCCATTGGTGGTAGGGGACTATTTGCAAATGCTGACATCAAACAAGGTGAGAAAGTTATAATATGGGGAGGAAACTATACTGATAAAGCAGGTTCTCTTGAAGCAGAAAAAAAAGGATTCCTTGTGATACAGTGGGATGATGATTTATTTAGTGTAGAAAATAGAGGTGAGGATGAGGGGTATTTCATTAATCATTCATGTGACTCAAATATGTGGATGGAGGATGCATATACTCTGGTCACAAACAGAGATGTATCAAAAGGTGCGGAGTTTACTATAGATTATGGGCTGTTTGAGGCAGATGAAAGTTATAAATCAAAGTGGGAGTGTAAGTGTGGTTCATCTTTGTGCCGTAAAGTGGTAACGGGTTTTGACTGGCAAAGGGAAGATTTACAAAATAGATACAAAGAACATTTTTCACCTCTTATCAATAAGCGCATTGAGCATCTAAAAAAGACAGAAATTGAAGTATAATCCACATTTTAATTATAACAAAAAAACTCCTCTAAAATAAGAAGTTTTTTATGGTGTGAGCCAGTGGGGTTTATGCTGGAACACTTTGGAGCGGGGGATAGTGGATATTGGAGAGATATTTGATATTGCGTATATATAGTACTATACTATGCGTGTAGAAACGATTTTATGTATATAGAATTTTTAGACAATATCAGTCAGACTGATTTGGAGAAAGCTGGTGGAAAAGGAGCCTCATTAGCGGAAATGAAGCGATCTGGAATTCCAGTGCCAAATGGTTTTATTCTTTTGACATCAGCATTTGAGTTGTTTGTCCAAAAATCAGGTATTTCGTCTGATATAGAGAAAACTATATCAGGCTTGGATTACAAAAAACTTGATGAAATAGAAGTTGCTTCTCAAAAGATCCAAGCAATGATTATGCAACAGAATTTTCCAACGATTTTGGAGGAGGAGTTGCAAAAGGCATTTCATTCCTTAAACGCACAATTTGTTGCTGTTCGGTCTAGTGCTACTGCAGAAGACGGCGCATATTCTGCCTGGGCAGGTCAGCTTGATACTTTTTTGAATACGAAAGAGGAAAATTTAATTCAGAATGTAAAGCAATGTTGGGCGTCACTTTTTAGTACCAGAGCTCTTTTTTACCGATTTGAAAAGGGATTTCATAATACCAATATTAGTGTAGGAGTTGTGGTGCAGAAAATGATTCAGTCTGAAGTTTCTGGGGTTGCTTTTTCAGTTCATCCCGTGATCCAAAAGAGAAATCTCATCTATATTGAGGCTGGATACGGTTTAGGTGAGGCCGTGGTTTCAGGGGCGATAACGCCTGACAGTTATGTCGTTGAAAAAAGTGATTTTCAAATAGTTGAAAAGACTATTTCTGTGCAGGAACAAAAATTAGTATTGCTTGGAGAAAAAAATGAATGGGTATCTGTTGATAAAGATAGGCGAGAGAAACCAAAATTGACAGAAGAACATATTGGAGAACTTTCACGGTTGGTCGTAAAAATTGAAAAACAATATGGTTTTCCTTGTGATATAGAATGGAGTTTATTTGCTGAGAAGCTTTACATCATGCAAAGCAGACCAATTACAACACTGAACCATGAGGAAAAAATGAATTTGCCAAATTGGAAGAATGAAGAAGTTTTTCGTTGGGGACCAATTCGTGGATACTATTTTTACATATCAGATTTTGTTACGGCTTGTTACCAAAGATTTCCTCAAACATACAAAGAATATTGGCCAGAAGGATTTCTTATTTTCAATAATGAACAGATGGTCTGGATCAGCGACATGGATGAATTCGTCTCTCGAGGAAAACACGTTTTTGAAACTTACGTGGAAGATAATCAAGCCTTACGGACTATGAAAGATGATTGGGGGTCTTCCCTTTCTGATCTTATTTTGATCCAAGAGAAAATTGAAAAGATGGATCTTGCTACTTTGAACGACGAACAGTTTAAACAAGTTTGGAAGGAGTTTTACGATTCAATAATGAAGTTTTGGCTACCCACATTGATATCAGAATTGGGTAACTATGGGGCTCCGAGCTTACTTAAGGAAGATATCAGTAAGATTTTAGATTCGCAAGAGGGTATTATAAAGGTCCAGGAAACACTTACCGCGCCTGAAGAATTATCATTTTATCAACAGGAAGAACTTGATCTTGTGTCTTCAGAAAATATTAATGCTCATCAGCAGAAGTACTTCTGGTTAAAGAATAGCTACGGTTTCTCTGACGTTATGGACAGCAGCTTCTTTCATGAGCGAAAACAAAAATTGCTCCATGAACCACCTGGGCTTGATTCAAAGCAGCTCAAGAAAAAAGTGCAGGAAGCGAAGAAATCCGTTCAGGAGGAGTTTACATTGCCTGAGGCAATCATAAGACGAGCTCAGCTTATTTCAGAAAATCTCGTTTGGCAGGATCAAAGAAAGCGATATATTTGTGAAAATTTTTACTACAAAAAAAAGTTGCTCCTTGATTTATCGCGTCGCCTCAACAAACCTTTAGATGATTTGTTAAATTTTCATTTTGAAGAGTGTTTTGATATGTTGGAAGGAAGGGAAGCGCCATCTCGATTTGAGTACCATGGTGTGCATTTTAAAGAAGATATAAAATCTTTATCAAGAGAAGAAGCAAAAGCGTGTTGGGATAAGTACGCGTTTCATAAAGTTTCTGATGTGGAATCGTTCAGTGGTGTTGTTGCAAGTAAAGGGACTGAAGCAGTAGTACGAGGAAAGGTGAGGGTTTTAAATTCATCTCATAGTCAACTAGAGGATGGAGAAGTATTAGTCACCAGTATGACAAGTCCTGGATATGTATTTGCTATGCGGCACGCGGTGGCTGTTGTTACAGATATTGGTGGGCTTAATTCTCATGCTGCAATTGTGAGTAGAGAAATTGGTGTACCTTGCATCGTCGGTACGAAAGTTGCTACACAAGTGTTAAAAACAGGGGATATGGTTGAGGTGGACACCGATTTAGGGACTGTAAAAATTTTGTAAAAAGTAACAAGCAAAAATAACAAAAAAACTCCTCTCAAATGAGGAGTTTTTGCCTATGTGAGCCAGTGGGGTTTATGCTGGAACACCTTGGAGCGGGGGATAGTGCATATGGGGGAGATATTTGTTGGAAATGAATTAGTTTTTGTTTAACTTTAGGTAAATAGTAGACAGAAGGCCTTGACAAAAGGCTTTTTTTTGTGCTATTATACTTCGTTCTACGTGGGATGGTTAGCAGACATTCGTCAGCGGCCCACAAAGAGACAACAAGCTCATGGAGATGATCGTGGGAGCCATTACTGCTGAGATTGAGGGTGATGGGTCTATCGGCATTGACGCCTTGATCCGCTCCATGCGTGCGGAAGAGACCGTCACGATCTACACCAACCGTGGATTCGTGAAGATCATCATCCTGCAGGTCGCGCGGGTCGTTGACCGTCCTAAGTCATGGACCTTCGAGGGCTGCGAAGTCCCTGAAGAAGGGACGAGCGGTGTCGTCGCAGGTGATGATGCAGACCGCTTCGCGGTACACGGCCGAATCGATGACATCTATGGTCTCAGTGGCTTTATCGCCACGAACTGGGTGACGTACAAGCCGCGCTGAACCAACAACCCACCCCCACCAAACTACTCCAATCATTTTTACCTTCGTAGAAGTAATTGGAGAAAGAGGAATACTGTGAAAGCAGTATTTTTTTGTTGCTAAACACCAATAGTGCTTGCCTTTACAAAGAGGTGATTTTATGTTACAAATCAAGTAGGCAAGAACACATTGGAGCTGAGGATGAGCATTCCTTCATTTGTGCTGTGGGACCTTCGTCGAGTTGTGAAGGTCGAGGTTCTGCTTCGAGAGCGAGATCTCCAGTTCACCCTGGACGATGGGACTCAGCTGACCGACTTCAACCGAGGGGTTCGACAGTGGTTCGTCGGTACGGACTTCATGGGCATCGAGGTCATCGTCGGCATGCTGCAGGCCATCACGAATTTCCGCTTCGAGCATCAGGGGACACGTCCTGTCGGTGCGCCAACTACCTGGGTGCGAACCGACGTCCCGTTTCTTCCCGAGGACAAGTAAGCCCCACCCCCACCAAACTACGCCAATCATTTTTACATTGTAGAAGTAGTTGGAAAAAAAGAAATACTGTGAAAGCAGTATTTTTTTGTTGCCGTGTTCGAGACATTGGACAACGGGCGTACTCATTAACAAAAAAACTCCTCTAAAATAAGGAGTTTTTTATGGTGTGACCCGGGTGGGGCTCGAACCCACGACCGTCGGCTTAAAAGGCCGCTGCTCTACCAGCTGAGCTACCAGGTCATAGTGATGTTTGATATTTAGGGAACTTTAGTTTTTTGACCCTGATATGGTATACTATGCGAAATAAAAAGTCAAGTTTTATGGACTTCTACAGACAAGACGTCGATCAAGTACAAGCGGCATTCAAAACTTCGCTGAATTTGGGTTTAACTTCTCAGATGGTTCAAAGTCAGAAAGAGACTTTTGGGCCGAATGCTTTTCAAAGCAAACAAAAACGATTTCCGCTTTTGCGACTTCTATTGAGTCAATGTAAAAGTCCACTTATTTTGATACTTGTGGTGGCGGGAGGAGTGAGTTTGTTCATTCAGGAATGGGCTGACAGTATCATTATTTTTGCTACCGTTACCCTCAACGTGTCGATTGGCTTTGTCCAAGAATATAAGGCAAACGAGTCACTCAAAAAGCTCCAGTCAATGGTGAAATTATCTGTCGTTGCTATGCGTGATGGAGTGAAAAAAAATATTTCATCTGAAGAGATTGTTCCCGGTGATATTATTTTTCTCAGTTCAGGGGATAAAGTTCCTGCGGACGGAAGAATTGTACAGGCCAAAGCACTTCAGGTAAATGAGTCGGTGCTGACAGGAGAATCGGAGGCAGTTGATAAGCATGCAGAAACATTACAGCAGGAGTGCGCACTTGCAGACCAATACAATATGGTATTTCGAGGTACCGTTGTGTCAATGGGGGAGGCTGTTGTTATTGTTACGGCTATTGGACATGAAACGGAACTTGGGAAGATAGCACGTCTGGTGCAGACAACTGAGGATCAAGATACTCCATTGCAAAAACAACTTGCAGGTTTAAGCAAAACTATTGGAATTGTTGTTGTGCTTATTGCTCTTTGCATTATTTCGCTTGGTTTTTTATTGCCAGGAGAAAAATATTCACTTTTTCTTCTTTTTGAAACGGCTATTGCTATTGCTGTTGCTGCCATTCCGGAAGGACTTGCTATTTCTTTGACCATTATTTTGGCAATTGGAATGCAGCGTATTTTAAAACGTAAAGCTTTGGTAAGACGACTTGTGGCAGCAGAAACACTTGGAAGCGTAAGTGTTATTTGTACAGATAAAACCGGTACACTCACACAGGCAAAAATGCGAGTTGCATTTTTTGTGAATTCAAAAAAGGAAAAAATACAGGAAAATCAGATTTTTTTACAAGCTGCCGTACTTTCAAGCAATGCCAGTCTTGAAAACCCGCAGGCGGATGAGCAGGATTGGAAGTTTGTGGGCAGTAGCACTGAAGTTGCACTTTTGCATGCTTGTTATAGAAGTGGACTTGATGCGCAGGAAGTGAGAAAACAGCACGAGCGGCTTGATGAGATCCCATTTTCCAGTCAAGAAAAGTATATGGTAACTTTGGTCTGTGGAGAAAGAAAAAAAGAAAAAATGGCGTTTCTCAAGGGTGCGCCGGAAAAAGTGTTGCCTTTGTGTTCTGGTTTTTTGGATGCTGAAAAGTCAGTGAAACTAACTCCGGAAAAGCGAGAAGCAATATTGCAGATTGCAACGCAGTATGCAGAAAAGGGATATAGAACTCTTGCCCTTGCCCGCAAAAAAACTTCTATTGTAAAACTTTCTCCTGCGGATGTAAATGAATTTGAATATATTGGAATAGCCGTTATTGAAGATCCATTGAGAACTGATGTCAAAGAAACACTTGTTTTGGCACGAAAGGCAGGTATACGCGTCATAATGATTACGGGTGATCATGCACGTACGGCAGCTCACATTGCTATGCAACTTGGGATCCCACATAGTCAAAAAAATGTCTGTGATGGCCCTATGCTGGAAACTATGTCAGATGAACAGCTTCAAGCAAATGTAAATGATATTTATGTTTTTGCGCGGGTCGAGCCAAAACACAAGGTGCGGATTGTTCAGGCTTTGCAAAGAAACGGAGAGGTGGTTGCAATGACCGGTGATGGTGTCAACGATGCTCCGGCGCTGAAGGGTGCGGATATAGGTGTTGCTGTTGGGTCTGGAACGGATGTTGCCAAGGAAACTGCCGATATTGTTTTGCTTAACGACAGTTTTTCAACTATCGTGGCGGCCATCACCGAAGGGAGACGTATTTACCAAAATCTCAAAAAAGTCGTCTTATACTTATTGTGTGGAAGTTTTACTGAGGTGATAATCATCATTGGATCTATTTTTTCGGGTTTGCCACTTGCATTACTTCCTGCACAAATTTTGTGGACAAATATTATTCAAGAAACCTTTCCAACTATTGCCCTGGCATTTGATAAAGGTGACCAAGAAAATATGTTAGAGCCCCCACGCAAAAAAAACGATCCTATCTTTGATCGTGAGATGAAAGCAATGATTACGAGTGTAACATTATTATCAGCAGGGCTGTTGCTTCTGCTTTTTGCTTATTTGGTTCGGAATGGATCTGACTTACAATATGCGCGTACTATGGTTTTTTCCGGTCTTGGTGTCGCTGTTTTTTTCTTTATTTTTTCTATTCGAAGCATGCGGCATTTTGTCTGGGAAATTCCTCATTTTGATAACAAGTATCTCAATGCTGCTTTGCTCATGAGTTTGGTTCTTTTGCTTACGGCAGTATATGTTCCGTCTTTGCAAAATTTGCTTCGTATAACTGCGTTATCCGCACGTGACTGGGGAATTTTGTGTATCATTGGTGCGCTGAATCTTATTGTTATTGAAATTACAAAAATGTTTTACCTTAAACAAAAAAGAAATATTTACTCTTAAAAATAAGAAAACATATGTCCGAGTTGGATAAACGGTATACAAGTATTTTAAGAAAAAACCTTCACACGTACGCCGTTATAAGGCGTGATGTTATAAAATATTCTGGTGACGCTCTACACCATGCAAAACGCGCTATTTTTGCACTTCATCGTGGTGAGCATGAAATAGCAAAGGCAAAAATTTTAGAAGCCGAGTCTCTTATAAAAGAACTTCATAAAAAATATAAAAAATATCCCTCAATTCGTGAGGAAGGTGCGTACAAGGCTGCATTGGAAGAAATAGTTGAGGCAGCACTTTTTTATTCATTTGTGTTTAATAAAAAATTAACCAAGCTTTCTGCATTTGAAATTGATGAAGAAGTTTTTTTGGCAGGACTTTGTGATGTTCCCGGAGAGCTGTATAGGTATGCTATTCAAGCTGCAACCAATCATGATTCCAAAACAGTAGCACGTTGTTTGGAAACGGCAAAAGAAATTTTTTCGGAACTTATGGAGTTCGATTTTACAAAGTATTTACGAACGAAATTTGATCAAGCAAAAGGAGCTATCCATAAATTAGAAATCGTGATGTATGAAATTTCTTTACGTGAAAAAAATTCTTAAAAAAATTCTTCCAAAAAAAATTTGGAATATTGGTCATTTGTATTTTGCTTGGTGGGGAGCTAAAAAGTATAAGCATCCTTCCGAGGAGTTGTTGGTAATCGGTATAACGGGGACGAGTGGAAAATCCAGTACAGTTGCGCTGTTGCGTCAGCTTTTGGAGGCTGCGGGTTTTGTGGTGGGATCACTTTCTACCATTGATTTCTCAATTGCGGGAGAAAATAAGCTCAATAACCAAAAAATGACCATGCTTGGAAGAGCACAAATACAGCAATATTTACGTGAAATGGTAGAAAAGGGGTGCCAGATTGCTATTGTGGAAAATACTTCAGAAGGAGCGGTTCAGCACAGGTTTCGGTTTACCAATTATGATCTTATGGCTTTTACCAATCTTTATCCAGAGCATATTGAGTCCCATGGAAGCTTTGAAAATTATAAAGCTGCAAAGCAAAGTATTTTTCAATATATTTCAAAAAGCAAAAGAAAAAAAATAAAGGATCTTCCTATTCATATCTCAGGGTGGGAAGGAAGCGTACCAAAAGTTGCTATATTAAATGCAAATAGTGAACATGTACAAGATTTTGCAAAGTTTCCTTTTGATGAAAGATTCTTTTTTTCACGTATGGATATGTCTGTTTATGAAAAATGGAGAGAAGATGACGCTCATCTACAAGTATCTGATATAAAAAGTAATAAAGAAGGGCTTTCTTTTACTCTTCAAGGTAAACATTTGCAAACCAAAATGTATGGCGAATACAATGTCATGAATATTTTGGCCGCGGTGTCCATTGCAAGAGTCTTAAAAGTGGATTGGAAAATACTCATGGATACTATTGAAAAATTTCAGGGTGTTCCTGGAAGAATTGAATTTATTCCGGAAGCAACCAAGCAGGGTTTCCAGGTGATTGTGGATTATGCTTTTGAACCAGTTGCTATGAAGGCTCTCTATGAGGTAGTGCATCTCATTGCTCCAAAACGTATTATTCATGTGTTTGGTTCCACAGGTGGTGGACGGGATGTTGAAAGAAGATTTAGTGTAGGAAAATTTGTAGCAGAAAATGCAAATGTTTGTATTATCACAGATGAAGATCCCTATAATGATGATCCTCAAAAAATTATTGATGATGTTGCCGGAGCCTGTATTCAGGCAGGTAAAGTAGAGGGAGAAGATCTCATAAAAATTTTGGATAGAAAAAAGGCGATTAAGATGGCAATAGAACTTGCAGAAAAAGGAGATTTGGTCTTGATAACTGGAAAGGGAAGTGAGCAGGCCATGGTAGTAAAAGATAAACTTATTCCATGGGATGATAGAGAAGTTGTGAAGTCATCCATAAAGGCATTGAGAGATTGAAGTATTTTTTTAAACTTGTTATAATTTGGCTATGCCAAAAAAGCCCTACAATTCAGGCTTGAAGGCATTTTTTACCTCCAAGCTGTTCTTGCTCATTGCTATCCCCATTGCATTTTTGGTGATCTTTGGGTATATTAGGGCATATTATCGTGACTACCAGGTAAGGCAAGAGATAGCATCTTTGGAAAAACAGATTTCCGATCTCAAGGAGCAAAAATTGGAATCTCTCGATATACTTGACTATGTCATGAGTAAAAATTTTGTAGAGGAAAAGGCGCGTACGGAATTGAATCTGAAAAAGCCAGGTGAGAAAGTGGCTATTGTAGATAGAAGAGAAGCGGTGACTCAAATAAATAAGCAACAGGTGGCATTTGAAGACACACAAGATATATCAAATATTAAAAAATGGTGGTATTACTTTATCCATAAATCATTAAGTGATTAATATGCAAGAAGAAAACGAGAAACAGACCCATACCGGTGCACAGGAGCAACATGTTGCTGCAGAGCCTGGAAAAGAAATGAATTCAGCTGCTAAAAAACAATCGGGTGGTGCCGTAAAGGGGTTGATTGGCGGTGTTGTCATTGTACTTTTGATTGTCATTGTGGCTGGTTTCTTTTTCTTGAAGAGTCAGGTACATAATGTTTCACAAGATGGTTTTGTATTGAAAGCCGCAGATGTATTGCATTTATCTGCTGCTTCTATCAATGGAAGATCACTTTCCTATACAGAATACATTAACCAAATAAATGCTTTGAGTAAATTTTCCCAAGAAGAATCAGATGCTTTTCAGGGCAGTTATGGGGAAGCTACCGATGAGCAAATCTCAAATATTGTCCTTGCACGACAGCTTATCAATCTCATGGTTGAACAAGCAGCACACGATTTTGACAAAAATATTGTAGTTACCGATGAAGATATCCAAACGGCAAAACAGAACCTTTTGGCACAATTTGGAGGTACAGAAGATGACGCTAATACAGAGTTACAAAGAGTATATGGTTGGTCATTGGATCAATATGTAAACAGCATCATGAGGCCAGCACTTTTGGAAGAGAAATTGGCTATGGAAGTTATTTACTCAAAAGATCCAGCAATGGAAAAATATAGTACTGGAGAAGAGGCAAGAAAGGCTTCCCATATTCTTTTCCGTGTAACAGATGAAGAAACCAAAGAAGATGTGCGCAAACAAGCTCAAGATATTTTGGACCAAATCAAAAATGGTGCAGACTTTGCACAAATGGCAAGTCAATATGGTACCGATGGCACCAAAGACTTTGGTGGAGATTTGGGATGGTTTACAAAGGGTGCTATGGTTCCAGAATTTGAAGAAGCAGTATTTGGGGCAGAACCAGGAGCTCTTATAGATCATCTCGTGGAGACTAGTTTTGGCTTTCATATTATAAAAGTGACTGATTCTGGAGTGACCCATGATTTCAAATCATTTTTGGATGATAAATTAAAGGAAGCAAAGATTAGAGTTTACCTAAATGTAAACAATCCTTTGGAAGAAGTTCAGAAAAATTTGAATAACCCAGAAGCTGCCGAGCAAGGAGAAGGTCAGGAAGACATGCAGATGGATATGCAAGAAGGAGAAATGGAAGATACAACAAATGCTGAGGCTCAATAAGGAGAAAATCATTTAACAAGAAAGTGGGTTGAAATAAATCCACTTTTTTGATTAAATGTATGGCATGCCGAGATAGCTCAGTTGGTAGAGCAACGCACTCGTAACGCGTAGGTCGTGGGTTCAAGTCCCATTCTCGGCTCAGAAGGGCATTATTTTCTGTGGATAAGTCCAAAGCATCATTTAGGAGAAAAAATGTAAGAAGAAAAATCACAATATATTTTTAGAAAAAATATTCTTTTGTTGTTTCTTAGCTTATGGTATAATAGCGCCATATGATTAAACTCACCAACGTTTCCAAAATTTACGATAAGAAGGGTTCTGCTTTGAATGGGGTAGATCTGCAGATTGATGCGGGTGAATTTGTGTGCATAGTTGGACAAAGTGGAAGTGGTAAAACCACGCTGGTAAAACTCCTTATTGCAGAAGAAAAAGCAAATAGTGGAAAAATTGAAATCGGGGATTGGGATATTACAAGAATACCGCGTAGAGATGTTCCACTTTTGCGTAGACAAATTGGAGTGATATTCCAGGACTTTAAGTTACTTCCTAAAAAAACGGTTTATGAAAATGTTGCTTTTGCACTCCAGGTTGCCGGAGAAACATTTGGGAGAATTCGAGAAGTGGTCCCCAAAGTAATAGATATTGTAGGTTTGGGGGATAAGATGGATCGTTATCCTACACAGCTTTCTGGTGGAGAACAACAGCGAGTGGTTATAGCACGTTCTTTGGTGCATAGGCCAAAAATTTTGGTAGCGGACGAACCAACAGGAAATTTGGATTCCATAAATACACAAGAAATCATTGATATTTTAGGAAAGATTAATGAATTTGGTACAACACTCGTATTGGTTACACACAATAAAGAAGTTGTAAATCAATTACGCAAACGTGTAATTACTATTCATAATGGCCAGATTACCTCAGATCAAAAAGAGGGTAAATATAAATTATAGTATGTTTGTTTTTTCTTTTTTTCGGATTATAAAGTTTGCTTTTCAGGATCTTGTGAGAAACTTTAGTTTATCACTTATGACAGTGATGATTTTGGTTTTGATGCTTTTGTCCGTGAATACACTTATTGCCATCCGAGCACTTACCAATGAAGCAACCAGTTGGGTGAAAGAGCAAATTGATGTAAGTATATATTTTAGTCATGATGCGTCCGAAGATCAGATAAATGAGATTGTAGATTATATAAATTCTTTTCCAGAAGTTGTTTCAGCAGAGTTTCATACTGCAGATCAGGAATTGGAAAAATTTAAACAAGATCATAAAAATAGTCCAACTATCCTCTCATCGCTTGATGAGCTTGGCGAAAACCCTCTTGGACCTACATTGGTGGTAAAAACACGTGATCCAGGTGATTACGAGAAAATCATTTCTTCTTTGAGTGTTCCTGAATATGAAAAGATTATTGATGCAAAAACCTTTGGAGATACAGAAGTGGTTATAGATAGAGTCCAAAGTATTACCACGCAAGTAGAAAGATTAAGTTTTACATTGAGTATATTATTTGCCGTAATTGCCTTTATAATTATTTTCAATACTATTCGTGTAGCCATTTATACTCAAAGGCAGGAAATTGGTATTAAAAAACTCGTTGGAGCTACAAACTGGTTTGTACGGGGGCCCTACCTTATGGAGGCACTTATTTTTACCTGTATCAGTATTGCTATAACGGCTGGAGTCGTATATTTTTCAAGCCTCTTTTTGGACCCATATGTGTCTATAGTTTTCCAAAAAGAAGCCTTCTTGACAAATTATTTTACTTCAAATATAATGTGGCTACTCTCGGTACAATTTGGAGCGGTATTGATACTCAATATTCTTTCCGGTTCACTTGCTATGCGTAAGTACCTACGTACCTAGAAGACACCTATTCGGGGATCGTCTAATGGTAGGACTCCAGGTTTTGGTCCTGGCTATCGGGGTTCGAATCCCTGTCCCCGAGCAAAACAAAAATACCGGAAAAACCGGTATTTTTGTTTTGCCTAAAAAGTTATTGGAATAATTTTTGTGAGGGATGTATACTAGAGGGAAAGGTGTACTTTTGCATATAGGTTAATAATTAACAGAAAATTATAATTCTTTTTAAAATATCATATGAGAGATTTTCCATCTTGGTTCTTTCCATTTATTCCCCTTATTCCTGTTGTTTTAGTTTGGACTCTTTTTTGGAAAGGGCTCGCATTATGGCACTCTGGTAGAAAAGGGAATGTCGGTTGGTTTTGTGTGCTTCTTGTGGTCAATACATTGGGTATTCTGGAAATCATTTATCTGTTTGCTATTTTAAAGCTAAAGTTTTCTCAGCTTTTTCATAAATAACGGCAGTATAAAAAAAGCCGCTAATAAGGCGGCTTTTTTGTTTCAAGTAATGATATATCAATTCTTCTTCCCAAAATGGAAACTTGTAAAAGCTAGAAATGCAGTGAGAATAGTTCCTAGACCATTGAGCCAGTACGGAGCATTCCAAGATCCAATGACAAAGTTCCATCCAAAGATGATGCGTGAGAGATGCAGCAAGGCCACAAGGGCAAAAACGACTCCTGCAACCATATGAAACTTTCTCTCATGAGAGACGGTAGGTCTCATGGAAAGGCGCCAGCCATAATGTACAAGAATAGCAAAAAGAACAACATCAAAAAGGAGCCAACCAATCACGTTTTGCTCTGTGAATGAGATTCCCCAAAAAGTCATAGGGAGATGACCTCCAAAGTAAAACCAGAGGCCAAAAATGAAGTCACCTAAAACAAGCCCTGAAGCAAGTTTAGCGACTTCATGAAGTGCTGCTTTGCGCATATGAAAAAGTAAATAATTATACTTCTATGGTACAATATGAGAGCAATAAATACAAATAATATGCTAGGGAGAATAAATGAAAGAAATAAAGCTTTTTTGCGTATTACATGTATAGCGCTTTATATATGAATTCTTGATTCCTCATTATGAATGTCCGAAATTTATTAGTATAAGGACAAAAAACACATGTATAAAAGCAGGTTGGTTATTCACCTGCTCTTTTTATCATAAAAAAAATTTTCTTGACAAATCGGAAAAAAATGGGTATACTGCCGCACAATAAATAAAGGGGATTGTGGAAAAACGGAGTTAACGGGTAAAAATCTTTTAAAATTAGCTAAAAATAACTTATCTCTTGAAGAGAAGGATTTAAATTGATTTTATTCTCCATATAACTATGTGGGGGATAATTACAATTGAAATTCGGCGGTAGCTCAGTGGTAGAGCAGTTGGCTGTAAGAATAGCAGCCCCGAGTGGAGACACTTGGGTGCAAAACAAGGTGAATTGCTGGAAGCCCTAGTTCAGATGTTTCGTTTGAATGGGTAATCAGCAGCCAAGTTCTAGAAGCCGCATAAATGGCGACTAGAGAAGGTTCAGAGACTATCCCACAAACTCCTTACTTTGTAAGGAACTGTACGGGAGTAGTCTTTCAGTACGTTTTTGTACTGGGAGGCGAAGCGCCTTGCACCCTAACGTCCGCGAAAGCGGTTTTGGCGAGGGTGATGATATAGTCCACGCCCCAGTGATGAACTGGGGGTAACGTGTAACCAATTGGTCGTGGGTTCAAATCCCACCCGCCGAGCATAGTACAAAAAAACACCATAATAGGTGTTTTTTTGCCTATAGTGAAAGGTCGTGTCCATTGTGAGGTTGTGAATGATTTGATAGAATAGTTATAGATATGTCTTTTTTATAGAGTCTTATGAGAACAAATGGACCAGAAAAAATTCCTTGGACGCAAGATATGAGGGATGAATTTTATAAACGCTTACATTCTGATGAAGAAGTTGATGGAGAAGATGATGGAGAAGATGAGCAAGATGCAGATGTCTTGACTAGTGATAACTTGGGTTCTGTACATACATCAGCGAGAAAATATGTACCAAAAAAAATTCCTTGGACGCAGGGGATGAAGCGCAAATTTTATAGATATTTATATTCTGATGATGCAGATAGTGAAGGTAGCTCTGAAGATGATTTATCGGTTCAAGGTAGTTTGGATACCAGAGACAATGAAAAATTGCAAAATCAGTATGACGATTTACTAAAACAATATAGAAAGCTAATGGAAAGAGTGAAAGCACTGGAAGAGGAAGGAAGTGGTAGAGATGCGATTGCATATATAGATTCATTTAGAAATTCAGTTCATAATGAACTAAAGGCTGCCGGGAGAAAGCTAGGAAAGGGTGAATCTGCAGTAAATTGTGAAATTTTAGCCTCACAGGAAAATTTAGACGAATATGGACTCCCAGAATTTCACCTTATTCCAATTGGTACGCATAAAAAATCATATGTACGTGCTTTTGGTGATGAACAAAAAATCATTTCTGTCCCAGAGGATGCATTTGTTCTTCCATTTTTAACAGAAGTCTCTTGGCGTCTATATGAAAATAGTTATGGTTTTTTTCAAAAAAGTCCCTATATGTTTGAGCTTCAGAATCGAATGCAAGAGGTTTCAGAAAAGTTGGGAGTTCCATGCATTGAACTTTATCTACCAGAAACGCAGCATAAAGGTATTCGCTTTGTGGGATTGCAAGTAAATGCAGACAATTGGGAACAGATACTTTCATACTTACGGACTCATCGTCAAGAGTCTTCTATTGATGCAAAATTTATGGATGCAGATAGAATAGCAAAGGACTGGGAAATGATTGTTCGTGATATGTGTATAGAAATTGATGAATATATGCGATCAGAAGAAAGTCATGGTTATGGTATAACAGAAGATCGTGATTCTTTATTAGAGGATTGGCTGAGGAGTATTGCTCATGATGGAGATCCAAAATTTTTTACCCCGGAGAAATTGGAGGAGACCAGGCAGTTAGCAAACAATATAATGAAAGAATTCACTTTAAGGAAAGAACTGAGTAAATTGCATAGTCAAGTAGACGAATATTCTGATTATGGTGATCAGTATGAGGGATTACCAAAAAGAAAGGGTGCTCACCGTGGAAAGTAAAATAGTGTAAAAAAATGTTAAATGTAATTAACAAGGAATATTTTTATGAGAGAAAGACATGAACATAAACCTCTAGATCTAAAAAAGCTGGATGGTCAAAGGGAAAGCACAACGTTTAAAGATGGTTTCCCCAGCGTGGAGGAGTTTTTTGAATTGGTAAAAAAGAGATTTAGTGATGACTACTCACAGGGAAGAGTTTTAAAAAATAGTTTTGGAGAAATGGTTGCTGCTGAATTTACGGCAGATGAAGGTGATGTTATTTGGGTTTGCGTGGAGGTATCTGAAAATCATGGGGAATACGAGGAAACTTCAGCTAGATATGAAATACAAGCGCATATGAGTGAAGGTGGAATAGAAACGCTAGGAGTTTTTTCAGTTGCAGATTCCAAACTAAATCAATTTATTTCCCTCGACAGAATGGCGAAAAGCATTACAGGACGAATGCCTACATCATATGCTCGAGAGTTTAAATTGCCAATGAAAGAAATATTTCCTAAGACAGGGGATACACTTGTTGTTGGTGATCCCTATCAGAATTGTGATTTTGAAAATGTAACAATTTTAGATTATGAATATGTAGATGAAGTGCATCCACCCTTTTTGGATTTTGCACTTGATGCACTTAAAAATGGTACTGTTGATGAAGAAAAACTGAAAAATGATTTGAAGTACTGGTATGCAGAATTTCATAGAGGAAATCAAATGGCTGTGAATATGCGGTATGGAATATACAAGGCAGCAGGGGTACACGCTACCGCAGATCCAGTTATGTTGTTTGTGGAGCAGATGAGAGAATACCAAATTAATTTCGTGCTTGAAAATTTGAAAAAATTGGCAGACACGGGTTCATTAGAAGTGGAGGGTGCACAGCTAGAGAAGCAGATAAAAGATAGTAGGCAGTTTATGGCACTGGTACTTGATGGAACTTGGGACGTCAGGGCGTTTAAACAGTTTTTATCGCGAGAACTCACTGATGTGGAAGAAAAGGAGTTATCTGATTTTTTTGATATGGAGTCACATTATTCATCAGAACTGAGGGAGCACCTTGAACAAAAGTGGAAACAAGGATGGTATGAATATTTTGAGCGAGCCAGAAAAGCAATCCAACAAGAAGTATCTGAAAAAGGAAGTGAAACAGAATCTGGGACGGATATATTTTTTAGAGCGATAGGGGGAGAATTCGATGGTCTGGTCGTCCCCATGAACAGTACACGGACAAATTTGGACGAGTATAGTGAGGAGGAAAGAATACAAATTTGTGACACTTTGCGTAATCATCTTGATCAAATGAAGGGGTTGGTAGATCAGCTACCAGGAATAGCTTCGTCAGAGCGAAGAAAGCTCTTAGAGGGTAAGCTGATGAATCTTTTTTATAATGTTAACTATCTTGGGTTAGAGGACAGTTTGATCGACGAACATATTGAGGATAATAGGTTTAATCCTGTTGGATCAAATTATAACAAGAGGGTGATAGACTATATTCGCATGGTGTTTTCTGAATTGGAAAGTACGCGAAACTATTTTCAAACACATTTACGACAACTCCTCAGCGAAAAGCAGAGAGTAGATGACCTCATGGGGGAGGCTACTTTGTCAGATGACACGATGCATCAATACCTAGCAAGTTTTGATTATGCATTCCGTAAGGAAAAGTTTCAAAAAAGAGCAAAAAAAGCACATGTATTGCATGGATTTTTTCCAGAATCCGTTCCGCCAGTTGATAAAAAATTTGATAGGATTGTTGCTCTGTATAGCACATCAACGCATGTTTGGGATCACTATTCTACTCCTGAGGAATTTTATTCCAATTTACTTAGATCTATTGAATATTTGAAAGATGGTGGAAAATATATTCTAGGCCCAATTAACTGGAAACTTCATAGAATGCGTGAAAGAGATAATTGGGATGGTGAGGGGCAGTTTTCAGGCGAAGCTTTGATGGAAGCTTTGTGCAGGTTACGTGATGAAGGATTAATTAATTTCTCGTTTATAAAGGATGAAAGAAATGGATCTAGTGGTGAGAGTGATTCCTTTAGACAAAGCGATTCTGCATCTTGTCTGATTATTGAAAAAAGGTAGGTATTTAAATGCATCAGTAATTTCTCCTCAGCTTCAATAACATCCAAATAAACCACAAACAGTTCAGAAAAGAGGAACTGTGGGGAGCATAGTACAAAAAAACACCATAATAGGTGTTTTTTTGATCTCAATGATTTCTATCGAGTAAAAATGATTGCAGAAGGTGCTGGGGTGGGGACAGCTGGAGGTGAGCTCTCAGGAGCGAGCGGGCGCTGTGCGTTGCCCGATGAGCATGCCGGACATGATCAAGAAGAAAACTGCGTAGCACGCGGTGATCACTCCGGCGCTGATGGGGGCTCCCATTCGAACGATCATGAACGGACCGACCAGCAGCATGGGCCAGCAGGTGCCGGCGGCGAAGAGCGACAGTCCTGCCCAGACAAGGACAATGCAGCCGAGGGCGTCCTGACGGAGTTCGCCGAGCAGGTGGATCGAGTCCGGCCTGCTCGCGATCAGGAAGAAGATCTGAAGGCCTGCGATCCAGAGCAGGTACATCGCGTACATCAGGTGCCAGGGTTCGAGGTGGCTCATGTTGTCGAAGGTGTACATCGGGGCTCCTTTCGTGTTTCCTATGTATATGTAATCATGAAAAGTAGGGAATGTCAATGTTAGTTGAACGTTTTTTGTGCTACTGTTTAAAATTCTGTATAATTGTAGAAATCGAAATATATGAGAAATTTTTTAGAAATGGGGAGGACTCTTCCACCGATAGAAGAAATTGAAAATCACTATCCCACGTCCAAAGAAGAAATGCGTAAATTTAAACGGAGAATGTGGGAAGTCAGAACGCCTGCAAGGCTTGAGCAAAAGGTCGCTCGTTTTTTGAGCGAGCAGGGTTACCCTTCAGCAAAGGTTCAAAACATGCTTGAGCTCCAGCGAGATAAGCTTGTAGATTTTTTTGGTACTCCAGAGGAGGGCCTCAAGCATGATTACTATTTTCATGGAACAGGGAGGCTCAAGTATCCAGGTGAGAAGTATAAAAAAAAGGATGACATTGAGACTCCTGGTGAGCATCAACAAAATAAACCTGTGGAGATTCTTGAAAGTGTACTGCGTGATGGTCTTGAACCACATACAGATATTTGGCATCCAACGAAAGACGATGAGTTTGTATCACTTACAGAGAGTTATTTTTATTCCAAATGGTACGCTTCAAAATACATGACTGAGAGTGATCAACCACAATGGCAACTTGGTGATCCCAATGATTATTTTCCATTTTTTGTATACGACTCGATCAAGCGAGAATTTGCTGAGGTAAAGCACTTGCCTGAAACAGTCATGAGAGTACACAGAGAAAAAGATAAGATGATGGAAATGAAAACAAAGCGTGATGCAGAAGGCTTTGATAGGAGTGAACGTTTTCAAAAGTGGTTGACATCATTTACTGCTTATGGAAGTGAGCAAAAGGGTTTCAATGCACAGCTCGATATGAAGTCAGAAATTGAGGGAAATTGGGGGGCGGTTTTGTGTGTTGAGAAGAAAAATGTACAAGCAGATAGCGATATCCTTGTTCTCGGTGTTCATGAGGCAAGAACCGAAGAGATAGTGGAACCTGAAGCTATAAAAGCAGTTATTGTTCCAATAGATCATATGCAAGACGTCCAGGCTATGCTTGAGAAAAATGGACTTGGTGATGTACAGGTGTTGGCGATGGAGGCTGTTGAAGTATATTTGGGCCAGTTTAGAATGGAAGATCTGGTGAGGCGTTCTGAAGGAAAGGGCGAGTTTAAGGTGAAGAAAGGTTCACAGTGGTAGGCTATACATCCAAATAAACCTCAATACATTTTTTGGTATTAGTTGCAGATGTGCTATACTAAAAAATATAAACTAACAAAATTCAATATGAATAAATCTGTTTCATTGGTTATTGCCGTTATGGTTTGTCTTTGGCTTATTCCAAAGAGTTATGTACAAGCGAGTGGGATTGCAGATGGCACTCTAATTACCTCACCAAAGCATTCGTCCGTTTATTTGGTGGAAGGTGGTAAGCGAAGACCATTTATTAATGAAAGTATTTATAAAACATGGTATAGCAATTTTAAAAGTGTAAAGACCGTAAGTGTAGAAGATGTAGAAGCTATCGAGCTTGGTGATCCAATGCCAATTAAATCTGGAACGAAACTTTTGAAATTTCCTTTGAATCCAAAAATTTATGCAGTGACAAAAGATTCATACATTCAGCACATTCCAGATGTATATACGGCTCAGATGCTATTTGGAGCAAATTGGGGCAATGAAATAATTGAAATTCCAGAGGTATATTATTTATTTTATGAAAAAGGACCAGCATTACCTTCAAGAATGCCCAACCAAACGTCTGGAGGAGAATTATCACAAGCTGTTTGTCCGGGTAGACCTGGTTATACAAAATATACAAGAATATATGATGATGCATGGTATGGTGATTCATATGGGAATTATGAACTCTGTTTACCCAGTCGTATTGTTTTGGAGTTAAGTCAGGGTAATCAAATTACTTTATTATCTGGTCATGTGGAAGGGGAACAATTTGATAATGTTTTTGCAGCTCAAACCGTAGATAATATGCATACTCGGGAGCAATTTATAGAAATGAGAAGGGATCCATTCTATGGGAATATTAATGTTCAGGTTACTCCAATAAATGCTGATTGGACTCTCGTTAGTCATCAGTATACTCGACCAGGAGGGGCACAATCTATTGCAATTGAAGTCATTGATGATATAGTTTCAACTGCCAATCCTGATCAGAATATGACAAGAGTTTTTAATTTGACATTTGATTCTGACCACATTGCAGATCATATGGATACGATAAATGAGGCAAGACAAGCATTGTTGGATACATTTCACTTTTTAGACTAGGAGGCAAAAGCTAAAAACAAAAAAACACCTCATGAAAGGTGTTTTTTTGATCTGAATCATTTCTAACGAGTAAAAAAGATTGGTGAGGTTGCTACGGTGGGGACAGCGACTAGTGGGTGAGGATCGACATAATAATTGCTTTGGTGAGGAGTACGTGCGCTGAGTGGGAAAAGTGCAGCCCGTCGCGGCCGTGGAACTGCGGTTGTAACGTCCAGCGGTCCTCGGGAGAACCCAGGAGCATTTCGACGTTGACAACGTGGTCGGGTTCCAGAAGCTCATCGGCTCCTGTACGAATCCAGTCGTTGGTAGACTGCCACTCACCGCGAAGTTGCCGAGCCTCACGGCTGCACTGTTCGGGCGTGACCTTCGTCACACCCCTGTTCCTCAGGCAGCCACCAAGCCAGTCGAAGTTTCCGAAAGGCGAGAGCGTCAGCGCAAAGAGTTTGCGCTTGCCCACAAGCCTGTAGATTTCGGCCAAACTTTCTTTAGTGGCCAGGACATCTTTGGTGCCCTTCCTGCCGAAGTTGTTGTGGCCGCCGAACACGATTACGGCGTCCACTGTGCTCAGGAGGTCTTGATTCTTCTTCAGCTTTCGCTCCATCCAGTAGGTGGGCATGCCACCCTTGGACAGATTGATCACTTGGACTCCGCAGGCCCTCAGGATGTCCGGGTACTCGCCTGGGAAGGCGCTCAGAGAGTCACCTATGACCAGCACCGAGATCGGCGTGGTCCTCACGTACCCATCCGGACAGACAACCTCTTTGGTTGACTTGCCCAACGCGAGGTTGGGCGTGCCGGCTGAGACAAAGGCCACAAGCACGAAAAGTGCTCTCATTTCTATCCTCCGATTTTTCTTTTTGATTCATTCGGTAAGAAAGCTACTAATATTAGCATATTTTTTTACTTTTGTCAAGATTATGTACTGGATGACCACATCGTGGACAAATGAGAGGTTTGTTCAATAAATTGAGAAGATATATGTCACTGCGAGTAAAAAATAATTTACGGCTAGGAGCTCGAAAAATTGTCATTATGAACCGAGAATACAGCGTGGCAATCCACCTATCTGCATGTACTCCAAGTGTAGAATTTTCTTTCTGACAAGGAGATTGCCACGTCGTCTCTGCGGACTCCTCGCAATGACAAAAAAGAAAAACAAAGAATTGTAGATTTAAAAAAAATAAAATATTTTTCATGTAGAGACTGCCACGTCGTGTATTTCACCACTCCTTTCAATGACAGAAAAAAAGAAAATATATTGAGCAACACACAAAAAAACACCATTTCGGTGTTTTTTTGATCTGAATCATTTCTAACGAGTAAAAAAGATTGTGGAAGTTGCTGTGGTGGGGACAGCGGGATTGTGGTGGGGCTTAGTACTGGAAGCCGAGCTTCTTGATTGCGCCCGGGGCCAGGCCGATTTCCTGCAGAATCTTCAGGAGGAAGGTACCTGCGATAATGGGTGGCCCGTAGTGGCGCAGCGATTCCGGAGTGGAAAAGTGGCGCATCGGTGCGACGAGTTGAAGGAGGTTCATGTGCATGAAGTGCGCCATCATCGCTCGTGAATAGCCGCTCACTTGCGGAGGAACGATGGTATGGGAGGTTGCCTTCACGTAGCCTCCCGTGAGTACTTCAAGCATCATGCCGACTTGACCCGTGAGGGCGCCTTCCGGTCGGTTGTCTGGGCGGGTCAGCTGCCCCGTCGCGGTGTCCTGGATCCAGAGTCCCCCATGCTCATCTGGCGGGGAGTAGGATTCCGCGCCGTCTTCGTCAATCCAGAGCTCGTACCCGAGCAGGGTCAGGACATTCACATCCATGTGCGCTCCACCCCATGTGAGGTTCTCCTCTTGCCCCTTTGGAATGGGACGGTAGAAGAGGGGGCGTGACTTGTGTGGGGCATGCTCGAGGAGTGAGAGAAAGAAGGTCTCGGGCAGGTCCAAGGCGACCGCAAAGGCGCGGATCAGGACTTCGGCTACGAACTGGAGGCCTTGTCCGTACTCCATCAGGGGCGTCTTGAACTTGGTGTCGGGCGTCTCGAGCGGCCAGTGGTTCCTGGCCATGAGCGCTGGGAACATGTCGCGGAGTTCGTCAGGGATGCCGAGTTCGTCGTGCGGGTTGAAGAAGTAGAAGAGCTTGTGGTCCTTCTTACCCTCGGCACCGTCCTGGGCTGTCTCGGTGCCCGTCTCGCCCGAGACGCCCACCTGGTAGTGGGTGTCCGGTCGAGAGTCCGCCGCGTGGTTGGGCAGATCCGCGTACTTGCGCCAGCCTCGAAGGGCCCGCATGCCCAGGTCACGATCTATGCCGTGGTTGATGATGTGGACATGTCCATGTGTCAAGAACCCCAGCAAGACGGGCAGGGATGCGGCCTTGCGAGTCTGGGGGGTGGTCGCGGTGACGAACTTCTGAAGATCGAAAACGGAAATTTCCATGAAACAAAAACCTCCAAGGCAAGGATTTGCCTCTAAATAAGATATACAGTGAGATTTACAAAAAGTCAATATAAAAATCTTTTGTTAGACAAACTGAAAATATAACGTTTCAAACATATTTTGATTTTTTTTATAAAATATTTCATTTTTAAATTTTGCCTCTAGGCAATATTTTTGTTATATTGATTTGGTAGGTAAACCTAACTTTTAAACTTTTTCTTTCATCTACTTTATTTCTTATTCAAAAAGTTTTATTCAAAAAAATCATATTATATATATGAAGAAAACAGTAATAGGGGGGATACTTTTATTGGGTGCTATTTTACTTTTTCCTGGGGCATCTCAGGCTATTGCATGGCCAAGCTCTCTTACTGCATATCCAAGTATTTTGATGGATACACCAGCAAACTACGAACCAAGCGGACTTGCTTGGAATTCGCAAACCAGTAAGCTTTTTGTGGTCTCAGATGACGGAAAAGTTACCAGGATGAACATGGATGGATCCGGGCAACAAATAGATGTTCCAGGGCTTTCAGGAGTTGGAACAGACTTTGAAGCCATTACCATAGTAGATGAAAATTCTTCAAAGGTTTACATTGGACTTGAAAACCCAGACTCCATTCTGGAG
>PCWN01000007.1:182339-184824 GCA_002787355.1 Candidatus Magasanikbacteria bacterium CG11_big_fil_rev_8_21_14_0_20_39_34
TGCATCAGGAGGACTTTTTTATGCAGCCGTACAAAGAGCTATAGTACCTGGTGGGGCAACCAATGATGACTACCTTATCTATGCATTTGATATAGATCTCAGTACCAGCGGCCATGTGGTAAATTGGTGGGGGATACCCGTTGCACTAAATACACCAATACGAAATATTTCCGATATGTATTTTAGTAAAGACACCGGTATTTTGTATGTCCTCTATGATGACAGTGAAAATCGTTTAATAGAAATGGACCCCCAAGGAAATGTATTACAAGATTACAGTGCTGTACCTGTTGCAGCACGTGAGGGTGTAATTATTGTTACCAGCCATCCGTCTGTAACTGCAGATATATATATTGCGTCGGACTCTCAAAAGATTGTTGCTCATTATTCAGGATTTCCAGTTCGTTACTATGATGCAGATAAAGATGGTGTAGATCACTTTGTAGACTGTAATGATAATAATGCATCTATTCATCCAGGGGCTACGGAAGTCTTGTATGATGGCATAGATAATGACTGCAATCCAGCAACTGCAGATACTTTGGATGCAGACAATGATGGATATAACTCAAATATAGATTGTAATGATAATAGTGCATCTATTTATCCAGGGGCTACAGAGGTAGTTGGAAATGGGATAGATGATGATTGTGATCCTTCTACTCTCGATGAACCACCAGCACCAACGGAGATTTCATCTGTAGGTTTGGTTGCTCATATACGGTTTGATCTTGATGGGAGTGATAGTTCTTCTGCTTCCAATAATGTTACTTTTCGTGGAAATGCATCAGTAAATACTACGGCTGGAAAATTTCAAGGAGCTGCAAATTTTGATGGAAATGGAGATTATGCATCTTTTGCAAATACAAATGATATAAATCTTGGAACACATGGTCAAAGAAGTGTATCAATTTGGTTTAAAGCCTCAGACAAGAATAGAAGACAAGTGCTTTATGAGGAAGGAGCCCAAGTTCGTGGCCTTGCAGTGTATCTCGATAGTGGAAAATTATATGTTTCAGGTTGGAATAGCCCTACAAATGAGAGTAATTGGGCAGGAACATACCTTACCGTTTCAAATGTACAGGCAAATACTTGGCATCATGTAGTACTTACCTTAAACGGTGGATCAAGTCTCACTGCCAATGCACTTTCGGGTTATTTGGATGGGGCTTTGTTTGGGCAAGGAAATGGATCACAGCTCTGGGCTCATTCAGGGGATATTGGTGTGGGTGCCGTGAATAATGGTATTCTCTTTCATGATGGAAGCAATCCATCTACAGGTTCTCAGAGTCTGAGTGGCCTGATAGATGATGTGCGGATCTATAATAGAGAACTTTCAGCAAATGAAGTACACGACTTATTTAATATTCAAGTAGAACCATTGGCTCTTCCACATGAAGTATCTCAAGATCCAATTGTGAGAAATAATCTTGTCTTGCAATTTCCGCTTGAAGATAGTGCTGGGAATGTAGCTCTGGATTATTCTGGACAAAAAAATAATGGGGAGCTCCGTGGAGGGGTGACAACGGGAGTTGATGGAAAATTTTCTCAGGCAATGCAATTTGATGGAGTAGATGATTATATCTATGTACCTGACTCACAAGATATTAATTTAGGAACTCACACACAAAGATCTATTTCACTTCAATTTAAAGCAGACAGACTCACCGGTCGCCAGGTTCTTTTTGAAGAAGGAGGAACTGTCCGTGGGCTCAATATATACCTTGATGGAGGAGATTTGTATGTTGGGGGCTGGAACGAGACTACAAATGAATCTCACTGGTTAGGAACATTTTTGAAGCTTGCAAGTGCACAGGTTGGACAGTGGTATCAAGTTGCCCTTACTTTGGATGGGACTGCAAGCTTGACAAATGAGGCATTTAAGGGTTATGTAGATGGAGTATTGGTAGCAAGTGGATCTGGGTCACAACTCTGGGCCCATTCAGGGGATATTGGAGTGGGTGCCACCAATAACGATACCAAGTTTCATGATGGAAATAGATCAGGAACCGCCAAAGATATGTTCAAAGGATCTATTGATGACCTGAGAATATATAATCGGGTTCTTTCTTCCAATGAAATGGGTCTTCTTTTTAACTACTAAGAAACACAAGCTTTATTCAAGTATTATAAATTAAGCTTATTATGAGAAAATTGGTAATAGGAGGAATACTTTCTTTAGGTGCTGTGGTATGTTTTCCAACAGTTTTATTTGCAACGGTTTGGCCGAGTTCTTTTACGGTGCATACCAGTATTAAAATGGATACACCAGCAAACTACGAGCCAAGCGGGCTTGCGTGGAATTCTCACACAAACAAATTATTTACGGTTTCAGATGATGGGAAGGTTACAAGAATGGAAATGGATGGTTCAGCCCAAAATATTGATATACCAAGACGTACGGGAGTAGGAACAGACTTTGAAGCCATTACCATAGTAGATGAAAATTCTTCAAAGGTTTACATTGGACTTGAAAACCCAGACT
>PCWN01000007.1:184861-313064 GCA_002787355.1 Candidatus Magasanikbacteria bacterium CG11_big_fil_rev_8_21_14_0_20_39_34
CATCAGGAGGAATATTTTATGCAGCAGTACAAAGGACACCAACTCCAGGCGGAGCAATAAATGATGATTATCTTATATATGCATTTGATATTGACTTAAGTACAAGTGGACATGTGGTAAATTGGTGGGGGATACCTGTTGCACCAAACACCCCAACCAGTGATATTTCAGATCTCTACTTTAGTAAAGATACGGGAACACTGTATGTGCTCTATGATGGAGCAAACCGTCTGATTGAAATGGATCTTTCAGGAAATGTTATACAAGATTACAGTAATGTCCCCGTTGCAGATCAAGAAGGAGTGGTGATTGTTACTCATCATCCATCACTTTCTGCTGATATTTATCTTGCTTCAGATAGTGGCAAACTTATTGGATGGTATTCTGGTTTTGCAGTTCGTTACTATGATGCAGATAAAGATGGTGTAGATCACTTTGTAGACTGTAATGATGCTGACCCTAGTATCTCCCAGGAACAAACCTTTTATCAAGACCTTGATGGTGATGGGCTGGGTTCTTCTGTAAGTGCGCTTTTTTGCCAAAATACACCTCCAACAGGATATGTAGACAACTCAGATGATTTGGATGATAGCACACCGTACAAGCCAGAAGTAACGGGAGATTTGAATCTTCTTCATGATGGAAATTTTGAAGAGGGAGGTATGTCCTCTTGGAAAGAGTATGGGACACCACTTATTGCAGAAAAGTTTCTAGAGACTGAAAAAAGTACGGGAAATTCACAAGTAGTGCATCTTGTCACGAAAGCTGGGGCCGGTATTCAACAGCTTCATATTCCTGTTACTGCGGGTCATACCTATGAGTTAAGCTATGAGGTACGTGTGGTACAAGGTGCATTGTATACCCGCTTAGGGGCAGGGGATTCCAACCATGATTTTGAGAACGTACAGCAAGTAGCAAAACTATCTTCTACTTATAGAGTTCAATCAAGACGCTTCGTTGCTCCTACAACAAACGATTTCCGATTGGTTATGGCTACTCGAGGAGAGGCAGATGTATATATAGATAATGTAAGTATAATTGAAGTGGATCCCAATAATTTGCTTTTAGATGCGGATTTTGAAGCAGAAAGTCCATGGACTTGGAAGAAGTATGCATTAGATCAAAGAGAAAAGGTTACCGATGATATCATCTTCGGAAATAAAAGTATGCATCTGTCTACTCCTCTTGCGACGGCAACGGGGGTACAGCAGACGGGTTTGTCCGTGAGTAAAGGAAAAAAGTATCGTTTACGTGTATTTTATAAAGTTAATTCCGGGAGACTTAATATTCGTTTGGGAGATAGAAATTCTAATTCTGATTTTCTTAGTGGCGACCCTATCTTTTTTGATCTCATTCAAGATAGTTTTAAATTTAATACACGTGGTGAGTGGAAACTGTATACCAGGGATTTTGTCCCAAAAGAAGATTCAAATGATTTTCGTTTAGTATTGAATCTCAAAAATGGTGAAGCCTGGCTGGACGATGTAAGTATTGTTGAGTTGCATTAATTCTATACACAATTATTTCATAAATAAAAAATATGCATGAAAGAGAAACAGGTTTAAACCCATCAGAAACTTTGAAACAAGCCAAAGCACGAGCATTACGTTCTCTCGAGGAGGGAAATCTTCAAGGCGCAATTGATTCCATGGTATCAGATTTACAACGGGATCCAACTCGTCCTGATTTCCAAAAAAATATGATAACTGGAATGGCTCTTGCGTTAAAAGATGATCCAGAACTTAATCGGAAAAAGGTAGAAGAATTTATTAATGGTTTTAATATGTAAATATTACGTATGTCAGGATTAAAGCGTGCTTGGGATATTTTGTCTGATGAACAAAGGCAGGTTGCATTGGATGATATTATTGCTTTCTTTTATGAAAAAAGAGATGAAAAAATTGGCGTCATAGCGGCAAATGAAATTTTAGATTTCTTTTTACAAAGTGGAGGCAAATATTGTTATAAAAAGGGGGTAGATGATGCAAAAAAAATTCTCAAACAACGGTATGAAGATTTGGAAGTGGATTTGGATCTTTTGTGGAATGCAAAATAAATTCTAAAAAATAAAAAAAGACAGAAGCCTTTTTTAAAAAATTTTGGTTGAGGAGGTGGGCATGATGGGAGTCAGGAGATGGAGGGATTGAAGACATCCTTCAGGTCATGGTAGCTCTGCAGCCCGCTCTTGACTTGGTTGAGCTGTACGAGCACACCGTCGGGGAGGGCCCCCGCAGGGAGGTCCTTGAGGAAGACCTCGAGTGCCCGTAGAACACGGGAGTTGTCCGATGCGATGTCGAGGTTGGAGAGCTCACGGAGGAGCTCCTCACTCATCCTCGTGGTTTGGCGTTGGTAGTACCAACCGAAGACCAACCTGGTCAGCCAGTTCTCCTTCCTGTACTCCCGGGTGATCCTCGAGATGTCATCCATAATTTGCGAGGCATTTGCCATGGCGGTCATCTGACCTCCGTCGTAGTTCTATAATCTCTCTATCATAATTTCATGTTTTTGTCAAGAAATTTACATACAAAAAAACACCGTTCATCGGTGTTTTTCTTTTTATGAAAAAAAGTTTATTGTATATTTACAATAGTATATTCGGTGCTTCCGGCCGGAAGTTCTATAGAGATAGTATCACCAATTTTTTTCCCAAGAAGTGCGGTTCCAAGAGGGGAACTATGAGAAATAATATTTTTTTGTGGGTCTGTCTCTTGTGAACCGAGGATATGAAAAATCTTTTCTTTTCCTCCTGTTTGTACCGTTACACTATGCCCAATTTGTACTTCATCAGAACTTTTTGGTTGTATAATTATGGCTGTGTGTATTTGGTGGTCTAGTTTGAGTATAGCGTTATTAATTCCTCTGAGTTTTCCTTTGGCAAGTTGGTATTCGGCATTTTCTGAAAAATCTCCAAGCTCTGCCAGGCGTGCTACTTCCTTTGCGGCATGAGGTTGGGTATTCAGCTTTAATCTTTTTAACTTTTTTTCAAGCTCATCAAATTTTTCCTGGCTCATCAGAGGGTCTTGTTTTATTTGAGAATATTTTCCAGGTTTTCTATAGGGAACTTGCATAAAGAATGGTATCAATAGAAAGAGCCCAGATTAGACTGAGCTCTTTCAAAAAAAGAATTGATTTTTATTCTACGATAATTTTTCCTTTCATTCCATTTGCTCTGTGTTGACCTACACTACAGTAGTATTCAAATTCTCCGGTTTGCTCTGGAGTGAATTCTACAAATGTCATTGGGTCTCCTTCACGGAGGTGTTTGGTATGTACATCAAGCTCGTCAACAACAAAGTCGTGATATCCCTGCTCACTCACGAATTCAATACGCACTTTTTCACCTTTCTTTACATGAAGTGTTGGATTTTCTACTCCGTCCATGAGGAAAAGGAAATTTTTACCAGAGAGTTTGATTGTTTGGTTCATTGCTGAGTTCATCATGTCACCTTCCATCATCTCAGTGTTGGTAGAGTGCATCATCTCTTCACCTTCCATCATCTCCGTATTGGTAGAATGCATCATCATGTCACTCTCCATCATTTCACTATTGGTTGCGTTCATCATGTCATCATCTTGCATCATGTGATCATCCCCGTCACCATCTGGATCCATCATGTCATCCATCATGTCGGAGTTTTCATGAGCTTTCATGTTATCAGTATCTTTTGTTTGTGGAGAGGTAGTTTGTGAACATCCAGAAAACAAAACGAGGGAAAACACCAATATAAGTGAGAGCGGTACAGCACTTCCGAGTACCATTTTTTTTGCAGAAGCTTCTCTTTGTGTCATAAATTTACAGTTATGTATAACGGGCTACGCTTTTGCCTCATTGGAAGGAGACAAAAGGCATTAAATGAAATAAGGTAGGAAGCTTGTACAGTATAATAAATTTTCCAAATACTGGCAAGAGGCAAATTGGGGAAATTTATTGTGTAAAAAAGATATGATAAATATAGGCAACCACCGGATCAGCAGAAGGTCCATGCGCCATGGCTCCTCCGAGTGCTCCAGTGATGGTTAGCAGGATAAGAGTAAGGAGAGAAAGGGGGACGATAATCATGGGTTGAAGAAGAAACTGAGAAAATTTATAAAATGCCTGTATGGGTTTTGTTTTGAGGAACTGAACGGATTGCAACATGGGAAGTTGAAATATAATAGGGAGAAGATAGGCAACTGCTATGATGGCATAAAGAGTAAGTGTTGCCGATGCAAAGGTATCGTGGTATTCAAGTATAGGGTCTCCATAACGCGTTTCTTCAAGAATATTTCCGGCAAAATATGCGGGAAGTGCAAAAAGTACACCAATGACACTAAGAAAAATCTTAAGATGTTTTACAAAAGGATTTTTTAATTTTTTGTTGAGACTTACTATTTCCAATAAGCTGTATAAGGTAAGAATCCCAATAGGAAGATGCACTATAGCAGGGTGCATGGATCCAAATGCTGATAACATAAACTTCTGCTTATTTGTTTAGAACTTCATACGCCAGTATAGCACTTTTCAAAATTCAAGTGAATAAAAAGGAGAATATATTTTCCCCTTGACAGATAGGAAAAAATATGATATAAATAGACAAAATAGTCCCCAAAATATGAACCAAATACAAACGGGACAATATAGACCGATGTCAAGCATGGCATCGATACTCCTTCTGACCATATTGGCACAAGTTCTCCTTGTGCCTTTTTTTACCTTAAATTACGAAAAAAGCGAAAAAAATTCGTCACATGTCATAAAAGACCACCGTCGTGAGTTGAGTGATAATGCAAAGAGAAATGAGAAAAAGGATAGCGTTTTGGACAAAAATCACCATGAAGAGGGTCATCATGGAAGTCATCCAGATCATACCGAAGAGGAAGAAGAAGGTATGAGAATATTTTTATCCTTAGAAAAAGAAAAGTTGGATAAGGTTACTTTTCAGCAAGAGATTCTTGAAAAAGAAAAGCGAAGGAATGGGATTCTCTTTTTTAGCATGGTATAGAGGGTGTTATGTGTGTAAAAAAAGGGATGCTTATTTTTTGTGTTTCAAGTTTATCCACTCCTTGTGTGAGAAGAAAGGTTCCCCTATAATAGATAAGTCAAAGAGAATAAAACAGAATGTATGCACTTTGTAGCGTATTTAGTTTCTGCATTTTTAGCTGGAGTATTAACCTTTTTTGCTCCATGTACATTTCCTTTACTTCCGGGTTATTTAGGTTTTATTAGTGGTGCATCAGTGAAGGAAATTTCACACGATAAAGATTTAAAAAGAAAAGTATTGAAAAATGCATTTCTGTATGTAATTGGATTTTCAGTCGTATTTATCATGATGGGGACACTCTTTGGCTTTTTGGGAGAGATTTTGGATGGAACAAGAGTTTGGTTAGAAAAGATTGGAGCCATTATTATTATTTTTTTTGGTTTGTACCTCATGCATATTTTTGATCTCAAAATTCTTTACTTTTTGTCTGTTCAAAAAAAATTATCATTTATAAAGAGACTGACCCCAGGTAGACCCTTGAGTTCATTCCTTTTTGGAGTTTTTTTTGCACTTGGATGGACACCGTGTGTGGGACCCGTATTAGGTTCCATCCTTACTCTGGCAGCAACTTCCCAAGGAGCAAAAGAGGGAATGTTGTTACTTTTTGTATTTGCCACTGGGTTGGCGGTTCCTTTCCTTTTGGTTGCGGTCTTTGTTGGACAGGCGATGACACTTGTGAAAGAAATAAGTAAAATTTTGCCAATAATTTCATTCATTGGTGGAATGCTTCTCCTTATTATGGGGATATTGCTGCTTACCAATACCATTGCATATTGGATTGCTTGGATATATGATTCATTTTCTTTTCTCCACTACCAAAGGATTCTTGACTATCTCTAAAAAATTTGCGAGAATAGGAGCATAATATTTAGATTTTTTGTAAAATAAATAATCCTGTTATGAAAAAAAGCAGAAGATTGAGTTCCATTTTTTTGTTTGTTGCCTTTGCTATGGTTCTTTCCATTACGGTTGGCTGTGCAAAAAAGGAAAATGTACAAGTAACATTACAAGAACTTGCAAATTCATTTGATAATGCGCAGGAATATGCATTGCAATTTTCAAATGCGGAGGGAAGAAGTGTAGATGTGGCGCAAAGTAAGCTGGTATGGAAAGGGGGAACCATTGTTGGGACAGATCATAGTGGTACCGTGGATATACACGAGGGGCTAGTTTTTATTCAAGAAAATAAGATAGCAGGAGGAGAATTTGTAATTGATATGTCTACGATAAAAGATGCAGATGGAAGTGAAAGACTTGAGGAACACTTAAAGGGTGATGACTTTTTTGTTGTAGATCAGTTTCCAGAAGCAACATTTCAGATAACCTTGGTAAGGGAAACAGGAATAAAGGATGTGTACAATGTTTCAGGAGATTTGACCATCAAAAAGATAAAAAAATCAATTGTTTTTCCAGCTACTATAACAAGGTCAGAAGATGGTCACTTTAATGTAAAAGCAAATTTTCGTATTGACAGAACACAGTGGCATGTTGATTACAACTCAACTCGCTTTTTCAAACAGCTTGGAGATAAAGCCATCCGTGATGAGATAGAATTTGATCTTTCGTTACAAACAAAATAGTTTTGTTGGAGGCACCTGAAATACGGTGCTTTTTCATATGCAAAAGATACCTTTGAAAACAATTATTATCCTTCCATGCTTGGCTATCCTTTTTTCTGGATGTTCTTTCCATGTTTCGAAGAATGGGACAGAAACGGTGGAGGCAAAAACGCAAGTACCAAAAGTAAAATTGGAAGATACTTTTGATATAGAAAAATATCAGGTAGAAGAGGGAGACACCTTTGCAAATATAATGGCGAATTACGGAGTTTCTTATAGCGATATGCTTGATATTGTGAGTTCAAGTATGGAGATGTATGATCTTACAAAAGTAGTTGTAGGGCATGAGTTTCGTAAATATACAAAGGAAAAAAAGTTGATAAAAATTGAATATGATATTGATGCTGAAGATTATATCCTCATTGAAAAAAATTCTGAAGGAGTTGCAGTATCAAAAAAAACTATAGAGTATGAAGTAACCGTTACCTCTGCAAATGCAACTATAGATTCCTCTCTTTTTTTAGCAGGAAGTAAAGTTGGAATAAGTGATGAAACTATTTTAGGAATGGCAGAAATTTTAGCATGGAACATTGACTTTGCAACACAGGTACAACAAGGCGATAGTTTTTCAGTAGTGTATGAGGAAAGAACACGAAATGGAAATCCTTCTCGGCCGGGGAATATTCTTGCTGTAAGTTTTACTAATTCTGGTGTGAAACATCAAGCATATAGGTTTGTAGATTCAAATGAAAAAGAAGGATATTACGATGAAAAGGGGAACTCTTTAGTTCGTCAATTTTTGCGTGCGCCACTTCACTATTCACGAATTACCTCTGGATTTGCCTATGCACGATTCCACCCCATTTTAGGGAAAAATACACCGCATCGCGCCATTGATTACGCAGCGCCCGTGGGCACTCCGATCATGGCAACAGCAGATGGAACGGTAACCTTTGCGGGTTGGAGTACTATTGGATATGGAAATTTTATAGATGTCAAACATAATGGAATTTATTCGACACAATATGCCCACCTTTCACGTTTTGGTAAAGGTATAAAAGCGGGGGCTCATGTACAGCAGGGACAGATTATAGGTTATGTTGGTTCCACAGGATACTCGACGGGGCCGCATTTGCATTATCAAATTAAGAAAAATGGTCACTTGGTAAATCCACTAGAGATAGAGCTGCCGGCCGGGGATCCTATACCGGAAGATCAAAAAGAGGCATTTCAAAAATTTATTGAACCATATAAAGATCGTATCTAAAAAAGGGAACCGCAAGGAACCCTTTTTTCTTTGCTTATTTTAGCTATTTTCTTGACAAAAAAGGAAAAATATGATACACTCATGCATTCTCTTAATTATGATGATATGAAGACATATTTTGGTATTTCACAAAAGAATTTTTTTCTTTCTATTCTAATTTTACTTGTAATTTTTGCAGGTGTAAGGGCTTTTTCTTCAGAAAAAGAAAAACTTTCCGAAGAACGCATAGAAAAGGTTAACATTGCCAATGTTGATGATTTTTTACTTTCAGAAAATAGTGTGAGTGTTGTAGGGGAGGTAGAATCACTTTCACAAGTACAGCTCAAAAGTGAAACAACCGCACAAGTCACTCGGGTAAATGCAAAAATTGGTCAGAAGGTAAGACGTGGTGATATTCTTTTGTCACTGCGAAATGCAGACTTGGTTGCTCAACTTCAGCAGGCACAAGCAAATATTGAGGATGCACAAATTGGAGTGAAACAATTGGAAGCAGGATATGAACAGTCACAAATTAAACTTGATGAGTTGCAATCTGGTACTCGAAGCGAGGAACTTGAAATTGCTCAAACCGAAGTTCAAAATGCTGAGAGGCAGATTGTTATTGCAAAAGAAAAAGCAAATATTGATTTACAGAATCTCTATAACGATATCCCTAACTTTCTTCAGAGTATTTACATTGCTGCAGACGATGCCATGAATAGAGAAATTGGAGGTGTATTTTCCAATACCCAAGAATATACGAGTGATTTACCACAACTTGCATTTCAAACATTTGATTCTCAATCAGAAATTGATGCAGAATGGGGCAGACATCTTGCACGAGTTAAATTAAGAAAATTCAAGCAAGAAATGGATGCACTTCCTGCAGATAATGAATTAAGATACGATTATTTAGATACGGCAAAAGGATACATTGCAGAATTTTTACCTATTCTTGAATCTACCAATAAAGCACTCGATGGAGCGGTGGCACTTTCTGAAACAGAAAGGAATACCATCAAGGCGCAGGTCAATAGTGCTCGAAGTACTATAAATGGAAGTATTCAAAAAATTGACGACTACAAGCATTCCTTTGTAGTACAAGAAAATATAAATCAAAATGCTATTACATCAGCAGAAAACAATTTGAAGATCGCACTGAAAAAACTTACCCTTGCACAAGCGGGACCAAGACAAGAACAGGTAAGCAGTCAGGTATCACAGGTAACACAATCACAGTTAAATATTGAATCTCAAAAAGCACGTGTGAAACAGGCACAAGCGAGTGCTGCGCTTATACAGGCACAGCTTGCAAAAACAGTGATTCGCAGCCCAATTGATGGAGAGGTGGCATCGATTCCACTCAAGTTAGGAGATTTAGCAACCAATGGAAGTCTTCTTGCCTCAGTAGTAAATACTGATGGATTCCAAATAAAAGCATATATCAGTGCACAGGATATTAATAGAGTGGCGGTAGGATCAAAGGTACTCTCAGATGGAAATGAAATAGGTGAGGTAACTCAACTTTCACCGAGTATTGATCCACTTACAAAAAAAGTTCAACTTGTCATTCCTATAACAGATCCAAATTTTCATGTAGTTGTAGGAGAATTTATAAATATAGAAATTGTATCTGGAAGTGAAGATGAACAGCTTACCTATCTTATTCCACTGGAAGCGATACAAATAACAAGTACTGGTTCTTATATCTACACGCTCGAAAATGATTCAGTGACCAAGAGAAATGAAGTAACGTTAGGCAGAGTGGTAGGAGATAGAGTAGAAGTACTTTTTGGTCTTGATCAGGGAATGAAAATTCTTTCTTCTGCACGTGGAATTTCAGAAAATCAAAAGGTTCGTTTAGATGATACATATGGATCAAAATAAAAAAAGTAAATTTTGGGAATTTTTTTTAGAGAACTATCAATTTACGTATGTTCTTCTTTTGAGCATTGTGGTACTTGGTATTATTTCTATTGTTACCCTTCCAAAAGAATCTTCACCGGAAATAGAAGTACCAATTGGAATTATTACTACTCCATATCCTGGAGCAAATGCAGAAGATGTAGAAGAACTAGTGACTAACCCAATTGAAGACAGACTCTCTGGATTGGAAGATTTGGATACCTTTAGCTCTGTTTCAAAAAATGGTATTTCTAGTATCACCGTACAGTTTAATATTGATTCGGATCCAGATAAAAAAATTGCTGATTTGAAGGAAAAAGTGGATGAAGCAAAGGTGGATCTTCCGGAAGATGCAGAAGACCCTATTGTAAAGCAAATAAGTGTCACGGATGATTCCATCCTAACATTTGCATTGAGTGGGCCCTATGATGCCAATCAATTAAAAGACTATGCAGAAGATCTGAAAGATGAAATAGAGCAAGTAAGTGGGGTCAATAAGGTAAACATTATTGGTGGTCAAGATAGAGAATTTCAGGTTATTGTGAACAAGGCAAAGTTGGATAGTTTTGGTGCAAGTATTCAAGACGTTACCAATTCGGTACGTGCATCAAATAGTGATATTCCAGCCGGAATAGTTCAATCTGGATCTTCAAATTATACCGTTCGTTTTGCCGGACGTGTGAAGGACATTAATGATCTTAAATCTGTTCCTATAAAACAGGCCAATGGGACCGCGATACTTCTTTCAGACGTGGGTGAAGTAGTAGATGGATATAGTCGGGCAAGTACACTTTCTCGTTTAAGTATTGATGGTGGTGAGCCAAGGCCTTCTATTACCATTTTGGTATTTAAAAATCCCGGTGGAAACATTATTAAAACTGTAAAGGCAGTAGAAGAAAAAATTCAATCTGCGAAGGGAAGAATTTTTCCGGAAAATGTAGAGATGGCAACTATTCTCAATAATGCGGATCGAATTAAACTTGATCTTACTAATCTTACCAGAAGTGGAATTCAAACAATTATTATTATTTTCCTTTTGCTTTATTTCTTTCTTGGTTTTAAGGAGGCTGTTTTAGCTGGGCTTTCTATTCCTTTAACTTTTTTTATTGGTTTCTTTATCCTCTCTGGTTTGGGATACACACTTAACTTCTTAACACTTTTCTCTCTTATTCTCTCTCTGGGTGTTCTTGTGGACAGTGCTATTGTGATTACAGAGGGGATATATGTTTACCTCCAGAAGGGGATGGATGCCAAAAAAGCTTCTCGCTATGCTATCCGAGAATTTAAGTTGCCCCTCATTACAGGAATTCTCACCACCGTATTTGCCTTTTTACCAATGATGCTTTCATCTGGAATTATAGGTAAGTTTATTGAAACAATACCAATTACTGTTACGAGTGTTTTGTTTGCATCACTTTTTGTTGCACTTGGTTTGGTAACAACACTTGCTTCTCGTTTTCTTCGTAATGATGAAGATCATCCGGCACATGTTCCAAAAGAACATAAAGGAAAGATTGCACAAATTTTTGCCAAAGCAAAAAGTATACAATCTAATAAGAAAACAAAGATTGAACATCTCTACAATTGGTATGCGAGTACTTTGAACGTCTTTTTAAATTCTGCAAAGAAAAGGAAACAACTCAAATGGGCTCTCATTCTTGGATTTTTTATGAGTGTTGCTCTTGTTCCGCTTCACTTGGTTCAAGTGAACATGTTTCCTTCATCTGATTTTGAAATTTTTTATGTTGACTTTGAAAAGCCAGTTGGGACTCCACTTCTGACCACAAGTGGTTCTATCTTGGATATAGAAAAAATTCTTGAGCAAGATAAAAGAATTGCATCTTTTGTGGTAAACGTTGGTTCTGGATCAGGTGATGGGAGTGTCTCACAGACAACAGAACTTGGAAGTACACACCTCGGACACTTTATTGTGAAGCTAAAAGATGAGAGGAAAGAAAAAAGCTACGATATCGTGGACAGCTTTGACGAAATGTTAAAAAATTATCCATCAGCAAAAATTCGTGTTTGGCAACAAAGTGGTGGTCCACCTTCTGCAGCACCAGTTGAAGTCTCTATTACTGGAGAGTCACTCGATACACTAGACGATGTAGCAAGAGAGTTTGAGTCTCTTATAAAGACCATACCAAACACAAAAAATGTTCAAACGAATGTTGAAGATTCTCCTGGAGAATTTGTACTTGGAATAGATAGAATAAAAGCACAACTCTATGGTGTTTCTACCGTGCAAATTGCACAAACGTTGCATAATGCTATAAGTGGAACAAAGGCTACCGTAGTGAGAAAAGATGGAAAGGATATAGATGTATTGGTGAAATATGATTTTTCCAATGGAAGTGAATCAGATCCTACCCAGAACCTCATTTCCCTTGATGCCATTGGAGCACTTACGATTGCGACCCCCCAAGGAGATATTCCGTTGATGAACTTTACCAGTAGTCATTTGGAAGCAAATCGATCAGAGATTCCTCATAAAGATGGTGAGAGAATTGCAAAAGTAAGTAGTGAAACGACGGGAGGGGTTCCCGCACAGGCAATTTTTCAAGAAATTGAAAAAAATATGAGTAGTATAGAGATACCGGATGGATATACTGTAACTTTGGGAGGAGAGAGGGAAGATATCAATGAATCATTTTCTGATATGTTTCGTGCCATGTTTTTGGCAATATTCTTGATTGCCGCGCTTTTGGTTTGGCAGTTTAAATCTTTCAGACAGCCATTGTTTATTTTGACAACGATACCACTTTCACTTATTGGAGTGTTACCAGGACTCTTTTTGATGGGATTTCCTTTGAGTTTTCCGGGGGTTATTGGTGTTGTTGCGCTTGCCGGAATCGTGGTGAATAATGCTATTATTTTGATAGATAGAATAAATCAAAATAGAAATGAAGGTATGAGTAAGTTGGATGCAGTAAGAGAAGCAGCAAAAACACGATTACAACCGATTTTACTCACGACTATTACTACCATTGCTGGAATATTTCCACTTGTGTTTACCAACGACATGTGGGGACCCCTTGCGTACTCTATTATCTTTGGACTTTTATTTTCTACGGTTTCTTCATTGTTGGTCATTCCACTTCTTTACCAACATTATGGAGAAGAAAACCTTAACTCATAAAGAAAATATTCAAAAACAAAAAAACGAGCAACCCGCTCGTTTTTTTATGTAACTTTTTCAATGGTTCCGTCATTTGCATTGAGAAATAATGTATCAAGATTCTGTATATGTGAGAGTAAATTTTCTACTCCCACAATGCATGGTATTTTCATTTCTCGGCAGATAATGGCGGCATGAGAGAGAAGACCCCCTTTTTGTGTAGCTATGCCTTTTACTTTTTTCATAATTGGAAGGTAGTCTGGACTTGTCATCTCACATACAAGAATAGTGTCTTCCTCAATCTGAGTTTGTAGAATATCATCTACATGTACAATGCGTGCTGTTCCGTACACCTCTCCGGGGTAGGCAGTCTGTCCGGCAAACACGTTTTTCTTTTCCTGAGGAATATGTGAAATAACAAAGTCAGCATAGAGGTCACCAAGAATTCTATTATAATCAATATAAAAAAGAGGATATTCAACTGAACTGGTTGTTTCAAAATATCCATGAAGATAGTTTTCAGAGAATGCTGCATGAAACGCTTTTGATAAGCTTTGTTGAATATCTATGTCTGGTATATAAATTTTTGATACCACCATTTTGAGATGTTTTAGAATTTCATCTTCATTTTGGTCACTTAATGACCAATTGTGAAAATCAAATGCAAAACGGATTGGTTTCACATTTTCGTAGAAGCCTTGGGTGAGTTGATGATGTCCTCCACGTATAATTTCACCAAATATACCATGAGAATTAACAATAAAAATCGTGCCATAAAGAGGTTGATCACTATGAGGGACTATCTCAACTAAATAGTCCTGAGGATCAATGGTTTGTTCATCAAACCATTCCAGAGATTTGGAAACAGAGTGTCCGCGAATACGAAGTTTGGGAAGGGCATTATTTTGTGGAATAAGGCGGAAAGCACAAAGATCCTGACCATGTGCCCTTAAGTACTGTGTAAAATTTTCTTCTCTCTTTGTAATGGATATGGCAAAAAATTTTTCCGGTTTGTCATAGGGGAGATCAATAATATCAGAGAGAAGCGCCAGCCGGTCTCTTTTTGTATTGTCCTCAACTTTGAGAGCGGAAGCATTTTTGTGACCTAACTTTTCGTACCACTCGGTGAGAGAAATTTGTGTCTGATAAAATTTTTTAATATCCATACCGAAATATAAGATTCCGTCTTTGTGCAAAAATTTATGTTCTAAGATTTTCAAATTCAGAAAAACTTTTATGGAGCTCTTCAAAAAGGATAGGGTACAAAGAAGGATTTGCAGATAAAATTTCTTTGTCTTTAATACTCCAGGGATCTCCCTGAATATTGGTTACCTTAGCACCTGCCTCCTGTAAAGCAAGCGCACCAGCTGCATAGTCCCATAAGTGAGCCCCCTTATGGACCGTCCAGTCTCTTTTGCCTGTGGCTACTAAGAAAAGATCATAACCAAGACAACTAAAAGAATTTATGGTCAGTATATTTCGCTGTGTCAAATAATATTTAAAATACTCAAAGGCAGAGTATTCAGGCTTGAGCCTCCCAGAAGCTGATGCACTACTATGATTGAGCTCGTTTTCCTGTGTTACAAAGACTTGTTTCCCATTGAGAAAAGCTCCACCACCTTTTTTGGCAAAGAGGAGTTCATCAAGTTGGGGAAGATAGGTTGCAGAAAGGATATTACAAGTGCAATAAGAACAGCGTAAATAGGAAGGGAAGTAGAAAAATTAAAAGTGCCGTCAATGGGGTCTACTATCCATACATATTCTGCATCTGCTTGATACTCATCCATTTCTTCTGAAATAATCCCATGGTCAGGAAATTCCTTTTGAATGGTTGAGACAATAAAATCATTCGTAGCAAGATCTGCCTGTGTGAGAAGATCACTTTTGGAAGTTTTTGTAGTCACAACAAGCTTTGTTCCAAAGTATTTTCGAGTTACTTCTCCAGCATCTCTTACAAGTTTTTGTATAAAAATTTCTAAGGTATCCATAGGTTTAGTTATCAAAAAAATTTTTCCCAGTTTTCAAAGCTTCAAAGTAAGTATCAAGAGCGGCAAAAGTGGGTTGTGGCAGATTGTCCATTGGGTACCAGTCCCAAAATTCACATTTTTCTGGTTCCAATACTTTTGGCTCACCACTTTTCCAGTCAGCAATAAGTGCTATATCTACATAGTGTTTGGGAGCATAGTTTTTTAGATTAAGAAGACGTAGAAAGCGAACATTTTCAATTTCAATGCCCGCCTCTTCCATGGCTTCACGTTTTGCACAGTCTACAATGGATTCCATGTATTCAAGGTGTCCTCCCGGCCAAGCGTATTCTCCGGTCCCATGGCTGTTTTTTCGTTTTCCAATAAGAACCTTGTCATCTTTGAGGATCATGACGCCAATACCTACTTTTGGTCTGTTATCTTCATTCATACAGGATTCATTGTACAGGATATTATGGGGCTCTGCAAACCCTTGATTTTCCCTCTAAAATAAGATAGATTGGAAGCAATAGAGCTATTTTTTATACCACAAAAATGTCCGATACTCAGCAGATAAAAGAAAAAATTGATATCGTGGAGCTTATCTCAGAATATATAAGTCTCAAGCCTTCTGGAATCAATCATAAGGGGTTGTGTCCTTTTCATAATGAAAAGAGTCCATCTTTTATGGTAAATAGGGAAAGACAGAGCTGGCATTGTTTTGGGTGCAATAAGGGAGGAGATGTTTTCACATTTGTAGAGGAAATTGAAGGATTGGATTTTGTAGAGTCACTTCGTCTTTTAGCCAAAAAAGCCGGCATTGAGTTAACGACACTGCAAAAGGATGTACACAAAAGCCAAAAAAATAGAATAAAAGATATTAATCGACTGGCGGCAACCTTTTACCATAACTTTCTTATAAAAATGGCCCCAGCACAGGAAGCTCGAGATTATTTGTTAAATAGGGGAATGACCACAGATACCCTTGAAAAGTGGCAGGTAGGCTATGTTGTAGATCAATGGGATCTACTCACAAAATATATGCTCAAAAAAGGGCATAGTATAGATGACCTGGTGGCAAGTGGTCTTACCATAAAAAGAGACAACGCGAATCCGCAAACCTTCAAAGGCTTTTACGACCGTTTTCGTGGAAGAATTATTTTTCCTATCCAAAATGTTCATGGTGATGTGGTTGGGTTCACGGCAAGAGTGTTGAAAGAAAGCAAAGACAGTGGTGGAAAATATATTAATACTCCTCAAACATTAGTTTTTGATAAATCGCAAGTCGTCTTTGGTTTGTATCACGCAAAGAATGCGATTCGAGCAGAAAAACTTGCTATTTTCGTAGAAGGGCAAACGGACGTGATAAGTTGCCACCAAGCAGGCAGTAGCAATGTCGTGGCAACAAGTGGTACGGCGCTTACTCAAGGGCATATAAAGCTTATAAAACGCTATTCCAATAACATTGCCTTTTGTTTTGATGCCGATAGTGCCGGGATAGATGCAGCCAAAAGAGCGATTGGGATTGCTTTGGAGGAAGGACTCAATGTAAAGATCATTCGTATTGCGCGAGAAATGGGAAAAGACCCGGATGAGGTGATAAAAAAAGATAGAGCGTTATGGACATCACTTGTAGAAAATGCCCAAGATGTCATGTCTTGGTATTTCCAGATTGCTTTTCAAAGGAGTGATTTATCAAATCCAAAAATAAAGCAGGAGATAGCCAATGAGCTTTTGCCGGAAATTAAGAAGATTCCCTATGCTGTCGAGAGAGAACATTGGATACAGGAATTGAGCAATCGTGTGGGGGTGGAGATATCGGTACTCAAGGATGAGATGGCTCGTTTTGATCTAAAAAAAGAGACTTTTCAGCCGGTTTCTGAGAAAAAAAAGGCGCCACAAGTGCCTCTCAAACCTCAGAAAAGATCTGATTTATTGATTGAGCGTTTTTTATCCATTACCCTCAAATATCTCAAAACATTTGATTCTCAACAGATTTCAGCAAAAATGGATGAGGCTTTATCCACATCTTCATTTGGCCCTCTTTACTTAGCCATAAAAAAGGGGTATAATGACGGGCAGCTTAGTATAGATATACTTCGAGAAAGCTGTGATCAAAAAACCTCTGAAAATCCTGTAGATATCCTACTGCTCAGGGCAGATTTGGATTTTTCTGATTATAATGAGGGGATAGCACAGGAAGAGTCGAAAAAATTGCTTTTTCAAATAGAGCGTGAATGGGAAAAAGAAAGACGAAAACTTTTGGAATCCCAAATACAAAGCGCAGAAAGTGCTAAAGACAAGACACGTCTTGATGAACTGATGAGAGCACTTATTTCCTTAGATTAATTTCTTAGTATAATTTTTAAAACATGCCTCCAAGAAAGAAGGCCACAACTCAAAGTAAAAAAACTACGAAAAAAATCGTAGCAAAAAATGTCGCAGTACAAAAGAGGGCAAGTAGCAAAAAGTCTACCGCCAAAAAAACTTCTTCCGCGACAAAAACATCACCAAAGTCTCAGACAAAAAACCAAAGCAAGGTTATCAAAAAGACCCCAAGTAAAAAGCCACAACCTGCAAAAAAAGCCGTGAGAGCGAGAAAATCTCATGCTGCAAAATCACAACCTAAAAAAGTTGTTATAGATAGCACTCCAGTGGTAGAACCAGAACTTGAGCGCTTGTTTGCGCTTCTTGAAAAAGGAAGAGGAAGAGGGTTTCTTACGGAAATTGAAGTAGAGACTCTTTTTCCACGTGTAGAGCATTACATTCCAACCTATGAGGCATTTTTGGATATGCTTGACGGCAATAGTGTGGCGATTGTACAAACAGGAGATGGAATGCTTGGGAGAAGTAGTCAGGTAAAAGAGTTTTTGCCAAAAGGAGATGAGAGTTCACAATCAAAGGCACAAAAAATTGACTATAAGAATCTTTCTCGCGATTCTATTCAGATGTATTTGCGAGAAATTGGAAAAATCAGCCTGCTTACTGCCGAGCAAGAAGTTTCACTTGCAAAGCGCAAGGAACGTGGAGACAAGGATGCAGAGCAAAAAATGATCGAGGCGAACCTTCGTTTGGTTGTGTCCATTGCCAAAAAATTTGTTGGAAAGCGTCTCTCACTTTTGGACTTGATTCAAGAAGGGAATATTGGTCTTTTTCGAGCCGTAAAGAAATTTGATTATCGTAAAGGATACAAATTTTCTACGTATGCTACATGGTGGATACGTCAGGCGATTACTCGTGCACTTGCTGACCAGTCTCGTACTATACGTATTCCGGTTCATATGGTGGAAACCATTAACCGGTTTGTACAGATTTCTCGACGACTTCTTCAAGATTTGGGACGAAAGGCAACTCCTGAGGAGCTTGCTGCAGAAATGGGACAAGATCTCCAAAAGATTAATCACATTATCAAAATTTCTCAAGAAACTATTTCTCTTGAAACCTCCATTGGAGACGATGATGATGATTCACCACTTTCTGCATTTATCGAAGATGTAAAAACAGTAAGTCCTTCACAGGTAGCAGGGAGACAATTGCTTAAGGAATATATAAGTGAAGCGATTACACAACTTTCCCCAAGAGAACAAAAAATTCTGGAAATGCGTTTTGGTCTCACAGACGGAGTAACTCATACTTTGGAAGAAGTAGGAAAAGAATTTGACGTGACGCGTGAACGTATTCGTCAGATTGAGGCAAAGGCTATTGAAAAAATTCAAACATTTGAAGTAATCCAAAAACTAAGAGATTACTAAAATCCCTTTGAAAATAAAAAAACCAGTGCTGAACTGGTTTTTTTATTTTTGAGAGGGTTGAAACTAACGAGATACGGAATCAAACCTTTTATTGACTTCTTCCCAATTGACCGCATTCATAAAGGCTTCAATATACTCTGCTCGCTTCATGCCATAATCAAAGACAAAGGCATGTTCAAAAACATCCATAATAAGAAGAGGTTCTGTTCCCACGAGATGTCCAAGATCATGTTCGTTCACCCAAACATGAAAAATTTTATCGCTTCTTTTGTCATAGGTCATGACTGCCCAACCAATTCCACGTAATGATCCTGTTGAAATAAAATCTCGTTTTGCATTATCAAGGGATCCAAAGGTTTCTTCCAATTTTTTTGCGAGTGCTGACCCTTTGTCAAATTCCTTTTTTTGAGAAGTCATGTTTTCAAAGTAGTATTCATGCAGACGCATACCTCCAAATTCCCAACCGAAACGTCGCTTCATCTCAGCATACTCTGGCCCAAAGTCAGCTACGGTTTGCAGGGTGTGCAATTTTTCCATCACTTTGTTGGTATTTGCCACGTAGCCCTCGTACAACTTAAAATGGGTATTGAGTTGGTTATCAGAGAAGCCATCTGTTCCCAAAAGAGAAGAGAAGTCTTTTGCTTGATACATAAAATTTTGGTTAAGAAGTTACAAATTAAATCTTTCCTACAAGGTCAAGACCTGGTTTGAGGGTATCGTCACCTGGTTTCCAGCGAGCAGGACACACTTCACCTCCGTGTTCTCGGACGTATATAGCTGCTTGAAGCTTGCGAAGCAGCTCTGCCGCACTTCGACCAATACTATTGTCATGGATCTCATAGGCTTTGATTATGCCATCGGGGTCAATGATGAAAGTTCCTCTCCAGGAAAGACCTTCTTCGGGAATATAGGTTCCAAATGTTTTGCAAACATGACCGGTTGGGTCTGCAGCCATAGGGTATTGAATCTGTTTGATACTTGGTGAGTGGTCGTGCCAAGCCTTATGAACAAATACTGTATCTGTACTTACACTAATAATTTCTGCGTTTAGCTTTTGAAATTCTGCATAACTATCGGATAAATCAAGAAGCTCTGTAGGACAGACAAAAGTAAAGTCGGCTGGGTAAAAGAAAAGAACGACCCATTTTCCCAGGTAGTCCGATAGACTTACTTCCTTGGTTTTTTCATTGTGAAAAACAGTAAATTTGAGTTCATCTACCTTACGCCCAATAAGTGATGTTGGATATTCTTGCATATGGTTTCATTATATGAATTATACTCTGTGTACACATTTTAACTCGTAAAAATCAATCCGTCAAACCTCTTTCTCTTGAATTTGTCTCTTTGAAAAAAGGAGAAGTACTTATCAATTTCATATTTTCCTGCTATACTGAAGACACGGCTATTTATATAAACTTCCATGCCAGCACCACAATTTACAAGAAAAAATGAAGATCGAAAGGAACATGAAAATGAGGTCTGTCTTTTTGCCGCTACGAATTTTCGCAGTCAGATGAGACGTTTTGGGATAAAAACAGATGATCGACGTCGTCACATGTACATCATTGGAAAAACAGGTATGGGAAAGTCCACCATGATGGAAAACATGCTTTTACATGACATATATAAAGGCCATGGTGTAGGGCTTGTGGATCCACACGGAGATTTTGCAGAAAAAATTATTGACTACATTCCTTCTTGGCGTATAAATGATGTTGTCTATTTTAATCCGTCCGATGTAGATTTTCCTATTGGGTTTAATATTTTGGAAGTAAAGGATGAAAAACAAAAGCACCTTATAGCGTCTGGACTGATGGGGATCTTTAAAAAAATCTGGCCGGATGTCTGGTCATCCCGTATGGAATACATCTTGAACAATACCTTGCTTGCACTTTTAGACTATCCGGGATCGACGCTGTTGGGAATTAATAGACTTTTGTCAGACGACAAATATCGTAAACGCGTCATTGCAAAGCTTACTGATCCCGTTGTCAAAGCATTTTGGCAGATTGAATTTGCTGGGTATAGTGAAAAGTATGCTACTGAGGCAGTTGCACCAATTCAAAATAAAATCGGTCAGTTTCTTTCCGCGAGTGTCATCCGAAATATGGTTTCACAGGTAAAATCTACCATAGATGTACGTGGACTTATGGACAGTGGAAAAATTCTTATCATGAATCTTTCGAAAGGAAGAATAGGGGAGGACAATAGTAGACTCCTCGGAGGGATGCTGATTACCAAAATCCAGTTGGCGGCTATGGAACGAGTAGATATTCCGGAAGAAGAACGTCAGGATTTCTTTTTGTACGTTGATGAGTTTCAAAATTTTGCAACTCCATCTTTTGCAAATATTCTTTCTGAAGCACGTAAGTATCGGTTGGGCCTCATTATGGCCCATCAATACGTGGCGCAACTTGATGAAGTAGTAGCAGATGCGGTATTTGGAAACGTAGGAACCATTGTGACCTTCCGTGTGGGGGGAGCAGATGCTGAAATGCTTGCCAAAGAATTTGCTCCAACGTTTATCGAAGAAGATATTGTCAGTCTTGGGAAATATAATGTTTTTTTGAAACTTATGATAGATGGTGTTGCGTCTCAGCCCTTTAGTGCCACAACACTTCCACCGGTTGCCAATAGAACAGGAAGTGCAGAAAAAATTATACAGGTGAGTCGTGAGCGTTATGCAAAAACAAGGGCTGATGTTGAAGACAAAATTATGCGTTGGAGTATGTCGAGTCTTCAGTTTGGAAGTGGTACGGATGAAGAGGAAGATTCATCTTCAGATGAAGAAATCAAAAAAGAAAGAAGTTCAAAACCAAGAGAGGATTTCAAGCGTTCTGATAAAGAAGAATGGGGACAGGCGGTGCCACAACCAAAAATTCAACCTGAGCAAGAAATGGAAATCGAGGAAGATCCAGAGGTATTTGCTGGAGAGTTGTTCATTGGGGATGTGAAGAAAGAATCATCTCATGAAGAAGATACATCAAAAACAGAAGCTGAAGAAGAAGAGAAACCAGAAAAATCTGAAACTGATAGAGTGCTCGTACACCAAGAAGCAGAAGTCTCTGATTCATCAACGGAAAAGCCTAAGAAAAAGCGCAAACGTAAACGTAAAAAGAAATCTAAAGAAAATCAAAATGCAAAAAGCGAACAAACTTCATAATTTTTTGTCCCATTTTTCTCGTTTTTTATTGTACTGTGGTGTGGTTACCCTCCCACTTTTTGTGTTGGGTTTTACGCGTGACTGGCATAACTTTCCAAAAGGCATCCTTTTGGGTGCGATAGTCCTCAGTGTAGCTTTTTTATGGTTGCTTGATATCACAATTACCAAGGAGATGTATTTGCGAAAAACTCTTTTGGACACTCCCTTTTTGGTTTTTTTGGTACTTCTTCTTATAAGTAGTTTGGTCTCGGTCAATAAACTTATTAGCTTTTCTGGTTTGCCAGAACACTATGTGTTTCATTTTTTTGGTGTACTTTTTTTGTATGGCTGGTTTTGGTTTTGTGTTCAATATATTAATAAAATTTCTCAGTGGAAATTACTTGCAACCTTATTTTTAAGTTCTATAGTGGGTGTTTCTATTCTTTATATCACGAAGTGGCTTCCAAGTGGAATCCTCAATACCATTGCTTCTGATTCTATCTCTCTGGCTGTTTTATGTGCTGTTGTAGGAGTCATAGGTTGGGGGCTTGTACTACAGAGAAAAAATAACTATGTCATGCAAATAGTAGGTCTCTTGGTTGGGCTTTCGTCATATATTGTTCTTTTACGACTTGATTTTACCGTTGCATGGGTTATGTTTTGTCTGGGGATGGGACTTTTATTAGTACTGGGGATTACGCTTTTGGCAGAGACACGTATGTCTGTCCTTACCCTTATTTTTTTCCTTTTTTTGGTTTCATTACTTTTTATATTTTTTGGAGCCCCTACACATCTCAAAGATAAAGTTCCATTAGATATTTCACTTGGAGCCGCTGCCTCATGGCAAATCACTTCATCTGCTTTTTTTGATAATATAAAAACTTTTTTGATTGGAAGTGGTCCGGGCACTTTTCTTTATGACTTTTCTAAATACAGAACCGCATCTTTTAATGCAAATCAGTTTATTTGGTTGGAGCGTTTTCATACCCCATATAATACGGTTTTTGCCATTCTTTCTGAAACGGGTATTTTGGGCTTTCTCGCTTTTTTTGTCATCATTCTATTGTCTGTAGGAAGTATGTTTTCTGGATGGCTCAAGACACGACCGTCTGTTTGGGGAGAAGCAAAACAGTTTCTACTTCACAAAGATACGGAGCTTATTCGTTTTGAAGTTTTTGTATTTGTTGTTGCATGGCTTACATTGTCGGTAGCAATGTTCTTTCTGTATTTTAACTTTACCCTATGGTGGGTATGGTGGACACTTCTTGGGATCATCATTGTTGGGCTCTATACTATGGTTCCGGGTCTTGTAAAAGAAAAAGCATTAATGTTAAAAGTTTCACCACAGTATGCACTGTTTTTATCCTTTACCATGGTGTTTGTATTAACTATAATTTTAGTAGTCAGTGTTCTTGATGCAAGAGTTTATTTAGCGGAAGTACACTACTCAAAAGCAATTAAAGAAAATAGCAGTGATAGAATTGAGCGAGAACTTCATTTGGCGTTAGGACTGCGTCCAGAATATGCTCCGTATAAGGTTGCACTTGCAAAATTATACTTGCAAAATGCACGTGTAGAATCCCAAAATGCAACTCCCAATGCAGATAAAATTGCCGACTTTATTTCTCTTGCAGTAAAAGAAGCTCGTGAATCCGCCCAAGAAAGTCCAAATAGTATCGTCAACTGGGAAACCTTGGCAGTTATGTATATCAATGCTCGACCGCTTGCCCCAGACGCCAATACCTGGGCTATAGATGCACTTGAGCGTTCACTCTCACTTGAGCCAAGCAATGCTATTTTGGAGTGGCGTCTTGCAGATACATACAGATTTGCCAACCAATTGGATAAGGCAGAGGAAGGTTATAAAAAGGCGATAGCACTCAAACCGGACTATGCAAAGGCCTATATTGACCTTGCACTTTTATACGAATCACAGAATAAACTTACTGAGGCAATCAACACCTATGCCCCTATTTATCCAGCTATAGAAAATAATGTAGAAGCACTATTTAATTTGGGAAGACTCTTTTACAATAGGGGAGAAGATCAGGATTTTGATAAAGCAAAGCAGTTGTTTGAAAGGGTCATATCCATAGAACCAAACTATTCCAATGCGCTCTTTAGTCTGGGACTCATAGCAGAGAGAAATGGGCAAACGGAAGCGGCAAAGGGGTATTTTTCAAAAGCTTTGGAATTAAATCCAGATAATCAAGAACTCAAAGATAGGCTAAAAAAGTTATAAATATAAAATAAGAAAAGGGCCTCTCAAAGGCCCTTTTTTGTTTGGTAAATGGAGAAAAAACGAAAACAGCGACCGAAGCCGCCGTTTTCTACCCACCTGTCACGCTGTTGGAGCCAAAACTTACAAAAGTAAATTTTTACTCACTGACGTGACACGTTATTATGCCATAAAACATTGCTTTTGTCAAGAGGACATGCTATAATATATGTGAATAAGTATAAAATTAAGCTAATTTAAGCATATATTATGAACTACACACGAGCTCTTCTTACCTCAATTATGTTTTACATAGGTATAGCTGTTATTGCTATACTCCTTATGGAGTTTGGTCATTTTACCAATGAATCCAATCTCTTCCATGCTATTTTTACGCTTCTCTCTATTCCTTTGGTACTTCTTGCCGCGAAGTGGTATTTCCACAAGGATTCACCACCAACAGCCAAAAAGGGATTGGGGTTGGGTATTATAGTATTTGCTTGGGTGATCATATTTGATATTATCTTCCGTGTTCCACAACAAATGTCCGGTTCAATTGTAGCATATTATTCAGATTGGAAATTGCTCGGTGAATACCTTTTTGATATTTTGTTGTTTGCCTATGCCGGTTTTGAATTTGACGATGTATATACACAGGGCGCAGAGAAAGGGGAATAGTATTTTAAAATTTTTTAGTATGGGTTATTCACAAAAACAGCAAGATCTTTTGGATTTTACCTCTCAGAGAGTAAGAGATCTTTTTGAGAGCTTTCCAGCCCCAGCACATGGGATAGAACACGCACAAAGGGTTGCCATGAGGATAAAAGATATTGCCGAACAAGAAGGGGAAGATGTATTTTTTTGTGAGCTTTTGGGTTGGCTTCATGATGTTGGCCGTGCTGCGGAATTTCATAATAATCCAGAGAATAAACAACATCAGGAACTTTCCTACGATTTACTTCGAGTTTGGTTCCGTGAGGTTGACCAGTTTCAAGTGTTATCAGAATCTCAAAAGTTAGAGCTTTTGTATGGTATCCGTTGGCATTGGAATGATAGAGCAGATGGCTACAAAACAGCTATTATTCTTCGTGATGCCGATAAGTTGGATGCTATGGGAAGGATTGGGCTGGACCGAATTTATGAATTTTGTGCGCATGTGCCAACGCTAAGTGTTCAGACTGATCTGCGTTTTCGGTATCATATGAAAGATTTTATTCGCACAAAAGCGGCTCAAGAAATATTTGAAAAAGAAAAACTTTTTGAACCTATTGAAACCGAGCTTTTTACATTGCTCGATGAAGCCATTGTTCCCTGTGAATTGTAATTTGAATTAAAAAATGTCCCAAAAAAGGAAAAAAGTTCTTGTTTGTCTTTCAGGGGGTGTCGACTCAGCAGTTGCCGCCCTTTTGTTGCAGAAAGAGGGATATGAGGTGACGGGGGCCTACATGAAGCAGTGGAGTGATACCAAAGAGCTCTCTGGCGTGTGTAGTTGGAAGGAAGACAGAAGAACTGCTATTCGGGTTGCTGCACATTTGGACATTCCAATTATTACTCTGGATTTTGAACAGGAATACAAAAAGTGGGTCATGGAATATATGTTTGATGCCTATGAGGCGGGAAGAACCCCTAATCCGGATGTTATGTGCAACAAGTTTATTAAATTTGGTGTTTGGTTGGAAAAGGCGCTTGAGATGGGTTTTGACTCTATGGCTACTGGTCACTATGCCAGGATAAAAGAAGAAAAAAAGAAATTCTTCTTGGCGCAGGCAAAGGATGAAGGAAAAGATCAAACCTATTTTCTCCATCAAGTCACGACTGATCAATTGGAACATGTACTTTTTCCATTAGGAGGATATACCAAGGAAGAAGTTCGAGTATTAGCCCAAAAAAATAACCTTCCAAATGCAAATCGTGAAGAATCCATGGGAATTTGTTTTGTGGGAGAAGTTCCTATGAATGAATTTTTACAACAAAAAATTTCAAAGCATCCAGGAACTGTGCGTATGAGCAGTGGAGAAGAGGTGGGATCTCATGATGGGCTGAGCTTTTATACTATTGGGCAACGTCATGTGCATATCAAAAATCCAAGGTCAGAAGTCATTTCTCATCTTGGGGGTGGTGAAAATACGAAACCGCTCTATGTTCTCAAAAAGGATTTTGAAAAGAATGAACTTATCGTCGGTTTTGAGGATGACCCACTCATGTTTTCAAAAATAATAGGTGTTTCCGGTATACATTGGATAAGTGGACAAAATCCAGACTTTCCACTAGAATGTGCGGTGAGACTTCGTCATAGGCAGGAGTTGCAACCTTGCAGTGTTTCTCTTCTTGAGGGAAAAGTATCTATTGAAATGAAAGAACCTCAAAAATCTATCACTCCAGGACAATTTGCTGTTTTCTATAAGAAAGGGATTTGTTTGGGTGGTGGTGAAATTATTTAATATTTTATATATGAAAACTAACGATATTCGACAAAAATATTTGGAATTTTTTCAGAAAAAGCAACATGAAATTTTGACGTCTGCTTCATTGCTTCCAGAAAACGATCCAACAACACTTTTCACGGGTTCTGGAATGCAACCAATGGTACCGTATCTTTTGGGTGAAAAACATCCATTGGGAGTAAGACTTGCGGATTCACAAAAGTGTTTTCGTTCTGGAGATATAGATGAAGTAGGGGATAATCGACATACTACCTTTTTTGAAATGCTTGGGAATTGGAGTCTTGGTGATTATTTTAAAGAAGAGCAAATTTCATGGATGTGGGAATTTTTAACACAAGAACTTGGTTTGGATCCAGAGCACCTCTATGTTACTTGTTTTACCGGAAGTGAGGAACTTTCTATACCAAGAGATGAAGAGTCGGCTCACTTGTGGCAAAAACTTTTTCAAGAAAGGGGAATTGAAGCAAAAATAGTTGAAAATTCAGAAGAAGAAGGAATGCAAGGAGGAAGAATCTTTTATTACTCGGAAAAAAAGAATTGGTGGAGTCGTAGTGGCATTCCACAAAATATGCCAGAAGGGGAACCGGGGGGACCTGATACCGAAATGTTTTGGGATTTTGGTGAGAAACTTGGGCTTCATGAGAAGTCATCATGGAAGGATTTGCCTTGCCATGTAAATTGTGATTGCGGACGATTTGTAGAAATTGGCAACAATGTTTTCATGCAGTACAAAAAAACATCTTCTGGATTTGAACAGCTGGTACAGAAGAATGTGGATTTTGGTGGAGGACTTGAAAGAGTGGCTGCTGCGGTCAACAATGATCCGGATATTTTTACGATTGACCTCTTTGATGGAGTACGATCTACCTTGGAAGAACTTTCTGGAAAAAAATATGGTGAAGATGAAAAAGATACCTTTGCTTTTCGTGTGATATTAGATCATATGAGAGCTGCTGTTTTTCTTATTAGTGATGGTGCCTATCCATCCAATAAAGACCAGGGATACTTTACTCGAAGGTTGGTGCGTCGTGCGATACAATTTTCTGCACATTTGGATATTACTGAAAATTTTGTTGAGCGTTGTACTCGTTCTATTATTGAAACCTATCAGTATGCCTACCCGCTTCTTCAAGAAAAATTGGATGAAATTGTAAAGGTGCTGAAGACGGAAGAAGAAAAATTTCGCAAGGCTATTGAAAGAGCAAAAAAAGAATACAATAAAATTGAAGGAGAGATACAATCTTTGCTTGAAGGAACTTCAAATACGGAAAATACCGAACTCATTTATGAAAAGCTTGCCGGGATATGTGCAAACTTATACCAAACACATGGACTTCCATTTGAAATTTTTGTAGAATTTGTAGAAAAGTTAGGTTTTCAGATAGATGAGCATAAGCTTTCTCGTGCATTTGAACAAGAATTTAAAAAGCATCAAGAACTCTCACGTCAGGGATCTGAGCAAAAGTTTAAAGGAGGACTTTCTGATCATAGTGACATGAGTATAAAATATCACACGGCTACACACCTATTGCATATTGCCCTGCGCAAGGTTCTTGGAGATCATGTTGGTCAAAAGGGAAGCAATATTACTCCGGAACGTTTACGTTTTGATTTTTCCCACAATGATAAGCTTACAGAGGATCAACTCAAACAAGTGGAAGATTTGGTAAATGCTGCCATAGAGAAAGATTACCCCGTATCTTTTCAGGAGATGAAGGTGGAGGAAGCGTATAAGGAAGGTGTTATTGGTATGTTTCCAGAGCGGTATGATGATGTGGTGAAAGTATATACCATTGGGGACCCAACTCATCCGGGAAATGCAAATCCAGAAGAACCTACATTTAGTCGTGAAATCTGTGGTGGGCCACATGTGGAACACACAGGAGTTCTAGGCCACTTTACAATTACCAAGGAGGAGTCCTGTAGTGCTGGGGTAAGAAGAATAAAAGCCATTTTAGAGTAGTCATGCATAAGCGCATAATACATTTCTTTTGGTCCAATAGGCTGCAATTTGTACGGTACTTTTTTGTTGGTGTTTCAGGAGCCGTTATAGATATTGGGACTCTGATCCTATTTAAGGACCAATTTGGTTGGAATCCTACACTTTCTGTTGTACTCAACCAGCTTCTTATCATTGCCTATAACTTTAACCTGAATAAGTATTGGTCATTTAAAAATAGGGAACTCCCGCACAAGCAGTTTGTCCGATATATGATACTTGTGGGGGGAAATTACCTTCTTGCCATTACTATTATGTATTTTTTTAATGAAATTCTTGGTTTTGATGCTGTTTTTGTACGTATTTTTTCTATTGGACTCTCCGTTGCTTGGAACTTCCCCCTCTTTCGGAAATGGGTATATAAGGAGAGACATGTGTATAACTCCATTGACCCCAAAGAAGGAATAGGGTACAATGAATAAAAATATAGCTAATTTTAGACCTATTTTATTCAAAAAAAAATCAAAATGAGGTTCTTGACATACAAGAATAAGTTTTGTATAATATCCGCGGATCAAAAAACATGCCAAAAAATGAAGCTATAGAAGTTCGAGGAACAATCCAGGAACTTCTACCAGGAACAAAATTCAGAATTCAACTTGAAAATGGCCTTGAAATAATAGGACATTTATCAGGAAAGATGCGAATGCACAGTATACGATTGAGTGTTGGCGATGAGGTGAAGGTTGAACTTTCGCCATATGATCTTACAAAAGGACGAATAACCTATCGTTTCTAAAATCAACATTATATATCAGCCAGTGCGGTGGAGCTATTCCCAAGTAGGAAAAGCTAAGATATCGCGGCAGTGGTTGATATTTTTTATTTTATAAAATATGAAAGTTCAGGCGTCTGTAAAAACCCGGTGTAAAAAATGTAAAGTAGTACGTCGTCAGGGTGTGCTGTATGTTATTTGTGAGAACCCAAGACACAAACAAAGACAGGGTAATAAACAAAGAAAAAAAGCAATAGCTTAACAAAAGTATACTATGAGAGTATCAGGAATTACAATTCCAAAGCAAAAGCAAGTGCATATCGCGCTTACCTATGTTTATGGTATTGGACCAACTAGTGCAAAGAAAATACTTGCTCAAGCAAAAGTAGCAGAAGATATTCGTGTAAAAGATCTGACTCAGGAGCAAGAGGATGCAATCCGAAGTATCGTTGAAAAAGATTACACCACAGAAGGAAATCTTCGACGAGAAGTGACTGCAAATATTAAGCGTCTTAAGGATATTAAATCTCACCGTGGTACACGACATATCAAGAGACTTCCGGTAAGAGGACAAAGAACAAAGACCAACTCACGTACCGTTCGTGGAAACAAACGAAACATGGCAGTAAGTGGGAAAAAACCTGCAGCGCAGAAAACTTAAAACTCCGATATAAGGTGAATTTTCACTATGGCAAAAGCAATAAAAAAGACAAAAAAGAAAAAAGTAATCCAGGCGGTTTCCCATGGTCATGCTTATATTCAAGCCACTTTCAATAATACTATTGTAAGTGTTACAGACCAACAGGGGAATGTTCTTGGTTGGGCAAGTGCTGGTATGGTAGGTTTTAAGGGGCCAAAGAAGGCTACTCCATATGCTGCACAGCTTATTGTAAAGAAAGTACTTGATAATATTAAGCAGTACGGTCTCAAAGATGTAAACATTTTTGTAAAAGGAATTGGTGGTGGACGAGAAGGAGCAATCCGAGCTTTCAATGGAAATGGACTGAATGTTCTTTCTATTAAGGATGTAACTCCAATCCCACATAATGGATGCCGTCCTTCAAAGAGAAGACGTTGCTAAGGTTCTGCTGTAATTAATATTAAATTTCTATGGGAAGATATATTGGTCCAAAAAATAAAATTGCTCGTAAGTTTGGAGTAAATCTTGGACTCAAAACAAATGCAAGCAAAGTAGCACGAAGGCTTAATCAGACTCCGGGTGTTCAGGGTGTAAACAAAAAAAGAAAGTCACTTTCTAGTTTCGGTAAGCAGCTCTTGGAAAAACAAAAAGCAAAGTTTCTTTATGGTTTGCGTGAGCAACAATTTCGCAAATATGTAACTGAAGCGAATCGTTTGACAGGAGATTCAGGACAAAACCTTTTGGTATTGTTGGAAAGACGCCTAGATAACGTAATTTACCGTCTTGGACTAGGAAATACACGTGCTCAGGCAAGACAAATGGTATCTCATGGAATGTTTACCGTTAATGGTAAAAAAATGAACATTCCTTCATATCTTGTAAAAGTGGGTGACGTGATTGAGGTTAAGGCAAATAAGAAAAAAGCAAAATTATTTGAAAATATTGAAGAGCGCATTGCAGGAGTAGAAGCGCCATCATGGTTGACATTGGACGTGAAAAAACTTGAGGGTAAAGTAGTAAGTTTCCCTCTTGAGGATGATCTGGAAAAAGTATTCAGTGTACAGTTTATTATTGAATACTATTCAACACGTTAATTAAATTTTTCAATCCCCCTTACTTTTTTCATATTTCTATGGAAAACATTTTTCAAACTGTATCAGTGGATTACATTGATACAGACAAAAAAAACGTCGGTCAAGTGGTAATAAGCCCTTGTAATAAAGGTTTTGGTACCACTGTCGGAAATGCACTAAGACGTGTGCTTCTTTCTTCTCTGCCCGGAGCAGCTATTGAGTCTGTGAAGATAGAGGGAGTACAGCACGAGTTTTCCGCTATTGAGGGTGTAAAGGAAGATATGATTCAGGTTATTTTGAACCTGAAGCAAATTGCGCTCAAGTCTCACTCTGAAGAGAAGGTTACTTTAACCCTTACAAAAAAAGGGAAAGGACCCGTAACCGTAGGAGATTTTGACAAAAATTCAGATATCGAAATTATCGACGAAGATTTCGTTATTGCCAATGTTACCGACGACAATAAAAAGTTTGTGATGGAGGTAACTATTGGAACTGGACACGGATATGTTCCTGTTTCTGAGAAAGATACTCAGAATCTGGATCTTGGAAATATTGCAATTGATTCCATTTATACACCAATACGAGACGTTGGCTACAAAGTAGAAATGACTCGTGTAGGTGATGTAACTGACTTTGAGAAACTTACGATTACCGTAGAGACCAATGGTACGATTTCACCAAAGGACGCTATTACGGAATCTTCAAAGATTCTTATGGATCATTTTAGTTGGATAATTGATGCAGCAAAGGCTTAATAGTTAAGTATATGAGACACAATAATAAAAAAGTAACATTGGGACGTGTAAAAGCACAGCGAGAAGCTCTTATGAGAAATCTTGCTGAGAGTTTGGTTTTGCATGGTGCCATTACAACAACGGTAGCAAAAGCAAAGGCTTTGCGAAGTGTTGTAGAACCATTGGTAACAAAAGCAAAGAAAGGGACTGTTCCAGATAGAAGAAACATCATGAAGGTTCTCTATACACAACAGGCTGTAAATAAGCTTATTCATGATATTGCACCTAAATTTTCAGATCGACTTGGTGGATATACACGAATTACGAAGCTTGGTGCAAGAAAAAATGATGGAGCCCCAATTGCTAAAATTGAATTTGTAGACTAATATGACCAACAGAACAAAGCATACAATAGATGCAACAGATCAAGCGGTAGGACGTGTCGCAACACAAGCAGCAGTTCTTCTTCGTGGAAAAAATAAGGCAACCTTTGTTCCTTATCTTGACGAAGGGGATACTGTGGAGATTGTGAACGCTTCAAAAGTGAAGTTTACTGGAAACAAGTTAGTTCAAAAAGATTATTTTCACCATACTCAACATCCAGGTGGTTTGAAGCAAATTTCAATGAAAAAGGTTTTTGAAAAAGATCCTGCGGAAGTAATGAAAAAGGCTGTGATGGGAATGCTTCCAAAAAATAAATTAAGAAGCCACATGATGAAACGTCTTATCGTTAAGGCATAGTTATTATAAATATTGTTTATGTCAGTTGATACCACTGTACAATCAAAGGAACGAGCTGTAGGCCGACGAAAGACAGCAGCAGCACGTGTTCAAGTTCTTAAGGGAAAAGGTTCCATTGTAATCAATGGAAAAGAATTAAAGGCCTATTTTCCACATGTTTTGTTGCAACAAACAGTTCTTGCCCCATTGGCACTTACAGGAAGAGAGGCTACTTTGGATATTTCCGTTAAGGTTGCCGGTGGTGGAAAGGCAGGACAGGCCGAGGCCATTCGACATGGAATTGCCCGTGCACTTATTCAGTGGGATGAGGCTTTAAAACCAGTTTTGAAAGCAGAAGGATACTTAACTCGTGATCCAAGAGCAAAAGAAAGAAAGAAATTTGGAAGACGTCGTGCTCGTCGTGGTCATCAATGGAGAAAACGTTAATTATTGTATTCCTTTTACAGCGCCAAACCTTGGGCGCTGTTTTTTTTGTTTTTATTCAAGTTTTAAGGTAAAATAGAAGGGAAAGTATTGTATGTCTATTGCAAAAAATACAACTTTTATGACTCTGGCGTCCATCATGCAAAAGGTGGTTGCTTTTGTGTACTTTACAATCATTGCCCGTCACATTGGTGCAGAGGAAACAGGAAAGTATTTTTTTGCTCTTTCCTTTACCACAGTTTTTGTCATTTTTATCGATCTTGGTTTTACCAATGTACTTATTCGTGAGGTCTCTCGGGTGAAAGAAAAAATTCAAGAATATTTTTCAACTGTGCTTGCTTTTAAAATGATCCTAGGGATACTTATATATGGGATATGTGTAAGCTTTATATATTTCCTAGGATATGAAACAGACGTAGCACATCTTGTCTACCTTTCTGCGGTCACCATGTTGTTTGATACGTTACATCTTACCGTTTATGGAACCATGCGTTCACTGGGAAACCTTAAATATGAGGCAATTGGAATTGTGGGAAGTCAAACACTTACCCTCATACTTGGTACAACATTTTTGCTTTTGCATTTTTCTCTTATTTGGCTGATTGCTGCATTCACTATACCAAGCTTCTGTAATCTTCTCTATGCAAGCTTTATTTTGTATAAAAAATTTCATATTACTTTTCGGCCTCAATTTTCAAAAAAAACCTTCATGTATTTGGGAAAAATTGCCATTCCATTTGCTCTATCGGCTGTTTTTGCACGGCTTTACTCTTACATGGATACGCTTCTTTTAAAAGAATTTGCTGGAAATACTGCTGTGGGTTGGTATAGTATCCCATATAAAATTACCTTTGCATTTCAGTTTATTCCACTTGCTCTTTTGGCAGCAATGTATCCCAAGTTCAGTGAATATTTTATTCATGATAGAAAAAAATTAGTTTCTGTCTTTGAGCAGAGTATTAAGTATCTTTTAATTGTGGCTTTCCCTATTGCCATTGGAATTGCCATACTGGCGCAAGACATTATCCTCACTGTCTATACAAAAGAATATATGCCGTCTATTTTGCCACTGCGTATACTTATTATAAGCCTTGTTTTTTCATACCTAAGTTTTCCTTTAAGTTCATTTTTAAATGCATGTAACCGTCAGGTAACTCAAACTTGGATCATTGGTTCTGTAACACTTATAAATATTCTTCTCAATCTCTTCTTTATCCCAAAGTTTGGCGCCACGGGAGCAGCTCTTGCGGCTTTTACAGGAAATTTTTTATTGGCTTTTCTTGGGTTTTTGTTTGTTCCACAAATTATTACACTTTCAAAAAATTTTTTATTTTTAAATATCTCAAAAATATTTTTTTCAGCTGCTGTTATGGGAGGGGTGGTGTGGTTGGCCAATCAGTATGTCCACTTTCTTCTCGCAATTGTTGTAGGAGTAGTTGTCTATCCACTTTGTTTGCTTGCTACAAATACCGTAAACAAATCACAGATTAAAAATTTAATATTGCTTATCCGGAGTTAAAATGATAAAATTTGTGACAAACAATACTACCTTATTATGAAAAATACACTCATTATTTCACTTGACTTTCCACCAACTATTGGAGGAATTGCATCTTACGTAGAACAAATTGCTGGGGAATTTCCTCCAGAAAATTTTGTTATTCTTGCTCCCAAAACAAAAAATGCTTCCTATGACGACAAATTTTCCTTTACTGTAGAGCGTTTCAACCTTTTTTTCCCAAAGTTTCTTGCGCCACGTTGGTTACGCCTTTATTTTATTATAAAAAAACTTGTAAAGAAGTATGGGATTGAGATAATACATCTTCATCATGCTGCTCCAGTTGCTCTTGCTGCAAAAAGGATAAAGAAAAAATTAGGCGTGCCATATATGATTTTTTCTCATGGAACCGATATTGCAGCCGCTTCGAAAGGAAAATGGGGGAGGGCTTCGCTTATTGATGCCTGTATCCAAGCAGAGCAAGTTATTACAAACAGTAACTCTTTGGATAGACGTCTTGTAGCACAGTTTCAAACGCTTGAAAATAGGACAACTGTTTTATATCCATGTCCAGACAAGTCATTTTTAACCCCTCCTGAACAAGAAAAGGTAGACAAACTCAAAAGCCAGCTTGCTCTTGAAGGCAAGCGGGTAATTTTATCAATTGCACGTTTGGAGCATGGGAAAGGGTTTACTAACCTTACACGACACCTACCAGCTATTTTGGAGGAGGTTCCGAATTTAGTATGGATTATTGTAGGAGAAGGATCTCAAAAACAGAATCTATTAAAGATGGTCCAAAAATATTCTTTACAAAATATTGTACGTTTTATTGGACATGTTCCTCATGATGAAATAAAAACATATTACTATCTTTCAGATGTATTTATTCTCCTGACACACCCATATCAGGGAATGGAAGAGGGACTTGGGTTAGTGTTTTTAGAGGCTTCCGCAACCGGTATTCCTATGATTGCAGGAATGAGTGGTGGAGTTGAGGAGGCTGTGATTCATGAAAAGACTGGTTTAGTAGTGGATACTTATAATGAAACTCAAGTAAAAGAGGCAATTGCACGTCTTCTAAAAGATGAGAAGTATGCCTCAGCTCTCGGGAAAGCCGCACAACAACGAATAATAAAAGACTTTTCGTGGGAGAAACAACTTGAAAAACTTCGTCCATGGATGTTTGAAGAATAAAATATACTGTATGGTACAGAAGGAAAACCTTATTTCAGTGATTATCCCAGTTTATAACCGTTTTGAGGAGCTTCTGCTGGCCTTGCAGTCCTTGAGTCAGCAAACGTATAGGCATTTTGAGATTATACTGGTAGATGATGGTTCACAAGGAGAAATTCAGGAAGTTATTGATAAGGCCCACGGTTGGGGCATTTCTTGTGATCCGCAAGGAAATAGTATTTTACTAAAACTTATAAAGCAAAAAAATCAAGGAGCCGCTATTGCGCGTAATGTGGGTTTTCAGGCATCACAGGGAAGTTATGTTATTTTTTGGGATGCAGATATTCTTGGTGGAGCAAATATGCTTGAAGAAATGAGTAATGTCTTAGATAGTCGTCAAGAGATAGATTTTGTATACAGTAATTTTTATTTTGGAAAAAAAAGAATGCCCGCAAGGGAATTTGATGGGCACGCACTAATGAAAGGAAACTATATTGCCATTGCCACACTTTTGAGAAGGGAAATTTTTGTTGGATTTGATGAATCTCTTAGCCGGTTTCAGGATTGGGATCTTTGGCTTACTCTTTATGAAAATGGAAAAAAGGGTACTTGGATTAATAAGTACCTCTATCGTGCAATGGTAAGTACAAATGGAATAAGTAGTTGGCTTCCTCGTTTTGCATATTATTATCCTTTTTGTTTGCTTCCTGGAATACATAAAAAGGTTCGAGAATACAAGCTTCAAAAAGAAAAAATTATAAAAAAACACCGTCTCTCAAAAAGTTAAAAAATTTCAAAGAGTATTGATTTTGAATCTACACCGTTTTCTATGAGTGTAGAACGGACATCTTTGACCATATGTGGGTTTCCACAGATGTAGTAGGAATGATCTACAAGATCATGGAGAAGATGTTCGGTTACTCGTCCTCGAAGACCAGACCACTCTGTTTCTGGCTGAGAAAGTGCAATGTTGTACCTAAAGTTTGGAAAAGTGTCTTGAAGTTTTTTGAGTCTTTCTTGAAAAAAAATATCATTTTCATTACGAACTCCAAAAAGAAGTTCGATTTTTTTTGTATTTCTCTTATGCTCCAACTGGTCGCGTATCATACCCAAAATTGGGGCAAGGCCTGCACCAGTTGCAATGTAGAATTGATTTTGGTCATCTTTGGGTGTAAATCTTCCGCGTGGCTGTGAGATTTGAATACTATCGCCTATATCAAGAGTGGGGAGATAGAGGGATGCCGGGCCATTGAGTTCCTTGGGAAGGATTTTTATACAAAATTCAAGGTCAGGATCCTTTGGGGCAGAGGCTAAGGAATAGGAACGTTTTACCTGTGTATCATCTTTTGGGATAAAAAATTGGACAAATTGTCCTGCAAGGTAGGAGAATGCCTCTGGTTTTTCAAGATGCAGCTCCATAATATTGTGGTTGAGCATCTTTATTTCTCTAATTTTAGGTAAAAATGTTGTTTGTTCCATACTTGACCAAAAGGAAATTTTCTGATATCATACCAAAAAAGTATGATTTAATCAATATATTTTCAGAATGATTAAATTTTCAAAAGAAACCGACTATGCGCTTCAGCTTCTTGAACAACTTTCCAAAAGCGAAAGTGTTTTAAGTTTGGCTGAATTCTCAGCAAACAGTAACATATCTTTGCCAATTTTGCAAAAGATAGCGCGAAGTTTAAAAAAGGATAGGCTTATTGTAGCTCATCGTGGAAAGAATGGGGGATATACCATTGCACGCCCAATAGAAAAGATTTCCCTCAAAGATGTAGTTTCTGCAATGCAGATGGAATATGGGGTAACTGAATGTACCAAGAAAGTTCATGGTTGTAAGCTTGAATCTCAATGTAATGCAAAAAGAGGTTTTGAACTTCTACATAGTCAGGTCAATGCAATTATGGAGTCTACGACACTTGATATATTTTTTCATACAGAACAACATGTATAAACAAAACAAAAAAATATATTTGGATAATGCTGCAGCTACATCAATGGATCTGGCTGTTTTTAGGAGTATTAAAAAAATTGAAAAAAAATATTATGCAAATCCATCAGCTCTTTATGCAAGTGCAATGGAAGCAAAAAAATATTTAGAGGAATCTCGTGCACAGATCGCAAAAATTTTAGCTGCACAGCCAGACACTATTATTTTTACCAATGGTGGAACGCAGAGTTGCAACCTGGCCATACAGGGTTTATTTTCTCACAATAGCTCAAATAAATCCCAAGGACATATCATTACTACAAAAATTGAACATCACGCAGTTCTTTTACCAATACAAGAGTTAGAGAGGCAGGGATATGAAGTTACCTATTTGTCTGTTGATGAAAATGGAATAATAGACATAAATGAGCTAAAAAAATCATTTCAGGAGAATACGGTTTTGGTTTCTATAATGTATGCCAATAATGAAGTTGGAAGTATCCAACCAATACCTGAAATTGGTCGTGAAATACTGAAATGGAGAAAAAGAAATGGAACGTCTTTTCCATATTTTCATAGCGATGCATGTCAGGCAGCAGGTGAGCAAGATATTCGTGTTGAGCACTTACATGTAGATCTTTTGACATTAAATGCAAGCAAAATCCATGGACCAAAGAGTGTGGGGGTTTTGTATAAAAGGCGCAATGTTCCTCTTGAACCAATTGTTTTTGGTGGGGGGCAAGAATTTGGATTGAATCCTGGGACAGAAGATATAGGCAAAGCTTATGGGATGGCCCTTGCACTTTCTATCGCACAGAATGAAAAAGTAAAAAATTCAAAGCATGAGCGTAACCTTTGTGAAAAACTTTACTCTGAGCTTAAAAAAGATTTGGACGGGATTATTCTCAATGGTCCAGCTATCAATTCAGAACAAAGACTTTCCAATAATCTCAGTATTCAATTTCCTGGGATTGATGCAGAAGTGATGGCCCTTTATCTTTCTGAAAAAGGAGTAGAAGTTGGGCTTGGTTCTGCATGTACTACAGATTCTGATGAGGTTTCCCATGTTTTGAGTGCCCTTGGTTTGTGTGAGAAAGCAGCAAAAAGTACACTTCGTTTTACACTTTCAAAATATACTACTGAATCAGATATCAAAAAAGCAAAAAAATATATAACCGAGACGTATAAAAAATTGCGTCAGAATACGTATGAGCAATAAAACGCAAAAACTTCACTTTGATATAGATAGAAGTCTCTATGAAGAGGCAAATTTTGATAATTCAAAATTCAAATCGAAACCAGGTTTATCCAAAGAGGTAGTATATGAAATTTCAAAGCAAAAAAATGAACCAAAGTGGATGTTGGAAAAAAGACTTCAAGCTTTTGAACTTTTTGAAAAGACAGGAATTCCGCAATGGGGTCCAAATTTGAAAAATCTCAATTTAGACGAAATTATATATTTTGTACGTCCGAATACGCAGGAAAGTAAATCTTGGGATGATGTGCCGGATGAAATTAAAAATACCTTTGAAAAGTTAGGAATTCCACAAGCAGAAAGAGAAGCACTTGCTGGGGTTGGAGCACAGTATGATAGTGATGTGGTTTATCATAATATTAAGGATACACTAAAAAAAGAAGGAGTCATCTTTGAAAACATGGATGTGGCACTCCAAGAGCATGAGGAGTTGGTAAAGAAGTATTTCATGACACAATGTGTGCCAATAAATGATCACAAGTTTGTTATGCTTCATGCCGCAGTTTGGTCTGGAGGGACATTCATTTATGTACCAAAAAATGTACGGGTAGAACTACCACTTCAAGCGTATTTTCGTATGAATGCTGAGTCTGGTGGTCAGTTCGAGCACACCCTTATTATAGTTGATGAGGGAGCAGAAATTCAGTATATAGAGGGATGTTCTGCACCGCGCTACAGTACGAATTCACTCCATGCTGGTTGTGTAGAAATTTTTGTTCATAAGAATGCACGCGCAAGATATTACTCTATAGAAAATTGGTCAAAAAATACCTATAATTTAAATACGAAACGTGCATTGGTAGATGAAAATGGAATAATTGAATGGATAAATGGTAATATGGGAAGTGGTACCACAATGTTATACCCTTCTTCAATTTTGCGTGGAAGAGGAGCAAAGTCAGATAGTTTAGGGATCGCCTTTGCGGGTGAAGGACAGGATCAAGATACCGGTGCAAAAGCTATTCATGTAGCTCCAGATACAAAATCTACTATTCGTGCCAAGTCTATTTCTGCTCGAGGTGGAAAGAGTACCTATCGTGGCTATGTAAAAATTACCAAAGGCGCCATAAATAGTTCTGTATCGGTTGACTGTGATGCATTGCTTATTGATAATGGATCTACTTCAAATACACAGCCCTATATGAAAGTAGAAAACAATGAGGTGGATATTGCACACGAAGCCCGTGTAGGAAAAATTGGTGATGAAGAAATTTTTTATCTTATGAGCCGGGGATTATCAGAACAACAGGCGATGCAAATGGTAGTTTCAGGATTTATTGAGCCCATAGTAAAGTCACTTCCTTTGGAATATGCACTTGAGCTGAATAAATTAATTGAGCTTGAGATGGAAGGTGCAATTGGATAGTTATTGAAAAATATGGACATACAAGTACAAAAATACGGCATAGGAATAATAAATACAGTGGAAAGAATGGATTCTTCTGGTCCTTTGGACTGTTCTGTTTCTTCTGACTCACTTCAATATGATTTTCTTCCCCTTCAAGAAGCAAAGGAGAAAAAAAAGTATGCTAAATTCATTAAAAATAATTTATTTTTTTATAAAGAAAACATGGTATGTGGAAGTTCCTATTTTCTTTATGTTCCGCCCTTACAAAAAGGGAGATTGGACATTTTCCTCAAGGCCGAATTTCCTGCGCAGGGGGTCCTTTTATTGGCGATAGACAAGGATACGTCTATAGATATTGTAGAGCATTCCGACTTTAAGGCTATGGCTGAGGTATATGTAGATATAGTGGCTATTTCAGGGAGTAGGGTAGAATATACAAAGCAAGTGGATGCAAATGAATTTCAGGTGCAAACGTCACATAGAGCAAAGATAATGGCTGAAAGTAGCGTTACATGGAATGAATATATAAAAAGCACAAAAAATGCATTGGTAAATGTAGAATCCTATTTGGAGCAACCGGGTGCGACATCTCATACCAAATCTATTATTTATTCCCTCAAAGAGGGTGTGTGCGATGTAAAGCACGAAGTATTTCACAACTCCGTCATGACCAATTCACATATATCTGCTGCAGGTATTGCAAAGGATGAATCAAAAAATATTTATAGAAGTTGCATTGATATAAAAGAAGGAGCAAAAAGGTCTTCTGGACACCAAAAGGCACAATTTTTGCAACTATCACCCAAAGCAGAAGTGGATGCCGTCCCTGCATTGCAAGTTGAATGCCACGAAGTTCTCTGTAGTCATGGGGTCAGTATTACACGTTGTAAGCCAGAGGATATATTTTATATCACTTCACGTGGGATTGAATCTACGCAAGCAGAAAATATTTTGGAAAGAGCCCATGTGTGTTCTATCATCGATTCTATGAATTCAACCGCGCAGGCGGAATTTGATCAATTACTTTAATATGAACAGTATACGAGAACAATTTCCTTTGCTTCGTACCTATAAAGATTTGGTGTATCTTGATAATGCTGCTACAACACAAAAACCGGAGAGTGTTATTAAGGCAGTGACGCGTTTTTATGAAAAACAAAATGCCAATGTACACCGAGGAGCTTATAAGTTGAGTGATATTTCGTCACAATTGTATGTGGAAGCACATACACGGGTGGCAAGTTTTTTGAATGCATACCCTGATGAAATTATATTTAACTCAGGAGCAACTGCAGGATTAAATACCTTGGCGTATGGTCTTACCAAAAATCTTGAAAAGGGGGATAATGTTGTTTTGACTCGTATGGAGCACCACTCAAACCTTCTTCCTTGGATTGAGATGTCAAAAAGGCGTGGGTTTGAGGTGCGTTTTATCGGATTGAATCCTGAATCTGGGGAGCTTCTCGAAGAAGACATTGACACCTGTATTGATGAAAGGACACGGGTGGTGACATTTGTGCATACCTCAAATGTTTTGGGAATTGTGAATCCAATGCATCGACTCATCACACGTGCAAAGGCAATGGGGGCGCTCACTGTTGTCGATGCGTGTCAGGCTGTTGCACACCAAAAAATAGATGTAAAAGCACTTGATTGTGATTTTTTGGTGTTTTCCGGACATAAATTATATGGTCCAACAGGAATTGGTGTTTTATATGGAAAAAAAGAACGATTAGAAAAAATGGATCCGTTTCATTATGGAGGGGGAATGGTAGCAAGGGTGTCAGATCTCTCTATCGCTTGGAAGGATGCTCCCATGAAGTTTGAGGCTGGAACGCCTCATATTGCCGGAGCTATCGGTCTTTCTGCTGCACTGAAATATTTGGAGAACCTTGGTTGGGAAGAAATTTTTTCTCATACAGAAACACTTACCAAGTATGCAACAGAGACACTTTCAAAAATAAAAGATGTAAAAATTTTTGGAAAGAATGCAGAAAGAAGGGGAATGATTGCTTTTGAAGTGGAAGGAGTACATTCACATGATGTAGCTCAAATTTTTGATAGTGAAAATATAGCGGTACGAGCAGGTCAACATTGTGCTACCCTTTTTGTTCAGGAGCTTACAGATAATGGAATTGTACGTGCATCTATGGGAATTTATAATACCAAAAAGGATATTGACAAACTTATTGTTGGAATAGAAAAAGTGAAAAAAATGTTTCATGTATAAAAATATGCAAGATGTAGACATAGAACAAATGTACAAAGAGGCTATCTTAGAACTCAATAGAAACCCTTTGAATAAAAAAGTACTTCCTTATTTTAGCTTTGAACTATTTTCTTCAAATCCATCTTGCGGTGATGAATGTACCATTCAAGTACAGTTGGATAGAGATGGAAATATAGGAGATATTGGACATCAATCAAAAGGTTGTGCTATTTCTCAGGCTGCAATTTCACTTATTACAGAAGAAGTTAAAAACCAAAATATACAGGATGTAAAAAAGATTACGAAAGAGAAGATGCTTGAATTATTAGGAATTCCAATTACACACACCAGACTTAAATGTGCTTTGCTTGGGTGGAGCATCTTACAAAAATTTCCTGAATAACAAAAATATATATGTCACTTGAAATAAAAAATATAACCGTCTCGGTAGAGGGAAAGAGTATTCTTGAGAATTTTTCACTGAATATAGAAAAAGGTGAAATCCATGCACTTATGGGTCCAAATGGATCAGGAAAGTCTACACTATCAAATGCTATAGCAGGACATCCAAAGTACAAAATAGAAAGGGGGGAAGTACTCCTGGATGGTGAAAATATACTCCCTCTTAAAGTAGACGAACGGGCGAAGCTTGGACTTTTTTTGTCCATGCAATATCCACCAGAAATACCGGGACTTTCCATTACCAATTTTTTGCGTACATCAGTTTCTTCTCTCAAGGGGAAGAAGCAACATCCTATTCAATTTCATAAGGATCTCCTTCTTTGTATGAAAGAACTTGGGATAGAAAAGCAGTTTGCAAATAGGTATCTCAATGTTGGATTTTCAGGTGGTGAAAAGAAAAAACTTGAAATTTTACAGCTCTCACTCATGGATCCAAAATATGCTTTGCTGGATGAAACTGACTCTGGTCTGGATGTGGATGCCTTAAAAACGGTATGTGAAGGTATCAAACAGTTTGCAAATAAAGAAAAAGGGATACTTTTAATTACTCATTACAATAGAATTCTTGAATATATTCAGCCAAACTTTGTTCATATTCTTATCAACGGAAAAATAGTAGAAACTGGTGATAAAAATTTGGCAGTTGAAATTGAAAAGAATGGTTACAAAAAATATATATGAGTAAGGAAAAAATTTTAGAAAGTTTAAAATCTATAGAGGATCCTGAAATAGGGCTGGATATTGTTACCCTTGGCCTTATCTATGAGGTTGAAATTCAATCAAAAGATCATGTCCATCTTCTTATAACCTTTACATCTCCTATGTGTCCCTTTGGACCACAGCTTATAGGACAAATAGAGGATAAGGTAAGAGAATTGGGATATAGGTATCCGGAGGTAGAAGTTACCTTTGATCCACCCTGGAGTGCTCCAGAGGATCTTCGGGAAATTATGGGTTTTGTGATATAGATATGAAAAAAATAGAAGTTTGTTGTGGAAAATCATGTTCAGGGATGGGTTCGAGAAGGATTCTTGATTTTTTGATTGCAAAGCTTGGCTTGAAACCAGGAGAAGAAAATGATACAATGTCGCTTAATACGTCTCCTTGCATGGGGTATTGTGCTCGGTCGCCCAATATTCGGATCAATGATGATCATTTCATCTTTGGTGCAAATGTAAAAAATGTATTGTCAGATATTGAAAAAGGAGGAAAATACGTAGAACCCCAGATCTTGGACCTTACTGATGATTTTTTAAATGACCTTTCGTAAACCTATGGACTCAAATGAAATCATAAAGAAAAATAATCAAGTTGCTGAAGAAAATTTGGCTATCAAAAAACCAGAGGATTTAGAAAATTTTGACAACATTTCTCAAGGTGTTCGTGTTATAAAAGAGGGGAAGATTAGACGCATTGTGGTTGATAGACAGGCCTGTATTGGGGCGCGATCCTGTGTTGTGGTGGCAGAAGATATGTTTCAAATGGATGACGAAGATCTTGCATATATCACAGATCCAGAGAGCTATGATGATGAGGAAACGGTAAAGCTCGCCGCAGAAGCATGTCCGGTACTCGCAATTCATCTCTATGATGAACAGGGGAATAAGTTATTTCCGGAAGAATAAAAAAAGGCCTTTGAAAGGCCTTTTTTGTTGTATAAACTATTTTTTTGCAAGCGTAAGGGTATCATCTTTGAGATCAACTTTAATTTTGTCTCCAACTTCTACTTCTTCTTCAAGGATATCCATAGCAAGCTTATCCATGAGTTGTGATTGTATAACACGTCTGAGTGGTCGTGCCCCTAGATTGGGATCAAAACCTTTCTTTCCAAGCCAGTCTTTTGCCTTTGCCGTTACGTTAAGTGTAATATTTTTTTCTTGAAGTCTATGTTGAAGATTTTCAAGTTGTAAGTCAACAATGTAACGAATATGTTGCTCGGAGAGGGGATGGAACATAATTATTTCATCTACTCGGTTAAGAAATTCAGGTTTGAAATGCTCACGAAGTACTTCCATAACTTTTTGTTTTACCTGACTTTCATTTTCCTTTATTCCCCCTTGGTTGTTTTCTCCAAAACCAAATTCTCCGGTTCTTCCCATTTGCATAATAAGCTCAGAACCAATATTACTGGTCATGATAATAACGGTATTTTTGAAGTTTACTTTTCGTCCTTTTGCATCAGTAAGTTGTCCATCTTCCAAAATTTGAAGCATGACATTAAATACTTCTGGATGAGCTTTTTCAATTTCATCAAAAAGAACTACGGAGTAGGGGTGACGTCGAATTTTTTCTGTAAGCTGTCCACCTTCTTCATAACCAACATAACCAGGGGCAGCACCCATCATTTTCGAAACAGAATGCTTTTCCATGTATTCACTCATGTCTACTCGTACAACGGCGTCTTCATCATTAAACATAAACTCCGCCAACGCCTTTGCGAGTTCTGTTTTTCCAACTCCAGTTGGTCCCATAAAAATAAAGGAACCTATTGGACGTTTTTCTTCAGATATCCCCGCACGAGAACGACGAATAGCATTTGAAATAGCTTTAATCGCTTCTCCCTGGCCCACCACACGTTCTGAAAGAGCATCTTCCATTCGAGCGAGTTTCTTTTTTTCATTTTCAAGCATCTTTTGAACCGGAATTCCTGTCCAGCGTGATACCACTTTTGCAATATCCTCTTCATCCACTTCCTCCTTGAGAATAGCGCGTCCTTTTTGTATGTCATAGAGTTTGAGTTGCATTCGTTTTATATCCTCTTCAAGTTGAGGGACTTCTCCATAACGAATTTCTGCAACTTTTTGTAAGTCACCACGACGTTCGGCAATTTCTGCGGTTTGCTTGAGCTTATCAATCTTCTTTTTATTTTCTTTGATATTCATGATAATATCTCTTTCATTTTTCCAGTGTACTTCCAATTCATTACTTTCCTCACGAATATTTTCCAATTCTTGTTTGAGCTTCTTGAGTTTTTCTTTAGAGATTTCATTTTTTTCTTCTTTTTGTAAGGCCTTCATTTCAACCTCAATCTGCATCATTTTTCTTTTCATTTTGTCTAAGTCTGCCGGCATGGATTCAATTTCCAAACGGAGTGCAGAAGTAGCCTCATCAATAAGATCAATTGCCTTATCTGGGAGAAATCTATCGGTAATATAGCGGGAAGAAAGTTCAACAGCTGCAACAATTGCAGAGTCAGTAATACGTACACCATGGTGTACCTCATATTTTTCTTTTATACCACGCAAAATACCAACGGCATCCTGTTTACTTGGCTCTTCAACCATTACTGGCTGAAATCTGCGTTCAAAGGCGGCATCTTTTTCTATGTATTTTTGGTATTCTTTTATAGTGGTCGCCCCAATAGTAAATAATTCACCACGAGCGAGTGCTGGTTTTAACATATTGGAAGCATCCACTGATCCTTCGGAAGATCCAGCACCTACAATGGTGTGAAGTTCATCAATAAACAAAATAATTTGACCAGCACTTGCGGTAACTTCCTTGAGCACTGCTTTGAAACGTTCTTCAAATTCACCACGAAATTTGGTTCCCGCAACGAGCGCACCGACATCAAGACCAATAAGTTCTTTGTCTTGTAAACTCTCAGGAACGTCTCCATTTACAATACGTTGTGCAAGCCCTTCAACAATAGCCGTCTTTCCAACCCCTGGTTCTCCAATGAGCACCGGATTATTTTTAACACGGCGAGTAAGCACTTGCATGACTCTACGAATTTCTTCATCACGACCAATGACAGGATCAAGTTTTTCTTTTCGTGCCAGCTCTGTAAAGTTCTTTCCATATTTTTCTAGAACTTGATATTTTTTTTCAGGATCTGGAGAGTCAACTTTTTGGCTTCCACGAACTTCTGCCAATACTTTAAGAACTTTTTCATAGGTAACCAACTCAGTTGCAAGAATGTCTGAAATGGGATTTTTGGTTCGCAAAAAAGCAAGAAGAATATGTTCAACCGAAATATATTCATCTCCCATTTTTTGGGATTCTTCTTGTGCACTTTGAAGCACACCCATCATGGGTTGTCCCATAACGACTTGTCCCACACCACCTATTGGACGAGGGCCATAATATTTAGGTATGGCTTCAATCATTTTTTTCATGTCTACCTTAAGAGAGATGAGATTTGAATCAAGCTTTTTTAGAAGTGAAACCACTAAACCATCCTCTTGTAAAAGGAGCGCTAAAAAGAGATGTGGGGGATCAATCTGAGGGTGTGAATGCTCAAAAGAAATTTGTTGAGCCTCTTGGAGGGCCTCTTGGGTTTTGTGTGTAAAGTTATTTGGTATCATAGGTGTAAAATTAGGTGGTTTTATCACTCTATATGTGTGAGTGATAATATTGTAACATAACTTGAAATTATGTCAATATATGCTAATATTATAGCATAATTAAGAAAAAAATGCGTAATTTGAGCTATGAGAAGAGATGTTTTGGGGGTACATATTGATAGCGTAACTATTGAAGAAGCGCTCAACAGAGCTCAAGGATTTTTAGAGGGAAATTCGGGGAATACCATTTTTACCCCCAATCCAGAGATGCTGGTAGAGGCACAGAATAACCCTGTATTCCGTGAGATACTCAATACTGCTAGTTTGAACCTTTGTGATGGGGTTGGAATACAACTTCTCTTGGGAGGAAAGATAAAACGAATTCCTGGGGTAGATTTTGTATATAAGCTTTGTGCTTTAGCAGAAAAAAGAGGGGATTCTCTGTACCTTTTGGGTACAGGAAGCAACTCTATTCTTGAAAAAACTGTAGAGGAGCTTACAAAAAAATTTCCAAACTTACATATTGTAGGATATCATCGGGGAGTAGACATTACCCTAAAAAATGGCTTTCATATATTAGATGAAAAGGAAAATGATAAATTAATTGATAATATTATTTCTGTAGCACCAAAAATTTTACTTGTTGCATTTGGGCACTCAAAGCAAGAACAGTGGATTTATACTTTCCTTTCAGAGCTTCCAAGTGTACGAATAGCTGTTGGTGTTGGAGGTTCTTTTGATTATATTTCGGGAGAAGTGAGTCGTGCCCCAAAGATATTGAGAGTTATAGGGCTTGAGTGGTTATACAGACTTTTGCTTCAACCGAAAAAAAGATTTAAACGCATCATTAATGCAGTTATTATATTTCCTTTTACTTTTTTGTTTAAAAAATAAAATTGTATGCTAGCAAAAAGTGTTCTCACACATATCAACAAACTTCAACAAAAAAAATACCGAAAACAGTACGAACAATTTTTAGTAGAAGGGATAAAAGGAGTAGAAGATGGCTTGAGATCAGGACAAGTGGAAATGGTCATTCTTGAGGGTTCAAAACGGGATGAATCGGCCTATGCGCTTCTACAGAAAATGGCTTATAAACGACAGGTGGAAGTTCAATTTTGTGGGAGACAGGATATAGGACACATCAAAACGACTCAGACTTTTCCAGGCGTTTTGGGTATTTGTAGAATGGAAAACGCGGCTTTGGATGAAGTTCTGGGTGGAACCCTTATCTGCTTGGATGGTATAAAAGATCCAGGAAATTTAGGTACTATTATTCGGACGGCAGATTGGTTTGGTTTTCAAAATATTCTTTTATCCGGAGATTGTGTGGATCCCTACAATGATAAAGTGGTCCGCAGTACCATGGGTTCTATTTTCCATGTGCGAATTTGTAAATCCGAAGATTTTGTACATGACTTGAAGATTCTCAAAAATGAGGGGTATACCCTTTCGAGCTTTGTTATGGATGGTCAGCCATTTGAAAAAATTCGTATAAATAAACGGCAGGCTTTTTTCTTCGGTTCAGAGTCTCACGGGGTATCTGAGGCGGTTGAAAACCTTATGGATAAACGATATACTATATCTGGTAACGGCAATGCAGAGTCACTCAATGTAGCGATTTCGTCAGCAATTGTCATGCATACACTCTTCACTCAAAGTAAATAATTATAATATGGTACGAACACGATTTGCTCCAAGCCCTACCGGAATGCTCCATGTGGGAGGCCTCAGAACGGCTTTATTTGCTTACCTGTATGCCCGCAAACACAAAGGGGATTTTCTTATTCGTATTGAAGATACGGATAGAAATCGATTTGTTGAGGGGGGGATAGAACAAATTATTGATTCTCTTTCTTGGGGAAATATAAAAATAGATGAGGGCGTAATGCTTGAAAATAATGCTATTGTGCAAAAAGGGGAGAAAGGTCCATACATACAGTCTGAACGGTTTGAACTCTATCAGAAGTATGCCATGAAGTTATTGGAATCTGGTCATGCTTATTATGCATTTGATACCGCAGAAGAATTGGACAAAATGCGGGAAGTACAGCTGGCTAGTAAGCAAAAACAGGTTTACGCTCGTGCATCCATGCGAAATAGTTTCACTTTATCACAGGAAGAAGTAAAAAATTTGCTTGCCGCACAGGCCCCCTATGTGCTTCGTCTTAGAATTCCAGAGAATGAAATGATTGAATTTGATGACTTGGTTCGTGGGAAAGTAAAAATTCATAGTTCGGAAGTGGACGATCAAATTTTGTTGAAAAGTGATGGTTTTCCGACTTATCATCTTGCAAATGTGGTAGATGACTATCTTATGGAGATTACACATGTTATCCGTGGGGAAGAGTGGCTTCCTTCTACCCCCAAACATGTACTCCTCTATAGAGCCTTTGGTTGGCAGGCACCTACATTTGCTCATCTTTCGCTATTAATAAATGAGCAAAAACAAAAATTAAGCAAACGTCATGGTGATGTTTCCGTTACCGATTTTAAGGAAAAGGGATACTTGCCCGAAGCATTAATCAATTTTATTGCTTTTTTAGGATGGAATCCCGGGGATGAACGAGAAATTTTTTCTTTGGAAGATCTTACGTCTGAGTTTGATTTTGACAAAGTAAGTAAGGCCCCAGCTGTTTTTAATAGAGAAAAATTAAATTGGTACAATAGGCAATACATGATGAATATGGACCTCCATGAGGTAACCAGACGTGCTCTTCCATTTTTTAAACATCAAGGTATTCTTGATCGTGACGAAATTGATGATAAAGAAGAGTTTGAAGTTCTGAAAAAAATAGTGAATCTGGAACGAGGAAGAGTTGATACTCTGGCAGAGCTTCCTGCTGCTGTAGGATTTATCTTTTCCGATGATTTATCATATGATCCTGGACTTCTGGTATGGAAAAAATCTACGGTAGAAGACGCAAAGGATAAGTTGCAACAGATATACAATGTCCTACAGGCAGATATCTCAGAGGAGATGTGGAATAAAGAAACCCTAGAAGAGCATGTTATATCTTGGATAAAAGAAAATGAATATGGTGTTGGTGATGTACTCTGGCCAACTCGTGTCGCATTATCAGGACAGAAAAATTCGCCGGGTCCTTTTGAGATTGCTGAAGTTTTGGGCAAAGAGAAGACCTTACAGAGAATTTCAAATGCGCTTAAGACGTAATTATGGAGAGAACCACAGTCATTACCTCTGGGGCGCCATTTATTGATATTGATGCCTATGCGTGCATATTTGCATATCAAGAACTCTTACAAAAGCAGGGGAAAAAAGTGCTTTCGCTGGTAACATCACACCCAAATGCAAGTATTATTCATCGTTATAAGAAAGACTTTTATTCAAGGGATACAAAAATGTTATGGAACATTCCAGAAAAAGGGTATGTTCTTGTTGATGTTTCTGATCCAAAGCACTTTGAGTCGTTTGTTGAAGAAAAAGAGGTAACAAATGTATTTGACCATCATCCTGGGTTTGAAAATTTTTGGAAAGAAAAAATTGGAAAAAATGCTGTCATTGAGCCAGTTGGTGCTGCTGCTACATTGATTTTTCGTGAGTATAAAAAGTCTCAGTTTTTGCAAGAGATTTCACCCTTTGCCGCTGAACTTTTGGCAGCAGCTATTTTGTCCAATACCCTCTCTTTTCAAGCTCAGATAAGCACACAGGAGGATAAGGATGCTTATGCAGAATTGTCAGCCTATTTTAACTTTCAAGAACAGTTTGAGTCAGAATATTTTTTAGAAGTTCAGAGAACCATTGAAAATACCATTACCGAATCTCTTGTAAATGATTCAAAGCGGATAGATTTTCTTGGACAAAAGATCTTTATTGCACAATTGGAGGTTTTTGACGCAGAAAATATCCTTCGAAGTAAAACAGAGGATATATCCAATTTTTTACAAAATTCACCAGACAATATTACCTTTTTGAACCTTATTGAAATAGGAAAAGGAAGAAACGTTATTATTTTCAAAAATAGGGATTCAAAAGATTTCTTGTTGGATCATTTGTCCGATATAAACATAGATACCCACACAGGGTATGGCTTCACACCTTCTGTTGTTCTTCGAAAAGAAATCCTGACAAAAATGTATAATAAGGCATAGGAGGGGAGAGTATTCACGAAAACTTTTCAATTTGCTATAATGTTCTCATGAATATCAAGAAATTTACAATCCTCTTGAGCTTGTGTATCGTATTTTTGGCAGTACCGTATTTTGTAATCTCTGTAAATGCCGCTGGGAACTCTACTCAAGCGGAAGTTGATCAGCTCAATCAGGAAATAGAAGCGAGACAGAGCAAAATTAAACAAATTGAAGATAGTATTCTTCAATACAAAAAAAAGATAGAAGAAACTCGACTTGAAAAGGTTTCTCTTGATAATCAATTAAGCATTCTTCAGAATAGAGTAACTGGGGTTGAACTTGATATAAAACTTATCAATGAAAAACTCGATACTATTAATTTGCAAATTGAGAAACTCCAGTTTGAGATTGCGGAAAAGGAAAAAAGTATTGAGATACAAAAGGTTATTTCAGCGGAGCTTATACGGACACTTCACAAAAACGGTGGAAGAAATCTCGTAGAAATTTTAGCGGTATATGACTCATTTTCAAGCTTTTACAATAAACTTCAGTATCTCAAAACAGTTGAAACCAACCTTGCGGATACTACAAAATCACTAAAGATAGCAAAAGCTGATCTTGAGGGAGAAAAAGAAGAAACAAAGCAAAGACGTCTTGCCTATAAGGATCTTGAAGATAAACTCTCTGAAAGAAAAAAAGATCTTGAAGAGCAAGCCTTTGCCAAAGAAGATATCCTCATTAAAACCAAAAATTCTGAGAAGGTATATGAGACATTAGTAGAAAATTTAAAAAGACAATACCAAGATACAGAGAGTGAGATAACTGGTTTTGAAAAACAAATCCGTCAAAAGCTTGAGGAACAAAAAAAGTTGGAATCCTTTCCTCCTGCAGAACAGGACTTTGGTAATAAACTTTCTTGGCCCACACAAAGTAGGTACCTTACTGCGTACTTTCATGATCCGGATTATCCCTTCCGTAACGTTTTTGAGCATACAGGAATTGATATTCGGGCAGCACAGGCAACACCCATAAAAGCGGCTGGAACTGGGTATATTGGACGTGCAAAGCATTGTTCTGCCTCAACATGCTATTCATATGTTATGGTGATTCATCCTGGAGGACTAGCTACGGTGTATGGACACTTGAGTAAAATTTTAGTAAATGAGGAAGGTTTTGTTTCTCGTGGAGATATTATTGGGTATTCTGGTGGAACACCTGGAACCGCAGGTGCCGGTCCGTTTGTTACAGGGCCACATCTCCACTTTGAAGTACGTTTGAATGGTATTCCAGTAAATCCATTGGATTACCTCATACGTGATTGGGACGAATAAAATAAAAAACAACGCAAAGCGCGTTGTTTTTTTGTCATTGTAGGTCTCCTATATTCTTTCTACCCAATGCTTATCTACTTCAACTTCAAGTCCAAGATAAACTTTTTTGTTTGTTGATTGTTCAAGTTCTTTACGTGCCATTTGGCCAATTTCTTTTACTTTATTAGCACCTTTACCTATAATCATTTTTTTGTATCGTTCATCATTGGTAAGAATTTTTCCTTCAATTCGGATAAGATCTTCCGTTTCTTCCACCGAATCAATCTCAACATTCAAGGAGTAGGGGACTTCTTTCTCAAAAATGGAAAATGCTTTTTCCCGTACAATTTCTGCTATCCAAAAGTAGTTGTCAATATTGGTCAATTGATTTTCCGGATAGAGTGGATCACCTTCTGGGAGGAGTTCCATGACCCTATCACGAAGTGGTTGGATGTGACTTCCTTTAAGGGCAGATAGGGTGAGGACTTCATTAAAATCGTTTCCCCAGAATTGATAGTCAAGTTGATACTTTCTGTTCTCCTCATGAAGATCACTCTTATTAATTACTAAAATTTTAGGTGTCTGGATGTTTCTGATAAGTCCAAAGGTATGACGTTCTTCATCACCAATTTCCTTTGTTGGATCAACTACATAGATGATAACGTCAATATCGGAAAGGGCGCCTTCTACCTTGTGCAGAAGTTTTGCGGTAAGCTTACTCTTTTTTGCTTTCAGCACTCCAGGAGTATCTACAAAGACAGCTTGTCCGTCTGGTGTATTCATGACCCCGTGGATGATGTGTCGAGTCATTTGAGCACGAAAACTAGTAGCCGCAATTTTGGTACCCACAAGCGTATTGAGGAGGGTTGATTTACCCACATTTGATCTCCCCACGATTACAACAAATCCTGATTTCATAACAATTTTCAGCTAATATATAACACTTCTTGAGAAGTTTACCACTTTCTTGTATAAAAATCAAGATTGCTGTATACTAGTCAAATATTAAATATGTAATGATATGAAAGTACTTTTTCTTAAAGATGTAAAGGGAACGGGGAAAAAAGGGGAGGTAAAAGAGGTTGCGGAAGGTTATGCTCGGAACTTTCTTATCCCAAAAAATCTTGCAAAGCCGGCGACAGAGAAGGTTTTGTCCACTATGGCACAAAATCAAAAAAATCGTCTGAAACGAGAAAAAAAACAAGAACACGAAGCCAAAAAAATGTCCCAAAAATTGGAAGGTGAAGTTGTTCATATCTATAAAAAGGCAAATGATGCGGGAACTCTCTTTGCTGCCATAAGTGCGAAAGAAGTGGTCAAGGCTTTAAAAGGAAAAGGGATCATCATTGAAGAAAAAAGTATTGAATTTTTTGAGCCCATAAAGCACACCGGCACACACCCCGTCATGGCTAACCTTGCAGGACAAAAAACAAAATTTAAAATAAATATACAGGTCATTGCTTAAATGACCTTTATTTTTTGAAAGGTATGACACCAAAAAAGCAGAAACCGAAGTTTATTTTTGTAGTGGGAGGCGTAATGAGTAGCGTCGGAAAAGGCGTTACCGCAGCCTCAATCTCGACAATCCTCCAATCCAGAGGATTCAAGACCACCAATATCAAGTGTGACATGTATGTCAACATTGATGCTGGGACGATTCGTCCCACAGAGCATGGTGAAGTGTTTGTGGGAAGTGATGGAATTGAAGCAGATCAAGATCTTGGAAATTATGAACGATTTACAGGTAATGAAATGTCTTCTTTAAACTATGTAACTACTGGACAGGTATATCAGGAAGTTATTCGTAAGGAAAGAAATCTTGAATATGGCGGTGAAGATGTGGAAGTGGTTCCGGATGTCCCAAATGAAATTATTCGACGTATACGACTGGCTCAGAAAGAAAGCCAAGCAGAAATTACAGTTGTAGAATTTGGTGGTACGGTAGGGGAGTATCAGGTATTACTTTTTTTGGAAGCAGCTCGTATTATGAAAGTTCATAATCCCAAAGATGTGGCCTTTGTTTTGGTGAGTTATTTGCCCCTTCCAAAACATATTGGTGAAATGAAAACGAAACCAACTCAATACGCTGTACGAACTCTCGGAGCAGCAGGTATTCAGACAGACTTCATTGTAGCAAGAGGGGAGCAGACACTTGATAAAAAACGTCGCCAAACATTAGCAAATGTGTGCAATCTTCTTGATGGTACGGTGGTTGCCGCACCTGATTGTGACTCTATTTATGATGTTCCATTACTTTTCCACGAACAAGGTTTTGAAAACCGTCTTCTCAAAAAGCTTTCTCTCAAACCAAGAAAGAACGACTTTAAAAGCTGGGAAAACTTTTTACAAAAAAGAAAAAGTGCAAAAAAAACGGTACGTATTGGTATTGTGGGAAAATATTTTAGTACGGGTGATTTTACTCTTGCTGATTCGTACATCTCAGTGATTGAAGCAGCAAAACATGCATGTTGGGGCAATAATGTTATTCCAGACCTTACGTGGGTGGATTCAGAACTCTATGAAAATGATCCACAAAAAGTTCAAAAACTAAAAGAATTTGATGGAATAATTGTTCCCGGAGGGTTTGGAACACGTGGTATAGAAGGGGTTATACGTGCTATAGAATATGCAAGAGTCCATAATATCCCTTATCTAGGGCTCTGTTATGGAATGCAGCTTGCCTGTGTGGAATTTGCAAGAAATGTATTGGGAATTAAAAAGGCAAATACAGTGGAGATGGATCCAAATACACCAGATCCTATTATCCACGTAAACCCGACACAGTCGGAGAATATTCAAAAAAATCGTTATGGAGGAACCATGCGTCTTGGCTCCTACGATTGTGAATTAAAAAAGGGGACAAAGACTTCAAAAGCTTATGGAGAAAAGGTAATCAGTGAACGCCATCGTCATCGTTATGAGTTTAATAATGCATACAGAGATGCACTGGAAGAAAAGGGACTTGAGGTTGTGGGAGTAAATCCAGAATCACAGTTGGTAGAAATTGTGGAACTCAAGAATCATCCTTTTTTTGTGGGCGTGCAGTTTCATCCTGAATTTTTGTCACGACCAACACAACCTCATCCACTTTTCCTTGAATTTATAAAAGAATCAAAAAAAAGATCATAAAAGAAAGAAATAAAAAACAGGCTAGGGGAGAGGCCTGTTTTTTGTTTTTTTACAGAGGTATGATATTCTTAAATGTAGATGCAAGATCCTCTTGCGTTAACCGCCGGACGGGAGTTCACATGAGCGCTGCTCCAATGTGTCAGGTGTGCGGCCTTCAGATCACCTGGGAAGGGGATGGTACTCCCCCTCCACACATGATTCATGAAGGGGCATGCCCTGAACGTCCGCAGAACCTGTGCCAAGTTTACCTGCTCCTGGAGGGCTGGTGTAGGCGTAATGGGGCACAGAACCCCCTCTACTACAACGAAATCGGCAACACACTCGAGCGAGCAAGTTCTGTGCTTGACTCTGGGCGGGGGAGGCCACGCCGTCTTGCCACTGGCTCAAAAAGATAGTACCAACATCTCAAAACCCCACCGCCCACCATCTACACTTCTTCCTCAATAGTCTCTTAATACTAATGTCGCACAATATATCTTATGCGACACTACAGAAAGTATCTTTAAAACAAGGGGTATAAGTATACCGCCTTTTTACTTTAGAAATCCCTACGAACATCTATGTATATATTAAAACCTATTTATACTTCAAATTAGATTATATAATTTGATTAAATTTTTATTAAATATATATACGTCCTTATTATCTATGTAATTTGTATATAGATAAATGCTTGGCTATAAACCAATCATTTATATTTAATTGTAATACCAATTCCCCTTTCTCATGAGAGGTAAATCACTGAATATATTGTGCGACACATAGATATTTCTATATATTGTTTTAAAAAAGAAAAAGCAGCTAGAACAATCTAGCTGCTTTTACAATTATAACTACAATTATTGGAGAAGGCTCTTTATCGCGGATTCAACATCTGCGTATGGAAGAGCTCCGTTGAGTGGGATCTTCTGACCGTTTGGTCCATAGAGCACACTGTATGGTGTCCCCTGTCTTGGTACCTCTACCTCATCACGTGAAATACGAGATGCATATTTTTCTGATGTAAGACAAGTATTAAATGTTGTAGTGTTGAGACCAACATTTTTTGCATACAATGCAAACTCAGAAGCATTCAGACGTCCTTTTTGTGCTGCTTCTTCAAACATGTAGTCTGCAAGCTCCCAAAATTTTCCTTGTTCACCAGCACATTCACTAGCAAGCGCTGCCTGGCGAGCATTTGGATGTAGCCCATCGAGTGGGTGGTGACGGTAGACCCATCGGATATCATTTCCATACTTTTCCATGATTTGATTCATGGTAGCTTGAAATCTGTTGCAGTATGGACATTCGAAATCAGAGTATTCAATCAAAGTAATTTTTGCATTTTGTTTTCCTCGAATATGATCAACTTTTGGATCAACCGCGTTGAAGTCGGTTGGAGATGCTGGCTGCTGTGGTTGAGCAGGTGCTGCAGCGGCTCCTGTTGTATCTGCCATTCCAGCTGCTTTATCGTTCATATCTTTACTCATAGTTCCCCTTCCCCCAATAAGAAGAACAAAAAAACCAAGAGTACAAAGAACAAGTATTGTTCCAATTACCCCAACTTTAAGGGTTTGTACGGGTGAGAGCATATTGAGAAGATCCAGCATAGACTGTTCTTCTCGCTTTTTATGGGATGAATCCATAGTCATATATAATGAATGATTAAAATAAAAATGAATTATACTTAGCAAGTTTACCACACCCTCTCTTTCCATTCAAGTCACCTCCAATAGATATTAGGAGGAAAACGGAGGTCAATATACTGGATATGTAAAAGGTCTAATTTTTTCTTTTCCACAACCGTATTGAGATCTTCAATCTGTCTATCTATTGGGTCGTGCAAGCTTACCATAAGCTTGGGTCCTTTTTTGGTAAATATAGTGAGATCCCGATACTCATCTTCAAGTAAAAAATAAGCCGGTGACAAATCCTGTGAAGTTTTGAGCATCTCAAACCATTGAATAAGTGCTTGAATGGTTTTTTCTTTTAAAAGTGTTCTCTCAGATTCACTTTCATGATTTTTTGCACCTCGAATATCGTAGACTATAGGATAATCTCCATAAGATCCAGAAAGTCCAATGTAGTCTACAATATGGTTTTTCCCAACTTCTGTTTTATGTTCCTGAATCTCACCCGTGCTGAGTGTTGAAGTGGTAATTGAATATTCCTTCTTCCACTCATCATCTGTTACTTTCCGTAGCGTTTCAACTTTATTTCCGTACAAATCAAGATAGGCATATTCCAAACCATCATCATAGATGACATTTGATATCCTTTCTTCCACTTCCAAAGAAAGGGTTTGTGGAAAGCTCTTCTCTACTTTAATACGTTTAATGGGATATTTTTCTTTCAAAAAATCTACAATCTCCTGTGTATTTACCAGAATATAGCTTTCTCCAGGAAGAAAAATGAATTTTTTGAAATGTAAAATAGTATGAACAGAGTCTTCAAAGGCGAGCTGATCAATACGATTCAATCCTGTAACATCAATTTTTTGAATATGAAAAAATGTATGAAAAAACAGGAAGTATAACATTACTACAAAGGAGAGAAAAATGGTCATCCAATAAAGCTTTATTTTTAAAGACAAACCAGTATTCTCTGTTACAGAAAAAGGGTTCCGCTTTTTTACCCAAGCAAAATCCTTCCCTTTTCTTTGGGATGTGTACAAAAAAGGTTTTTTCATGCCAAATAATTAGGAAATGGTATCTTTCCCAAAATAAGGTTGTAAAGCCTTTGGAATCGCAATAGAACCGTCTTCTCGTTGATGGTTTTCAATGAGTGCAATGGGAAAACGAGATAAAACGACCGCTGTACCATTGAGTGTATGCACAAATTCGGACTTACCATCAGAATTTATGTATCGAATATTTAATCTTCTTGCCTGATAGTCTGTACAGTTACTGGTGCTGGTAATCTCTGCATAGTCGCCAGATGAATTTTCATCACCCTTCATAGTCATATAAGCTTCAATATCAAATTTTCTATATGCAGGTCCTCCCAGATCTCCAGTTGGAATATCGATAACCCGATAAGGAATTTTCAATCCATCACAAATAGCCTTTTCAATCTCAAGTAGCTCATTATGAAGTTTTTCACTTTCTTCCGGCTTACAAAATACAAACATCTCTAATTTTGAAAACTGATGAACACGGTAAAGGCCCTTGCTTTCTCTTCCATAGGCTCCTGCTTCTGTACGAAAACAATGTGAAAGGGCAACATACTTTTTGGGTCCATTGGAAAGATCCAAAATTTCATCCATGTGATATCCTCCAATAGTAATCTCAGCAGTTCCAATTAAACTGAGGTCTGTATTTTCAATGTTATAAATTTGTGTTTCATCCCCACGCGGGTTGAAGCCTGCGCCTTCCAGTACACTTTGCTTGGCAAGATCTGGAGTTTCCATGATGGTATAACCATACTTTTCTACTATATCCATTCCATACTGGATCAGAGCAAGATTCAGTCGTACCAAATCCCCCTTTGAATAGTAAAATTTTGATCCTACTACCTTCGCTCCCCTATCAAAGTCAACCAAGTCCTTTTCTAAAAGAATCTGGTCATGACTTTTTGGTTGAAAAGAAAATGTTTGTGGTGCATGATGAGTCTCAAGTACAACAAAATCTTCCTCTCCACCAATCGGAGTATCCGGATGGGTCATATTTGGGATTTGCTGGAGAAGTGCCTTGTATCGTTCCTGTATACCCTCAAACTCCTGTTCCATTGATTTGATTTGCTCCTTTGTATACTTATTTTGTTCAATAACTTCCGGAGTTGGTTTCTGTTTTGAATTGGCATTAAGAGTAGCACGTAGAGTGTCCAGTTCTGTTTGAATACCTCTTCTTTTTTCATCTACTTCAAGAAGTTCATCTACAGAAACCTTCACTCCCCTATTCAGGCAATTTTTCTTTATAGCATCTATATTTTCTCGAATAAATTTGATATCTAGCATAAAATTTGTATTAATTTACAAACCATATTTTTCTATAACTTGTTTGAGTTCTTGAAACACCGTCTGAAACATGGCAAGATTTTCTGGGATGAGATCGTCCTTTTGGAGTACTTCATCCAAAGGAAAAAACCGCTTTTCTATAACTTCCCTATCTGAGTGATTTCCTTCTCCACCAATAATTTTTACCACGTGAGGAATAAGACAAACCTGGTAGTTCTTTTCTTTCTCCTCCATAATATTCACTCGGGAAAGTGGGGTGACAATTTCTACTATGTAGTCAACTTCTTCTTGTGTTTCTCGTATCACGCAATCAGCGAGATTTTCTCCTAATTGCAACTTTCCACCAGGAAGTTCCCATTTTTTATGAAAACGTGGATTTTCTGGATCATTACGCAGGGTCATGAGTAACTCGCCATTTTTTATAACCAATGCAATCGGTACAATCATTTGTCGAAATGCGGGCTTTTGTTCCTCGCTTGGATGCATTTTCGATGATTTGTGTTGTCCTTCTTTGTATCTTTTTGCACGAACAACTTTTGTATTCAACTGAAATTCTTTTATCTTTTTTTCCAATTCCTCAGTAAAAAAGGTTTGGTCATAGCCCAACAGGATATACTCTGGACTATATTCACGGACAACCGTATAGACGTCATCCCTATCTCCTAAAATAGCTGTATCCACCAAAGAAAGACTTTGTATAAGCATAAGACGTTCATCTTCTGTATGCATGGGAGGACGTTTTTTCAGATCCGTAACACGAGCATCACGACCAACTACAACAACCAACTCATCGGCCAGTTCTCTTGCTTGTTGCAAGAGAAAAACATGACCGGCATGAATCCCATCAAATGTACCAAAAACCATTACCCGCATATTATTTCCAGAGATCAAATTTTTCAGTTACTTTTTGAACTGATTTCATTTCACCGTAGATCAGAATCCCTAAAAATTGTATTTCATCAAGATTCTTTTTACTTTGGAGTTCTTCAACTTTTTTATCGTTACTCGAGTCTCGCATTTCTTCAGTAAAACAGGTAACAAGAAATCCCCCATCTTCTGCTTGCTGTTTAAGAAGACGAAGATGCTCCCGCGAGTCTGTTTGCTTCATTACAATGGCATGACGTATATTCATGGGGATGGCAACACCATCTTTTGTGTGCGATTCCGAAATTTCAAAGAGTTCTTTTCCACTTCTTGCTGCAAAAGAGGCACTCAAGTGTGCTGCAGTGTTTAAAAGACTCCATTGTGGTTGTTGCCCATCGTTGAGAATAATGGCATGTGCAGCCATGGTTTTTGCTTTTTTCTCAGAAGAATCACGATGATCCTCAGGACGCATGAGTGGAAATAGTACACACTCACGAATAGGTTTATTTTCGAGAAAAGAAAAGAGACGCTCTGAAACTCCAAATCCGGTAGTTGGGGGCATTCCATACTCAAGTGCTTCTACGAAGTCTGCATCATGCATTTGTGCCTCTGTATCCCCTGCTTCGCGCATTTTAGCCTGCTCCAGGAATCTTCCCGCTTGATCAATTGGATCATTCAATTCCGAATAACCATTCCCAATTTCTGATCCTGCAATAATAACCTGGTACCGTTCTGTAAGTTTTGGATTCTCCTTTTGTCTTTTTGCAAGTGGAGAGACTTCCACGGGAAGATTTACCAAAAAGACTGGACCTTGAATTTTTTTTCTACAAAATTTCCAAAGGCTATCAATAAGTCTTCCTTTTCCCGCAAATTCCTCAAAACTTTGAGAAAGCTCACGAAGTTTATCTTTTAGTTCATCTTCTGTAGCCTCTAAAATATCTACTCCGGTATATTCAAGAATAGTGTCTCTGTAGTCTATGTGCTTCCATTCTCCGGAGAGGTCAATGTTTTTAAACTCACCAATTTGTTCAAATTGTAATGTTCCAAATGCGGAAGAAATAGTGTGCTTATATAGACGTTCTACCAGATCCATTCCTTTTTTATAATCTGAATATGCCCAATAAAATTCCATCTGTGTGTAATCTTGAAGGTGTTCCCGGCTCATTCCTTCATTGCGAAATTGACGACCAATTTCAAAAGTTTTTTCAAATCCACCTACCATGAGACGTTTTTGCCACAATTCCCCCATAGAGATTCGCAAATAGACATCAATATCCAAAGCATTATGATGGGTAATAAATGGGGTGGCATCTGCACCTCCGGGGGTGGTTTCAAGTACCGGGGTTTCAACTTCAAGGAATCCTTCTTGTATCAAAAATTCACGCATTGACTGCCAAAAACGTGCTTTTCTGGTAAACATATCACGAAGTTCTGGATGTGAAAGAAGATCGAGATAACGTTTTCGAAGTCGTGTCTCCTCATCCTGTAGTCCATAAAATTTGTCCGGAAGTGGTCTTAAAGATTTGGTAAGAAGAGTAAAGGATATAACTTTTATAGACTCTTCGCCCTTGTGGGTTACAAAACGCTCACCGGTAAAAGAAACGAAGTCCCCAATATCAATTTTTTTAGCAAAAATAGCATAGTTCTCAGGTCCTAAAATATCCTTTTGAAGGGCAATTTGAATTTTCCCTGTCATATCTTGAACATGAGAAAAAGTTATTTTCCCCATGTCTCTTTTTGCAACCACTCGTCCGACTACCGTGACTTCACTCCCTTCTGAGGCTTCAAATGCAACTTGTACCGTTTGCTTGCGGTCTGCTTGAGCTGGATAAGGATTAATTCCGGCGTCCAAAAGATCATGCAACTTTCGCAGACGCACCTCTCTTTCATCATTGATATTTATTGGCTGTTCATTCATAAAAAAGGTTTAGAAATATACCTTACTATAGCAAAAAAGGCTAAAGGAATCAAATCCCTCTATTTGGGATTCCATGGCTTAGAGGATATTAAGAACCTCATAGGTAATTACTCCCACAGGTACCTGAACTTCCACAATATCCCCCTTCTTTTTTCCAAGAAAAGCTTCTCCGAGTGGTGATTCATTTGAGATCTTTCCGGCTGCTGGATCTGCCTCTTGAGCGCCTACAATAGTAAATTTCATGTTTTTCCCATTGAAGAGAACCTCTATAGTTGATCCAAGAGCTACCTTATCAGATGAAGTCTTATGAATGATTTTCGCTTGTAAAAGAATTTGTTCAAGCTCCATTACTCTTCCATTTGCCCATCCCATCTCTTCTCGAGCAGCATGATATTCAGCATTTTCGGATAGATCACCCATTTGGCGTGCTTCATCAATTCTTTTGGCTAAATTGGGAAGTTTTTCCTCACGTAAAACCTGAAGCTCATGTTGAAGTTCATCAAATTTTTCCTGAGTCAGAAATTGTTCATCTGTCATAGTATTTCAATTAAGAACAAAAAACCGCTTCATGCGGATTGCAATTTTAAGTATAAACACAACTGAAAGGAAAGTCAAATAAAGCCCTATGACCCAGAATTTTTCTGATAGTTCCACCACCATGCATAAAAATCATAGGCAATTGGTGCTGCTATTTGACTTCCTTCTCCCCCTTCTTCTATAAGAATAGTCACTACAATTTTCGGAGAATCATATGGGGCAAAGGAAGTAAACCAAGCATGGTTTTCTTTTGTATTATTCCACTGTGCGGTTCCCGTTTTTGCGCCTACACTGAAAGGAAGGGTACTGAGTCGTCTACAGGACCCCAATAGGACACAGTCCCGCATACCAAGTTTTACATGATTGAGGTTTGCAACACTTACGGGCACTTTTTCAAATGTTGGTGTGTGCGGAAGGATAGCTTCACTTGTGGTTGGAGATATGAGTGAAGAAAAAATTGTAGGTTGAAAAAGTTTTCCCCCATTTACAATTGAAGCAGTCGCATTACAAATCTGAAGTGGAGTAACCAAGAGATCCCCTTGTCCAATAGAAAGGTTATAGGTATCTCCAATATACCAAACTTCTCCCTTTTTCTCTTCTTTCCACTCTTTTGAAGGTAAAAATCCCGTTGCCTCACTCGGCAGATCTATTCCCGTTTTTTTTGAAAAACCAAATTGACTTAAATAACTGGCGATTTTTTCTACCCCCAATCCTACAAAGTCGCTATACCCTCCACCGATTATGTAAAAAAATGTATTTACAGAATTTGCAAGTGCAAGACGCAAATTAACTCGACCATGGCCTCCGGCCTTCCAGTCAGGAAAAAACCACTTATTGACCTGAATTCCTCCTGTACTTAGGAAGGTGGTATTTGGGGTAATGATCCCCTCTTGAAGTGCTGATGCTCCAATAACGGTTTTAATAACCGATCCTGATGGGTAAGTACCTGAGATAGACCTGTTAAATAAAGGATTGTCTGGGTTAGAAATGTAACCTTGGTATTTTTCTTGAGAAATTCCACCTGAAAAGTCATTGTTATCATAGGAAGGTAAGCTTACCATGGCTAAAATTTGACCAGAACTTGGATCCATAACAATCCCGGAAGCTTTAGTTTTGCGTTCTATTTGCATATGCTCCTGAATGATTCGCTCCAAAGCATTTTGCATATTGAGATCAATACTCAGTTGAATATGCTGTCCAGGTTGTGGAGGTGTCTCAGAAAGGCTCAAACGTTCATGTCCGGTTGCATCAATTTCTATAACCTTTTTTCCATACATACCACGCAAAAGATTTTCATATTCTTGTTCAACACCTGTTTTTCCAATCAGGTCGGACGGCAGATACCCAACTTCATGAAGACCAGTGTGATCCGCATCACCAGAGAGCTCTTTCTGACTAATTTTTCCTTCATAACCTAAAATATGAGCAAGTGAATGGGCAGAAGATGTAGGATAGGTATAAAAACGCTTACTTCCGGATTGAACTTGCACACCGGGAAGTTCTGCAGAGGCAATGCGTACTTTGAGTGCTTCTTCATAGTCCATGTCATCTAAAATTACAATAGACTCGTAACTATATAAACTATATTCCTGAATAGTCGCATCAATATCTTCATATGATATACCTGAAATTTTTGAAAGCTTTTTGAGAACAAGCTTCTTCTCTTCCTTATTTTGCGGGAGATCTTGTGGAAGAATAACCAATGCAAAGCTTGGTATATTTTCTGTTAATTGAACACCATTTCTATCAAATATCAAACCTCTTTCCGCCTGAATTGGGAGGGTTCTTTGTCGATTTCCCTCTGCGAGTACTCGCATGTCTTCGCCATGTACAATTTGAAGGTAAAAAAGCCGTATGAGCAAAAGTGAAAATACAATACAGATGAATCCAAAAAAAACTCTGTGACCAGAAAAAAGAAAACTTTTTCCTACATGTTCACCACTAAAAACAACTGGGATTTGCTTGTGTGTTCCTTTTTCAAAATTAAATGAATCCTCGACCCAATTCAGCCTATATCTCCCAAAAAGTTTTGGGAAATTTTCATTGTCTATCTCGAGTCCAAAGAGATTTTTTTTTCCTTGATCCATAGATGTTATGAAAAAGCAATTTTTTTATTCCGAAAAATTTTGTGTAAAAATGGATAACTTATGAGAATTGCAGCACCCGTAAAAAGTGCCTCCCAAGCAAAAGTAACTGAAATAAGGATCGCAGAAATGGCAATCTGATGAAAAAATGAAAAAATAAAGAGTACTCCCAAATAGAGTCCACGATATATTGCCAAAGACAGTACAAGAAGACCAAGTAAAGCAAAGATCGATCTATTCGTAAAGAGGTACATAAAGAGCCAGTATGAAAAAAGTACAGAGATGGGTCCAATAACTAAAAGAAGACCAAAGGGAGTACCCGTATACAAGTCAAGTATAAAAAAAAGAACAAATGCAACCCAAACAATTCGTCCGGAACCTCCCCAAAAAATAGAATTTACAAAAAAGAAAAAAAGAATATTGAGATGATCAAACGGATATGGAAGTAAGTAAAGACAAGTAAAATGAAGAAATATTACCAAAAATAAAATACAAATCCAACCAATTGTTTTTAAAAGAGAATTCATACCCTAAGAAATAATAACTGAAACAATATGCACATTCCCTATTTGAGGATATGGTGTCAAAATAGCCCGTTGAAAAGGTTTGTATGGTTCTTTTTCAGTGGCCTGGATATTTCCTATAATAAGCCCACGGGGAATTTGATCTTCTAAACCGGAGGTAATAACACTATCTCCTACAGATATGACTTCATTTTGTGGAATGAGATTCATACGTACAGATAAACCAAACCCCCCTTCCACAACTCCCATACTTTTTTCTGTATTGAGGACCGTTGCAGCAATGGCACTCTGATTATCATATATCAAACGCAAGACACTTTGGTTATCTTCTACACGTGCTATTTTTCCAATAAGATACCCACCACCAGCAATTACGGGTTGTCCAACTTCTATCCCCTGGTTTCTTCCAAGGTTAATAAGCATGGTATTTCCAACAGGTTCAACATTTAAACCAATTACTTGTGCACTCTTGTACTTATAATCTGTCTTCTGTAAAAAGTTGAGTTGCTGTTTGAGCTGTTCGTTTTCATTTTTTAAAAGACCAAGTTGTGTATTGATAAGATCATAATCTTGCTGCCGAGTTAAAAGATCTTTGTACGCACTTTGGAGATCTTCAATGGATTCAAAATTTACTGTGTTATCATTAATCTGCATGCTCACTGAATAAAGTTCTGTGGAAACAGGATTTATGATTCGCCGAATTCCATTTTCAAAAAAATTAAGTACACCAAAATAATGTAAACTAATGGTCACAAGAATGATGACGAAAAAAAGCAATAGAAATTGCAACTTTTTATTTCTCATACCAACTATGCTTAATCTCTGGCTGAAGGAAGTGCGATTTCTTTGAGAAGCTGTTCATCTTCAAGAAGGATACCGGTCCCACGAACCACAGCTGTAAGTGGATCATCAGCTACTCGAACTGGAATTTCTGCTACATTTGCAATAACCTTATCGAGCCCACGCAAAAGTGAACCTCCCCCTGCAAGAAGAAGACCCCTTTCATGGATGTCTGCGGTAAGTTCTGGTGGAGTCACCTCCAAAGTCATACGTACAAGGTCAAGAATAGCCTTGATGGAACGATCAAGTGCAAGTTTTATATGCTCATTACTTACCATAACTTCTCGAGGAAGGCCGGTTACCACATCACGGCCACGCATTGGGAATTCAATTTTTTCATCTCCCAAAAGTGCAGCCCCAATTTTTATTTTTACTTGTTCTGCATAACTCTCACCAATAAAGAGATTGAACACTTCACGCGCATATTGGATAATATTTCTATTCATTTCATCTCCGGCAATATCAATAGAACGCCAGGTAACGACTCCATTAAGAGATATAATAGCAACTTCTGTATTTCCGCCACCAATGTCTACAATCATATTTCCAACCGGGTCTTGAATAGGCATTCTACATCCAATAGCAGCAGCCATAGGTTCTTGTACTAAGAACACCTCGCTGGCCCCGGCTGCAATAGTTGCATCTTCTACTGCTTTGCGTTCTACTTCGGTTACTTCAAGAGGAACACAAATAACAACTTTTGGCCTATGAGTAAATGAAAGTCCACCTTCACTTACTTTAGAAAGAAAATATTTCAACATTTTTTCTGCAACTTCATAGTCAGAAATAATACCTCCCGTAAGCGGACGGGTCACCTCAATATGTGGAGGAGTTTTTCCAAGCATGTCTTTTGCTTCATTTCCCACGGCCAAAATTTGTTCGGTACGGGTATTGACGGCCACAACCGTTGGCTCATTGATAACAATCCCCTTTTCTTGTACGTACAACAAAGTATTGGCCGTTCCGAGGTCAATACCAATTTTCATTCCAAACCTATTAAAAATGCGTCTAAACATAAATATTTTCTATTTTAACAAACTCTGCTTCATCTTTGGTACGAAGTTTCATTTCGAGAGTTTCATTTTCCAGTGTCTTTTGACTTACAATATAGCGTTTTGGAATTCCCAAAAGATCACTTTCTGCAAATTTTTGACCAGCACTTACGTCTTCTCTATCGTCAAAGAGTACCTCAACTCCACTTGCTTTGAGTTTTTGATAAATTTCTTCTGCTTGCTTCTTGTCATTTTCTTCCCTACAAAGAGAGATGAGATGCACCTGAAATGGGGCCACTGATTCTGGCCACACAATTCCCTTTTCATCTGCAAAACGTTCTACAATAACTCCCATCAGTCGAGTAATGCCAATTCCGTAAGAACCAAGGTGGACAGGAATATTTTTTCCGGTATTGTCAACATAATTTAATCCTAACTGTTCGGTCTTGAGTGTTCCAAAGTTAAAGATATTTCCAACTTCTGCAGTTTTTACCAAAGTAAGTTCCTCTTTGGTTACTCCTAAATCGTTCAACGTTTCTTCATTGAGCACTTCTTCATTTATGGCAATGTTCTTTTCTCGATTTATGTAAATCATGTCCTCCCCAGCATCGGTAATGGTTTGAAATTCGTGACTAAACTGCGTAAAGGCACCTCCGGAAGCAAATGTTACAAAGGTATCATCTTTGAGCCCAACACGCTCAAATACGCGCATATACGCCTCTATAACCCCATTATAAAATGCTTCATGCTGTTGTTCATCGGTAGCATAGGAATACATATCTTTCATAACAAATTCCCGACCACGCATAATTCCACTTTTTGCCCGCAACTCATTCCGAAGTTTGGTTTGAAACTGGTATACATAAATAGGCAGATCCTTGTAACTGGAAATATAGTGCTTCATCATCTCAGTGATTGGTTCTTCATGAGACCATCCAAATCCTAACTCGACACCATTTTTTAGGGAAGATTTAAACCATACATCAACTTTCTCATCATCCCAACGATCTGTTTGTTCCCAAAGCTCTTTGCGTTGGAGTGCAGTCATGATCAATTCTTGTCCTCCAATGGCATCCATTTCCTCACGAACAATCTGTTTTATTTTTTCAAGGACTCGAATACCCAAAGGAAGATATGCATATACACCTGCCATTTCTTTATAAATATAACCAGCACGAATAAGAAGTTGAGCATTAAATGCTACTTCTCCTGCAGGTGCTTCTTTTCGAGCTTTCGTAAAAAGGAGTGATTGACGCATATTATATATGATTATGTTCTTTCAGGCTACGCTTCAACAAATAAGACAAACCCAAAGCTAAGATAAAAAAAGAAAAATTCCATATGGTGAGTAACCCTCTCCCTTGAAGAAAGAGTAAAAAAATAAGAACGAGAGAGAGAATGAGAGATTGCTTGAAACTTTTGGTAACAAGACGGTAGATCGGGGGCGGAACCTTGACTAGGTATGAATAGGCCAAAAAAAATAATAATGAGAATGATCCCACGAATGCAAAACAAAGGCTCAGATAAAAAAAGATAAATCCTAAACTGTTACTTGTAAAAGGATCAATATTAAAAAGGACTACCACAAAGGAAGCCCAACAGAGAAGGGTTGCCATGAGCATTACGATAATATATTGCTTGAGTTTCATAAAAAAAAGCCATTCTATGGCCATTTTATCGTATAAAAGCAATGTTTGCAAGGGGATGATTTTATGAGAGATACCGTATCCTGTCTACCTCTTTTTTCCCTAATTTTTCATTGATTTTTGCAACTAAATCCTCATGGTGAAGACGAATCTCTTGAGCTATTACACTGCTTGCGCAGGAGACCGTAAGTGTCCTGTTTTTCAAAAAGAGGGGTCTAATATAAGCCATTTTTTCTTGATCAAAAAAGGAGGCAAAAGCTTTTTCTGCAATCTCAACAACGCGGGATGCATCAATTTGATCTTGTAGGGAGGTATTTTGCATTTTTTTGCGTATAGCGTCTCCAAGTGATTGCATGCAATTATACTAAAAGTTAAAGTTCTCGATATTCACAAATTTCCTTGAAATCACAAAATTTACAGGTAAACTTATTGGGTTTTGCAGTAAAGTCTTTGGTATGTATACCATCGATGGTCTTTACTATCTTTGCCTGTAATTTTTCAAGGTCTTTATTTTCTCCTATAAAACTTGTCTTTACGTTATCATTTAGATAGTAAAAAGTCAACTTGGAGACCGGTCCAATGTGTCTATATTCAGGAAGACTTTCTGCAGCTATTTGGTAGATAAGCAGCTGCTCTTTATCCTCTGATGTTAGCTTTTCTTTCGTAGCACCCGTTTTATAATCAATAATCTCAATGGACTTATCATCATGTTGATCAATCCTATCAATTCTTCCATGAAGAAGATAGTCCCCTACTTGAATCTTAAACCAACTTTCCAATCCCACGGGGACACTCCAATTCCCTTCTTGAGCTGCATAAAATGTTTGTAAAATTTCTTTTCCTTTTTCAAAGTAACTATCTTTTTGTGATGTACTTTTAAACCAATCATCTATCCAATTCCTTTTATACAGTGCAAGAAGTTCCTCCAAAGATGGAACTTGTACAGTGTTGCTATCGCGCGGAGGCTGAACAAACTCGGCAAAAAGTGAAACTTGTTTTGCAGAATTTTTTTCCTGAACCAGTTTATAAAAATCTTGAAGTGTTTTGTGCATGGTATTTCCAAAGCTAAAACTGGCACTTCCTTTCGTGGGAATTTTGAGTATATGTGCAAGTTTGTACTGATACGGACATGTTTCATAAGCCTTGATCTGAGAAAATGAAAATACTTTTGGAATATCATACACAACACCTTGCTTTTCCTGGGAGATATTTGTCTGTGTATCGGCAATAGAAAAAAGTGCTTCCATGTTCTTTTGAAGATTTTTTTCTTTGGCAATATCAATCCCTGACTCTCCAATAAAACGAGAAATTTTTTTCTTTCTTTGTCCACCATAATCATCTGCACTACAGAGATACACACGTTCTTTCGCCCGTGTAAGTGCAACATACATAAGTCTTCTTTCTTCTTGATAGTGTATTTGGTGAGAAGAAATCTGTTCATGTATAAGCTCTTCTGGGACCTCAATGCCTTTTGATTGGGATCGTGAAGGAAAGCGCTCTTCTACTGCGTCTAAAATAAAAACATATCTAAATTCCAAACCCTTGGCCGCATGAACCGTCATGATATTCACTGAATCCGGTGTGTCGGTTGGTTGATAGAGTTGACCTTCATCTCCAGCATCAAGGATATGTTCATAATTTTTCATAAAATGCTTAAGGTGCGGATCCGTGGTAGTTTGTTCATATTTTGTAAGAAGTTCAAAGAACTGCTTCAGTTGGTAAATTTGTCGAATGATTTCTGCATTTCCCTCTTCCTCTTTTTGTGTAAGATAAGAAAGATAACCGCTTTGCTCCAAAAATTGATACAGTAATGTGGACGGCTTTTGTCCTCGTGCATTTTTCATTCCATCATGGATAATATTAACCACCTTATTACAGATATGAATTCCCTCCTGTGACACCCCAAACTCAGCAGCACGTTTGAGAAGAACATAGTAAGACAAACTTTTCTTTTTTGAAGCAAAAGTGATTTTTTGTATATCAGATTCTTTGAGTTCTAAAAAAGGAAGCCGAAGAAGTCGATACATGGCGCTATCTTCTTTATGCTGGTCTAACACACGAAAAAAATTAACACAATCAAGTACAAGCGGTTGGCGAAATAAACCAGATGCTGCCAAAAATTCATAAGGAATTTTTGCCTTCTGTAACATATCAATATACGGCGTCGCATGACCATTTGCACGTACAAGAAGCGCAAAATCGTCCCATACAGCATCTTTATTATCCTGTTTTAAACGCAAAATTTCTTGTGCAACAGAAAAAATAAGATCCGTTTGGGTATCAAAATGAAAATGCTCTACGCTCTTTTGAGAGCTTTGTTTTTTTTGTGAGATAAGTTTTTTATCCAGCTGTAGTTTTACTTCCAAACGATCTGGATTATTATGCTGTACCAGTGTATGTGCGGCATCTAATATAGGTTGAGCAGAACGATAATTTTCTGAAAGTACAACTTCATGTGCCGTAGGAAAATCTTCTTTAAAACGCAAAATGTTGGAAACCGATGCCCCTCGGAACGCATAGATAGCTTGGTCATCATCCCCCACCACAGTAAGGTGTGCATGCTCTGAAAGACACTGGATGAGTCGGTATTGTGACCAATTGACATCTTGAAATTCATCCAAAAGTATATATTTAAATCTTTGTGAAAATTCTTTTTTTATCATTGGTCTTTCCTCCAATAACTTTACAGAGTAATAAATAAGATCCGCAAAATCCATGCAAGCATTATCAAGTAACAGCTGATTGTAAACTTTGTACGCTTGTGCAATTTCCAGAAGTCTTTTCTTCTCATCTGCTTCATCCTCTTGAAACACCCGCTTATTTACATATTCTAGATACTCTTCCGGACTTATCATTTCATCTTTGCATTTTTGAAAATGAGAAATAAAATCATGAATATGTTTGGTTGGGTTCCCCAAAGGTTTGTAATATTCCAACGGAAACAAATCTAGGTTTTCTTGTACCAAGAGCCAGCATTCTGTTTGAGTCAGAAGTCGAAATTGTGTTGAAAGTCCAATATCAATACCAAAATTTTCTATAATTTTTTTGCAAAAATTATGAAAAGTAGATATTTGCATATCCAGATACCCAGTTTCCAGAAGAGCATCTACACGCTCCTCCATTTCAGAAGCCGCTTTTTCTGTAAATGTAATAGCCAAAATTTCCTCAGCCTTTCCCAGTTGGGACTTTATAATATGTGCAATTTTTTCAGAAATTACCGTAGTTTTTCCTGTCCCAGCTCCGGCAATAATAAGAAGCGGATTATCAAAATAAAGAACCGCTTCTTTCTGTGCAGCATTGAGTTGTGTTTGTTTTTTATCCATTTTATTGCCCAAAAACAAATTTTTTAGATATAAAAACCAGGCATAAAGCCCGGTCTTATTGTATCAATAAGTTCTCATGCAAACAAGGCTTAATTGAGATGGACTTCCCTATACTTACTTCCTACATGAATACGTGCCAATTCCTTCTCAATTTTTGCTTGTAACAAGGCAAAGTCAACATCTGCCAGCTTATCTTCATTTTTGAGGAGTTCTTCTGCACGCTTGAGTGCGTCCTGAGCACGTGAAAGGTCAATTTCCTCTGCACGTTCAGCGGTATCTGCCATTATATACACTCTACTGTCCGATTGTATCTCCAAAAATCCCCCAGAAACAGCAACATTTATAGTACTCCCATCAACTTTATGAACATTCATCTCACCAGACTGTAATACAGAAATCAAAGGCGCATGTCTTTCACACACCGTAATCATACCATTGGTGGTAGGAATGGAGACTTTTTCTATTTCGTCGCTGTAGGTCACTCCATAGGGAGTAACAATTTTAAAATCAATAGGCATAATATAATGCTAGCGTATAAGTTCTTACTCTACTTGTCCTTGTGCTTCACGTACAACACCATCAATTGAACCTTTCAAATAAAAAGCCTGTTCTGGTTTATCATCATGTTTTCCTTCAAGGATTTCTTTAAACCCTTGTACGGTTTTTTCTAAAGAAACATACTTTCCTTCCATACCAGTAAATTGTTCTGCAACAAAGAAGGGTTGTGAAAGAAATTTTTGTACTTTTCTTGCGCGAGTAACGGTAAGTTTATCTTCATCAGAAAGTTCTTCCATACCAAGAATAGCAATAATGTCTTGCAGATCTTTATATCTTTGAAGAACTTTTTGTACATCACGTGCAACTCTATAGTGTTCTTCTCCAACAACTTGTGGATCCAAAACGGTAGAAGTAGAGTCCAGTGGATCTACCGCTGGATAAATTCCCAATTCTGAAAGTGAACGATTCAATACGACAGTAGAGTCAAGATGCGCAAAGGTTGTAGCTGGTGCTGGATCTGTAAGATCGTCCGCTGGCACATATACAGCTTGAACAGAAGTAATAGATCCTTTATCTGTAGAAGTAATACGTTCCTGAAGAGCTCCCATCTCAGTTGCAAGTGTTGGCTGATATCCTACTGCAGAAGGCATACGTCCTAAAAGTGCACTCATCTCAGATCCAGCCTGTGTGAAACGGAAAATATTATCAACAAACAAAAGCAAATCTCGGCCTTCTTCATCTCGGAAGTACTCCGCCATAGCAAGAGCCGTCAATGCCACACGAGCACGAGCTCCTGGTGGTTCATTCATTTGCCCAAACACCAAAGCTGTTTTTTCCAATACACCTGATTCTTTCATTTCTCGATAAAGATCATTTCCCTCACGAGTACGTTCTCCTACTCCTGCAAACATTGAGTATCCACCATGTTCTGAAGCAATATTATGAATAAGCTCCTGAATAATAACTGTCTTTCCAACTCCGGCACCACCAAAGAGACCTACTTTTCCACCTTTCAAGAATGGACACAAAAGATCAATAACCTTGATACCAGTTTCCAATACTTGAGTCTCTTGAGACTGATTTTTAAACTCAGGTGCTTTTCTATGGATAGAATATCTTTTCTTTACCTTTGGATCTGGTTTTTCATCAATGGCTTCTCCTGTTACATTGAACATGCGCCCCAATGTTTCCGGTCCAACGGGAACAGAAATTGGTTCTCCCAAATCAATTACCTCATCACCTCTGGATAAGCCATCAGTTGATCCCATAGAGATACTTCGCACGGTATTGGAACCCAAATGCTGTTGAACTTCCAAAATAACTTTCTGGTCACCCTGCTTTACTTCCAATGCATCATAAATCTTTGGTAATGCACCTTCAAAGTGGACATCCACCACCACTCCAATTATTTGTGAAATTATTCCTTTATTCATACTTTCAAATTGAGATTTAACAACTTACAGTTATGTAATTAATGAATCTTATTCAAGTGCTGCCGCTCCTCCTGCAATTTCAGAAATTTCTTGTGTAATAGCAGCCTGTCTTGCCTTGTTAAAGGTCAACGTCAAGGAACCAATCATATCCGAGGCGGCCTCACTCGCATTCTTCATAGCTACCATCCGTGCACTATGTTCACTTGCGGCTGACTCAAGTATAGTTTCAAACAACTGTACTTCCACAAGTCGTGGGATAATAGTATTGAGGATAGTTTCTAAATCCGGTTCAAATAAATAATTTTCAATTGGGAAAGGATCTTTATATGATTCATCCATTTCTTTTGGAAGTTGTTGCAAAGTTTTTTCCAAATCATGTTCTGAAATAGGAAGTAACTGCCTTATTTTTACCGTTTGAACCAAGGTAGATCCAAAATGTGTATACACAACTGCAATCTTTTCATATTTCTTTTTCAAGAAGAGATCTACAACCATGTTGCTAATCGGAAGAACATCTTCGTAGGTTGGCTTTTCTGAAAGCTTATCAAACACAGCTACCAAATCCAAACCATTTCTTTTTGCTATTAATGCACTCTTTTTTCCAATCCCCAAAACATCAATTTTTACATCTGACTCAGGTTCAATTTCAAAATCATTGGTAATTCTATGTTTTGAAAGATTTTGTTTGTCTTGTAAAAGTACTCCACATCTTTTGATTACATTGGCATTAAAACTTCCACATAATCCTCTATTTGAAGAAATAGCAATCAGTAACATGTTTTTGACTGGTCTTTTTTCTAGGAGAGGAAAATTTGGTTCGTCTACACGCGCAAGATGCGAAAGAATCTCAAGACAAAGGGACGCGTACATACGTGTAGAGAGTGCCGCATCTACCGCTCTTCGCATCTTTGCAGCAGAAACCATCTCCATTGCCTTGGTGATTTTTTTTGTGTTCTTTACAGATTTTATTCTGGCATTGATTGCCTTTGTAGAAACGGCCATAGTAGGTTCTTCTTTCTTGGAATCTTTTATTGTTTTTTAAATTCATCAAGAGCAAGTTTCAAATCCTCCACCACTTTATCATCCCACTTTCCTTCACGAATAGTTTCTAATAGTACAGATTTTGTACTTCTCATAAATTGAAGTAATTTTTCTTCAACTCCACGAACATTTTCAACATTCTCTGCGTCCAAAAGTCCTTGGCTGGCTGCATATATTGATACAACTTGCTCCTCCACAAGCATTGGACTGTATTGTGGTTGTTTCAGAAGTTCAGTAAAACGTCGTCCACGATCAATCTGCTTTTTGGTTTCTGGATCAAGATCTGAACTAAACTGTGCAAAGGCTTCCAACTCTCGAAACTGGGCCAAACTGAGTTTCAAGGTACCGGCAACTTTTTTCATTGGTTTGGTTTGAGCTGCTCCACCTACACGAGACACAGACAACCCAACGTTAATAGCTGGTCGAACGCCTTTGTAGAAGAGATCACTCTCAAGATAAATCTGTCCATCGGTAATAGAAATAACATTCGTAGGAATATATGCAGATACATCTCCTGCCTGTGTCTCAATAATTGGCAACGCAGTAATAGAACCTCCGCCATATTTGGTATTCAAACGACATGATCTCTCCAAAAGACGTGAGTGAAGATAAAACACATCTCCAGGATACGCTTCACGTCCTGGTGGACGGCGCAAAAGTAATGACATTTCACGATATGCCCAAGCCTGTTTTGTAAGATCATCGTACACAATCAATACATCCTGTCCTTTGTCTGCAAAGTATTCTGCCATGGCAACTCCAGAATATGGAGCTAAATAACTCATAGGTGCTGGTTCTGAGGCTCCGGCTGTCACCACAATGGTGTAATCCATAGCTCCAAGTTCTTTCAAACGAGCAACAATGCGTGCAACTTTGGATTCCTTTTGTCCAATTGCAACGTAAACACAGGTCATGTTTTGTCCCTTTTGATTGAGGATAGTGTCAATGGCAATAGAGGTTTTTCCGGTCTGACGATCCCCAATAATCAACTCACGTTGACCACGTCCTACCGGAGTCATCGCATCAATTGCTTTGATACCAGTTTGCATAGGAACACTTACGGGTTCACGAGACATCACACCAGAAGCAACTCGTTCGAGTGGATATTTTTTTGAAGTTTTCAATTCACCTAATCCATCTACCGGTTCACCAAGTGCATTCACCACGCGTCCAATAAGTGCCTCTCCTACGGGAACGGACATAATTTGTCCGGTTCTCTTTACGGTGTCCCCTTCTTTAATGGCTTTAAAATCCCCCAAAATAATTGCACCAACCGTTTCTTCTTCAAGGTTTAATGCAAGGCCTTTAATTCCACCAGGAAATTCAAGCATTTCTTGTGCCTGACATTTTTCCAATCCGGTCATACGAGCAATACCATCTCCAACGGCAATAACGGTTCCAATTTCCTCAACCTTTATTTCAGTTTTTGATGCTTCAATTTGTTTCTTTAAATTGGCAACGATTTGATCTGTGTGTGACATACTACTGTTGAATTAATTCTCGTTTTAGTACTTCAAGTTGTGTTTTTATACTTCCATCTAGGATTTTATCTCCAGTATTGAGGATAATCCCTCCTATGATTGACTCATCAATCTCAGATTGTATATTTACTTTTTTTCCAAAACTTTTTTTTATTGCATCCAATGTAGAAGGCGCCAGTTTCTTTGCACTTTTTACTTGAATATCAAGTATACCTTCCTTTTTTTTTGCATATTTTTCAAACTCGGCAATGATATAGTTTACTTTTGAAAAAACGTACTCCCCCTTCAAAAAATTGATAAACTCAGCAATGGCAAGTTCCAACTCTTCTCCCTTCTTTCCCAACGTTATCTCGTAGAGAATCTTTGCATATTGTCGTGGAATCATTTTAGCCATAAAACCTTACTAAAAAAGAAATTATTTTAATGACGCAAGGATATCTTTAATATATTTTTCATCCTTTTTATCATTCAACTTCTCATGGATAATCTTCTCAACTGCAAGAACAACTAGCTCAATCGTCTCACGGCGCAAAGCATCTCGCATATCGGCTCTATCAATTTCTATATTCTTCTTTGCTTGTGCAATCAAAAGTTCAATTTCCTCTTTTGCCTTTTTCTTCATTTGTTCTCCTGCTCCCACTGCCTGTTGATGCGAATTTTCAACAATTTTATTGGCTTCAACTTTTGCATTATCAATAATATCCTGTGCCTTTTTTTCTGCCATCTGCAAATCAGTTTTTGACTTCTCATAGTTCTCCATTCCTTCTGTCATCTTACTTTGTCGTTCATCGATAACCTTCATGATGGGCTTAAATGCAAATTTTTTCAAAAGCCAGAAGACAACCAAAAAGTTAATAAGGTTGAAAAGTCCCATGTGCCATTCAAAACCAATTTTTCCAAGCGTTTCAAGTATATAATTCATATATAAAAAATGCTAAATTATACGGATTCATAACCCCCCAAGTTATGAATACGCACAATGCGTATTCTTAACCTTAAATAAGAAAGAATGCCACAAAGGCGTAGATAGCGGTAGATTCTGCAAGCGCAACACCAATAATCATTTTGGTGAAAAGGCTTCCTTCGATCTTAGGATTTCTCCCCATTGCCTCAAAGGCTTTTCCGATGAGATATCCCTCGCCGATTGCTGAACCAAACATGGAAAGGGTGCAAATTCCCTTTGCAATAAGTCTTGCTGCTTCTAGTTCCATAGGACTATATTAAGTAACTAAATAAAAATAAATAAACCAGTTATACTGTGACTTCCTCTTCTTTCTGTACCGCCAAACCGTAATATGCTGCAGTTAATGCTCCAAATACGAGCGCTTGCAACACTCCTACAAAAATATTCATAGCCAACCATGGGGCAGGTACCACCGCAGCAAAAGCCCCCAGCAATATGGCTGCAAGCATATCTCCCGCAAACATATTTCCAAACAAACGTAAAGACAGTGAAATAACTTTTGCAAATTCAGAAACAATATCCAGAAGTCCAATCAAAAAATCGATTATCGCAATAAATCCTTCACCAATACTTTTTTTAAATCCTTCATATACTCCCTTAAATTTAAAAAATTTTCCTAAATGCCCAAAAAAACCAAAGGTTTTCATACTTTCATATTGTGTCCAAAGTACCATAGCAAGAGCGATACTAAATGTAGTATTAAAGTCATTGGTTGGGGTACGGAAGATAGATATCCCTTCATAGGTGATCGAGGTCAGTCCAGGAATAAGCGCAATAGTATTTGAAAATGCAATAAAAATAAAAAGAGAACCAATGAGTGGAAGGAGCTTACGGGCAGCTTCTTTTCCACCAGCAATTGATTCTAATAGTCCCAAGAAGAGCTCAAAGATCATTTCTATCGCAGTTTGGAGCTTTGTTGGGGAAAGTTTTTTATGTTTTCGCAGCACTATCAGAAAAAGGATAAAAAGTAAGGTAACAAAAATGCTCATTATCATTGCATTTGTTACCTGAAGACTACCGATATGTGTGACGATCTCAGGTTGTACAGTTGGTTTTTCTGCTTGTACCTGGAAAAACATAGTTTATTCTTTTTCTGAATTGAGAAGTTTTTCTTCCTCTTCTTGTACATCCAGCGCATCATATTGGCGTTGAAGTTTCAGATAGATTCTAATAGTGAGAACCCATGAAAGTATGAAACTTATCAAAAGTATACTGAGAGTTCCATAGGGCTTTATGGAGTAAGTTGTATCAATCCACTTCCCTATGAAAAATGCTGCCAATGCTGGAAGAGCAAATATAGCCAGAATCTGAAACATCATTCTAAATGTTTTCTGGACGAGTTCTTCCTTTTTTTGGTATATAGTCTTCATATGAAAAACAGCGTTGAAAACGCCGGTATTATACAGATTTTATTTAAATAGGTCAAGTATTTTTTTAAATAAGTTTTTGTGTATAACTCTCATCTTCAGCTTTTGCCTTGCTTTAGCGCTAAATCTTTAGAAAATAGTATCCTGTTCTCTTGTACAGACTCTGCCGGTTCTACCGAAACAATACAAAAACCATGAGAAACGAGATAGGAAAGCATCTCACGCCTTGAGTTGCGAGTTTTTATCGTCATATGTGAATACCCCCTTTTTTGAGCAAAATCAATTCCAAAATCTATCATTGCACTCAAAATGCCCTTCCTTCTATATTCTGGGTTTACTCCTGCCATCCAACAGTAAAATGCCCCATCCCCTTCTTTATCATACCATACGCTATATCCTATTGGTTCGTCACCTTCATACGCACACAAAAAAAGTGAAGTCTTCCCCTGACAACGTTGTAAAAAATATTCTTCATCAAATGTCCCTGTATCGGTAAATTCCTTTACGGTTCTATTTACTCTTACAATGTCTCCAATAGGAGATTCTCTTACTATCATAGAGGAAGCTGAAAAAGAGTTTTTGCATTTTGGGTGGTTATTTTTTCCGCTTCTTCATATGAAAGCTCACGTACCTTTGCAAACATCCGTACAACCTCTTCTACCAAAAAAGGTTCATTCCGTTTTCCACGATTGATTTGTGGAGTAAGGTATGGTGAATCTGTCTCCACCACAACCCGGTCCAAAGGGATCTTGTTTACCACCTCCAATAGCCATTCCTGTGGTAAAGGATCTGTTTTCTTGGGTGGAAAAGTAATAACCCCCGTAAATCCTAAGTAAAATCCCATATCTAAATACTTTTCTGCATGATCCCAATTACTGGTATAACAATGAATGGTGCCTTTTGGAAGTACCTCTAACTGAGAAAGCATCTCTATCAACTCGTCATGTGCATCTCTACAATGAATAACCATGGGAAGATTATGCAGAAGGGCAAAACGTATATGATCCTGAAAAACAGATCTTTGTTTTTCTAAAACCTCTTCTTTGGATATATCTTTTGGAATATGGAAAAGATCCAAACCACACTCTCCTATTGCAATGACTTTTTCATGTTTGGCAAGATCTGCGTAATAGTCCCAATCAAAACTTTCCTCACGGGAAAGAAAGCTACTTTCTTCTTCATCTACGTGCGTAGAATGAAGATGAATAGGATGAGTCCCAATACTCGCATAAATATTTTCGTATTGTTCTGCAAGCTCAACCGCCATTCTACTCGTGTCTTTCTGTGTGCCAACCATATTCATGAGAACTCCTTTTTCCAAGGATTTTTTCAGCACGGCCTCTCTATCATTTTTGTAGGCTTGAAATTGTATATGACAATGCGTATCAAATAACATAGATTATTCTTCTATTTCAAAGTGAAAATCTTTATATTCATTCCCATCAAGTTTACTTTTGCTCAGAAAATCATCCATAAATAGTTTTGATTCATTTTCATCCATCAAGTCCACCTGACTTTCAACACTTTTCAATGGGAAGGGATAAACAGAAATACTTTTTCCATCTAAAAGAATACCAACACTCAGTCCTTCCTGCGTTTCTTTTGAAAAATATTGATCAAACACAAAATTTCCCAACGAATAAAATATAGGCCTATTGTGATATATTTCCATTTCTTCTACAACATGTGGATGATGCCCTATGACCATATCTGCCCCAGCATCTATAAAAGTATGTGCAAGCATTTGTTGGCGAGTATTTGAAATATTTTTATATTCTACACCCCAATGAATATTTATTATTATATAATCTACTTCAGAACGAAGGTCTTTCAAGAGCGACTCCATATCGGACACACGAAGTGGTGTAAGCGTATCATCAACACCCACAAAAGCAATCTTTTTTTGTGAAATTTCTTTTATAAAAACTGAATCCGTTTTTGAAATTTGCAATGGTTTTCCGTAAAAATCTATGCCAGCATTTGCAAGATTTTTCTTTGACTCCTCAAAACCTGCACTCCCCATGTCTAAACTATGGTTGTTGGCAAGATTAAAGAGATTGAAATGATACTGTGTCAACATTGGAATAAGTTCTGGTTCAAATCGGAAAGCAATACTTTTACTGGTAGCCCGTCGAGTATCCGCAAAGGGACCTTCCAAATTTGCAGCGAGAATATCTTGACCAACAAACAGTCCTTTTTGAGGTTGAGTAATTTTGCTCAAAGGATATTCACTCCCAAAATTTTTGATATGATTTGCGACGTTTCTATCGAGCATAAGGTCACCAAAATTTACTAAAGAAATCATCACCTGCTCAAGCTTTTCCCCGTCCCCAAACAAGAATTCATTGGAGGAATTCCCTTCATAAAGAACCTTTTGTGATCTAAGTTGTTCCATCAACTGCAAAAAGAGATATTCTTCAGGAAGCATTTTTGGTTCCTGCATATCAAAAGAAAAATTCCGGAGAGCATGCAAAGCTTTTTCTTTCTGGAAAAAAGATACTGATGCATTATCATATTTTGGATACTGTACTGATGATATAACCACAGAATCTTTAGGCAGTTCCTCTGCTAACTTTTTGGCAAGTTCACGAAGAGAATCTTCCGAAAATGACTCTCCAAGTAATACAGAAACTATCCGAGCTTTCGGCAAAAATTTTGCAATTGGTGGAATGAAAAAATTCATTTCCTGATTCTGTACAAATACAGAATCATTTTTTTCTAATGAAAATTCTTCAGAAATATTGTTTACAATTTTTCTATCTGAGCGAAGCAGCCCATATTCTGTTACAAAGTCAAAATCGGTGACATATGCCTTTGTCTGCGAATAAGAAGATCCAGCAGCCCCTAAAATAACAATGACTGATGGATGTTGCCCTGCAAGTTCTTTGGCAAAAGAAGGAAACATATCTTGTGAACTACTCGCAAAAGTAAAAATACCTCCACGTATATCTGCAGGAAATGGTGGAAGTGTAAATGGATTTTCCGGTTCTCTCCCTTGTGGAGTAATAGGAATCTCCCCTTTTGGCGTGTAATGATAGGGATTGAGTTGCAATATTGCCTGAGAAAATGCCGTCTGTGCCTCGAGGGAACGTACCCAAAAAGTAGCCGCAGCACTAACTGCCAAAAAAATGACTAAAACCAATGAGAGGAGACGAATGTATCTTTTACCAATGTGTGTATAGGACATGCTATAACATTAAAATATATTCAATATAACTGACGTCAAAGAAAAAGAGAATCTTACATTACGGTAATACTACACCTTCTACATAATTGACACTTGATTCTATAATTTTGAGTGCTGCTGGAAAAAGTGGCCACAAAACAGCACCAATCTCTATGGCAACCGGAGCAAATTGAGAACTTCCCAGAGCGTCAGTAAGATGTTCATTTATGGGGAAACGCTCAATGAAGTACAGAATAATACCAATAGAAATAACTCCTTCAAAAAAACCAAGTGCCAGTCCTAAAAGCCTATTTATTGATTTTATAAAAGGTAATCTTGTAACGACATGCAATACTTTGTCTATAAAGAAAAAAGCAAGTCCTACTAATCTATTGATGACAATAAAGGCAACAATGAAAGTGGTTACCTTTGGCCAATTACTCCCCCAACCAGTAACATGAACAATCCAACTTGCAACAGGTTCGTAGTAATGACTCGACAGGTACACTCCAAGGATGGTTCCAAGAAGACTGCCCAAGGTATGGATAAAACCAAACCAAAAACCAAATAATGCAAATCCTCCTACAACAACAAGGATAATTATATCGAGGAGTTCCATATTTTTTTGTGTTTAAACAAAATTAAAAATAGGTATTATGACTCCAAACGCTTAAAAAGGATCTCCCCTTTTGTCACTTCATTCCCCTTTGCAAGAACTCCCCATGCACGTGCTTGTTCTCCTTGTATTTGTTCGTGTGAAATATGAAGACTTTTTAATATATTTTCAGCAGATTCTGGAAGAAGTGGAAAAAAAGCAATTGCAAGATGTCTCAAGGATTCCACAAGAACATACAAAAGTGCATCAATGGATTCTCCATTCTTTGCTTTTTCCCAAGGTTTTTCTTCAGATATTTTTGCATCACATTTTGCGACAAAGCTATTGAGTTCGCGTACAACCTCATCAAAAGAAAATTTTCCAAAAGATTTATCATATCGCCCCCAAAAAGCCCGCACATCAAAAATATCCTCACTCTTTTCTGGAATCTTTCCATCACTGTACTTTTCAATCATGGTCAGGATTCTGGAAGTAAGATTTCCTAAACCATTTACCAAATGAGCGGTGTAAAATTCTTCAAAACGCCTTGTCGAAAAGTCTCCATCCTCATAGGATGGAAGAGCTCCCAAAAGGTAAAAACGCACAGGATCAGTCCCATATTTTTCTACTACATCCACTGGATTTACCACATTCCCGAGGCTTTTACTCATCTTTTGTCCTTCACTGGTAATAAATCCATGGATAAAAATCTGCTTAGAACTTTCCAGTCCGGCAGAAAGCAACATTGCCTGCCACATCGCAGATTGCTGTCTTAAGTTATCCTTTCCTGCTACCTGAACTCCCGGCCAATAGGCTCTAAAGTTTTCCTCATCCTCTGGCCATCCAAGTGTGGAAATATAGTTTACCAAGGCATCAAACCAAACATACATAACATGCGTATCGTCTCCAGGCACAGGAACTCCCCATGGCATTTTTTCTTTTAATCGTGAAATACTAAAATCCTGTAAACCACCCTCAACAAATTTTCGTATTTCATCCAATCTATGTGCTGGTACTACAAAATCTGGACGTTCAGAATAGAGTTGCAAAAGTTTCTCTTGGAAAGCGGAAAAACGGAAAAAATAATTCTCCTCTTCTATAAGCTCAATATCGTACTTGATATGCAGCGGACATTTTCCATCTACCAACTCCGAGTCTGTTTTTTCTAATTCACAACCAACACAATATTTTACTTGATAATTTTTTTTGTAGATATCTCCATTTGCATCACACCGTTTCCAAAATTCTTGTGCCGCTTGTTTGTGATGAGGATCCGTTGTACGAATAAAATTTGTATAACTGAGATTCAATAACTCGCGCAAAGAATGAAAACGCGCAGCATATTGATCACAATAGTCTTGAGTATCAATACCCATTTCTTCTGCCTTTCGGTGAATTTTTAGCCCATGCTCGTCCGTACCGGTATTAAATACAACCTCTTTTCCAAGAAGTCTTTCATACCGAACCAGAGCATCCGCTTGTATCATTTCCAAAGCAAATCCAATATGTGGGTCTGCATTTACATAGGGCAAGGTGGTTGTAAGATAATATTTTTCTTTCATATTAAGTGTAGATCGAATAAGGTTCTTAAGTATTATACCCCTTTGGACTTACCACAAGGACAAACTCCCCCTTATCCGGGATATCCAGAGAGAGTATATCTGAAAGCGTTCCCCTATAGATGCTCTCAAACTTTTTTGTAAGCTCCCGACACACCACCATGGTCCTGTTTTCATCAAGCACCTCACTCATTTCCTGTAGACATTTTTTTATTCTATGACTTGATTCAAAAAAGGATACTGTATATTTTGATTCAGATACTTCCTCTAAAAATTTCCTTCGCTTATTTTTGTGGGGAATAAAACCTAAAAAGAGAAACTTATCTGTAGGGAATCCTGATACTGCAAGTGCTGCAGTAAGAGAACTTGCACCAGGAATGGGCACAATGTCTATTGCTTCTTCTCCTCTATATTTATTGGTAATGTAGTCTATCAAGACGTTCCCAGGGTCACTTATACCTGGGGTCCCAGCATCGCTTACCAAGGCAAGGTTTTTTCCTTGTGATAAAAGATCACAAATATGCTGAATTTTTTGATCATTACTGTGGTGATGATAACTCTGCGTTGAGACAGAAATTTCATACCTATTCAGGATCTTTTGGGTCACACGTGTATCCTCACACAAAACCAGGTCTACCGTTTTGAGGATCTCCAAAGCACGAAGCGTAATATCTTCGAGATTTCCAATAGGTGTTGAAACAATATAGAGTGTACCAAACATATGCCAAATAGTACCAAATTTAGTGCATTTTTGCAAATATAGGAAAAGATAAAAAAATTTGTTATACTATATGAGTCATTTATCAGTATTTTATGAATAAAAAACACATTCTTCCCGTACTTTCTTTGACTCTTGTTTCGAGTCTGTTTCCTCTTTTGCAAGCCCTTGCCATAGATGAGGCTGCTTTTAATCCAAACTTTATCATTTCAGATGAGCAACTCGAAGACTCAGACAGCATGAGTAGACGAGATATTCAAATTTTTTTAGATGATAAAAATAGCACGCTTGCCAACTATTTTACAGAAGATGCAAATGGAAAACGAACGAAAGCATCTGAAATTATCTATGAAGCAGCCCAAGAATACAAAATAAATCCAAAATATATTTTGGTAAAACTCCAAAAGGAACAAAGTCTTATCACCGACCCAACTCCAACACAGAAACAGCTAGATTGGGCGGCAGGATATGGAGTCTGTGATAGCTGCAGTATGTCCGACCCAAAAATTCAGAAATTTAAAGGTTTTGGAAAACAAGTTGATAATGCCGCAGGTATCATGCGCTGGTACTATGAAAATACAGATACTCAGTCTTGGATTCATAAACCATTTGTGGACTATATTATTGATGGTCAAAATGTGAGTCCTCAAACACAGGCAACGGCATTTCTCTATACCTACACTCCACATATACATGGAAATCTTAATTTTTGGAAACTTTGGAATGAGTGGTTTAACCAAACCTACCCCAGTGGGACTCTTCTCAAAGCCATCGGGAGTCCAGACGTATTTCTTATCCAAGATGGAAAAAAACGAAAAATCACAAACTTTCGTGCTCTCATTACACGTTTTGACCCCAAACTTATTGTAGAGGTCCCCTCTCTTGAACTTTCAACCTATGCAGATGGAGTTCCTATTTCTTTTGCAAACTATTCTATACTTTTTGATGGTGAAAACTACTTTCTGCTTGATAATGATTATCTCAGGCCGTTTGCCAGTGCTGAGGTAGTTCGAAAACTTGGATATAATCCAGATGAAATTATCTCTGTAAACAAAAGTGACCTTGAGGGATACCCAATGAGTGCTCAAATAACCACCTCAAGTGCATCAAACCCTGCTGGGAAAGTCATTGAGCTCAACCAAAAAGGGAGACTCTACTTCCTCAAAGATGGTGTTTACCACTTTATTCCCAATAAGCAAGTCGCAGAATCAAACTTCCCCGGATATATCCCCGAGAAAGCAGACCTAAGTATTCTTGATACGTTTCAGGAAGGAAAGACGTTAGGATTTAAAGATGGTACACTCATTCAGGTGCAAGGGTTTAATAAAATTTATGTCATTGAAAATGGAAAAAAACGTCATATACCCAATGAAAAAGTTTTCTTGAGTCTTGGATATAAATGGGAAAATGTCATTCCCACAGATTTAGAAACTTCTCTTCTTCATGAAGACGGTCTTCCAATAGAAGGAAAGCAACAAACCGTGGCACTTCAACCGGCTTCTCTCTCCTCCAATATAACAATAACTCCAACACCAAATTCTCCATCCCCTACACCTACTCAACAAAATCCTTTGCCCACACCAACAAAAAATGGCCTGCCTGTTTTTCAAGAAACTGGAATAATGTATGAAACTCCTGGAGTCCCATCCTTTGTAGGAACTCCTTATGACACAAAGATAGATTCCTATCTAATTGCAGATTATGATTCTCTGCAAATTCTTGAAGGAAAAAATGTTGACTCACCACGTCCACTTGCTTCTCTTACCAAAGTTATGGCAGCATATACCATGCTCGAAGAAGGTCTAGATCGGTCTACCGTGTCTATTTATGATGGAAGTAGGCACAAGGCAAGTTACCACCGTTTTCGTATCCAAAATGGAGAAGCAATACGAAACCAGGACTTACTGTACTCAATGCTTGTTTCTTCTCTCAATACCCCTTCTATCATGCTGGCAGATAGTCTCGCGACCCCAGACATTGTTGTTTCAAAGATGAATGCGAATGCAAAAAATTGGAATCTTAGCCACTCACAATTTGCAGATACATCAGGACTTGATCTACAAAATTTTTCTACAGCACGTGAGTATCTTTCCCTTTTCAAAAATACTCTGGAAAATAAAGAACTCAAACGCATCCTCAGTCTTGCATCCTATGAATATGAAGAGGTCATAGACAAAGATACTCTAAAAATGCACCAAGATACACATTCTAATCAGTTGAAAGCAAAAACGGATCTCCCATTTACCATTACTGCAAGTAAAACCGGGTACCTCTACGAATCTGGTTTTAATCTTACCATGGTAGTTCAATCTAAACTTACACAAAAGAAATATATAATTATACTTCTGGGAAATCCAGACTACACCAATAGATTCAAAGATGCAGAAGCCTTCGCTCGATGGGCTCTTGCTCAGCAATAATAAACATGTATGCAACTTGTATTTTCAGGAATTGTCCCACATACCCCCCTTCTTATAGAAAGTATTTCAAAAGAAAAGAAAGACTATCTCCAAAAGAGTCATGCCGCCATTTCTGAACTTGAACAATCCCTTTATGTAAGTAAGCCTGATGTTTTGATTATTCTCTCACTTCATGAGGGAAGATACGATAATGCTTTTACTATTAATACGCAACCAGAGTTCCTTGCTACCTTTGAACAATTTGGTGACCTTTCTACCAAAAAGATTTGGAAGGGAGCTACACATTTAGGTGCTACTATTGCACATAGTGATACTCCCAATACCCTTCCTATACAACTCGTCTCCGAATCAAAGCTTGATTATGGAACAGCCGTTCCGCTCATACTTCTGACTCAACATCTTCAAAATATAAAAATACTTCCTATTGGATACTCCCATCTTTCCCCTAAAGAACATTTTGACTTTGGAAGTCTTATTCGGGAAAGATTAGCGGAATCAAATAAAAGAGTTGCTATCATCGCCTCTGGAGATCTGGCGCATACCTTAAGTCCTGCATCCCCTCTTGGGTATCATGAAGATGGACAAAAATTTGATACCTCGATTATTGAAATGCTTCAGTCTGGTAATACGGCAGGCATTTTGAACCTTGATCCAGCAATTATTGAAAATGCCAAAGGTGATATCTATAAACCACTTCTTATACTTTTGGGGCTTTTACAGGATATGCGCTTTAATTTCAAAAATTTATCCTATGAAGCGCCTTTTGGGATAGGTTATCTTGTTGGACAATTTGAATTTTAAAACAATCACAACCGTACGCTATGCTTGTTGAAATTCTTCCGCTCAGGCAGGTTCCGCGTGCATTGGATCAGCTTACCTACCGCGTACCCAAGGAACTTCTCGACACAATATCTGTGGGTCAAATTGTGAAAGTCCCATTTCGGAAGTCTTTTATTTCAGGCCTTGTTTTGTCATTGCACAGCACCGATACTATACACCTCCAGAATATCAAAGATGTAGACTCTATCATTTGTGCTCTTCCACTTCTTAATCAAGAATATGTCCTCAAGCTCCAGGAAGTTGCTAAAATGTATAGCACCAGTGCCGGGGATCTTGTAAAAAAATGTCTTCCCCCACTCCAAGTACGAAAGCTCAAGTCTCTAAAGAGCTTTCATCTTCCTCAATATAAAACACAAAAGGGAAAGAAAAAAATTCAATATCATTATTATTCCACACAGCAAGAGCACGCAAATTTTTTAAAAAAAGCTTCCAAGGGAAAAACTCTTATAATTATCCCTGAAACTTTTTATAAAAACACGCTTCTTTCCATATTCCAAAATCAAAAAAATATTCCCATTATTTTTGATAGTTCAGATACAACCAAACAACTCTATGAAAATTGGTTTGCTCTTCACAGCAATGAGTCAAATATTATCATAGGTCTTCGAAACGCCGTTTTTTTACCATTGTATCTCTTTGATACTATTATTGTAGATTACGAGCATGAACAAAATCACAAACATTGGGATCAGAAGCCTCGATTTCATGTCAAAGACGTCTTGGATATTCTTTCCCCCACTTTAAAAGCAAACATTCACTACGCAAGTTTTTGTCCCAGTGTTTCTTCATATCACTCGCTCTATAATGATATATTTTCCTTTGAAAAAAAGCTTAGTAAAACTACTCTTCTTTTTTCAAAACAAAAATCTTTTCCTTGCATCATTGATATGAAGGATGAAAAACGTGGCAAGAATTTTTCTTTTTTTTCAGAATATGTACAAAACCTTATTTTTGAAACTGAAGAAAATCTTTTCTTTTACCTCAACCGAAAAGGTTTTGCACGTTCTGTGGGATGTAGTCATTGCGATAACATAGAATCTTGTGCCAAATGTCATCTTCCACTTACTTATTTTAAGGATGAAAAAGTTTTACGTTGCAACTATTGTCAGTATACAGAATCTTTTTCATCTACCTGTAAAAAATGTAAATCTTCTCTCGTTGAGTTGCAAGGTGTTGGGATTGAAATGGTGGAAAGTGAACTCAAACGAGCTCTGCCTGATATTAAAAAAAACATTATCCGTATAGACTCCAATACCAGTGAAATCCCTTCATTTTCTGATTCGAGAAATATTGTGGTGGGTACCGCACGCGCTCTGGGGGTTATTGATTTTAAAAAATTTGATAAAATCATCATACTTGACCTTGATAGGCAGATGCTTATTCCCGAATATATGGCCACAGAAAATATGTGGTCTACCCTTTGCTTTTTTGAATTTTTTTCACAATCCATGAGTAAAATAATTATTCAAACCCATAATACACAACACTTTTTACTCAAATCCCTTCAGGAAAAAGACCGCTTTTACCGTACCGAGTTGCTTCTACGCAAAGAAACCCTTTATCCGCCCTATATTGCCCTTTCTCGATATTTTTATGGCGGAAGGTCCCCTGAACTCGCCTATCAGGAGGCAAAGCGCGTATACGACACTCTTAAGCGTACGTTGACAGAAACTCGAAAATCTGTTACTATCATTGGCCCCATAGAAATGCAGCCCAGATACTTCCGAAATCAGTACTGGTACTGTATAATAGCTAAAATGACAAAAGAAGCCTGGGAAAACGATCTCCCGTGGTTGAATGCACACTTTCCCCCATCGTGGAAGGTGGACCCCAACCCTATTTCGCTTCTTTCACCATAAATATTTTTGAATTCGTTATGCTCGATATCATTACGGTACCAACTCCAAGCCTGCGAAAACGATCCAAAGAAATTGATCATAATTTTTTGGTTTTGGAGGAAACACAACAGTTTATAGATGATATGGTCACAACTATGTATGAAGATGATGGGATTGGCCTTGCGGCCCCCCAAGTAGCCCAAAATATTCGTATCTGTGTTATAGGAAAGGAAGCCATTCCCAAAAAACATCACATCAAAGGAGACCTTATACTCGTGAACCCTACATGGGAAAGAATTTCAAAAAAGACCCTCTGGGATATTGAAGGTTGTCTTTCTGTACCAAGGATTTTTGGAAAAGTAAAAAGATATAAGGAAATTGAAATAAAAGCATGGGATAGAAACGGCAAACCTCTTTCTTTTGAGGCAAATGACTTTTTGGCCCGTGTTATACAACATGAAGTAGATCATCTCGACGGAGTTCTTTTCATTGATAAAGCAAGAGATTTATACGAAGTAGAAAGAAAAGACTCACGTCTGTAATATACTTACTTATCTTTGCCCACATGCAACAAGACTCAGCTCAAAATGGAACCCCTATCGTTTTTTTTGGAACTCAAACATTTGCTTGTCACATTTTACAAGGACTTCTTCAGAGTCCTTTTTTTCATGTTTCTTTGGTTATTACCCAACCAGATAAACCCGTGGGGAGAAAAAAAGTTCTCACCCCTTCACCGGTAAAAACTCTTGCACAATCTTTTGAGATACCAACTGAAACTCCCAATTCTTTGAAGAATTATCAAATTCCTCCTGGAAGCCCCGCTCTTGCCGTTGTTGCACAATATGGGAAGATTATTCCAGAATCTATCCTAAATAGCTTTTCCATGGGTGTTATCAATGTACACACATCTCTTTTGCCAAAATATCGTGGCGCATCCCCCATACAATCTGCTATAGTGAATGGAGATACTCAAACTGGGGTGACCATCATGCTTATGGACGTAGGAATGGATACTGGGCCAATTCTCTCTTATGAAACTCTAAGAATTTTACCAGATGATACTTATCCTGAGGTAGATCAAAAACTTGCCAATATTGGTTCAGAGTTACTCCTTCAAACACTCCCAAAAGTTTTGGATGGAACCATTACCCCACAAAAACAAAATGATTCTGAAGCCACTGCTTGTAAAATGCTTTCCCGAGAGGATGGAAAAATACACTGGGATACAATGAAGGCAAACCATATATATAACCTATACCGAGGTCTTACTCCATGGCCTGGAGTTTGGACTACTCTGGATGGTTTACGACTCAAACTTCACAAAATCACTCCTTCAGAGAAAGGAATTCCTGCAGGAGTCCTCCTCTTTGAAGATGGGAAGATATACGTGGGAGCAATGGAGGGCTCAATAGAAATTTTGGACCTTCAACTTGAAGGAAAACCAAGCATGAATGCACAAACCTTTATAAATGGGTTTCAAAAGTATAATCACGCACACTTGATATAGTGTCATATGCCCCAAACATTCATATCTGAAAAGATTTGTTTCCATAAGGAAACCGTCTTGTATATTCTTACCTTTATTGGACTTCGAATTTTTTCTTACTTATTTACCTCTCATGATATCCTACAAGCAATCTTCTGTTTTGTTTCTATCATGCTTTTTGGTCTTCTTTACTTTAAAAATGAAGAATATGCTTTTCTCCTTCTCTTGGGCGAGCTCCTCCTTGGCGGATCCGGACACTTATTCGAATTTTTTGGCCTCTCACTACGACTCCTCCTTCTTATTTGTTTTTCCCTTTTATGGTTTTTACATCACACCCTCTTTTTGAAAACCATAAAGAAGTTCTACATACCACATCATATTTTTCATCTTCTCATTGCACTTTCCTTTATTGTCTTTTTTTCTTTTTTTAATGGTTTACAATCAGGACATATCCCCCATAATGTCATCTCTGACACTATTCCATACGTCTATTTTACATTTCTTCTTCCATTCTATTTTCTTCTTCACAATGTTCATACTCAGCATTCGCTTCTTCGTCTTGTGGTCGCTTTTATTGTGGGGAGTTCGCTTTTTTCCGTATTTAACTTCGTCATGTTCAGTTCTGGTGCTACAGTCATCCAGGGACCTTACTATTTATGGCTCCGTTGGGTCAATTTGGCAAAAATAACAGACATGGGCGAAGGTTTTTTTCGAATCGTTTTACCGGAACATTTTCTTCTTATTCCCATTGCTCTTTTATTGATGTCACTTCTTATAACAAAAATGCGTCATTCCAAGTTTTTTATTTTTCTTCTTATTCTCATACTTTTAACAACCATTATTGATCTTTCCAGAACACTCCTTTTGGGATTGGGAATTGGATCTTTTGTGCTCTTGTATCGTCATAACGTTCTAAGTTGGGTTAAGATCATGCTATTTACACTTCTTATATCTTTTATCCTTTTTGTATCTATCAATTTTACAGCAAGCCAAGGGAAAACATTTGGATTTGACCTTTTTACAACCCGAGTAACCAGTCTTATAAACCCAGATACCGAACGAAGTACAAAAACACGAATGGCACTCCTACCAGATATTTGGGCACAAATAGAAACGAGCCCCCTTTTTGGTAACGGTCTTGGTGCAGAAGTTACCTACTTTGATACCTATGAGTCAAAAGAAATAGCCACAACACAACTTGACTGGGGATATTTTGAGTTATTGGTAGAAATTGGAATTTTCGGAGCATTTATCTATTTAAGTGTTATTATACTTACTCTCTTGGGATTGTTGCATAAGATAAAAAACCATATTCTGCACAAAAGCTTTTATGTGGGTCTTCTTTCTGGCTTTGTTTCCTTACTTTTTATGAATATTACATCCCCAGCACTGTTTCATGTATTTGGTGTCTTTTTTATTGTTATCATAATAAGTATCATCATGCGCCCATATCACCTGCTTGATGCTTTTTTTCCTCCAGAATAATCTATGAACAAACATCCACTCACTTGGGTAGAAATATCCGAAAATGCTCTTAAAAATAATGTTTCCCTTCTGCGCAGTATCGTTGGTGAGCATGTCCTTTTAGCACCTTGCGTGAAAGGGAATGCCTATGGTCATGATCTTCTTACATGTGCAAAAATTTTTGCAGATTTTGGAGCGGATTGGCTTTGTGTAAATGCATTATTTGAAGCAAAAAAAATTCGAACTATCCTCAAAGATATTCCCATACTTGTTCTTGGATATATCCAGCTTCACGAACTCCAAGAAGCAGTAGAAAACAATGTCAAACTGGTAGTTTATAATACAGAAACCTTAGAGCAATTAGAGAAAATTGGAGCTACTACTGGGAAAGAAATTGATGTTCATGTAAAAGCAGAAACTGGGAACAATCGCCAAGGCCTCAAAAAAGATGAACTTGTGACCTTTTGTAAAGAGGTCAAGAAGAAAAAACATCTTCGTCTTGAGGGTATATACACACATTTTGCAAATATTGAAGACACCACTGACCACAGCTATGCCATGCAACAGCTCCAAACTTTTCACGATATTCTTTTAGAACTTGAAAATAAAGGAATTGTTATTCCCATTAAGCATTGTGCCAACTCAGCGGCTACACTGCTATTCTCAGAAACTCATTTTAACATGGTACGACCAGGAATTGCTTCCTATGGCCTCTGGCCTTCCAACGAAACCTATGTTTCTTATCTTTCATCTGGAAAAAGTCCCCTTATGCTTTCCCCTGCACTTGCATGGAAAACAAAAATAGCCCAGGTAAAAGAAATCGATGCCGGACAGTTTATTGGTTATGGCTGCACCTACAAGACAACCCATCAAACACGATTGGCAATTCTCCCTATTGGATATTATGATGGATATGATAGAAAGCTTTCCAATCAAGCCTATGTGCTCATACACGGAAAACGCGCCCCTATTCGAGGACGCGTTTGCATGAATATAGTTATGGTAGATGTAACAGATATCCCAGATGTACACATAGAGGATGAGGTGGTGCTTCTTGGATCATCGGGAAGTGAACGCATTACCGCAGAGCAACTCGGAAACTGGACCGGTTCCATTAATTATGAAGATGTTACCCGTATTCGTGAATCTATTCTCCGTATTTCTGTGTAATTTTATAATGGAAGAGTAAGGTTAATACCGGAACCAATGGGTTGACCACTGGCATTCATTCCTACGGGAGCCGGATCAAAATTTACTGCAATAGGCATAAGATCCCCCGTAAGGGTAGAGTGATAGATCATTTTATTTTTTCTTCCGTATTCATACACTTCCTTTGTCACTTTTACATCTTGCTCACAGTATTCCTTTATCAAATCAATTTTTCCTTCTTTAAACCACTCCATAGCCTGCAGTCCATCTGCACTTTTTTGTATTTGCAATGTTGCCTTTGCTACATCATCTAATTTCAATCTTTTTCCAAAAGAATCTTTGATGACTTTCAACAAATCCAAGTGAGGAATTTGGGTAAGATCACCTGCATAGTACTTATTGAGGATAGGAAGATCAAAATGTGCGCTATTATATCCTATTATTCTTTCTGCTTTTTCAAGCAATGGCCAAAGCTCTGAAAGCTCATGTTCTTCAAAAGATCTATATGAATCATGCTCAAATTCATAAATGGATACCACAGTGATTTTCATACTCATGATATCGCGGATATCTCCAATGGTTTCTATATCAAAAACAATTTCTCGTGACATAATGCTTCCATTTATTTTACTTTTTTAAACTTTACAGTAAAAACTGGTTCATATTCATTCTCGTATTGGTCATTTACACTTACCGATTGTCCTTTTACATACTGGTTGAGGGTAATATCAGTTAACATTTCCTGATCTGATTCAATATCAATCTTTATATCATCCATCTGAATAAATTCTTTTGAAAATTGTTCTTTTACCGTGTTTTCTATCTGTTTTTTTCTCTCACGAAAGGTCTTAAGCTCATCGGAAACATCCGTATATTCAGATACTGAAGAGAGTGCTTCTCTATATGCCTTGTTTATCTCTCTCAGCTTTTTTTTATTTTCTTCTATTCTCACAAAAATTTCCTGTAGGTCTTGCATAGACTACATAATTATAATGATTAGTTACAACAGTATATCACAGTTAAAACTCTTTGTTAAGAAATAAAAAAACGAGTTCTTTACTCGTTTTTTTATAATTCAATTTTTTCTAGTCCTCACCTTTTTTCTTAAAATCCAAGGCACAAGAGTTAATACAATATCTTTGCCCTGTGTTTGTGGGACCATCATTAAATACATGTCCAAGATGAGATGAACAAGCCTTACAAGTGACCTCGGTACGCATCATTCCATGACTTGTATCTGTAGTAAGCACCACATGCTCAAGATTTTCTGGTTTATCAAAGCTTGGCCAACCACTCCCAGAATCAAATTTAGCATCTGAACTAAAGAGGTCTGCACCGCATGCAGCGCATTGATACATACCATTCTCATGATGTTTATAATATTTTCCCGAAAAAGGAGCCTCTGTCCCCTTTTGTCTGAGAACAGCATATTGTTCTTCGGTAAGTTTTTCCTTGTATTCGTCTTCCATAGAATATTATTTAGTATTAACAAGTTTATAATGTGCAAGAGAAAAACGCAAGGTTTCATACGGAATATTCCCTTCAAAATATTCAAATACGGGACTCAACTTTTCCGGATAACCATTCTTATCTACATAGTCTATGACCTGCTGGAGTTGCTCTTGGTTTACCAGCTTTTCAATTTCAATTGGTTGCCCCATTTCATAGAGCTTTGCCAGATGTGCATAGATGGTTCCCGTATTCAAATTCCTTTCTTTTGCAATTTGTTCCGGGCTCCATCCCTTCTTATAATAGTCAAAGGTTACTACATAGGTTGCGCCTTGGATTTTTTTTCCTTCTTTTGTCTTTTTTTTGAGAAAATCCATGAGCAACTGGAGAATCTCTTCACCATACATTCTATACTTTGTTTGTCCAATTCCATTTATGCTGAGAAGATCCTCTTCTGTGGAAGGAAGCTTCTGTGCTATTTCCTCAAGAGTTGCATCTGAGGCAACCAGATAGGCTGCAATATCTTTTGCTTTTGCCACCTGTTGCCGCCATTTTTTGAGAAGTAAGTACAGTTCTTCTTGTGCGGATTCACGTGTTGTGGAACGCTGTTGTTGCCGCTTTATGGTTTCTTCTCTATCCAATAACCTTGCAAACTGTACCTTCTGTTTCCCAAGCAAAACTTCCTTCCCATAATCCGTTATCTGTAAAGTACTTCCTCTATCATAGGCAATCTCCAAAAGGCCTAGATTGAGCATCTGGATAATATACTGCTGCCACTCGGGTGGAGAAATGTCTTTTCCTACCCCAAAGGTCTTAATTTTGTCATATCCATGAAATAAAATCTCATGCCTTTGAGAACCACGAAGGACATCTATGAGTATTCCCGCAGAAACTCTTCCCTGGAGTCGAAAAACGGCAGAGAGTGCCTTCTGAGCTATGAGGCTTCCATCAAAAAATTCTGGTGGAGCATCACAAACATCACAGGCTCCACAATCTTTATGTACAGACTGTCCCAAATAGTTTAAGAGTATTCTTCTCCTACAGATAAGTGCATCTGCATACTGTTGCATACGCTGCAGTTTGGAATACTGTGTTTGGTTATTTTTACTTTCACGTATAAGTTCTCGAAGAGTAATCACATCTGCAAAACTATAAAACAAAAAAGTATCTGCAGGCTGTCCATCACGTCCGGCACGCCCAATCTCCTGATAATAGCTCTCTATATTTTTTGGAAGATTATAGTGAATAATATAACGAACGTTGGACTTATCAATCCCCATTCCAAAAGCAACCGTGGCACACATTACCTGAATGTCCCCTTTTGCAAACTGTTCTTGCGTCTTTTCACGTTCTGATTTTTCCATCCCTGCGTGATAGGCAGCAACTGATATCCCAATTTTTTTGAGTTGATCCGCAACCTTTTCTGTTGATTTTCGAGATAAACAATAAATAATCCCCGAGTCTTCTTTTTTCCCCTGAATATACTTTCTGATAAATTGGATCCGTCCATTTGCTGGCAATACATTGAGGCGCAGATTTGGCCTATCAAAAGAAGAAACAAAAATTTCAGGGTGTTTCATGCAAAGCTGATCGACAATATCCCTCCTGGTAAGTTTATCTGCCGTTGCAGTGAGTGCCACAATGGGCACACCCGGAAATTGAGATTTTAATATACCAAGTTTGGTATATTCTGTACGAAAATCATGTCCCCAACTTGAGATACAATGTGCTTCATCTATAGCAAATAAACTTATGGTTTTTTTGGAAAGCATGAAGAGCATTTGTGGACTCAAAAGTTTTTCTGGAGAAACATATAATAATTTAAGTTTTCCCCTTTGAAATAAATCTTCCACTTCATCCTGCTCCTTCATGCTTTGTGAACTATTAAAGTATGCAGCCGGTACTCCATTTTGCTGTAAGCTCATGACTTGATCTTTCATTAAAGATATCAAAGGACTCACCACAATTGCAACTCCCTCAAACACAAGAGCAGGTATCTGAAAACACAGTGACTTTCCCCCACCCGTTGGCATGAGTACCAGTGTATCTTTTTTCTTGAGTATTGCCTCTATAACCTTTGCCTGATTCTCTCGAAATTCACGAAACCCAAACGTATCATTCAATATTTTTTTTGCTGCTTGTATATCCATACCAAAACCATTGTATCAAATTTTTTGAGATCAAAAAAGGGGCAAAAAGAAGCCCCTTTTTCTTTTTAAATTCTGAGTTATAGGCTAAATAGAGCGGATATTTCAGGTTGTGTTAAAACACGGTTATATACCCGTACATCATCCATATAACCAGAAAATGGCTGTGTTCCGGTTCCAGATTGATTTTTGTCATGGAACTTCGTATCATTGTTGGTTGCTCCAACTCCAATGTCACCACTATGAGACCACACCTGTGATCCCTCACCAGACGCACGAAGGCTTCCATTGAGATATCCTCGTAGAGCATCTTGTGTACGTGTTGTTCCACCCTGGAGTGTGAGTACAACAGAATACCAATTTCCTGGAGTAATAGTTCCCAGATCTAAGAAGGTTCCCCTCCAACCAGACTCGTTGGTAGGTTCATTCCAACCACCAACATACAGATGTCCGGCATCTATATAGATATTGAGCCCCCTTGAGGTTCCTCCTTCTTCAAAGAGAACTTGACGAGAAGAAACAGCACTTGGATTAAATACCAATGAAATACTTCTTGCTGTTTGTACCGCAGTATTCATAAGCGGACTATCCTTAAAGTGAATGTAGTCATCTACTCCATCAAATGAAGCTGACTCACCATACTTTCCATTCTGAACCACTTGTACACCATTTTTTAATTCACCATTATTTCCAAGTCCTGAATAGTCCCAAGCATACGTTCCTTCAATCACAAAGGGAAGCTGCATCACCAAACTTGTTCTTGAAAGCGGATCATTCTTCACTTCAAAAGGAAGTCGTGCATCTGACGCCTGGTCATGAAGCAATGCAACCTCTGAGGCATCCAATTCTCGGTTGTAAATCTTGAGTTCATCAATTGATCCCAAAAGTGAAGACGCACCGGAACCAGACTTTGCTCCATCGTGAAAGAGCGTATCACTATTTACAGCTCCTACTCCAATACCGCCTGAGTGATCCCAGAGTTGGGATCCCATACCTTCCTCGAAAAGTACTCCATCTACATACCCCTTCAAAGCTTTTGCTTGTAATGTTGTTCCCCCGTTTAATGTCAGAACAACATGATGCCAAACACCAGACTGAATAGCTGCGGTAGACAAATACGTCCCCTGCCAGCCACTTTCATTTGTGGGAGTATTCCATCCTGCTACATAGAGTTTTCCTGAGTCAATATAGAGAGATAATCCTCGCACCGTTCCACCCTCTTCATACAAAACCTGACGTTTTGAGATGTCAAAAGCTTGAAACCAGAGAGAAATACTCCTCTGACCATAAATACCAAGGTTGGTATCATCGGAATTTGGAACCTTTACATAATCTGCATTTCCATCCAAAGTGAGTGATCCTTGACTATGACCAAATACAGGATTTATATATGCATTCCCTGAAAGTGTAGCATTATGTGAAGCAGGTGATGCATCCGTGAGATCAAAATCAAAATGATAGTCCCCCACCAACCCAACTGGAGAAACATCTTGTGGTGGTGGAACACTTTGCGCTTCTACGGTAAAACTGTGTTGTGACTTGTTTGCCACAGTCCAAGAATTCGCCAACACATTTCCCGCTACATCTTTCACATTCTCAACGGCAAAGTAATAAGATACCCCATAGTCAAGTGGCAGTGTTGTATTGAAGGTTGCAACTTTATTTTGTGAGTTAAGTGTTAAGCTATTCAAGAATACCACCGTATCATCACTCATACGTCTGAGTTGCAAGTTTGTATAATTTACGGTAGCGGGATCCACTGCCTCGCTGAAGGTAATAAATGGAACAACATCCACAGAAACATTTTGCTCAAGAGCTGCGGGACTCTGGAGAGTAACCGTAGGCGCAAGTACATCTTGTTGATCTGGGGTAAGCGGATCACAGTCCTCATCTTTGCCATTATTGGCAATCTCAATCGCCCCTGGGTGTACGCTCGCGTCATTGTCATTGCAATCTATCTGAGAGTTATACCCATCCGCATCAGCATCAAGGAAATCCCGTGTTACTGGGTTGCAATCATTATCCACTCCATCGTAGAGTACTTCTGTAGCTCCTGGGTGGATACTGGCATCATTGTCATTACAGTCTACTGTTGAAGAGTATCCATCCGCATCGGCATCAACTTCAACTGGTGGTTCCACTGGGCCTGGATTGCTTGATTCTATTATTTGTGCAAGTTCTAATCGTGCAGCTTCCCAAGTATCTGGATCAATTGACCAACTAATGTCTGTGTGCTTCCAGCTTGCTCCAGGTTCTTCTACACCTACTTCCCACAATACTTTAGGAATAATCTCTTGAATTATTTGATCTACCCTTTGTGGGTCAACGGCACTTGCCAAAGCAAGGTAGTCTGCATCTTGAATACCTCTTCTCCAGTATTTCAAACGAAGACTCGCAATTGGACCATTCATACCATAGGACTCTTCTCTATGCCGAACATCGGTTCCAGGATAAAACAATACTCCGTCTCCATTTCCTATTGGAGTATACTGACTGGCACCCGTTTCCCCTCTTCCACCTTCCGGATCCGTGCTATTGTCATACTGAGTTTGATTTCCAAAGGTTTGAGCATGGGTAAAGAGATTTGTATGAGGAGCATTTCCCTCATCCTGTGATGAACCATTGAAATTATGGTAATAGGTACTCTCCCAATAAAACCATCTATCAATCCCTTCCTTATACTGTGTCCAAGGAATGGTACGCAAAGCAACACCATCATCTTCTGTCATAAAGGTTCCTGTTGCTGGTCGTGCGCCATTATAGAAGTAAAGCCTCTTTCCTGGATCATTTTTGTAGAATGGGGTATTTTTTGTTCCCCAATCCGTTGGTGCCACAGAAAAGGTAGTCGGAGAAATATCTACAGAAGGCATCTGTGTTCTTCCCGTATCTGCTCCAGCCGTCACCAAGGTCATAAGCGCACTTCCTGGACCGCTACTTTGCTCAATATCTTGTGCCCATCTTTGGAGTTTGTCATAGTTTCCGCCGGGTTCATCCATAAGATATACAAAGTGCTCTACATCTGGGGCATTTTGGTTAAACCAACTCTGCCAGGCATCAGCATGTCTTTGTAATTCTCCTCTATCCAGCCAATCATAAATGCTCCCTGAAAAGTCTCTGTTATCATTCCATGCCCAAGCAATGGCTCCATAGGTTCCAATAGAATATACTCCATTACCTACTCCAACTCCAGGGCCTTTATATCCGTTTTGTGCCGTAAAGAGGTTTCCATTCAAACGTGGAATCCAAGCATCATTTGGTCTATTATTTCCTGCACCTTCATCAATCAGTGAAATTTTGTGTCGGTGTGCCATGAGAAAATAATTATCCACCAAAGTAGAGTTTGTATATCCATACCTTCCTTGAATTTGACCATCCGGTTCTCCTGAGATAAAAAGCATGGTCTTTGAAGTTGGTTCATCCGGCAATACAAAGTTTTTTACTTCAAGTTGAACCGGAACAAAAGAAATATTCCCATTTTGATTCACTTTTACCTGCCCTTGGTAGATTCCAGCAGGTGCATCTTTTGGAATATAGATGTCCGCCCAAATACTTTGATTCTCACCTGAGGGAATTGTAAATGGTTGTTCCAACTCCAGAGGAACTGCAATATCTGGGTAGTATTTATCGTGATCTGGTCTATCTGTCCAATTATATCCTGTACCCCATCCACGTGCATCATGTGGTCTTTGCAAACGCAATGGCGTGTGTCTCTGGTCATACTGTCCATAGCCAAGGGTACTCACACCTTTTATTTGAAGATAACGAACATAAAAGAGCTCAATATCTCGATTGGTCCAGTCAAAAAGGGTATTTTTATCTCCACTATAGGGTGCAGAACCAATTCTATAATTGCCTGGCCCTGTAAGCTCATCAAAAGTAACATTTAGGTTTCCAGCTGCGGTATTGCCCGCTTCTAACACTAAGTTAAAAGCTACCACCTCATTTTTTGCACCAAATAACTGTACTTGTTGCCCATTCCAGGCACTATTCACAATACTATTTGGGTTATTACTGAACCGAAGTTCATCTTTGGTCACCTTATCTTCCCCATTATTTGCCCAAATTCCCGTAAGATTTCCACCAACAGAGACAGGAATATCAATAGAAAAGTTACTATTGGATACCCGAACTTCATTGTTATCGAAATAGCTTTTTAAAGTCAGTAAGATAGCAGATCCATCTGAGGGTAAATTAGTATTGAGAAGTTGCTGAGTTCCATTTAATCCTGTATATGCAGAAAACTGACTTGGATTTTGTGCTGTTCCTACCAAAAGATCATAACTATTTGCATCTACCTCCTGCCATGATACCGTCACATTCTTACTGCTGAGTACTGCATTATTTTGAGGTTGGAGTATCTGAGAAGCAAGTGGAACAATATTTCTTACATGTGCTGTAAATTTATATCCCGTTGCAGAATATTGTGCCGGATCTACTTCGTAACCCGTGCTATTATTTGCATAAATGCGTACATAAAACGTTCTTCCATCTTCTGGAAGGTTATCAATGGTAATGGAATTTGTTTTTGTTGTAAACCAACCACTTCCTGCAAGCGTGCCCGAGATACTTCCTACCGAGTCCCCAATGGCCAACGCATAGTGATCCAAACGTGAGTCTACTACAGGATTCCACTGCAGTGTAAGACTTGTAGATGGCAACTGCTGAGGAACAGAGGTATCCCCTGTATTTTGTTGTTGGTAAAAGGAAGAGTCAGGAGCTGTGAGCTGAAGTGGGCTCAATGCAGGATCCACCACCGGTGGTTCAACGACAGGTCCACTCACATCTACCGAAAAAGTACTTTGGGATTCCAATGCTCCACTTCCCGCAAAATTGCTTCTGAGTGTCAAATACACCAAAGAACCATCTGTTGGAAGGTTGGCATCAAGTAATTTTTGTGTTGTTTGTATTCCGGTATAGGTAGCAAACGCTTCTTTATTCTGAGCTGTTCCTACGAAAAGATCATATGTTTGTGCCCCAACATCTTGCCATTGGACTGTTATCGAGTCTGTATTGAGAACCGTGCCATCTTGTGGTTGTATTATGTTTGCTGCTACCTCAACGACACCTCCTGTGTTTGAAGTAAACTTGTATGTTTTTGCAGAAAACTGCCCTGAATCAACTTCGTAACCACTACTATTGTTTGCAAAAATTCTTATATAAAAGTCGCGACCATCGCTTGGAAGATCCGTAAGCGTAAGAGAGTTATTTCGTGTTGTTAACCAACCTCCTGTAGGTAATATTCCCGTGATACTCCCGGGAGTATCCCCTACGGCAAGCGCATAATGATCAAAATTTGTATGCGACACGATATTCCACTCTAAAGAAAGCGTGGTACTCGGTAATGATTCCGGTATGGAATTATCATCCGTATATAATTGCTGGTAGTACCTCGAGTCAACACTGGTAAGCTCCAGAGGATTCCCTGTGGCATATGCAGGCGTAATCAAACTCAGAGGTCCTAATCCTGGTACAATTGCTGTCACCACTATAACCAGTATTTTGAAAGCATGTACAATCCCCCTATATAGTTTATTCATAAAAAATTTGTTAAGATTGCACCCCCAACGTAGTAAATTTTTGTTTTTATTACATACGGAGAAATTTTAAAATTAGAACCCTCCATCGCTGTAATCATAACATAAAGAAAAAAGAATGCAAACTGTGTGCACCCTTTCTTCTGCTTCTCTTTTTTTGACTAGTTTACCACCTCAAAATCTGGCTGATTCTTATCTTTTTTTAGTTCAATTTTAGATATTTCAGACAAGTCAGAAAGCGCGTGGGCCTTGAGATATATATTTGAGAATGTATATAAAACATCGCCAATATACAAAGAACGAAGTACATTATTATCATAGTAGTTATATCCCCAAAAGAAATCACTTTCAGCAGGTGCTCCTCCATCGGAATGATCAATTTTTCCTTTGAGTTCAATTTTATCTGCAGTTATTTCAAACACCGCAGCACCAGAGAAAGTAAGTTTTCCCCAAGATTCTCCCCCAATTGATTCTCGCAAGCTTACGGGAATGGCCAAAAGATTTTTTTCTTTTGAGAATAAGAATGCTTTATGATCATAGAGTGCAATGGAATCACTTCCTCCATCTCCAAGAGTTGCCGTTGTCTTTTCCTTTGGATTTGATACATCTGATACATCGAAAAGTGAAATTTTGATTCCCTTTGTTACAACAGAACCATATGAATTTTGCATAGTATCTTTTCCTATTCCAATAAGCGTATTCTCATCATAGGGGTGAAGATAATTTGAGAATCCTGGCACTTTTAATTTTCCAAGGACTTTGGGCGCCTTTGGATCCAGTAAGTCAATTACAAATAGTGGGTCCACCTGTTCAAATGTTGTCATGTATGCCCTATTTTGCATAAACCTCACTGAATAAATTCGTTCTTCTGGTGCAAGATTGGTGAGACTTCCCACAATCTTCATATCTGCATCAAGCACATAGAGATTGCTAAAGGATTTCTTTTCTTCATCCGTGAGATATTGACTCCAGAGATTTCCACGAGTCGTAGCAATTCTAAAGTATCCTCCTGATTCATCCATAGAAAACTGATTGAGAACACTTCCGGGAACTTCTCCTGTTTTTTCAAAGTGGATCTGACCATCTTGTAAAGCAATTTTATGAACAACAGTTTTTTCTATCTCCCCTATCAACTTGGAATATTTTTCTCTCATCATGGTATCAAATTGATCCTGAAGTGTCTTCTGCTGTTCTGGCGTCTGAGAATCTGCATATGCATAAAGAATCTGACGGATTTTGTCTCTCTTTTCCCAGTCGGAAAGAATGAATTTTTCTACCGATTCAATTTTTTGAACTTTGAGTTTATCTTCAGCATTCAAAAGAGGAAAAAAGAGTGTTTTACTTACCTCAAACTCTATTTCTGATTCATCCAAATATTTTGTGTGCGTAAGATACATGGCATTTTCTGAAACATACATATTCTGTTGCCAAGGAAGAAGGAAAACATTTGCACTCACGGGCATGTCTGGGTTGACAATGTTAATGGCAGAAACCGTTACATAATTGAGGTTATTATAGGGAACATCAAAATAATACACTTCCGGTAAAAGACAATTTGGCTTGTCATTACAATCCATTACCGTTTTTTCACCATTTACAATCATTTCCGGCAAGAGTGGACGCGGACCACCGCCATAGAAGGAGTTATATTTATCAGTTACAAAGTAAACATAATTCCCAATCATGCGGGAATTATTATAATTCCCTTCCAAATCCATATCTTTTATTTGCTTTGGATTTTTTTTGTCAGAGATGTCAAAAACCTTAAAGAAGGTGTACTGACTCTGTCCCCAAGGTGCAAAACTTTTTGATGTCTCTATAGGCTGAAATTGTGTATCACTTCCAAAAACAACCAACCTATCTCCTGAAATATAGAGTTCTTGTGGGCGAGAACGGAAAGCGATTTTTGAAAGGATTTGAGCGTTTTCAGCAGGATACGCATCCAAAATAAAGAGATCATTCTTTACGACCGCATAAACATACTTTCCATCTGTTTTTATAATATCTGATTCATCCACTCCCTGCACTTGAACATTTGTTTGTGAGTAATCCGAAGTATTTGCTGCTGTGGGCATAGGTACTGGTGCACCAGCAACCGCATCATTCATCATTGGAGCTGCCATAGCCATGGTTTCCATCTTCATACTTCCGCCGGCACCCATTCCGCCACCCAAGGCTGACGGTTCATTATTTTTGAGAAACATGGCCAATTCACCAAGGTCCTTAAATTTCTTTAAGGTTCCTTGCTTTTGAAGTTCTTGATCCAGACTCTGAGAAGTGAGGTTTCCATTGGTAGGCTGTTGTGTTGTCTCACTCCCTGGCTTTTGGCTTGATGGAGCTGGTGTTACGGATCCCATCTTCCATGACATACTACAACCACCCAAAAAAAGCGTTGCAAAAAGTAAAAATGGAATATATTTTTTATACATAATTTTATTTGTGAAAAATAAATGTTTATCTGTTGCTATTATACCATATTTTCAGAAAAAATGCAGTATAACTCCATTTTTTATTTTTTCACTATGGTATGGAGTACAGAGATAATTTTTTTGTTTACTTCTTCTACTTCTTTCTTTGAACGTCTATAATCATGACCAATTTGAGGAAAGAAGATATATTTTTTGGGCTCATGGGCAAAAGAGAACAGTTCTTCAATTTCTTCCTTTGGTACAATGACATCTTGCCCGCCGGCCACACAGATAAAGGGCACATGAAGATCCTTGATTACCTCCATGGCACTGTATTTGTCTCTATCCAAAACATGAGCAAATGGAACAGCAAATTCCCTTGTACCTTCCATATCATTGGGGAGATCCCTTTTGGAAATATGGATATGTTCCTGTTCCCACTCTTCACGTTTTTTTCCTACCATAGGACCCGTGGATGGCATGATGGCAAGAACTGCCGAGATGCTTTTCTCTTTTACTGCAAAAAGAATAGAAACCTGTCCGCCACGACTATGTCCTCCAAGCAATACCTCATTATATTCTCCTCCCTTTTTCATATATTCAAGTACGGTTTGAATATCTAAAATGTATTGCGTTGTTGTATAATCTTCTATGTTTCCTTCACTTTCCCAAGTTCCGGTTGGATCAAAACGTACCACAGTATATCCATCTATACATAAACTTTCTGCCAAAGAAACAAGATGAAGATAATCCTTGGAATCCAAAAAACCCGGGCAAAGAATTGCCAACTTCCTCGTATTTTGTTCATTTTGATGAATTGCAATACTCAAATCTCCTTTTGGAGAAGGGATCATTTTTTTAAAAATATGCATACGCATCTCTATAATGGCAAAAAGAGTTTTTCTAATTCTTTTTGTTCCTTTTCAAAAAGCTTTGCCTTATATATTTTTTCTACAATTTCCTGTTCAGCAAAATTTTTATTATGAACTACAAGATCTGTAAATTCTTCAAAGGTAACCGGTTTCAAAGTAATTTTTTCTCCTCCATCCAGCTCGAGTTCTGCAACTTTTTTCAATCCCTTGGCAACAAAGGTGTAGACTACCCAATCTATTTTGGGAGTGGGGTGTTGTGCATCCCATAAAATAAATTCTTCTGCTTCATAACCACTTTCTTCCAAAAGTTCCCTTTTTGCCGCAGCTAAAATATCTTCTCCGTCATCCACTCTTCCACCGGTAGCACCTATGTAGGGCTCCTTACCTGGCTGTTCTTGTTCTGTCAGAAGAATACGCCCATCATCCAATACCGGAAAGACCACCACGGTATCCGGACGTTTCAATTTTTCAAAAATGGCAGTTGTCCCATCAAAAAGTTTTTGTTCCCACTGATATACATCAAAAATAACACCATCAAATACTTTTTTGGCATGATCTGGTATGGGTTGTACTGATTCAGGACGTAAAATATCCATATAAAAATTATTCATTAATAATATACCATTCTCCCTCACTTATGACTTCCATATTCCCGTCCACTACCTTCAATGCAGACTGGTCATCCAGAACATACATGGTTTCTGTCATACCACTTGTCGCTTGAGCTATATTTTCTTTACGAAGTTTTGGAAACCAAACACTATTGAGATGAGGCACAACGTAATAATCAACCAAATGCAATCCTGGAATATCTTGCTTTTCATCCAAATCTTCTTCAAATAATTCTTGGGACATACGCAGGGCCAAATCTTTTGATACGATAATACTTCCCGCACTCACTCCCACATATACTTTATTTTCAAGCAACTCCGGCAACATCTTGGTCAATCCGGATTTTTCTATCCATCGCATGAGATGATATGTATTTCCTCCTTCAAAATACAAAACATCTGCATTTTCTAATTTTGTTCTCAAAAGATCCGGTTCAAGAGCAGAAATGTCTGCAATGTCTATTTCTGCAAAACCACATTGTTGCAAAGAAACCAAATCCTCAATGAGCCATCCCTTATCCCCTACTTCTACATTTGAAGCGGTTGGGATAAATGCCAACTTTGTCTGTTCGGGTGTTTTGCCTACCAACTCAAATAAGGCTTTTTTGAGAGATTCATTGCGTATTCCCGCAGAAGTAAGAAGAAGTTTCATAGATATTGATATTAGGTAATTTTACGTACACAAAAATAGTTAATGTGAGAGAACATGTTTACCTTCACAGTATACCAAACGCTTGAATTCCCAGCAATTATTGGTATACTCAAAGGGAAATGTATTCAATTATTTGCTATGTCAACCATTCGTTTTACAACCAAACTTCTTACTATTGGATCCACTACCCTTGTACACCTTCCCCTGAGCGCTAGTAAAAAGCTCCCTTCTCGTGGGATGGTTATGGTGGACGGAAATATCAATGGTTTTGATTTTCAGGCCCCCTTGGAGCCGGATGGAAAAGAAAGTCACTGGTTTGAGGTAGAGAAGGCTCTACTCAACGGAACAGGAATAAAGCCAGGAGATACACTCACACTTACCATTACTCCATCCAAGAATTGGCCAGATCCAAAAATACCAAAAGACTTCCAAGAAGTTCTTTTTGCCAATACAGAAGCCAAAAAAACCTGGATGGATACCACTCCCCTTGCCCGTTGGGACTGGATACGTTGGATACGATCCACCAAACAACCGGAGACAAGAAAGAGACGTATTGAAGTAGCTTGCTCAAAACTTGAATCTGGAAAAAAAAGACCCTGTTGTTTCAATAGGAATCTTTGCACACAACCATCCGTATCACACAATGGAATCCTTCTTGAGAATACAGAGTCAAAAAAATAATTACACTCTATTTATTCACTTGAGTAAAAAAATATGAAACATATTCACTTGAAGCCAAGCTGGACAACCATTATCCTCTTTATGGCAATTATTCTTGCTCCCATCATAGACGGCTACCCTGCTTTTGTCTTATTTTTTACGTATATAAAACTTGGTGAATTTTCTGCCCTTTTACTTATCCTTGGTTTTTTTGTATTTGCCTATATGGTTGCATACATGTTATCAAGAGGAATACTCTACACAAAAAATAGGTTGATGAGAAGATAATCAAAAATTTGGATACCCTAAAAATGATTTGTTTATGAAAACATTTGTACAGTTTTTACTGAGTCTTCTTACAAGTATACTTCTTGGCATCTTGGGGCTTGGTGTCGGTGCCACTATTGGCGGTAATTTTGGTTTTCCTGCATTTGGGGGAAATGTTGGATATGAAGCCGGAGGTGTTTTTTTTGCAATTTTGGGAATTTCTTTGGGTAGCTTTTTCTTTTTTACATTACAAAATAAATTACAATCAAAACAATTTCAATTCAAAATGCTCCTTGCAACTGCACTTACATTTTTTAAAGGAAACAAACCAAAAGCAAATTTAAAAATATGTTTCCAGTCTTTACTATTTATATTTCAAATTCTTGATCAACTTCTGCTAGATGTGTTTTTAACTCGTTAATCCCAGCGTCAAGAGCGTCAATATAAACTTCAAGTTCATAATTTTCAAAATTGCCGGTTTGTTGAAATGTTTCAATTTTGCCAAATACATAATCTAATTTTTTGATTACTTCTTCTGTTCCTGGAATCCTCAAAGTTTCTCCAAATTTACCATAACGATTTTCCAAGCCTCTTTTTATCTTTTTATATAGCTTGTGATAATGATTAAAACTAGGCCACGCTAAAGGGTGACCCCATTGAACGCCATAAATAAGATTTATCTGATACAGAGAAGGCTTATTTAACAAATCGGCTAATTTTTCATTTTTGAATTTTGTTTTGTGTTCTTTCTCTTCTTTTTGAATTTCTTTCATAACCATTTCTAATTCATTTCCGAGATGTTTATCTTGCTGACTGATGATATCCGCAAATTTTATGGTTTTACTTTCTGTTTTTGAGTGCATCCACAACCTATATCTGAAACCGTCTTTGCTCAAAGATGAGCGGTCAATGGTACAAGAGGTAATTTCGTCATTTTCATACTTTGATTTATTACCTCTATTTTCCTTTTTTACAGGGTGTCCGATGGTTTCATTTCTGACTTGTCTAATTTTAAAAAGTTCGGAATATTTATTGTCTGTACAATTAATTTTTTTGCTTATACCAAATAAAGATATTTTCAAAAAGTTTACAGCGTCTTGCTGGATAAAAAGAGCTTGTAAAAGTCCATAGGTTGCTAAATATGGGTTTTTTATAAATAAATCGTTCGAATTTTTTTGGAAATCTTCTATTGCCAAGCAGGTATCTTCCAGCGTATCTAATGCCGCACAAAATTGATTCCAGTCGCCACTCTGTTTTCTGGAATAAACTTGAGTCTTTTTTATTGTGGAGCTATTAAAAAGCTCCCTGATTTGATGGGTGATTTCTGTAACGAGCATATCTTATAAATAAAAAGGAAAGAAATTTTTGGTTTTCTGCCGCCGCTTCACTCCTCCAAAAAGGCTAATAAGTATAGTTTAACATTTTTGCAGAGTTTACGCCCGCCTTTTCTCCGTCGTTTGCGTCGGCGCGAGGCGCGACGGTAACTCGGAAGTCCACTCACGCTTCGCAAGCAAATCATATTTTGTTCTTACATTTGATTCAGAATTTGTTCAATTCCAAAAATTAATTCTTTATTATTAGAATATTCAACAAAGTTCTTTGAAACTACTTTTAATGAACCTGATACTTTTGAACCTTTTTTGAAAATACATACTATTGGAACTCCGTATGTGTCTGCCCAACCTAATTCAATTCCTAAACCAGTAGCTGGTTCAGAAACTTCTGCAATTAATAATTCTGCTTCATTTTTCAAATAGTCTTTGGAATTGAATGGTTCATCAGAAGTTTCATGAGGTAAAACAAAAGTATGTTCACCATTTAAGGAACTTTGTCTAATTGGTTCATATAATTCTTTTTTGAAGTCAAAACTTCTTGAATGTGCAACGTAAATCTTCATAAAGTAAAAAATTGATTGTTTATATATAAATCTGATGGTGCAAAACTTGATTACTCCTAATGTTCACGTATATCTGATGTTGCAACCGCAGCGAGCACTACCGCCCAAGCAACAGCAGGAGCGAGCCAGATATACGCTATTACGAGTTGTAATTTCTAAAACTATTCCTCATTCCAGCTGCATCATTTAATATTTCGTACTTATTCCCCACAATCCGAAAATGTCTAGAAAAATAATACTTCTTAGAAGAACTGTTTAGAGCCCAATAGATAATTTCTATTTTAGATGTACCTATTATATCTGTGGGTTTGGTGTTTGGTATTCTATAACTCTTTGAGTGATGTTTAAGACTTTGGTCTGGATACAAAATCACACTTTCATCATTGGCTGATTTGCTTTTTTCACCATTGAATTCGGACATCCCGATAAATTGAATAGGGACTTTTCCCACGTTCTTCACAGAATAAAAAAACTGTATAAAATCTGTCGTCTCACTCAAATTTTTTCCGTCACCGCTTACAATTAATTCAATATCACGCTCTATTGTTACATATGGGGTTGTAAATAGTTCAAGTTGCTTCTCCGACACATTTGAAAGGACGTGCGTTTTATATGTATACCAAATCGTAATTATAACAAGAACTATTGTTGAAAGCGCTTGAACAGCAGCCACGTTTTCGTTTAAAAATTTAATTAAATACATAGTTTTAGAAATTATTTCAGCTGACGTCTATGAATAGTCGAAGTTTGAAAGTGCTAAAATGGGAGCCTTAGCGACCCACCACTGCCAAATTTGGGTGAGTGAGCGTTAAAAAAATTATTTCAAAAATTTGTATTCAATAAATAATCCTATTAGTACAGGCACAGTGCCAATAACAATAAGCCAAAACGTTTTAGGACGTTTTTCAATAAATTCATGCAGTATGCGACTTTTTATCATTTTTGTTCCTTGCCCATCAATCTTTGCACCTTGAATATCGCAATCTTCAAATGTGTTATCTTTTGCCTCTTTTCTGACATGAAGGGAGAATTTTTGATTATTTTTGGTCATATTTTTGAAATAATTTTTACCGAGTGAATCGACTATACTGTATTAGCAGATGTAATGCCACTTAGATTTTACTGCTTAGATGCTTAACAATTTTTTGGATTTCTTTTAGAGACTTCTGCATAAGCGTCAATGCAGAAATATTGACACTATCAAATTTGAAATCAACCCACAAAATTCTTTTCACCTGAATTGAAGGATTTGGAAATGGCATATTTGTTGTTTGGTCTACTTCAGATCCAAAAATTCTTGCTCCCTTTCCGAATTTTGCAAGTTTCGGATTATAAGACAGGCCGCCACCTTGAATGTGGTCAACATCCACACATTCTTGCTCTTCTCTTGTTTGTTCAATGAGGTCAACATGCTTGTTTCCTATGTTTACATCGTTAAATTGCTTCAACCACATTTGTTCTTGCCCCTGAAATGGCTGAATTGATAACAAGTATGAATAAAGATCGAGATTACCATCTTTAAGTCCGGGGAACCATTTATTTATACACTTTTCGAAACTTGTCAAATCGGGAAGGATCGGGAAATAAAAAATCTTGCTTCCTTGATTATTTACAACCGAACTTTCACGAATTTCATTTGCTAGATAGTCAAGTACTGAGCGAATATTTTCAAAAAGATTTTTTATTTCCACCTTCAATTCAGGTTTAATTTGCTTCTTATGCAGGGAATTATTGTATTCCTTTGTGATCTCCTCTAATTGTTGAGCAGCCTTCTTTAACAGTGCTTTTATACTTTTTGCTCTTTTCATAATTTTTAGTTAAATGGCACCATTTCCGCTAACGTTTCTAAGTATGTAAAATTTTACTGAAATAGTCTGGAAAATTGGGCGATGCCCCTTGACGAAGCCGATTAATTTTAATACAATGAATGAGACCGCCTTACGTGGCGCCTGCTGTGTAACAGCCGAAAGGTGCGTGTACCAGTAGTTTCAGGCACGAGGAACTTAAAAATGCTGGGACCAGAATAGAACTTGACCTGCTATTTATAGCAGAGATAGTGATTCCCTAACCATGCGGTTTCTAGGACTGTCTCGAGATCCATTTGAGGCGGTTTTTTTTTGCTAAAAACAAATTACTCCGACATTTTCCTAACTAGCGGAGAAGGCGGGATTCGAACCCGCGGTACGGTTTCCCGTACACATCCTTTCCAAGGATGCGCATTCGACCACTCTGCCACCTCTCCGTAATATATGTTCCTCTTTTTAGGAGCTTTTCTTTTTCCTCAAAAATATCCAAACTCCCAAACAGAACAAGACTATAGAAAAATATTGCGCCGGTGTCAAGCCCAAAATACGCACGTCCGAGTAGATAAGATCCGTGGCTCTATAGAAATCAAGAAAAAATCGTACAAAACCGTAGTACATGGCCACTATTCCTGCAAAAAACCCTGTGGAAAATTTCTTTTTGCGGACAAAGAAAAAGGCAAGAGCAAGCGGAATCATGGCAAGAATTTCCATCAACGCCATGTCCAAGCGTGGTCCTCCCGGACTTTTGAGTGCTAAAAGAGAATGAGACAACGTTCCCGGATGATCATGGATAAGAAAACATCCTACTCTTCCAACAATCCAACCAAACACCGCTCCAAACGCAAAGATATCCAAAATTTCTGATAAATCCTTTTTGGAAAACGATGCTTTTTTTCTGGCGTAGTAGAGTCCACCCAAAAATGCTCCAACAAAACCTCCGTAGGAAGAAAGTCCCCCTTCCCATACTTTTATAATATCTATGGGATGAGCCAGGTAAAATGACAGATCATAAAAAAGAATATGAAAGACCCGAGAAAAAACAAGACCAAAGAGAATAGCATAGCTTGCCATATCAATAAGTTTTTCTGCCACTTCTTTTGAAAACAGTCTTTTTGCTCTTTTATAAATAATAAAAACAGAAAGTAACATTCCAAGCGCAACAAAAAATCCCCATACTTGAATAGGTATGGGACCCAGATGTACAACGGTAAATTGAAAGTATGGAATCATAAAAAATTAGTTACTTTTCCACTCTGAAATAACTTCAAAAATTTGTTCTTCGTTGTCTACTATCTGGTAGAGCTCATCATCTTCATCAGAAACTGTATCTACATCATGCACCAATACCTTCTTGATAAATTTGTGAAGTGGCAACCAAAATTTATGATCCACAAGAATAACCGGACGTTTCTTTATCTTACTTGTTTGCATCAATGTTAACACCTCAAAGAGTTGGTGCAAGGTACCAAACCCTCCAGGAAAAAATATAAAGGCATCAGAAGGTGCTGTCACAATAAGTTTTCTGGTAAACGGAAATTTGAAAATAATAGAATCTGTAAGGTAAGAATTTACTTCCTTGTGGCCAGCAACTTCCATACCAATTCCAATGGATCTTCCTCCCTCATGAAAAGCTCCTCGATTTACCGCCTCTGCAATTCCATATTTTCCTCCTGTAATAACCGTATATCCATGTTTTACCGCCAACTTTCCAACTTTGAGTGCAGACTGATAGTATGGACTTTTCTTTGGAATACTTTTTGTTCCCAAAATAGTAACATCCTTATCCAGACCACTCACAAATTCAAATCCCTGAACTAACTCTGACATGATTCTAAAAACTCGCCAGTTCACATTTTCTAAACAGTGAAAGTTATCTGCAGAGAGATCACATGTCTGATTATGTGCGTCATCATGTCCTTTAATATATTTAAAAGCTTCTTGTGCACTGTCTACCACATGCCAGCTGTTTATTTGTTCTGCGGTCATAGACCCCGCTCCCTCAATGCAACATGATTTCAAAAACTTAATAAGTGGCTTCCAGTATGATGAACCAACGAGAATAATTGGTGATTTATTCATCATCCCCAACTCCATAAGGTCTACAACTTCAAAAAACTCATCCATGGTTCCAAATCCTCCCGGAAAATACACAAAAGCATGCGCAGGAGACGTAAGCATTACCTTTCTGGTGAAGAAGTAGTTAAATGAAGTAGATCGAGTTACATAAGGATTCAAGACTTGTTCAAAAGGAAGCTCAATATTTAATCCCACAGATTGGCCCTTCCCCTCAAATGCCCCTTTGTTTGCCGCTTCCATAATCCCCGGTCCCCCTCCGGTAATAGTAGTAAAATTATTTTCCGCTAAAATTTTTCCAATTTCATAGGCTACTTTGTAATAAGATTCATCTGGATGAAATCTGGCAGAACCTAAAATAGTCACTTCATTTTTTAATTCAGAAAGAAATTGATATCCCTCCACAAATTCCGCCATGATACGAAAAATTCTCCATGATTGACGGAAATCCCCTTTTTCACGCATGATATATCCAAACCTCCTTTTATGGTTGTATGGTTTTTTCTTCATAAAAATGATTATGGTGAGTTATGTGGTAAACCAAGAACGAATGTCTTTGCAAGCAAAAGTTCTCTCTTCTCCTTTTTCCGTATCAAGTGCTCGCAAACACCACTGAGCTTCTCCATGCCATGGAGTCTCTGTAAAAATTATTTCTTTTGGAATAATGGTTCGTACCCTTGTTTCTCCCTGCCAATTGGTATACAAAATTTTTATTTCTTTTTCCTTCTCCATAAATGATTATTGGATCTGATGCCCCACCCTCAACAAAAGTTCTTCAGACATCCTTTTGCCCATGATCTGCAATCCAACCGGTAGACCCGCAGTAGTATTCCCAGCAGGAAGAGATATGCCAGGGATTCCAGCCACTGCCGCAGGACCTACAAAAATATCTGCCAAATACATAGCCAGCGGATCACTTGATTTTTCTCCTAAATCAAATGCCGGAAATGGTGACGTTGGTGTTACCAAAACATCTACCTCTCTAAAAACGCGTTCAAAGTCTTGACTGATCAATGTACGCACTTTTTGAGCTTTTCGGTAATAGGCATCATAGTATCCAGCAGACAATGCATAGGTACCAATCATAATGCGTCTTTTTACTTCTTCAGGAAATCCTTTTGCACGAGATTGTGCATATATGCCAAGAAGAGTATCTGCTTCTTCACGGACTCCATAGCGGATTCCATCAAGCCGCCCCAAGTTTGAACTGTCTTCTGAAGGAACTAGAATATAATAGACCGGAACGGCATATTTGGTATAGGGAAGACTTACCTCCACCAACTCACATCCTAATTCTTTAAACTGTTGTATTTTTTTCTCAACCAATACTCTTGTTTCTTCATCCATTCCAGCCATTTCAAAATATTCTTTTGGAACTCCAACCCGTAAACCTGAAATGTCTTCTTCCAAATGTTCTCCATAATGTGGAACCGGAACATCTACCGTTGTTCCATCTTTTTCATCTTTTCCGGCCATTGCCTCAAGAATGATTGCTATATCTTCTGAAGTTTTTGCAATGGGTCCTACCGTATCCAAAGAACTGGCCATAGGCATGATTCCATAGCGTGAATTTCTTCCATAGCTTGGCCGTAAACCAACCACTCCACACAAACTTGCCGGAAAACGAATAGATCCTCCAGTATCTTCCGCAATACCATATATACACATATGATCTGCAACGGATGCCGCAGAACCACCGGAAGACCCACCTGCTACTTTGGAGAGGTCATGTGGATTTTTTACCGGTCCATACATGGAGTTTTCGTTACTTGCACCATGCCCAAAGGCATCACAGTTTACCTTCCCAAGAATAACGCCACCCTGCTCTTGAATTTTTTTAATAACCGTAGCAGGATAGGGTGCAATATAATTATCCAAAATCTTTGCAGATCCTGTAGAACGCATATCTTCCACACAGATAGCATCTTTCACTGAATATGGAATACCTGTAAGCATTTTTTGTTGGCCGGACGCAATCATCTCATCTGCACGTTTTGCCTGTTCCAAAGCAACTTCTGAGGCAACGGTAATAAATGCATTGATGTCTTTATTCCTTTCCTCTATACGCTTCAAACAAGCCTGTGTTAACTCAACAGAAGAAAATTTCTTTTCCTTTAACCCCTCATAGGCTTGTTTTAAAGTAAGTTCATTCAAATTCATACTCTATTCAAAAACTTTTTTTACTTTGAGTAATGATCCAACCTTTTCTGGAAAAGCATTTATAATTTTTTGTTGAACCGCATCATTTGGCTCTCCCACGGTATCTTCTCGTGTCACATTCATAAGCCCGGTTACCTGACAGGTTTCTTCTACATCTTCGGTATCTACTTCATTTAATATTTCAATATAATCAAAAATTACCGAAAGTTGTTCGGCATAGATTTCTTTTTCTGAGTCAGAAAGCTCAAGTCGTGCTAAAAGAGCAATCTCCTCTATTTCATGCGGAGTTAATTTCATAGTGAATTTAGTCCTATTTTAATACAATGTAGCCTTCTATGCAAGTTCTCTTCTTGCTCTGAGACACTAGACATTTCTTTTTTTCTATGCTTAAATGAAAGAGCTATTGCCCACCACGGCAAAGAGGGGTTTCCCTGATCGTCAGGGAGTCGGCAGTCCACCAAGTTGGGGCAACCGCGAGGTCTGTGTCCAATGCCGATAAGCGCTTTCTTCCTCGGTCAAAAGCGCTTACCCTCTTGACCCAACCCCAAAAAAAGGATAAGTATGTAAAAAAGCCCTTAATTTAGGCTTTTTTTTGTTTTATACACAGGTCTCCTCTTGACAAAATATAAAAAATGGTATATATTGGCGAGTCGACGTCTGAAGATTCAGGTAGTTGAAGAAAACCGGAAGGACATAGAAGCCTTCAACAAACGGTATTCCGAAAACACCCACACCCGAATCGACGGATTCTCTCACCCTCTGACCGAGGACCACCAGTCTCGACCTTTGCCCGGGGTCACTGGTGATGGAGGGATCGTCTCGAGCTCCAAGCTCCTGACGTCGACACTCCAATAAAGAGTCTCAATAATGGGGCTTTTTTTGTTTGTACAAAATTTTTTTGTATTGTATAAAGATTGTCTGTCATTAACTGGATTACGTGCAGGTAGGTAGATTGCCACGCTGTATACTCAGCTCGCAATGACAATTTGTCTCTGCCTCCGGATGACCCCCTCCTCTCCGTCATTGCGAGGAGTCCGTAGAGACGACGTGGCAATCTTCGTGTTAGAAAAGAAATTCTATAATTGATGCTCTTCTCCCAATAACTGCAAAAAATCTTCTTCATCCAAAATTTTTATCCTAAAATCTTTGGCCTTGTCTAACTTACTTCCAGCACTCTCTCCTGCCAGCACATAATCTGTATTTTTACTTACTGAAGAAGAAACCGATCCACCGTGAGCACGAATCACTTCTTTTGCTTGATCACGAGTAAGGGTGGAGAGTGTTCCGGTAAGAACAAATGTTTTTCCTTCTAATTTTTGTGAGTTCTTCTTTTTTTGTTTTTCTATCCGTATTCCATTTTCCAGGAGTGATTCAATGAGAACTTTTTTATCCGGATCAGCAAAAAACTCTGCAATGGACTCTGCCACTCTTGGGCCTACATCTTCAACCAATTCTAATTGCTCTTTTGTGGCATTCTGAATTTTTTGTATACTCCCAAATGTTTCTGCTATGCGAAGTGCCGTTTCTTCACCCACCTGTGGAATGCCCAGCCCAAAAAGAAACCGTGCCAGCGTTACACGCTTTGAATTTTCTATTGCACCAACAAGGTTATGTGCAGACTTTTCTCCAAACCGCTCCAAATGTTCCAAATCCCCCACTTTCAAGGTGTAGAGATCTGCTGCGTTTTTTATTATTCCTTCATTGAGGAGTTGTTCAACTATTTTTATAGAAAGCCCATCAATATTAAAAGCTTTTTTGGAAACAAAATGCTTCAGTCCCTGTAATTCTTGCGAGTAACACTTTTTGTTTGTACAAAAATATCCCGCAGATTTTCCTTGTTTTTTATCTGTAATATCTTTTCGCTCTACTTGCGCATGACAAATAGAGCACGTTTTGGGAGCTGAAATTTTTTTCTCACTTCCATCCCGCATTTTTTCAAGAACCCGCAAAACTTTTGGAATGATGTCTCCAGCCTTTTCTACCACAACATGATCCCCGACTCGCACCCCAAGGCGTTCTATTTCGTCAAAATTATGAAGGGTTGCATGGGTAACCGTGGTACCGGCAAGCTGCACCGGTTCCATCAAGGCTACAGGAGTAAGGACTCCTGTCCTGCCAACTTGCACATATATATCTTTTATTTTTGTGGTTCCCTGTTCTGCAGGAAATTTCAAGGCAATTGCCCAACGGGGTGACTTTCCCGTAAAACCAAGGGCATCTTGATATTCTTTTTGATTTACTTTCAATACCAAACCATCTACCCAAAACTCTTGGCTTTTTTCTCGTTTGTGCCACTTTTCATATTCCTTCATTACATCTGGAATATTTTTACAAATGGTAGAGTGCTTTTCGGTAAGGAATCCAAGTTTGGATAAAATTTTGAGTTCACTCTCTTGCGTTTCCAAAGAAAGATGTATCGATTCTCCTTTTACAAGAGAAATGTCGTATGCGGTAAAACTTAATTTTCTGCTTGCAACAATTTTTGCATCAAGCTGACGCATCGTTCCGGCGGCAACATTGCGTGGATTGGCATAAAGCACTTCCCCATTTTTTTCTCTTTCTTTATTCATCCTTTCAAACATAGTTGTTCCCATCCATACTTCTCCCTCAACAACTATATCAAGCGGCTCATCTAATTTCAGAGGTACCGTTTCAATGGTTTTCATATTCTGTGTAACATTTTCACCAATCTTTCCATCTCCACGGGTTGCGGCAGTCTGCAAAATCCCCTTTTCATAGGTGAGAACCATATGTAAACCATCAATCTTAAGCTCCACTGAATAATTTAAATCTTTGGGACGTGTCCCATATATTTTTTCCAAAATTTTTGCATTTCTCTCTTCCCAATTTTCTAAGTCTTCCACACAAAATGCGTCATCAAAAGACCACTGCGGAACCTCATGGACTACCTTTTCAAATTTCTCTAAGGGTTCTCCTGCCACACGTTGTGTAGGAGAGTCGGGGGATAAAAATTCCGGATACTGTTGCTCCAATTTTTTCAGTTCATCCATGAGTCCTTCATACATTTTATCTGTAACCTCCGGATCATTTTTTACATGATACCTATAGCGAAGATCATCTACCTGGGCACGGAGTTTCTCAATCTTTTTTTCTATGTTTTTGTCTGACATACTTTTCTACTTTATAAGTGCGGAACCTTCTTCAGAAAATGGGTTCCCCTTTTTGTATTCACTCCACGCCTGAAAAACATAGGCAACGGTTTTCTCAGGAAATTCGGTATCTGCAAACCAACCACAGATCCCACTTTTTTCTTTTTCACTTGCAAATGGTTCTCCTTCCCATTCTTCACACATAAAATATATATCCATGTATGCTCGTCCTCGGTTTCTATATCGAGTATGAATGTGCTTTAAATTTTCCTTCTTGATGTGAACTCCTGCTTCTTCTTCTGCCTCACGAATAGCCGCACTATACAAAGATTCTGCCTCCTGTGCATGTCCGGAAGGAAGTCCAAAAAAACCATCCATATACCCAGTATTTGCTCGCTCTATAAGGAAAATTTTATTTTCTCGTACCAAAAATACAAACACCGCAACATGCGTTTGCAAACGTACTTCACCGGTCTCTGGGAGATCAGAAAATGGGACCGTAATTTTTTCTTCTTCTTTTATATTCAACTGATCACGACATTGCGATACCATGGCCTCTGCATCTTCATCATTTTCTAGTGTAAAAATAAGAAAATCACCTCTTCCGGAAATATGATGTGTAGAAATTTCCATTCCTTGGTAACTCCAACAATGTGTTGTTCTATGCAATACTGCTTTTACTCCATACTTTTCTGAAAGTTCTGCAATTTTTGCCTCTACATCCTGCAATGGCGTATTTTGAACCAAATCAAAGCCCGAATTTCTTTTTTTTAACTCTATAAGAGTCTGGGATCTCCCCTCTTCTATAATTTTTACTACACCACCATCTGGCACTGCAAAATAAATATCAATTACTTGTTTTTCTAATTCAAAAATTGCCCCAAATGCAGAAAGTGCATGATCCATTTTGTGAATAGATTCTATACGATATTTTATTTCATGTTTCATACACAATTTTTAAGAGCAAAACGAGCAGAATCTGAGAGATCCATTTTTTCCAATGCATACGAAATGGAAACAAATCCATATCCCTGCCCTTCTTGTAAATTAATAGCTACGGGTTCTAAAAAATGAGCTTGAAAAAAAGTATACAAACAATCTATCCCAGGAATAGAAACATTTTCCATACAAACGTCAAACGGAATTCCCGACAACCCTGTTTCTTCTTCTACCTCTCGAGAAATTGCCTCTCTATCTGTTTCACCTTCTTCCACATGACCACCAAAAAGCGACCATTGATTTGGAAAGGCTATCTCTGGTTTGTTATCCCGATGCATTAAAAGGATTCGTCCCTTATCATCAAAACACAATGCACCTACAATTTTTTTTATCATACTGTAAGAAACCTTAAGTACCAATCAATGACAGCCGTCCCCCATAACAGTGTGGCAAAAGTAGCAATACTTAAATATGTTCCAAATGGAGTCTGAGAAGCGAGAGTCTTTTTCTTGAGTGCTACTAGCACCAAACTCACCAAAGCACCGCCTACATATGCTAACATAAGTGCTACCAAAATCCCAGGAAACCCAAGTATTACCCCCATAAAGAATCCAAGACGCACATCCCCACCACCAATCCATCTTCCTTTTGAAAGCATATATTGCAAAAAGAAAAAACCAAAACCTATGAGAATACCCCAGGCAAGGCTATTGAAGCTCTGCCATCCAAAAAATACTGCAAAGGGAAGCAAAAGGACAGCTGGAAGCGTAGACCAAGCATCGTGAATCTCACCAAATTTTAGATCATAAAAAAAGGTAAATCCAAGAATACAAAATAAAATGAGATTTCTAAAAAAAAGCAAAGAAAACGCATACTGGTCCGCAAGCAAGATAAGACAAAAACCAAGAGCAAAACCAAGTTCTGCAAGAAAAAACGTGTAGGAAAGACGTTCTTTGGTATATCTGGATCTTCCTCCTTGGAGAATAAAGCTTACCAAAGGAATATTTTCAAACCAACGCAAAGCCTTTTCCGTATGAATGCATTTTGATCTTCCACGGAAAATAGATTGCCCATGATGTTTTCTGTATACCCAAGCATGGATAAAACTTCCAAAGCAGGCCCCAAGACAAAATAATACAAAAAGTAAAAGAAAATTCTCCATATGGGATATCAAAAATAATAGTTATACCTATTATACCACAAAAAAACACCGCTCCTTTGAGGAACGGTGTTTTTGACTATATCCACGACTAGTTTGTTATACCATCTTGTGTTGCAGTAAATGCTCCTGCGTTAAGTGGTGAAACATTTGTCTCAAGAGATCCTGTAATCGAAAATCTTGTACCGGTAGAAGAGTATCGATATTCAAAACTTCCCGGGTCAGATGGAACGAGTCCCATATATGGACTAGATCCACAACTTGCAGCATCCGTAAATCCACTTGCAGCATTTAGACAGGTTGTCGTAGAAGCTCCAAGAACGATGCCTTGTTGACTTGGGTATGCGTTTTGATCGGTATAATACAGTTCCAAAGCTGTTTGGACCTGTTTTATATCTGAAAGACGTTTTGAGTCTCTTGCTTTTGTTCTTGCAGAACCGAGTGCGACTACAGCAAGTGTAGACAACAAACCGATGATTGCAATTACAACCAAAAGCTCAATAAGTGTAAAACCCTTTTTATTCATGTTTGTCACCTCCCCTCATAGTGGTTTCGTTCATATTTGAATCCATCAAAAAGCAGACGCTACAATCTCTGTAACATCTCCTAAATATTTAGGACTTTTTTTACTTTCTCCACCGTTTCAGATGGCTTGAAATGAGCCTTGATGAGGTAGTCCTCCGCTCCAAGGTCAAGCCCTTTGTCTACATCATCCTTTTGACCAAGATTGGTTAAAAGGATAACGGGAATATCGGCAACTTCTTTGTCTGCTTTGGCATGCTCGAGTACCGTAAACCCATCCATTTTGGGAAGCAGGATATCTAATAAAACAATATCTGGTTTTTTCTTTTTAATATCTGCAAGTCCAGATTCACCATTATCTGAAACGCTTACCTTGAACCCTTCCATTTCAAATTTAGTTTTGTAAATATTTGCCAAAAACGAATCATCTTCAATGATAAGTACATGAACGTTTTCTACTTTTTTGGGCATAAGGAATGTAATTTAAACACTTCAAACTTAGTATATCAAAATATTGGTTTTCCTACAACACTCACATTATTCTACAAAAAGAAAATTATTGCAATACAGTTTTACACAATGTTGCGCATAGCAAGCCCAATGGTTACTCCCATACGTGGCCCAATGGTATCCAATACGGATTTTAATCCCTGTTGGTACACCACCCTTGCCCATGGATCTCCTACAAAAACACGCATAGGAAAACGCTGTTCTATAAAATCTTTAAACAAAGGAAAAACCGCGGAACCTCCAGTCAAGATGATCTTTTCAGGTTTTTTTTCTTCATTTCCATTTTGTTTCAAAAACAAATTAAAACTGTATTCAATTTCTTTGATAATAGGGTCTATAACCGGATGAAATAAACTATCTGGGACATTCATCTTTTCTTGATCGCTGATATCTAGCTTTATCTGTTGTGCAAGTTTTTGGTCTACTCCAAGATGTGCCGCCAAAATAGTATCAATAGACTGCCCACCCATTTGGATACTTCTGTGGGTCATAGGGAGTCCCTGATCTACAATAAAAAAGTTGGTACGCTCCGCTCCAATATCTACAATCATGGATGTAGATTTATCAAGACCCACAAGTGCACGAGCAAGAGCAAAAGCTTCTGTTTCCAACTCCTGAAGTTGCAATCCAGCTTTTTCAAAGATAGCGGTATAAAAAGCTACCAGTTGTTTGGGAGCTGCCGTGACCAAATATTTAAAAAACTTTGGATCACGCCCATCTATATCTGGAACCTTCTGGAAAACAATTTGCATATCATCAATTTCATTGGGAAGCATCTTCTTTATCTTTGCGCGGATATGATGATTGAGTTCTTTTTCATCTACCTTTGGGAGGGTCACCAATGCATGAAAGATATAGGAAACCGGCAAACTTGCCGTTGCGTAAGAAGATGTCACCTTTGCTTCTTTGAGAAGTTGTTTCAAAATAGCACCGTATTTTTCTACACGTGCATCATCTTCAAAATGAGCAAATTTGGTTGACTTTTGTTTTTTTGGTTCTTCTTTTTCCATTTCCGGCCGCATACGTGGAGCAATCTGATGAATCTCTGGCATGGGTTCTTCTGCCAACTCATCATGATGCACTCCATGTAAATGGACATCCAAATCCGCATCAGCAAGACCATATGTCCACAATTGTGGCCGCCCTTTTGTTTTTTTGAGCTCCACAAGTTTTATTCCACCCGCACCAATGTCTACTCCCAAAAAAGAATCACTTTTATTTTTTCCAAACATACATTATAAAAATGGAAAATCAATAAATATTGTGTTTATTATACCATACCTTTCTTTTTTAAGAAAACATATTACGCAAACCAATCAAAAATTAATGGTAGACTCCTCTCTTTTTTGGAGAAATAGTACCTTGCCAAAAGTGGATAAAACCGTTACACTTCAACCATAGATTATGAATATACATCCCTTATGATACATCTTTTTAATACCCTCAGCAGAAAGAAAGAACCCCTGGAAGCGATTACTCCCGGACACATTGGTCTGTATACTTGTGGCCCTACCGTTTACAATTATGTTCACATTGGGAACCTCAGAACCTATGTCTTTGAAGATATTCTTGTCCGAGCTCTCAAGGCGAAAGGCTACCAAGTAAATCATGTCATGAATATTACCGATGTAGGACATATCACCGGTGACGCAGATCTTGGTGAGGATAAAATGGAAAAAGGATCAAAGCGAGAAGGAAAATCCGCTTGGGATATTGCACGCATGTATACACAGGCTTTTGAGCAAAATATGATTGACCTCAATATTTTGGAGCCAAATACCTGGTGTAAAGCTACAGACCACATTCCTGAGCAGATTGCTATGGTGCAAACACTCATGGACAAGGGTTTTACCTATGAAACCAGTGACGCCCTATACTTTGATACGACCAAGATTGATGATTACGGAAAACTCGCGAACCTCCAAAATCAACAACTCCAAGCAGGGGCCCGCGTAGAAATGGGAGAAAAAAAGAACCCGCACGACTTTGCTCTTTGGAAATGGAGCAAAGAAGGAGAAAATAGACAGATGGAATGGGATGCATTTGGAAGAAAAGGATTCCCCGGCTGGCACATAGAATGTAGTGCCATGGCGGTAAAGTATCTTGGAGAACATTTTGATATTCATTGTGGAGGGATTGATCATATTCCGGTGCATCATACCAATGAGATTGCACAGACGGAGGCAGCAACCGGTATAAAGCCTTGGGTAAATTTTTGGCTTCATGGAGAATTTCTTCTTATAGATAGTGAAAAAATGGCAAAATCTGGAGAAAACTTTATTACTCTGCAAACCCTTAAAGAAAAAAATATTGATCCCCTTGCCTATCGTTTCTTCCTCTTGCAAACGCACTACCGCAAGCAGCTCAATTTTTCTTTTGAGGCACTGGAGGCTGCAGCGGCCGGGTACAAAAAGCTCAAGCGTATGGTACGCGAAATTCCAGAGCATACCGCACGCGACCCTCGCATTCATGAGGAATTTATGAAAGCCGTGAAAGATGACCTCAACATGCCAGAAGCTTTGGCGGTACTCTTTATGGGACTCAAAGATAACCTCGTAGACCTCGAAACCATAATTGAATTTGACAAGATTCTTGGACTTAGACTCCATGATATAGAAAAAGTAGATATCTCAGATGATGTACAGTCTCTGCTTGATCGCCGACAAAAAGCTCGTGATGAAAAAAATTGGGAGCTTGCAGATCTTCTGCGTGAGGAGATCCAATCCCTTGGGTATGTGCTTGAGGACACAAGTGATGGTCAGAAGGTAGAGAGGGAATAAATATTAAAAAAAGTTGCCAGTATGTTAAAAGCCATTCTTAGTGACTTATCTCGTACACTCCTGTTCCCTGTGGATGAAAACTATACAGGAAAACTTAATGCACTTCATGAAAGCTTAAAGGAAGATCCCAATTATGACATTCATAAATATTTTTTTCTGAATGAAGAACTTCTTTCTTTTTATAAAAGTATAAATAAACATATAGATATCTATATGTTTACCACAAAATATATTCAAGAATGGCCACCACTAAAAGAACAAATGAATGGAATATTTAAAGATATTTTTAGTGGTGCACGTCTCAACTTGAAAAAAGATGATCCAGAGGCATATAACAGAATTGCAGAAAAGATTGGACTTGAACCAAGTGAAATACTTTTTATTGACGATAGTGAAGCAAATACAGATGCAGCAAAAGAAGCTGGTTTATTTACCATACTTTTTGAATCAAAACAAAAGGCAATTATAGATCTCAAAAAGGCATTGGAAAATTCCACAACATAGAAGCTTAGATGGCAACCATTCTCCCCTACACAGAAACATATAAAGATGAAGTGATTCATCTTATTTTACAAGTGTATGAAAGCGAGTTACATTTTGTTGGATATGAGCGGCCCGATATTTATGATGTATCCGGTACATACCAGAAGAGTGACCGCAGTAACTTTTGGATAGCACTGGAAAACAATGAATTGGTAGGTACCGCTGCTATTTTTGAAAAAACCACGGATATTGCATACCTCAAAAGAATGATCGTAAGGAAAGATTATCGTAAGCAAGGACTTGGGAGAGAACTCTTGGATACAGCACTTTCTTTTGCAAAAGAAAACGGATATAAAACTGTTTATGCGGGAACGGTTCTTGAAAACCCCAATGCTATTGCATTCTATAAACGCAATGGCTTTGTAGAAGAACAACCAGCCCCAATAGATATCACAGCCTCCGGTGACTCTATTTGTCTGAAAAAAAGTTTATAAAGGGATTACTAATCTATACGTATATGGATGAAAGAAGAATGCAGGATTTATTCCATACCATAAGTCAAGATATTACAAATACTCCTGAAAATGCAGCAATGGTTTACAGATCAATGGTAAGTCAACTCAACAAAGCAGGAAGAAAAGATATTCTTGATAATCCTATACTCTTAGATCTTGGTGGAGGAAAAGGTGAACTTTCAAAATATTTAAACCAACAAGGAGTTACATCAATAAGTCTTGATTATGACTCGGCAGGAGTTTCAGCAGAAGCAAACCCTGTAAAAGCAGATGCTTACCATATGCCTTTTGCAGATTCCAGTATAGATATAGTGCATGGCAGAGGAACCTTCGATGATACCAAGTACACACATGATTTTCCAAAACTTATAGCAGAAATAGCTCGTGTATTAAAACCAAAAGGTATCCTCTCTATAATGGACTACTCCCCGCCACCAGATACTGAGCTTGAAAAATTTTTTAAACGACTTACGGATCCAGATGACGATACATTCGCTTTATGGGAAAAAAGAGAAAGTTAAAATGATTGAGAAAAATATAAAGTAATGTCTTAGTTTATGAAATCCATAAAATTTAGAGAAAATTTGAGTAAACTTATTCTTCAGGGAGAAAAGGACACCACATGGAGACTCTTTGATGATAAGGATTTGACAGAAGGTGATGTGCTCAATTTTTTGGTATGGGAAACAGGAGAAGAATTTGCGACAGCAAAAATTATAGACGTAAAAGAAACGACTTTCCAAAACCTAACAGAGGAAGACTGGGCCGGACATGAAAAATTTGTTTCAGATGAAGAAATGTATAAAAGGTATACAGAATATTACAAACGTGAAGTAACACCTGACACAAAAGTAAAAATCATAAAGTTTGAATTGGTATGAAAACTTCCCAATGTGACTTTTGTAGTCTTCCAGAAATTCAAATGCGCACCATATTAGAAGATGAATACGCTTGGGCCTTTCCTACCAAAATGCCTATTGTCCCCGGACATATACTTATCTGTCCCAAACGGTGTATTGCCGTAATAGATGATCTCCAACCACAAGAATGGGCCTCTATTCTACAAATTACCCTACTCCTAAAAAAAGCACTTCAAAAATCATTTGGTGCCGTGGGATTTAACTACGCACTCAACGAGCATGAAGTTGCAGGTCAAACAGTTCCGCATATCCATTTTCATCTCATACCAAGAAAAGAAGGAGACACAGGCATTTGGAATTATGAACCCAGAAAATTTCTTTACCGCCCAGATAGGAGAACAACGACTCCTGAAGAAGAAATTCTTGAAATCACGAGTATTTTGAAAAATGCCCTGCAGTAGTGTAGGAGGGTTTTAGATATATAAAACCCTCCATGAATACTCGAAACGCCTACCAAAGTTTTATCAAATTTTACATTGATTCACAATAATTAAATAAAAATACTCTTTTCTGAAGAGTATTTTTATCTTGTCTTTTTATTTTTTAAGTAGCACTTCTTTCTTCTTGAAGCCCATCAATAAACTTTTGCATGGCTCTGTACACATCGTTAACAGAGACTTCCTCACCATTTTTTCTGGCTGCATCCATATCTCTAAT
>PCWN01000007.1:313076-313279 GCA_002787355.1 Candidatus Magasanikbacteria bacterium CG11_big_fil_rev_8_21_14_0_20_39_34
TCCACGAAAACTTATGGTTTGCTCGTAAATTTTCTCTGGACCATCTTCATCATCGTCGAGATCTATTTCATCGGGTATTACCTGTGGTAAATAAAGCTCATATGGTTGGCCTGCATCTCCACGTGGTCTCCCAACCAAAACCTCTGTATCTCCTATTCGTGCTGTAAAGTTTCTTGGTCCCTCTATTCCTTCCTCTGGTTCTG